>JANQPD010000027.1 GCA_028285465.1 Owenweeksia sp. | reverse complement strand
AAAGGAGTGCCACGCCACAGGCGTGATGTATTCCCGCAGTAGCGGGACAGGCTGAAAACAAGTCATTTTGCCTGTCTCGATCCGCCAACATTGTTGGGGGCGGATACGAATTTTCTGCGAAATTCACTCGACATGACAAAATTCTGCTACTTTATCCTTAAACATTATTCACGTTATTTTAAGAACCTCCTACGCCTAACTTCCGGAACAGTAAGGCCCCGGCAGAGTATCCGATAGAAGGAGCTTTGATCAATAGGCATTAAAACCTCAGGCTATGCCAAACTTAGCCAGGCTCCAAACATAAAAAGAAAAAATGTGTGTAAAGCCTTCTCTTGCACGGCTCATACTGCATTTCATAAAAGCAGCCCGCTAATGCAAGCGGGTGAAACGGACAGGCCCTTTTTAAAGCTATTCCAGGATCTGCGCAGTGGCATCTTTCGTTTTTACCTTATGGATCACTTTTTCAATTACCCCTTCTTCATTGATCACAAAGGTTTCGCGGTGTATGCCATCATATTCCCGCCCCATAAACTTCTTTTTGCCCCATACGCCAAATGCTTCAATTACCTCTTTTTCTTCATCTGCAATAAGGGGAAAGGGCAAACTGTATTTAGCAATAAATTTCTGATGCTTGGCAGCACTGTCGGCACTTACTCCTAAAATCTCGTAGCCGGCATTGCGCAGCTCCTGATAATTGTCACGGAAGTTACATGCTTCGGCCGTACAACCGGGTGTATCGTCTTTGGGGTAAAAATAAACAACCAGTTTTTTTCCTTTATAGTCGTCCAGGCCAATGGTGTTTCCACTCTGATCTTTTCCACTGAAACGGGGTGCTTTATCGCCTTCTTTGAGGTGTGTCATTACTTTTGTTTTGGATATTTATATGAAGGTTAAACTGGCAAATTTGGCAAAGGTTTACGACCTATGCATCTTCTATACATTTAAGCGATGACAAAGCAGGAAAAAGTAGATTACGTAATTGAAAATCTGGAAAAGTTATACCCGGAAACACCTATACCTCTTGAGCATCACAGCCCCTATACTTTGCTTATAGCGGTATTGCTCTCTGCACAATGCACGGATGCACGCGTCAACACCGTTACTCCTCACCTCTTCTCTTTGGCGGATACACCTGAAGAAATGGCCAAACTCAGCGTGGAAGAAATTGCTGCAGTTATCCGCCCGTGTGGGCTTACCCCTATGAAATCCAAAGGAATTTATGCGCTTTCACACATCCTGCTGGACCAGCACAACGGCCAGGTACCACAAAGTTTTGAAGCCCTGGAGGCCTTGCCTGCCGTGGGGCATAAGACCGCTTCGGTAGTGATGAGCCAGGCCTTTGGCGTACCCGCCTTTCCCGTAGATACACACATTCATCGCCTGATGTATCGCTGGGGTTTGAGCAATGGAAAATCCGTGGCACAAACCGAAAAGGACGCCAAACGCCTTTTTCCAAAAGCGCTTTGGAACAAGCTACATCTACAGATCATTTACTACGCCCGTGCATATTCTCCTGCCCGGGGTTGGATGCTCGAGAAAGATTTCATCAGCAGGAAAATCGGGCGAAAAAGCCTGCTTAAGAAATTGGGTGTATAGTTTCGCAGAAATCATGTACACTAAGAGGGTAGCGTTAAAAGTCTGTACTAATACTGAAGTACAATAAGGGGTCCAGGACAAGCCCATCTTCTATGCCCCAGGCATAATCCAGGCGAAGGAAGTAACCAAAAAGGCGCGTGCGCAAGCCCCCGCCAACTCCGGCAATAATGGGTTCTTTTTGACTATCGAGTACAATGCGCAGGTTGCCGAAATCTTCTACCCGGGTATTGATCGCATTTTCGCTCGAATATGGAGAAAGGCCGTTCCAGGCAGTACCTACATCTGCAAAGCCTATCAACTGGAAATTCTTAATAAAATCACTTTTGATGGGGCGGTTGAGCAAGTAACTAAACACAGGCAGCCTCAATTCGCTATTGATTACGGCAAAATTGTTGCCGTTGCGCACATTTTGAAAAAATCCGCGCATATTGGTTACAAGGGTCTGGAACACGTAATTCTGATCCTGGGCAATGGGCGTGGTAGGTTCAAAGCGCGGCACAAATACATTATCCACTCCCCCCATGATGTAAATGAGTCTTTCCTGGCCAAAAGAGGTACCTGCTGCAAAGCGGTTGGCCCAGATAAAATTGCGGTGGATGATGGTATATTTTCGGTAGTCGATCCCCGCTGTGTGCAAACCGGAATTGGAAATAGAAAGGTTGCGGTAATACTCCGTAAAGATCTTATACCGAGTGCCCGCATAGAGGTTCAATCCAAGCTTAC
The DNA here is from genome assembly GCA_028285465.1 of Owenweeksia sp. GTDB lineage: Bacteria > Bacteroidota > Bacteroidia > Flavobacteriales > Schleiferiaceae > JANQPD01. The sequence goes on along the minus strand of JANQPD010000027.1, from coordinate 52,107 downwards.
GGGTGTTGTCGTATACGTAGGCCAGCTTGAGAATGGCATAATCCGTAAGGACCGGTTCGCTCTCCAGGCTGAACACTTCCCTTGCCAGGTCTACGGTTTTATCGTTCCTGTAACCTACGCTTCCGCGTACGGAAGCCACCGGACTGAAAGGCCAGCTGTATTTGGCGGTTATTTCGTTGGTAATGATCCGCTGGAACTGCCCCAATTCAGAAAAAAGTACCTGGCTTCTGCGGTAATAGGTGTACTGTTTATCCAGCCGGTCTTTATAGTCGCCTACGCCAACCCAAAATTCGGCATTAGGCGTAATAGAAGTGCCTGCCAGTGGCTGGAAGTTGGTGCGCATTCCGGCTGATATCTGGTAATCGTGCATCAGGTCGAGCACCCCGGCCTTAAACTGCATATTAAAGCCGCTGTTCAGCAGGTCGCTGCTTACAAAACCCGTAAATCTTTGGTACTGCGGATTTTCAAAAATATTATCAAACCTCACCGTAAAATCATCCTGGAAAAAAGACAGGAAATAGTTTCGCTTGGGCGGAATGGTCAAAGGTTCTTCTGCCGATGCTGCAACTGTATTAGAGGCTACCGGATCCGGCAAAGCTTTAACAGGTTTACTGCCCCTGGCCTTGTCTTGCCTGCTTGGCCTGCTTCCGCCTTCCTTCCCGAAATCATAATCCTCAATGTCTACCTCAAAAGTCAGGTATTGCGGCCCGGGATAATAAAGCGGGTAAGTGCTTTTGCTTCCGGATCTTTCGACCACTGTTTTCGCTTTGGGAGGTGCGGTGTTTTGCCGGTTGGTACTCAACGGGCGCAGCCCCAATGATTCGGGAGAAAGGTATTCCCGCGCCAGAATGCGGTAGCGCTTATCTCTGAGCTCAATACCATATACCTGTCCGTTTTCAGCCGAGACCGACTGATCGAGTATGTTTCGCTTGGCTTTTGTAAGTTGGTATTCAGTAAAAGTATATGCGTAGTGCGTGCTGGTATCAACATAAGCAATACTGCTGTCGATCTTTATCAGGTGTCGGTTTTGCGTACCGCTCCGGTTGCTCAAAAAGCTAATGTAACCGGGTGCATACACTCCGGCAGCTATTTCTTCCACTCCCCGGCTGTTGGTAAGACGCATAATTTTCACTGTGTCTTCCGGCTCCGAAGCCGGCATGGCAAAGAGATCGTGATCGGCATAGGGAAAAACAATCGCCTGCTCTTGCTGCTTTAAGGTGTCAGTAACCCGGTTTGAGCTCCATACCACCTTGCTGTCCCCATTAAAAAAGGAAGGATACAGATCGTTATAGCTATCGTTTGTGAGCTGTTCTACCCTGGTATTCAGGATAGTATAAATGAAGATATCACTTTGTCCGTTTTTAGTAGCCGAAAGCACCAGGCGCTTGCCGTCTTGGGCATATTGAAAAGACAAGATCTTGTCAAACTTAAAAAAGGGTTTCTTCTCAAGCTCCTTCTTCTCAAGGTTATAAAAGTTGATGTAGGTGAAGCCTTTTTCTTCGGTAAAAAAGGTCAGGATCTTACTGTTCGGGTGCCAGGCCAATATAGGATACGACTTATCTGAATTCTGCGCAATCTTATACCCCTCTTTTAGTATCCGCTTTTTCCGTTCTCTCTCTACATCGTACAGGTAGAGCTTGTACTCGCTAAAAACCTGGTCTACGTAGGCTATATATTTTCCATCGGGGCTGCCTGAAAGGCGTATCAACTCGTGGTTTTTCTTAGCTTTCAACAGCTGCTTCAGCGGCTCCTCTCCTGTTTCTGCTTCCTTTTCCAGTTTGTATTTTTCATAACGCTCTTCATAGAATTCCACCCAGCCCTGGTTTATCTGATCAAGGTCTTTCCCCAATACATACAGGAAGCCACTTTCAATATTGCGGTTTACAATGGCCATATACACTACATTCTTCAGCACCGTGCGCCCGTAGGTTTGCACCAGGTAATACCACATACTATGTCCTGCATACACGGCATCTTCTCCCGTAAGAGAGTTAAAGCGTTTATAGCGCCCGCTTAAAAAGCCATCCCTTACTTTGGTGTCTACCTCCACATTCCAGGGTTCCCCCATATAACTGATCAGGCCTTCGGTATACCATTCGGGAAGATTTAGCAGCGTACTGTTTTTAATACTCTCGGTAAACTTGCCGTAAATAAGGTTGCTGAGGATCACTTCCGTGAGTCCGCTCCGCAACTGCCGGTTCAGGTCAGTATAATCTCCATTGAAATAAAGGAACAGCCGCCTTCCGGATATGCGGGTAACGCCCCCCGTGTTGTAGTCTTCTTCAGAACTGCTGTTTACGTTGCTTTGCTTCAGGTCGCTCAGGTTGTTGAACACCAATATCTGTACACGGTCATCCAGCGGTGCATCCAGGATGCTTTCAAGTCGCGGCAGTTCGGTATCCGTAAAGCGGGCTACCTGGGCCGCAAGCTTGTCGTTGCCCCGGTAGAAATAGATGTCATAGCGTTCAAAGCGATAAAACACCCAATCAAACTGGGTGTATTGCAGGCGATTCTTGCCAAACTCCTGGCGTAAGCCATAGTAAAACTGGGCACTTAAGGGGGAGGCTGCCATACAAAAAAAAGTCAGCCAGAATACTATATAACGGAAGTAGGGTTGCTTCAAAGTGCTCTAAATATAAGATCCATGTGCTTCAACGCAAGTTAAAACTATTTCGTTTGTACCGCCATGGGATTTTTTTGTTTTGTGCCCTTTAGCCTAGGTTGCTCAAAAAGAGGAATCGACTGAAAACATCTTTAAAGCAAAAATGCGAAAGCTACATACTTACCCTGTCCTCAATTTGTCTTGCCTGGCAACAAGGCCGTTTTGCTTCCATTTTTTGCGAAACCGTATCTTTGAAAGTGTCCCTTTGCAAACTTCGGCCGAATGACATGCATGCCAGGAGCCGTTCCCTTTTGCATCTATAATACTTTACGCTATGTCTAAAGCAAACACAATCAAACACTTACTGTTTCTTTTACTCAGTATATCGCTCGTACGTGTAGGGGCACAAAATGCCCTGCACTTTGACGGTATCGATGACAAGGTAGACTGTGGCAACAGCAGTGCGGCAAACATAACCGGAACGGCTATTACACTTGAAGCCTGGATATATGCAGAATCCTGGCAAGCCAATATTTGGGAAGGAAATATCATCAATAAAGAACAAAATGGCCCCAATAACGGCTATATGTTGCGCGTAGGTGAAGGTGGTAAAATCAATTTTAACTTAGGGGGCGGCAGTTCCTGGAATGAGCACAATACGCCTAACCCCGTGCTTACACTAAACACCTGGTATCATCTGGCAGCTACCTATGACGGGAGCTACATGCGGCTTTATCTTGACGGGCAGATCATCGACTCTATGGCTCGAAACATCAGCATTGCCAGTACCAACACCAACCTCACTATTGGCTCGCACAACAGCTACAACCGTTATTTTGACGGCAAAATTGAAGAGGTGCGCATCTGGGAAGTGGCACGCACGGCACAGGAAATCAGGCAAAACATGAACGGCAGCCTTTGTGGCGATGAAGCCGGCCTAAGGGCTTATTATAAATTTGACCAGGGAGTGGCCGGAGGGAACAACACGAGTGTTTTAACCCTTACCGATGAACTGGGGACCAGCAACGGTACCCTGCTAAATTTCACCTTAAGCGGTACCTCTTCCAACTGGGTAAGCGGCAGGAATTTGGCGCCCCCTTTTCAGCGTTATAGTTTCACGGAAAGCATTTGCAACGGCTCAACCTATTTGTTTGCAGGTCAGCAGTTGAGCGTAGCCGGAACTTATTATGACACGGTGGCGGTAGCACAGAGCTGCGATTCGCTTATAGAGCTTAACCTGCTTATTGACAGTTTAAAGGCCGGTATATTCCTGGATTCTGCTACCAATACCTTTTGGTCTACCGACACGGGAAAGATCTACTTTTGGGTAGACTGCCAGAACAACTACACCCCTTTACCTGGTCCCGGGCCGGGGCAGATCAACCAAAGCTTCAGCCCCCTTGTAAGTGGAAGTTATGCCGTGGTGGTAAGCTCCAGCTCAGGTTGTGTGGATACTTCGGCCTGTATGTCTATTACCCTTATCGGTTTAGACGAAATGCGTAAACGCCTGCGGCCAGAGGTTTTTCCAAACCCATTTCAAGACCGCTTGCGACTCACCCTCACGTCTTTCGGGAACGTAGACCGCATCGAGATATACGATATGGCCGGACATATGATCCGAAATATACCGAGACCAAACGGACCTTACGTGGAGTGGAGCACCAAAGAATGGGCACCGGCCTTATACCGGGTGGATGTAGTTACCCGGAACCAGGAACGTATCCCGCTCAAGGTGATCAAGTACTAAAGCGCTTTTTTGATACCTACTCGTTTATCTGTTCCCTGTCCAGTAAAAAGGCATATTCCATAGCCGTTTCTTTGTATGCTTCAAAACGACCGGCAGCCCCTCCGTGCCCGGTTTCCATATTGGTATACAGGTAAAGCGGGTTTTTATCCGTTTTCAACGCCCGCAATTTGGCCGTCCACTTTGCCGGTTCCCAATATTGTACCTGGCTATCGTGCAGGCCTGTGGTAATCAACAAGGCAGGGTAATTTTTTGCCTCTACATTGTCGTAAGGCGAATAGCTTTTTATGTATGTGTAGTATTCTGTTTTATTGGGGTTGCCCCATTCGTCATACTCCCCGGTTGTAAGCGGGATACTTTCATCCAACATAGTGGTAACCACATCTACAAAGGGCACCGCAGCAATCACCCCGTTGAAAAGCTCGGGTTTCATGTTGATGACCGCTCCCATCAGCAAGCCGCCTGCGCTACCACCCATGGCATAGAGTTTACCGGGGGCTGTATACCCGCTGGCCAGCATTTTTTCTCCACAGGCTATAAAATCCGTAAAGGTGTTTTTCTTGTGCAGCATTTTCCCCTTTTCATACCATTGCCTGCCCAAATATTGCCCACCCCTTACGTGTGCTATCGCAAACACAAACCCCCTGTCGAGCAAGCTTAGGCGGGTGCTACTAAAACTAGGGTCAATGGTAGCTCCGTACGAACCATATCCATACAATAAGGTGGGGTTTCCCTTTGGCTGCCTCAGGTCTTTTTTATACACCAGAGAGATGGGCACCTCAGTACCGTCATCTGCCGTAGCCCAAATACGTTCGCTGGCATATGCCTCCGCATTGTACCCTCCCACAACTTCTTGCTGCTTTTTCACTTCTCTTGTACGCGCTTCCATATCATAATCGATAACAGAAGTAGGCACCGTGAGGGAAGAATAGGCATAGCGAAGCGTCTTGCTCTTAAAATCCGGATTGTTGCCGATCCCACAAGTATAGGTTTCTTCGTCAAAGGCAATATGGTGTGCAGAACCGCCCGTCCAGGGTTTGATGTGTATGCGTGTAAGGCCGTTTTCACGTTCTTCCGTCACCAGGTAATCTTCAAAGATCTCAATGCCCTCCAGGTACACATCTTCTCGGTGCGGCAAAACCTCCTCCCAGTTTTCTTTCGCCCCGCGGGCGATTTCCGCTTTCATCAGTTTGAAGTTTTCTGCTCCGTCCTTATTGGTACGGATATACCAATGGGCCCCGAAATGAGCCACGCCATACTCCAGATCGCGTTCACGCGCCTGAATGACCTTAAACTCCCCTTCAGGGGTTTGTGCATCCAAATACTGGTATTCATCGGCTACTGTACTGCCGCTATGGATCATGATGTAAGCTTCCGACTTGCTTTTATACACCCCAGTATTAAAGGTAACGTCTTCCTCCTTAAATATCAGCGTATCCTCTTTAGCGTCTTCGCCCAATATGTGACGGTATATGGCATGGCTGCGCAGGGTGCTGTCTTTTACCGTGTAAAACAAAGTTTTACTGTCTGCCGCCCAGGCCACGCTTCCATTGGTGTACAGCAACATCTCATCCGGCAATAGCTCTCCCGTTTCCAGGTTTTTAAAGCGGATGTTGTATATCCTCCGGCTGAGGGTGTCTTCTCCATACGCCAACCACCGGTTATCCGGGCTAACGCTTAAGCCGCCCACTTTAAAGTAATCGTAGGGTTTTGCCAGCTCATTGGCATCGAGCAACACCTCTTCTTCGGCAGAAAGGCTGCCTTCTTTGCGGCAATAGATGGGGTGTTCTTTTCCTTTTTCAAAACGGACGTAGTACCAGTATCCATTCTTTTTATACGGAACAGAAGCATCGTCTTCTTTGATCCGGCCTTTGATTTCACTAAAGAGTTTTTCCTGCAAGGGCTCCGTATGCCGCATAGCGGCTTCGCGATACGCATTTTCTGCTTCCAAATAGGAAACCACAGCCGGGTTTTCGCGCTCGTTTAGCCAGTAGTATGGATCTATACGCGTGTCTCCATGTAGTTTAAGCGCTTTGGATATCTGTTCCGCCACGGGCGGGTTTGTTGAGGTCTTTTCCATATTTTGGCAGGAAATTAAAAACAGAAATACTGCGGCAAAACTAGGCTTTGTAACGGAAGCTTGGGACATAAGTTATATTTTGGTTAAAAATAACTCCTATAAAATGAAATACACGCAAGGCATGTTGCGCGATGACGCCCTTAAAGGAAAAATAATTGCCATTACGGGCGGAGGCTCCGGTTTAGGCAAATCTATGGGTAAGTACTTTTTGGAACTTGGCGCCCACCTGGCGATCTGTGGCCGCCGGCTCGAAAAGGTAGAAGAAGCTAAAAAAGAGCTGGAGCGTGCAACGGGGGGCAAGGTAATGGCCGCCAGTTGTGACGTACGTAAACCCCAGGAAGTAGAGGCCTTTTTGGCGCAGATACTGGATACCTACGGTAAGGTAGATGTGTTGCTGAACAATGCAGCCGGAAACTTTATCTCGCCAACAGAACGCTTGAGCTACGGAGCTTTTGATGCTGTAATTGACATTGTGCTCAAAGGCACGAAAAACTGCACCCTGGCTTTTGGCAAGCATTGGATAAAAAGCAAAAAGCAGGACAAGGTGGTCTTAAACATCGTTACCACTTACGCGGAAACGGGCTCTGCATATGTAGTACCCTCTGCCATGAGTAAAGCGGGTGTTTTAGCCATGACCCGCTCTTTAGCCGTAGAATGGGCTAAGTATGGAATACGCTTTAATGCCATTGCCCCAGGCCCTTTCCCCACCAAGGGAGCATGGGCACGTTTGTTGCCGGGCGACCTGGGTGAAAAGCTCAAGGTAGAGAACCAGGTACCGCTCAAGCGCGCGGGAGACCACCAGGAACTAGCCAATCTCGCGGCTTTCCTCGTTTCAGATTTTGCTCCTTATATGAATGGGGAAGTAGTAACCATTGACGGCGGAGAATGGTTGCAAGGAGCAGGACAAATGAATTTTCTGGAGGAAGTGCCCCAGGAAATGTGGGACTGGGTTGAAAAAGCCACCCGCAATGCGGGTAAGAAGAATTAGGCATGTACAGGAGCATAGGTATTTGCATGCTTTTACTATTTAGTATGAGTTGTCAGCAGCAATTTACCGAAGGCCGCTTTATCGACTGGCAAGGACATAGAGGCGCCCGGGGAGTACTCCCTGAAAATAGCCTCGAGGGGTTTATTTATGCCCTTGACCGCGACATGACAACCTTGGAAATGGACGTGGTTATCAGTGCCGACAGCCAGGTGGTCATTTCTCACGAGCCTTATGTAAGCAGCGAGATCTGCCTGGATACGAACGGCCGAACTTTATCTGCAGAAAGGCAAAAAGAGCTCAATATTTACCACATGACCTACGAGGAGGTTGCGCTCTATGATTGTGGCAGCAAGCCTCATCCCCGCTTCTCAAAGCAGCAAAAGCAGCGCACGTACAAGCCCCTCCTTCGCGATGCAATTGAAGCCACCGAAGCCTATGCGAAGAGTACTCAACGGCCTCTGCCGTATTACAACATTGAGTTGAAGAGCAAGCCGGAAGAAATTGGCCTTTCACAGCCTTCCCACGACCTGTTTGCCCAATTGGTGCTGGCGGTAATTGAAGAAGCCGGGATCGCTGACCGTGCCATTATACAGAGCTTTGACCCCGCAGCTTTAAATGCTGCTTACACGTTAAATCCCCGCATCGGGTATTCCTTTCTGGTTGAAAAAACTTCACCACCCTGGAAAAACAAATTAGAAGCCTTGGCATTTACCCCGGATGTACTTAGCCCAGATTACCGTTTAGTGGATCAACACTTGATCGAATTTGCGGCGGAGAAAGATATGCTGGTCATCCCGTGGACAGTAAATGACCCCAAAGAAGCCAGGCAACTTATCAAATTGGGCGTGGACGGGCTCATTACCGATTACCCCGCTTTAAAAAAACAGGTGGAAGAAAGAAGGCATTGATCGCTTATCCCCCTTCTCCTCTTCTACGCTTGTCCGCCTCTATCTGTGCATCCATTTGTTTTATGCGGCTCAATCCCTGCGCAGCGGGTTGGTAAATAGATAGTATATCCAGGGATTTGCGGTAATCTGCTTTAGCGGCATCTGCGTTGCCCAACATTTCATAACAATAACCACGCGCATAGTAGGCCTGGTAATTCCGTTCCTGCAATTGTATCGCCTGGTTAAAAAACTCAAGCGCTTTTTTGTATTCACCAACTTCAATGTGAATAAACCCCATATTGTAATGGCTTTGTGCATCGGCCGGGTTAAGCTGCACTGCCTTAGTATACGCTTCCAGCGCCCGGTTGTATTCGCGAATTTTCATGTAAAACACGCCCATTTTATAATAGGTATCGCTTCGATTCGGGTCTAAAGAGAGCATACGGTCATAATAGTACTTTGCCAGGGTATCGCCCTGGTTGGTCAGGCTCACTGCCATGAGGTCAAGCGCATCCATATACTCCTGGTCCAGGTCAATGGCTCTCTGGAAATAATTCAGTGCGAGGCTTGTGTCCGCTTTAAAGTCGCGCGCAATAACCCCCTTCATCAGGTAGGCCGTGGCGTTCTGCTTGTCTATTTCCGTTACCTCGTTCAAAAGAACAAGCGCTTTATCGTAATTCTTAACGGCTATATAAAGTTCTGCCAAACGCATGCGGCACTCTACATGCTCCTTTTCCAGTGAAACACATTTGGTCCAGGCATTGCGTGCTTCGCGGGTTTTGTTTTGGGTATAATAAAGCGATCCCAACGCCAAATGGGCTTCTGCCAGGGTACTATCCAACCGCAAAGCTTCATTTACATCCGCCAAAGCGAACTGCAGGTTGCGTTTTTTCAAATATGCGTTTGCGCGCCTGGCGTAAGCTGCAGCATCATTGGAGTTTGCAGAAATATAGCTATTCAGGCTATCCAGGTTACCGGTTGAAGTACGCGGTTTTGTCTTTGTCGTTCGCTGAACCACTTCCTTTTGTTGTTCCTCCTGCGTTTCTTCAACGTGATCTGTACAGGCGATCCCAAACACCAGGGGTAGTATATACATCCATTTTTTCATATGCTCAAAAGTAATAAAGGCTACCTGACTGTCCATAGTCAAATCCAGGCTTATTCCAGTAAAGAAAACTCTACTTTTGCCGCTTTCCTTACTACATGACAAGACTTAAAGACTCACCTATATTGGCCTGGTTGCTTTTCATAGCACTGGCCTGTGTTTGGGGTAGCAGCTTTATTTTAATGAAACGGGGGTTAAACTCCTTTTCCTATGGCCAAATAGGCATGCTCCGCATTGCCCTGGCCTTTCTGTTTACTGTTTTTATCGCCTTCCCACATTTCAAATACCTCTCCCGTAAAAACTGGTTCCCCCTGTTTATAGTGGGCTTATTTGGCAATGGCCTTCCCTACCTTTTATTCCCCCTGGCTATTTCCAAACTCGACAGCTCCATTGTGGGCATTCTCAACTCCATGGTCCCGCTTTTCACGCTCATTATTGGCTTGGTCTGGTTTAAGTTAAGCGTAAAATGGCTCAGTGTATTGGGTATTGTACTGGGTTTCCTGGGAGCCTTTTGGTTGCTGATGCCCGACCTGAAGTTTGAAAGCCAGAAGCTGACCTACGGGGCTTTCCCCATTTTAGCTACAGTTTGCTATGCCCTCTCCATTAACACCATAAACAGCCGCTTAAATGACTTAAAACCGCTAAGCATTACTTTGCTCAGTTTACTTTTTGTAGGCATTCCGGCTATGGTATACCTCTTTTTCACAGACTTTGTATACATCATGCAAACCGACAATAGGGCCTGGCTCAATTTCGGGTATATTGCCATCTTAGGCATCGTGGGTTCAAGTCTTGCGATTATTGTGTTTAATTACCTGATTCAGCAGACTTCATCCCTTTTTGCGGCCTCTGTTACTTACGCCATACCCATTATTGCCCTGCTCTGGGGTGTGATCGATGGAGAGGATGTAGGCTTGCATCACGCGCTGGGCATGTTGGTTATTTTGATAGGTGTATACCTGGTTAACAGGCGTGGTAGCTTAAAAGAGCGTATACAGCGCCTGAAAAATAAAAAGGCATAAAAAATCCCGCCTTCTTTTTCGAAAGCGGGACCTTAATTGTTTGATGACAACCTTGCTCTTTATCTGAACATGCCGTCTTTTACACCGGTGTTTACTTTAACTTCTGTCGCGGTCATTTCAATTTTTTGCGGACCAATGATCAGGGTACGTTCATAAGGAAACATCACGCCATCTACTTCGCGGTAATCCCCGTAACGCATCCCCGAGGTCATAGGTCCTTGCGGGGTATCGTTTGTTTGTTCCACTTTCAATAAAAGATAGGTCTCTGTGTCAAAGTATTGTGTGCTTACTTCTCCATCCTCATCTGTTACTTCAAGAGCATAGGCAGGTTTACCATCCACCATACTCACTTCCACCAATTTAGTGGTATAACCGAGTTCCTGGTAACGGCTTTCAGGGAACATCCGGGCATTCTTCCGGGCGCTCTTAAGCTGCTCGTCATTCATTTCTGAGCTGCCCTGCATACCGGAATTCATTCCTTTTTTTCCATCGTATACAATCTTCTGAAGTACCCCCATGCCTTCCGCTTCCATAGAAAAGTAAGACCTGTTCTCTTTTTGAATGATCGTTGTGGTAGGCTTAAAAGGCGCTCCCGGTATGTCGGTACTCATCACGTAGGTTACATCCTTCACTTTGCTGATCTTTTCTTTTCCACCCAGCGATTTTATATAATTTTTTAGTACGCTTTCTGCTGTAACGCCTTCAGGAATCGGCATACCAGGCTTCTCTATCTTATTCCCTTCCTTGTCGTAATACGTAACGGCGGGGCCAAGCGCTTCCAGTTTGTCTCCGATCTGGCTTGCCTTGCCCGTTACGCAGATCAGCATATTCGACTTGATGTAGGTATTAGAGGCTTTCATTACGTCCTCTGCCGTAAGTGTTCCCAGGCGCGAAAGATAATTCTCGTAATAGTCGTCCGGAAGGTCGTATATCTCTTTGTTTAAAGCGAAGGAAGCCAAGGTTTGCGGGCTCTCTAAAGAACGACCAAAGCTACCGATGATAAAATTCTTGGAAGCCTGCAGGTCTTCGGCAACTATCTTTTCCGTACGCATCCGTTCAAATTCTTTCAGGAATTCTACAACGGCACTATCGGTTACCTCGTTGCGCACACTGGCCTCTGCCGTAAAGCTACCGATTAGCCTATCGGAGTCATAATCAGAGTATGCGCCATATGTATATCCTTTGTCTTCCCGGATGTTTTGGAACAAACGCCCCATGGAGCCCCCACCCAACACTTGATTGGACAGGCGTAAAGCGATCACATCCGGATCGCCCGGCTTTAAGTTTATGGTATTGCCCATCTGCACTACCGATTGCACCGCAGATTCATTATTCACCACAGCAATTTGAAGCCCGCTTGGTTGTTCCGGTGCAGGATAGGTAAGGGCTGGTTCATTGGCACGCTCCCACTTTCCAAAGTACTTTTTGGCCAGCTTTTTTATCTGTTTCTTCTTCACGTCACCTATAACCGCCAGGTAGGTGATGTTGGGAATCCAATAGTTGTTGTAATACTGCTTGCAGTCTTCCAGGTCAACATTAGAGGTAGTTTCCTCAGTAGCACTTTCCCCGTAAGGATGATTTTTTCCATAAAGCAACATTTGGAAAATGCGGGCATTTACAGAGGCAGGATCATCTTTAGAAGATTTAATCCCGCTGATCTGTTGCTCTTTCAACTTTTCAAACTCTTCTTGTGGAAAAGCCGGGTTTTGCGCAACATCGGCCAAAAGCTCCATCAGTTTTTCGGTGTACTTACTCAATCCGCTGGCAGAAGCAGATGAAGAACCTGTATTCAGGCTGGCTCCCATAAAATCAATTTCCTCATCCAACTGAGCTTTAGGGCGTGTAGTGGTACCCTGGCGTAACATTTCTCCCGCCAAAGACACATAACCTGCTTTTTCTCCTTCAAATATAGGATCACGGTCTATTATCAAACTCATGGTGACCCTTGGAAGTTTGTGCTCTTCTACAACAATTATTTTTAAACCATTGTCCAGTTCTATAAGGTCATACTCCCCAAATTTCAGTTCCGGGGCGGGACCGGCTTCCGGCCGTTTGCTGCGATCCAATTGGGCAAAAGCGGGCGATACCATCCATACCGCCAATAATGCTAAAAATATCTTTTTCATACTGTCTTTTTTGCTTGCTGATTAGTTTTGTTTGGGGAGGTAATACAAGACTACCCGGCTGTTTTGAGTGAGGTACTGGCGAGCTACACGTTGCAGATCCTCGCGGGTTATGCCCCGGTATTTCTCAATCACGTTGTTGATCAAACCCGGGTCCCCAAAATACACGTGGTAATCGGCCAGGCTTTCCGCAATACCGGCCATACTGCTGTTGCGTGCCACAAAGCGGTTCTCGAGTTGGTTAAGCACCTTTGTATATTCCTTTTCGGCAATCAGATCCGTACGTACGCGCTCTATCTCCTCATCGATCCCTTTTAAGAGCATTGCCGGATCTTTCCCCATATTCATTACACCAAAAGTTATAAAAAGCCCTCCATCTTCGAGAGAATAGGGAAAAGCCTGTACAGCCAGGCCTAGTTTTTCCCCATCTACAAAACGCTTGTAAAAACGAGAGCTTTGCCCGCTGCTTAACAGGGTGGTAAGCATTTCAAGCGCATAGGCATCTTTTGTGCCCTGCGGGGGCATACGGTAACCAATAAACAAGGCCGGAAGTTGAATGTTGTCGTATACCGTATCTACAACTTCACTGCCAATAGGGCGCATGGTTTTCTCAGGACGAGGAATTGCCTTAGTCCCTTTGGGTATTTCACCAAAGTATTTGCGGATCATTTCGATTGTTTCATCAGGATCTAAATCACCGGCAATAGAAAGAGTTGCATTATTTGGCACGTAAAACGTAGAATAGAAGTCGGCAAAATCCTCAATCTCTGCTGCGTTCAGGTCAGCCATGGTGCCGATAGGGATGTTTTTATAGGGGTGCACCGGATACGCCCGGCTAAACATATTCTCCTGGAAAGAACCATAAGGGCGATTGTCTATACGCAGGCGCTTCTCTTCCTTTACCACCTCACGTTGGGTTTCCACCCCTTGTTCATCCACCTTGGCATGCAGCATACGCTCACTCTCCAACCACAGGCCCAGTTCAAGCTGATTAGACGGCAGGATCTGGTAATAAAAAGTGCGGTCGTGCGAGGTATTTGCGTTTAAGGCACCCCCGTTGGCTTGTACAATTTTCATGTACTCTCCCCGGTCTATATTCGGAGAACCCTCGAACATAAGGTGTTCAAAAAAGTGCGCAAAACCTGTACGTCCCTCTTTTTCATTTTTGCTTCCTACATGATACAGCACGGAAACCGCCACAATGGGCGTGCTGTGGTCTTCATGCAATATTACATGCAAGCCATTGTCCAGCGTGTACTCTTTAAAGTCAATGCTGGTTTGTGCGGACGCTGCTGTACCAAAGGCAAGCCATACAGCACCAAGAAACATTTTTTTCATCTGTGATTTATTGATTTACGAATACCTCCTGCCTTATTTTCTACATTCAGGCATTAATGGATTACTATGAGTTCCTATAGCAGATGGCCAAAAATAGTAAAAAGTTCATGCCATTAAGGCATATTGATCTGGAATGTTTATCCCGAGCTAATTCTCCCTATTTGTTCTTCAACTGTGTAAACCTCTCCGGGTCACCTCTTCTGTTTCCATGCTTTACACCTGGTTTTGGGATTTGTGTACCGGAATGTTTTACCTATTCTTCTTGAAAAGCTCCGCAACAAAAGCTTTCCAAAGCCTTCATGCCATTCTTTTCATAGAAAAAACTTCTCACTAGCAGCATATTAGTTAATTAGCCTTATATTTGCACCCCTTTAAAAATAAGTAGAAACCATGTACGCAATTGTAGAAATAGCAGGGCACCAGTACAAAGTACGTAAAGACCAGCATATCTATGTAAATCGTCTGCAAGGTAAAGAAGGTGATGCCGTGTCTTTTGACCGTGTGTTGCTTACCGATGACAACGGTTCTGTAGAAGTTGGCGCCCCCGTTATAAAAGGTACCCAAGTAGACGCAAAGATCGTATCTCACCTTAAAGCCGATAAGGAAATCGTATTCAAGAAAAAGAGAAGGAAGGGCTATGCCGTGAAGAACGGACACCGTCAGGCTATTTCTCTTATTGAAATCACAGGTATTGGAGCCGGAAGCGCCAAAAAAGCTGCGCCTGCCAAAAAACAGGAAGCGCCAGCAAAAAAAGAAGAAGCCCCTAAAGCTGAAGCCGGTACTGAAAGTAAGGAGTTGAGCGCTATGACCGTTGCCGAATTGAAAGAGATGGCCAAAGCCAAGGGCATTACCGGATACTCCTCTATGAAGAAGGACGAACTGATTAAAGCACTAAGCTAGTTAATAACATCATTTAAAAGTACAAGAAGATGGCTCACAAAAAAGGAGTTGGTAGCTCCAAAAACGGTAGAGAATCAGAAAGTAAACGCCTGGGTGTAAAGATCTTTGGCGGTCAGCAGGCCATTGCCGGCAACATCATCGTGCGTCAGCGCGGCACCCGCCATAACCCGGGTGAGAATGTTGGCATGGGAAAAGACCACACTTTGTTTGCCCTCGTTGATGGCACAGTGGTTTTTCGCAAGAAAAAAGACAACAAGTCATTTGTATCCGTAGAGCCTGCCGAATAAGCATCCTCTTTGCGGTACTATAGAAACAAAAGCCTTTGAAGCTCCTTCGCTTCAAAGGCTTTTTTATTGACTGCTGCTAAATACAATTTGCCCCTTGTTTGCACAACATAGCGGCCTTTCGTTTTATACTTTTGCCTCGTTTTATTTTATTACCAGAACAATACCATGTTAGAGCTTTCTTACCTGAGAAGCAACAAAGCAGAGGCTGTGGAGCGCCTTTCCAAGAGAAACCTTCCCGCAGCCGACCTTATTGAGCAAGTGCTCCTGCTCGATGAAAAAAGACGCCACGCCCAACAAGCCCTGGATGACCACCTTGCCGAAAGCAACCGGATCAGCAAAGAAATTGGCATGCTTTATAAATCGGGTAAGGCAGAAGAAGCCAATGCACTGAAGGAGCAGGTGAGCCATATGAAGGGCGACATTAAGAAGCTGCAGGAAGATGAAGGGCATTTGCAACGCGAATTGGAACAACTGCTCTACACCATTCCCAACACACCCCATGCCAGTGTACCCACAGGCACCCATGCAGATCACAATGAGGTGGTACGCGAGGCGGGTACAAAGCCGGACCTTAGCGAAGCTGCCCAACCTCACTGGGAATTGGCAGACAAATATGGCCTGATCGACTTTGAACTGGGCGTTAAGATCTCAGGGGCCGGGTTTCCCGTATATAAAAACCTAGGTGCCCGTTTACAGCGCGCCCTTATCAATTTTTTTCTCGATGAAAACCGGGCAGCGGGTTATACCGAGTACCAGCCGCCTCACTTTGTAAATGCCGCTTCAGGATTTGGCACAGGCCAGCTTCCCGATAAAGAGGGCCAGATGTACCATATGCAACACGATGACCTATATGCCATTCCCACCGCGGAAGTACCTATTACCAATTTTTTCAGAGAGGAGATCGTAAACCGAGAAGACTTCCCCATAAGGTGTACCGCTTATACGCCTTGTTTCAGACGAGAAGCCGGAAGCTATGGCAAAGACGTAAGAGGGCTTAACCGTTTGCACCAATTTGACAAAGTGGAAATAGTGAACGTAACGGAACCTTCCGCCTCCTATGCTTTGCTGGACCAGATGGTACAACACGTAGAAAGCTTATTGCAAAAGTTAGAGTTGCCTTATCGCATACTGCGCTTGTGTGGAGGCGACATGGGTTTTACGTCCGCCCTCACCTATGATTTTGAGGTGTGGAGTGCCGCCCAGCAAAAATGGCTAGAGGTTAGCTCTGTCTCAAACTTCGAAACCTACCAGAGCAACAGGCTGAAACTGCGGTACCGCGATGAGCACGGCAAAACCCAATTGTGCCATACCCTTAACGGCAGCGCCCTGGCACTGCCACGTATTGTAGCTGCTCTACTTGAAAACCATCAAGGTCCTGAAGGCATACACATTCCGAAAGCTATACAAGCCTACACCGGCTTTAACATCATTACTTAAATATGCGCCTCTTTATATTTTCCCTATTCGGTCTTATCGTTTTATCTTCCTGCAACCAGGCCTCCCCTGAAACAACACAACACCTGGAAACCATTGACTCCCTCCAAACGGTAGTAGTGGCTGTAGAAGAAGGTTTAAAGCCCTGGCAGGACAGTGCTCTTTCAGGCAAAGCCAACGACATTAAGGAACTCTATCTGTTTTTAGACCGGAACTATCCCGTGAAAGACGACCGCTCGTTTTGGATAAATAAAATGAACCATACCCGCAGGGTTTGGAAAAGCCTGGGCAAATTTGCAGATAAAAAGGGCCAGCTTACGGAGGACATTGCGCTCAGCAAAACGCAGTTGGCCAGTTTGCGGAAAAGCATCGAAGACAACAAGTTAAACGAAAAAGACCAGAAAAATTATATGGCCATAGAAAGCCGTGCGGCCAATGAGATACATCAAACGTTTTATTATTATGAACCCGAAGCGAAGATCTGTTTGGCCATCTGGGACACACTGGGCTATAAAATGCAGGCTATAAAATCAGATTTAGACAGTCTGCGCGTTACTTCTGCTGAGGCAAACTAATGTGCTGTGCATACACGGAAACCGGATATGAAACACATCCTCCCGTATTTTTGGCTTACCCTCTTTCTCTTTTCCCTTAAAGGCCTTGTGGCACAAGGGCAGGAAGACTTTGCCCTGGCTCAATCTTACTACAAGAAAGAGGAATACCGCAAAGCCCTGGTGTACTTAGAGGAGGCACAAAAAACCAGTGGAGTAGGCAAACCCCTGTACCAGCTTAAAATGGACTGTCTTCTGGCCTTGGAGGACTACAAAGAGGCAGCTGACTGGATAGAAGAAAACCTAAAGGAAAAACGCTTTACCCCCGTTGACCTGTACATTGATCTTATGCAGGTGCACCTAATGGCGGGCGAACCCAAAAAAGCAGATAAAGACTTCGAGCAGCTTAAAAAAGTGGTTGAGCGCAATCCCAACTACGCTTATTCGGCCGGAAGTCAGCTCCAACGCTCGGGTTTCCCGAAGCAAGCCCTGGAGATTTATGAACGGGCAGAAGCACTTAGGGGCAACCTTAACTTTGATTACCAGAAGGCACTCTTGTATGGCGAACTGGGAAATATTGAAAAAATGTACGAGATGTACGTAGACCTCCTTGCCATTTCCCCCAATTACCTCAACAACATCAGGCAACTACTGGGGCGCAGTTATCAAAGCGGGGGGAGCCTGGTAAAGGGCGATTACCTTAAAGCCCTGCTCATCGAGCGTATTCAATCGGGGGGGCCGCAGACCCTTAACCAACTCCTGGTATACCTCTTTGTACAGGAAGAAGCCTACAGCCAGGCTTTTACCCAGTTAAGAGCCCTCGACAAACGCGGCCTTTTAGGACCCACAGACCTGTATAACTTAGGAAAGATCACCTTCGAGAACGATGCACTTTTTACCGCCCAACGCATTTTTGAATACCTCATTCAAAAAGGTTCAAACGCCCCAAACTACGAGGATGCGCTGTATATGAACCTACAGGTTAAGACAAAACAGCTTAAAGAAAAAAAGAGCACGGAAGAAGCCTGGGCAGATCTCGCCAGGGAGCACAAAGAAGTACGCGACATATTAAAAGGCTGGCCTAAAGCCGGGCAGGTGGCTATTGCGGAAGCGCATATCCTCGGTTTTGAATTGGGGAGAACCGATGAAGCCATAAAACTGCTCAAAAAAACCATACAAACCGGCAGTACCGCCAAGGAGGATGTAGCCCTGGCTAAGATCGAACTGGGCGACCTGCTGCTCTATAACGGAAACCGCTGGGAAGCCATTCTGTATTATGGCCAGGCCGAAAAGGCCTTTGAATACAGCCCCATAGGCCAGGAAGCAAAGTTTAAACGGGCCAAAGCGGCCTATTATGTAGGCGATTTTCAATGGGCACAGGGCATTTTTAACGTGTTAAAGGAATCCACCAGCAAGCTTATTGCCAATGATGCCATGCAATATTCCCTTCTCATTACGGATAACATTGCCCTGGACACCAATACGGAAGCAATGGCCATGTACGCCAAGGCCGATCTGCTTCAATACCAGGATAAAATTGACTCCAGCCTGACTGTTTTAGGTCTCATGGAAATCGCTTTCCTGGACCATCCTATACAGGATGAAGTCTTGCTGCTCAAGGCAGAATTGCTCAAAAGAAAAGCACAGTTTTCCGAAGCAGCAGGCTATTACCAGTCTATCGTGGATGAACACCCCACAAGCATACTTGCTGATGATGCCTTGTATGCTTTGGCGCAATTGTATGAAACGGAATTAATGGATAAGGAAAGAGCAAAAGCGTACTATGAACAGATCTTTACACAACATGTGGATAGTTTTTTTGCCAATGAAGCGCGCAAACGTTTTCGCGCGCTGCGCGGAGACCTTATAAACTAAAAGATATGCCGCTATGCGCGCCCGTTTCAGAACCGGGCTTGCTTCTTTTCTCCGGTTTTAACTTCTCCTTGTATAGATTTAGTTCGTAGATTTTATCTTGGCTTATCCAGTTCAATTTGTATCATTTCTAATATCCATAATATGTACATCTATAACGTAACCGTAAACATAGAAAACAGCGCGCATGACGAGTGGCTGCTCTGGATGAAAGAAACACATATACCCGATGTAATGGACACGGGACTTTTTCTACAGAACAAAATGCTGGAAGTAATGGTAAACGAAGAGCAGGGCCGCACCTATTCCATCCAGTATACTGTACGCGACCTGGAAACCTTAGAATTATACTACCAGGTATACGCTGAAAAGCTAAAGGCAGAAACGCATGATAAATTCGGAGATAAGCTCGTAGCCTTCAGAACGGTTTTACGCCTGGAACACGAATACAAACCCTAATGCTGCCGCAAAAAAAGATCTACGACCTGGACGAAGCCCGTGAAAAGATACAGGCCTTTTGTGCATACCAGGAACGCAGCCAGCGGCAGGTAGAAGAAAAACTCACCAGCTACGGCTTAGCAGAAGAAGCACGCGGGCAATTACTTGTGGAGCTCATTCAACAAAACTTCCTGAATGAAGAACGCTTTGCGCGGGCGTTTGTAAGGGGCCGGTTCCGGATTAAAAAATGGGGGAAGAATAAAATACGCCAACAGCTTAAACACCACCGGATCAGTGCCTACATCATGCGCAAGGCTTTTTCGGAAATTGATGAGACCCTTTACCTCGAAACTGTACGCATACAGGCGCAAAAAAAATGGGAGGCCACCCCTGATAAAAACGCCTTTCGGAAAAAGGGGAAAGTGGCACAATACCTGATTACGCGTGGATACGAAAGCCCCCTGGTTTGGGAAGTGCTGCATGAAAATTATCCCCAGTAAAACCTGCCCGCCTGGCTACTTTTTCACGAAAAATTGCTTTGCTTCGTTTTCCTCCTGGAAAAGTTCAAGCAAGTACATCCCCTCTGCAAGACCGGATACCTCTACCGTCACGCCCGTTTCAGCATAAGCCGGTTCCTGCAAGTGCATCAGTAAGCGCCCATTCAAGGCCCGCACTTTTATGTTTACGGTACCTGGGTGAAAGGGAGCCGATAACGCCAGGTTAAGCTTATTATAAACAGGATTAGGGTACAAACCTAAAGGGACCTGCCGGTATTCTTCCAATGAAACCCCTTCCGTGCAATCAAGCGCTGAGGCAGCCATCGCTACTTCATAGAAATGGGCATAAAGCGAATCTCCGGGGCAAACCGTACCGCTGGCACAGGAGTTGGGCGCAGGGGAAAAATTCCCATCCCGGTGGGCAGATACGTTGGGTAAAAAAAGCTGCGAAGAAGCGTGGTAAGAGGTATCGTCCAATACAATGTTCTTGTCGCAACTCTCCCAGGCCAGGAGTTGCCGCAGACTACCTAATGCCGTATCGCTGGGCACCTGGCTGTTGTAATTGCCAATAATGCAAATGCCGGACGTTTGCGCATTCATGCAGCTAAAATGCGCTCCCGCCACTCCACTACCCCGCCCCTCATATACTACACCATCCGGGTCTATAAGCCAATTGTATCCAATATCGTCCCAGCCATTGGTGTTCACATGAAGGTCCCAATAATAGCTTACTACCTGTGCATAATCAGGTGCATTGGCAAAGCCCGCGCTATGGTGCACAATGAGGTGGGTAGGCTGGGTAAAAGAAGGGGTAGCGTCTTTCGGGCAGGTACCATCGGGGCACCAGCAAGTGCGCTCACATATGAGTGGTTGAGCACAACTACAATTTGCCAGGGTTTTAAATTGAGGTACCGGAGTAACGGAAACTGCCGTGTATAGGGCAGTATACAAACGGAACATTATCTTTTGGGAAAGTGCAGTGGCGCTGGAAAACTGTACTGCCTCAAACGTTTGAAAAAGGGCCGGAGCTTCAAAAGCCTTTCTCTCCTGGCCTTCGGTGGCATGACTTACGGAAAAAGGCGTCCAAGCTCCCCAGCCTTCCTGCTTTCTTACCCTGAAAAACAGTTCTACATTTTCTGCGGCATACGTATAGGCAGAAAAGGCCCTGAAATGCGCAGGAACTTCGTCCACACTAAAGACAGGGCTAATTGTCTCATTTTGTGTAGTGGTGGAAAATGAAACGGGGAATTCCTGAACGCTTTGCCCATTAAGCCAGCCAAAGACAAAAAACAAACTTATTGTACTCCAATGTGTTTTCATACGTAAGCAGGCAACGGTTTTTGCTTCTCTTAGTTCAATTTCTTCAAGACCTCTGCGACCTGGTCTACCTGCTCCATAGAAACGTCTAAATGAGTTACAAAGCGCAGTTTCCCCTGCCCCATGCCAATGAGCAAAATATCCTGTTCTTTCATCCTATCCAGGAACGCTTTCTCTTCCCGGCCCGGGTGCAAATAAAAGATCACAATGTTGGTCTCTACCCGCTCAATCGCTTTTACCCAAAGGCAGTCTTCAAGCGCCTCCTGCAAGCGTCGCGCTTTCAGGTGGTCTTCTGCAAGCCGTGCCACATGGTGCTCAAGGGCATAACTCCCCGCAGCCGCCAGCATACCGGCCTGGCGCATGCCGCCTCCCAGTTTTTTCCGCACACGCAGCGCTTCCCGGATGAAACCAGTGCTGCCCAATAACAGGCTGCCTACCGGGCACCCCAAACCTTTAGATAAACAAATACTTATGCTGTCGAAGAGCTGGCCATAAGTTTCGGGCGTTTCCTTTTTGGCGACCAAGGCGTTCCACAAGCGCGCACCGTCCATGTGGAATTTAAGGTCGTGTTGCTTACAAAGGGCGGAGATCTGCTTAAGCTCTTCCAGCTCATAACAACTCCCGCCTCCTTTGTTACACGTATTTTCCACTTCCACCAAAGAGGTTCTGGCAGCGTGTATGTCATGAGCCGGGTTTATCCGGGCAGCTACTTCATCGGCTGTGATGAGCCCCCGGTTGCCGCTTATAAAACGCATCTGGCAGGCGCTGTTAAACGCTACCCCTCCTCCTTCGTAATTGTAAATATGCGCATACTCATGGCATATGATCTCATCGCCTGGCCGGGTATGTACTTTAACGGCTATCTGGTTCGTCATGGTACCACTAGGGCAAAAAAGTGCGGCTTCCATGCCAAATAAAGCGGCTGCTTTTTCCTGTAACGCATTTATGCTCGGATCTTCACCGAATACATCATCCCCCAGTGGAGCGTTGTACATGGCTTCGCGCATTTCCCGTGTAGGCAAGGTAAACGTATCGCTGCGTAGGTCTATCATACGGTAAAGATAACTTGCTTTGGCGGATACCCCTACCCTTTCCGGATTGCAGTTTTCTCTTTGGAAACCGCTCAAAGGCCCAGTTTTTTTTGAAAAACACCTATTGTGCACTTCAACGTGCACAGGCTATTGATGCAAATTGCTGGCGTTAAACTTACCCCCTTTTGAAGCGGGCAAAATCGAACTTCACAGAAAAGATGTTGGAATAAAGTGCTCCTGTAGCACTGCCGATATTGGTGAGGGCATAATCTATTGAAATGCCCCGGTACAGGAAACCGATACCCAGGTTTGGCTGCACTGCATAACTCAGGTTGTTATTAAAATCACGCTGGCGCTGTGTGTTTCCCGCACCTGCACGCAAAAACACAAAATTGCGGTAGCCTAATTCCACTCCAATGGCCGGGTCGATATTACCAAAATGTGCGGTAACCAAGGTATTGCGCTGCCCGTCAAAAGTAATATCAGCGGCCAGTTCGGCATGCAAGCTGTATTTGTCATTTAGCTGAAAACTGCGCCCCCCTCCCAGCAGGAGACGAGGTATGGTCAACTCGAGGTTTTCAGTAGGCAACTCGTTGCGGCCGTCAGAAAAGGCCTCGGCAATTTTTTCATCGTTATAGCTCCATGCGTTAAACGTGGACGTTACGTCCCGAAGATTGGCCCCCAGGCGCCATTTCCCTAAGCTGTATTGCACGCCTACGTCAAAACCAAAGCCAATGGCGTTCGCATAATCCCCGATCTGTCGGTAAATAAGCTTTGCATTCGCCCCGTAAGAAAGGCCTTCAATTTTTTGAGACGCACGCGCATAACTGGCCAAAAGCGCATAGTCGGCCGCAGAAAACCGCGTAATGCGGTCATAATCTACATTTCCGTTCTCATCGATAAGTTCAGTGGTATCTAAAATATCGTCCACACCGAAGCGGATAACGGTAACCGCTGCCGTGCTGGTGGCATCGATAGGGGTAGCAAACCCCGCATAGTCGTATTGCGCGATGCTGGCAAAATACTCTGCGTGCATGGCGGCCGCCTGCCATCCTTCTTTTATAGCGGTGAGTCCGGCGGGATTCCAGTAAGCGGCCGTCACATCCTGCGCGCTTGCAACAACGGCTTTGCTGAGGCCCAGCGCGCGGGCATCCACGCCAATATTTAAAAACTCATTGCTGTATTTACGCCCCTGGCCCATCGTTAAAAAAGGGAGTAGTAAGAATGAGAAGAAGATTTTTTTCAAGGACAAAAGCTTTTGGCAAATAAATCAAATTTCGCCTTTTAAACTTCATATTTGCCGTAATATTGCGCTAAAGCCAGAGCTTTGAAAAGTTTCTTACCCAATTTGCTCACCTTAAGCAACCTTGCAGCCGGGCTGCTGGGTATCCTGAGTGTACTTAAAGGTGACTTTTCAACCGCAGCGGTTTTTCTTGCCATTGCTTTGCTGTGTGATTTTTTGGATGGCTTTGTGGCACGCCTGTTAAAGGTGCATTCCGAACTGGGCAAACAACTGGACAGCCTGGCCGACATGGTTACTTTTGGCGTACTGCCGGGCTTTGTCCTTTTCAAGCTCTTCGGCTCGGCTCAACTTACCGCAGAACCCGTACCTGGCTGGTTGGCCTACGTTGCTTTTCTGATCCCCATTTTCTCCGCTTTGCGGTTGGCCAAGTTCAATATAGACACCCGGCAAGGCGACCATTTTATTGGCCTGCCCACTCCTGCCAACGCCCTGTTTATTTTTTCTGTGGCCTGGCTTATAGAACATACCGAAAACCAGGACCTGCGTATCCTCTTACTGCATCCCTTCTTTCTTACCTTTATAAGTGTGGTGTTTTCATTGCTGCTGGTTGCAGAGCTTCCCCTCATTGCTTTAAAGTTCAAAAACTACCGTTGGAGAGACAACAATGGCCGGTTCCTTCTTATCCTTGGGGTAATACTTCTTTTTGTCCTTTTCAAGCTAAGAGCCCTGGCCTTTGTTATACCTTTGTACCTCATTTTATCGCTCATTTTTAAACCCAACTCAAATGAAATTTAGAGCCGAGATTGATGTGATGCCTCATAAAGCTTTACTTGACCCCCAGGGAAAAGCAGTAACCAAAAGCATGACCAACATAGGCCTGCCCGAAATAGAAAACGTGCGCATAGGCAAACACATAAGCCTGGAAGTGACCGCTAACAGCAAGGAAGCGGCCGAAAAAAAAATAGATCAGGCCTGCAAGAAATTATTGGTGAATCAAATCACAGAAAGTTATATCTTTACAGTCATTGAGGATTAAGGTTTTTAATCGGAACTGGATCCCGGTTTGTTCGCAAGCCGGGATTTTTTAGTTTATACGCTCACCTTAAGTTTGTTTAAAGGCATTCTCCGCCTCAACCCTCTTCCGGAAGTCTTTTTTATATGCTTTGAATCACGTAGATCGCTATTTTACTGGTTCATTGCTCCATTTACTGTAAAAAGACAAGCTTAATGCTTATTTTTGTTGTCCGTGTTCAGAAGTTTAACAGCCCTATTTTTAAGTGCCACCCTGGTACTGCCGTGGATGTCGAAAGTAGCTATTACCATCGACTTTGTGATCCACCAGGAAGATATTGCCAAAACACTCTGCGAAAACCGGGACAAACCTGAGTTGCACTGCAACGGCAAGTGCGTGCTGATGCAAAAACTACAGCTCTCGGAAGAAACGCCTCAGAAACCAAATCAGATCCCGGAGATACTTCGCCTTGAAGTCTCTTCTTTTGTGCTGAGTTCCTTCATTTTTGATTCTACGGGTAGACTACTGCCGGCACATACGTCTTCTTTCCCTTTCGATAAAGAGAGGAGTGCTTCCGATGCCTTCCTCCGGGATGTTTTTCACCCTCCGCGTTTGCTCTCTTAACCCACAAGATCCGTTTCCAGCCTGGTGGATATGTACCCCCATTAGCGCTTTTTAAAGTTGTGCCCAACAGTTCAATTCAAGTGAATTATGGTGTATGACATCTTTGTACAATACTTTATTTTAAAAAAGAATTCCAATGAAAATATTTAAAACCCTGGGGCTTTTGGCCCTTTGTACCTCTATGCTCTTTATCACTTCCTGTGAGAAGGAAGATGACAACGGGGAGCCAAACCCAACCGTTCAAAAAGGTACTTTTACCTTAAAACTCGACCATCTTTTTGATGGCAATGCCTTTGCTTTAAACCAGGCATATACCAATGGTTCAGGCGAGAGCCTCGAATTCACCAAAGTGCGCTATTACCTGACCAACATCAAGCTGGAAAAAATGGATGGCACCGTTTGGGCAGAGCCAGAAAGCTACCACCTGGTAGATGCGGATGACATGACCTCCACACACATCCAGTTAGCCGATATACCCGAAGGAGAATACCATAAGATCAGCTATATGGTAGGGGTAGACAGCACCCGGAATGTTTCAGGCGCACAACAAGGGGCCTTAAGTCCTGCCAATGACATGTTCTGGAGCTGGAATTCGGGCTATATTTTCTTTAAGCTGGAAGGAAATTCGCCCCAGGCACCAGATGGAGATTTCAGGTACCACGTAGGTGGTTTTGCCGGGGCCAATAATGCCATTGCCCTTCATAACCACAGCATGCACGACCAGATGTTAAAGATCAACCCCAATGCTTCGCCCCAAGTACACATTGAAGTGGACATTAAAAAGGCCTTTGACGGCATGCATACCATAAGCGTAGCGGCAATGCCAAAAGTGCATATGCCCGGGATGATGGCCGTGCACCTTTCCCACAATTTCCATGGAGCTTTTGTGCTGGATCACGTACATGATTAAGCATTGCCAGGCAATAAGAACATAGTGTTAAATACAAAAAGATACCTGTTGCCCTGGGTAGCAGGTATCTTTTTACTTCTTTTCTCTTGTCAACGAGAAGAGCCACCTTTAAGCGGTACTTTTAAAGGGCTGGAAGTGCCTAAACACTTTCCTGAACCGGTATATCGCTTTGGCGAGAATACACCAACGGAAGCGGGTTTTTCATTAGGCCGTAAGCTTTTTTATGAGCCCCTGCTTTCCAAGGATGGAAGCATTTCATGTGGCAGTTGCCACCACCAGGAGGCAGGCTTTTCTGATCCCGGCAAGGCTTTTAGTGAAGGGGTTAACGGTAAGCTAGGGCTGCGCAACTCGCCCGCTATGGCCAACCTGGCCTGGTTTCCCTCTTTTATGGCAGACGGGGGCATAAACCACATTGAAGTAATGCCCATAGCGCCCCTTACCGACAGCCTGGAAATGGCCGAGAGTCTTAGCTCAATATTGAAGAAGCTACAAGGGCATAAAACATACCCCCAGTTGTTTGAAGCCGCTTTTGGTACGGATAGCATCACCGATCAGAATTTACTCTATGCCCTGGCGCAGTTTATGGCCCTTATGGTGTCTGCCAACAGCAAGTATGACGATTTACTGAATGGCAAAACGACCTTTAGCCTCCCGGAAGAAAGGGGCCTTACGCTGTTCAGGGAAAAATGTGCCTCCTGCCATCAAGAGCCCCTGCTCACCGATTTCAGCTTTCGCAACAACGGGTTGGACCTCTATTCCGAAGATCCCGGCAGGGCACGCATAACCCTTCAGGAGAGCGACCGGGGTAAGTTTAAGGTACCCAGCCTCCGCAACATAGCATTTACCGCGCCCTATATGCACGATGGCCGGTTTAACACGCTTTCTGAAGTATTGGACCATTATGGAGAGGGCATAAAAAGCACGCCCAACTTAGCCCCCGAGCTGGCTGCGCTTACCCTTAGTGAAACAGAGAAACAAGATCTGCTGCACTTCTTGTCTACCCTTACGGACTACAAATACATTACTGATACAAACTTTTCAAACCCTCAGAAAAACTGAGCATGAAAACCGCTTTTTCTTCTTTTCTTCTTTTCTTCACCCTTCTTTCGTTCCGCGCTATGGCCTGCGACATTTGCGGCTGTGCGGCCGGAAGCAGCTACCTTGGCGTATTGCCCCAATTCGATCAAAACTTATTTGGGCTGCGCCTTCAATACAGCCAGGCCCTGCACCCCAGCACGAATTTCAACACCAACGATGTAAACAGCCAGGTGCTGGAAGACCGCTTCTATACCACTGAAGCCTGGATGCGCTACTATCCCGCTAAGCGGTGGCAGCTTTTTGTACACCTCCCCTACGCAGTGCATCAGCGCGTTGAAACCAATAGAGTTACTTCCATAGAGGGAGTGGGAGACATCCGCCTCGACTTGAATTACACCTTACTTGATTACGGCGACAGCATTACCACTTCGTGGAAAAACCTGCTCCTGCTAGGTGGAGGAGTACAACTTCCTACAGGAAAGTACCAGCAACGCGATGACACCAGGCTTATGCTGCCCGCTCTTTTTCAGATCGGGCGAGGCACTTTTCATTACAACCTAAACCTGATCCACACACTACGCTACCGCACCTGGGGGTTAAATACAAATTTACGTTATACCTTCCGGGGAGAAAACGAACTCAGCTATGCCTTTGGCGACCAGTTTAGCGGGGCCGTTTCGCTTTTTTATTGGGGCGAAACCTCTAGTTTCGCCTACCTGCCCAGCCTGGGTATTACGCTGGATCATTTTGCACAGGATTATCAATATGATGCCTTAAAGCCCTACACCGGAGGCACTCTTATGCATTTTACGGCAGGTGCAGATCTTTATGTTCAACGCCTCCTGCTCACCACTTTTGTGCAAATCCCTTTGGTACAGGATATTCCTTCTGTGCAGCCTGCTACTAATTTTAATGCCGGTATAGGAGTAAGCATGTTTTTCGAAAAATAATACGGTTTACCAAAACCTTACAACAAGTTATAAAGGTAATACAAAGCAAAGCCTTAGTTTAGGGGCATATGAATTACCTCGCGCACCTTTACTTGTCCGGTGAAGACGATGAGTTGAAAATCGGGAATTTTATAGCCGATGCCCTGCGTAAAAAGCAATGGGTACACTACCCTGAAGGAGTAGTACGCGGCATAAAGCTGCACCATAGCATTGACTTCTTTACCGATCACCATCCTATTGTGGAGACCAGCAAAGCCCGCATGCGCAAAAGCCAGGGTAAATATGCACCGGTGGTGGTAGATATTCTATACGATCATTTTCTATCCGCACGTTTCTCAACCTACAGCGAGGTGCCAATTGCCCGTTTTGCGGATAACGCCTATGCACTGATGCAGGGGAATATGGACTTGCTTCCTTCACCCATTCAAAAGATGCTGCCTTATATGATCCGCCACAACTGGTTGGTAGCTTACGGTTCCAAAGAAGGCTTGCAAAGCGTATTCAACGGTATGTCGAGGCGTGCCCGTTTCCAAAACAATATGCATTTGGCGGTACGGGAGTTATTTGCGGCATATGCCTTATACGCGCAGGAATTTGAGACCTTTTTCCCTTTGTTGCAGGCCCATGTGGCACAAGTAATCCGGGAGGAACATTGACCAAATAGGTGCCTGGGCAGCCCTCTTTTTTCTTATGCCATGTCAAAGTATAGAACCCTTTGTTTTCCGTGCGTATGAAACCCTCTTCTTTCCGGTATTTTGCTCGTTTGCGTACCCTGGCCTGTCTTGTATTACCCGGCATATTGCTCTTGGCCTGCGGGTTGTGGAGGTCAAAGCCCAGGCTTCCTGACGAAGTCGTACAGTATAGCATAAGCGACCCTAATGCCCAGCAGTTTACCATTCGGGGAACCGTTACAGACGAAGCAAGCGGGGAACCGCTGCCTTTTGCTACCGTGGTTATAGGCGAATATCCAGGGCATGTGCTTATGGGAAGCACCTCTGATTTCGATGGCAGCTACGCTATCGTATCCCAAGACTATTCCCCTCCGGGAGACACCTTGATCATTACGTTTAAGCGGATCCCTTATAGCCCGTTCAGCATGAAGGTCCGCAGGGGTGGAATACATAGGTTAGATGTGCAACTCAAAGAGCAGCAAGCGCGCCTTTACCTGGAGGAAACGGCTTTGCCTGCCGGGCCCAGGTAAGATGCAAGGGCCCGTTGTCTTCAGCTTATCCCAAGGCTACATTCCGCATCGGATATCCGTGCACTTGTTACTCCTACGTTTGATTAAAAAACTTACATTGCATGTCCTCTAAACGGAAAATAAAAATACCTTGGGCTGTTAAAGTGCGTTTATACAAACGTTAGGCACCATCCTCCCTTTTCTGGAATAAGTATTAGATCATCCGGAATAAGTATTCGTTGATCATCTGTTGAAGATTGAACTTTGAATCATAAATCGTGAACCAACATTTACAATTATGCTATTCAAAGCGATAGGAAAGAAAATAGGAGACACTGTTCTCTACCCCGCCAAGCAACCCTTCCCGAAAACTCCAAAAGAGTACGGGCATGCATACAGAGATGTAACCTTCAAAACCAGAGACGAGGTGCTGCTTTCAGGCTGGTTGCTCAATGAAGGAGGCCATGCCACTGTGATCATGACGCACTTTGGCTACCGGGCGAACAGATACGGTTATCAGCCGAAACGGCAACCGTTTCTTACCAAACCCTATAAGAAAGAAATTGAGTTTGTGAAAGTGGCCGGAAGGTTAATCGAGCAGGGCTACACCGTACTTATGTATGACTTGAGAAATCACGGGGAAAGCGGCCAAAGTAAACTGGCCTGTGGGACGGGCGGATACGACGAGCGCTTTGATGTCCTGGCAGCCGTGGAATTCATTGGGGCACATGAAAGTACCAAGGGGAAAAACATTGGCCTTCTCAGCTACTGCATGGGATTAAACGCTACTTTTTATGCCTTTGAGGAAGACCAGGAGGTATTTACAAAACATAAGGTCAAAGGCCTTGTAGGGATGCAGCCGCTTGGGAATGGCGATTTTTTGAAGGCCTATGGCATAAAAGGCGCGATCTACAAACATGCGGATAAACACTACAAGGAACACGCAAAAGTTCCTTTGGATTATCCGATCGTACCTGCTGTGAAACATGCGAACGTACCCACACTTTTGTGCCAGGGAAGAAAAGACCCCTGGACAAACCTGGCTTTTATCGATGAAGTATTCGAAGCGCTACCGGTTAAAAAAGAAATGTACTGGATGGAGGAACCTACCCATAGATTTGACGGATACAATTGGTTTTATGATCATCCGGAAAAGATGACAGCCTGGTTCAGGAAGCTTTTGTAACTTGGATACAGGCAGATGAAAAAACTAATTGAGGTAAACAACATAACGGAGGCACACAGGATGCTCGGGCTGACCAAGCCTGCTCATCCGATGATCTCTATTTTCAGCCCGCTGGAAATGAACCTGGACAAAGAGGTTTTGAAAGAGGTCAAGGTCAGTGTAAATCTTTACCAGGTCTGGATGAATGATGGCGTGAGCGGCTCGGTGGGTTACGGACGGAGTGATTATGATTTCCACGAGGGTACACTTGCTTTTTTCCAACCCGGCCAGGTGTTATCCTATCGTGAAAAGCACATTGTGCCGGATGCCGAAGCATGGGCGCTGTTGTTTCATCCTGATCTTATTAGAAAATCGGCACTCGGACGCCACATCGACAATTACCGTTTTTTCGATTATGCACTCAATGAGGCTTTACACATCTCGGATGCTGAAAAGAAAACACTGGCCGACATCAAAGCTAAAATCGAGGAGGAGTACACCCGGAACATCGATAAGCATAGCCAAAAGCTGATCGTCTCGAACATTGAACTCCTATTGGATTACTGTACCCGGTTCTACGACAGGCAGTTCTATACCCGCTCAAATCTCAACAAGGATTTCGTCTCGAATTTTGACAGAACCTTAAAGGAATACTTTCAAGGTGAACGTCCTATAAATGAGGGAATTCCCACCGTGCAGTTTTTTGGAAACGAAATGAACATGTCTGCCAATTACCTGAGTGATCTTCTGAAAAAAGAAACAGGCAAAGGTGCACAGGAACACATCCACCAATGTATCGTGGAGCGTGCCAAAACTCGGCTTCTTGGAACCAATGATCCCGTCAGCCAAATTGCCTATTCTTTAGGATTCGAATACCCTCAGCACTTCAGTAAACTCTTCAAAACAAAGGCCGGGCTGAGCCCGGTGGAATTTCGTGGACGTAACTGACAGGTGTTTTACAAGCGATATATAGCACATGCCTCTTCTGAGTTGTCTGATAATGCCCCTGAAACCGAAACTTTTGTGATATTTGAATATCCAGGACATGTGCTTATGGGAAGCACCTCTGATTTCAATGGCAGCTACGTTATCGTATCCCAAGACTATTCCCCTCCGGGAGACACCTTGATCATTATGTTTAAGCGGATCCCTTATAGCCCATTCAGCATGAAGGTCCTCAGGGGTGGAGTACATAGGTTAGACGTGCAACGCACAGCGCAGCAAGCGCGCCTTTACCCGGAGGAAACGGCTTTACTACCTACCGGACTCAGGTAAGATGCAAGAGCCCATTGTTTTTAGCTTAAAGGAAGCCACGTTCAGCAAATTACGGATATCTTGAAGTGGCTATCCGCTCTGAAAAAACTTACATTGGATAGCCTCTATGCCCAAAGTACCGCTGCCTATCCTAAACGGAATACCGATATACGTATCTTAGCATTCATCCCGGTGAGGCTTCATTATTTCAAAAAAAGTATTTACTTTGTAATAACATTTAACCATATGGAAGCATCAATTATCAAGATCGGCAATTCCAAGGGCCTTCGACTCAGCAAGACCATCCTGGAAAAATATAACATCAAAGACAAAGTGGAACTGATCCTTGAAAAAGGGCAGATCATCCTAAAACCTGTTTCCAGCCCAAGGAGCAATTGGGAAGCAGCGTTTAAAAAAATGTCAGAGAGCGGTGACGACAGGTCGCTCATGAATGATGTATTTGAGGACGAAAACCTTGAAGAATGGAATTAAACCAATATTCCATCGTATTGGTGAATCTTGACCCGACTATTGGAGGTGAAATAAAAAAGACCAGGCCCTGCGTTATTGTTTCGCCCAATGAAATGAACAAGTACCTTAAAACAATTGTGCTCGCTCCAATGACCACTAATTTAAAGCCGTATCCAACGAGGGTTGAAGTACGTCACAATGGAAAAAAAGGAATGGTGGCGATTGACCAAATCAGAACGGTAGATAAAACCAGGCTGGTCAAAGTTTTTGATTTGCTGACCAAAACAGAAATAAAGAAATGCAAGCAAGTGCTCAAAGAAACCTTTGTGGACTAAAAACAAAAGCGCCATAGTAAGCTATGGTGCATTACACCAAAGTCAGTCATTATCTAAAGCAAAAAAAGCTGCTTCTAAGAAGCAGCCTTTTGCCATTGGTGCCCACAGCCATTCAGTACTTTTTACAGACCGACAACCGGCTCCGGGACTTAATGCGTTGAGGGATATTTTATGTAAGGCACGTCCGGCTCTTTTACCATGCCACAGGTATTTTTATGTGGCCTTTTTGCGGTGAAAGAGACCAAACCCTGCTTCATCCTATTCGACTACCGTGGCCATCGCATGAATAAGGAAACCGTTTTCGATCAGGGAAGAAATAATACTTCCTGCGGATTTGTACAGCATACCCCCTTCCACCAGGCAAAAATCATGGGGGGCTATCAAAACGGTCATTACCCCTTCTTCTGAAACAGATTTGATCTCGTACCGGAAGGCAGTCCCGCAAACCTCTTTAAGAAAGCTTTCATAACCGGTGAAGGGAAGCTGGTAACTAAATAACGACAACTCGACTGCCTTGAGAGTGCTATCCCCGGTTTCAAACATCCGTAGATTGCCCGGATGCATCGATTGACCTTTTGCAGACGTTGCTGTAGAGCTTATTTGTGCGTGCATAGCTTTAAGAGCGTTTAATTTTATTCAAAGCTACGCATACATACTCATGTATTTTTATTTATATTTTTTATGTAATTCATATGTTTTTATTTATGAAAGTATGGCTTAAACACCAAGAAGCACCTTTCCACCCGGTAAAAGCTCCCGGCTTTTTGCCACTTTTGCACGGATTCCGGTAGTCTAACGCACCCCTGACAAGCCCTTATTATGGAAACACAAGACCTGAAAATCGAGCTCAGGAACCTCCACCTGAACGACTACGATGCCTTACTGGAGACAGCCAATGCCTGCTATGCCGAAATTTCCGTGGAAAGCTGGGAGAAGGGCAAGATCAAAACGCTTATTAAAAACTTCCCGGAAGGCCAATTGTGCGTTACCGTGAACGATAAAGTGGTGGCCGTAGCGCTGAGCATTGTCGTGGATTACGACAAGTTCGACAACCGCCATACCTACCGCAGCATTACGGGCAATGAAACCTTCAGCACCCACGAGGCCATGGGGAATACCTTGTATGGGATTGAGGTGTTTGTGCACCCGGAATACCGGGGCATGCGCCTGGCGCGCAGGCTGTACGATGCGCGTAAAGTATTGTGCGAAAACCTGAACCTCCGGGCCATTTTGCTCGGGGGGCGCATGAGCAACTATGCCGCTT
Source organism: Owenweeksia sp. (assembly GCA_028285465.1). Classification (GTDB taxonomy): domain Bacteria; phylum Bacteroidota; class Bacteroidia; order Flavobacteriales; family Schleiferiaceae; genus JANQPD01. The sequence continues at coordinate 18,445 of JANQPD010000027.1, read as the reverse complement.
ATGCAAATACCCTCAGCCCGAAAGAATACCTGGAAAAAGTAAAGGACAATGAAATTCACGACAAAGTACTGCACTTTCAGATGTCGAACGATTTTCACGTGCGCAAAGTGATGCGGGGCTACCTGCCTGGCGATACCGACAGTAAGGACTATGCCGCCCTTATGGAGTGGAACAACATCTATTACGAGGAAAAAGAAGAGGAACCGCACTTCAACCAGCAAAAATCGGTGGTGCGCATTGGCCTGGTGCAATGGCAGATGCGCGAACTTACGGGCTTTGACTCTCTTGTAAACTACATCGACTATTTTGTAGATGCGGTGAGTGCGTACCAGTCGGACTTTGTGTTGTTTCCCGAATTATTCAACGCCCCGCTTATGCAGGCGTACAACAACCTGGGCGAATCACAGGCCATTCGGCAGCTGGCCACCTATACCGAACAGCTTCGCGAAGTTTTCGTAGAAAAAGCGGTCAGCTACAACATCAACATCGTTACGGGTTCCATGCCCATCATAAGAGAGGAGAACCTGTACAACATCAGCTACCTGTGCCGCAGGGACGGCAGCTAGGATTTTTATGAGAAGGTACACATCACCCCTTCGGAAAAAGACAGCTGGGGTATGAAAGGAGGGCAAAAAGTGAAGGTATTTGATACCGATGCAGGAAAGGTCGGCATCGTGATCTGTTACGATGTCGAGTTCCCGGAACTGAGCAGGGCCTATGCCGAGCAAGGCCTGCAGATCTTGTTTGTCCCCTTTTTAACGGATACCCAGAACGGCTATATGCGGGTGCGCACCTGTGCCATGGCCCGCGCCATTGAAAACGAGTGTTACGTAGCCATTGCCGGTTCCGTGGGCAACCTGCCCAAGGTGAGCAATATGGACATCCAGTTTGCCCAATCGGCCGTTTTTACCCCCAGCGACTTTGCCTTCCCTACAAACTGTATCAAAGCGGAAGCTACCGCCAATGCAGAAATGACCATAGTAGCCGATGTAGACCTGAATCTGCTGAAAGAGTTACACAACCATGGCAGTGTAAGGACCATGCAAGACAGGCGGCACGACCTGTATAAGATCAGGTGGAATGCAGAATCCTAACAGTTTTCATGAACTATCTGGATAAGTTTTGGTTGTAATATATACAATCAATATACATCTAATTATGAAAAAGCTACTACTAGCTGCATTAATGACACCTTTTTTCGCCCTTGCCCAGGGAGAATACAAAACAGGCGCGCGCATTGGCATCGGGCAATCCACCTTTACAGAACTGGACGAAGCAGAAGGGGTGATCCACCTGATGGGAGGATTTAACAGCACGTACCAACTCAATGAAAACCTCGGGTTTTCGGCTGAATTGCTGCTCAATTCCATAGGTACCGAATACCGGGGCGTACGCAAATCAGGGGGTATTTTTCAAGAAGACGAGGCCTATACCGGGGACCTGCGCTTCCTTTCCATCAACATTCCTATTTACCCCACCCTGGCCTTTGGGGCAGATGACTTTAAATTTACCCTACACGGTGGCCCCAGCATAAACTTTAACGTTTTCGGCAGGGAAAGCCGCGACTTTGATGACGACAGCATAGAAGACGTGACACGCGAAAGCCTGGACGACTATGAAACCTTTAACTTTACGCTGATCTACGGGGCCGGTGTGCGCATCAGGACCAGCGAAGGACAATATGTATTCCTCGATTTCAGGATGAACAACGGCCTTACCGATGTATACACCACGGACGAAAATGTAGAACCCACTTCTACCCGGGCCAACTACTTTTCCATTTCCACCGGTTACATTTTTTAAGAAAGAAGAACACACCCCACATAAAGAAAAATCCCCCACGTAGCCGTGAGGGATTTTTTATGTACTGAAACCTTTATTGCCTATTCTTTATGCCCTGCTATACGATTGGCCAGTTTCGGATTCACTTTTTCAATGCCCAGGAGGGTAAGCCAGTAGCCTACAAACAGGGCCAGAAAGATCAACATGCTGAAACCCATTCCGAAAATGAACAAGAAGATGAAGAAACCTAATACTTTCGTAAACATGACGTATTTTTTAAAGACAGGGCAAATTTAAGTCAAAATAGTTTTGGGGCCTGTGTAAATTTGCCGGGTATTAAAAAATACCGCTAAAATTAAAGCCGGGCAATCCTCCTATTCGCGTAAACGAGGGCCAGGCATTAAAACAACATACACAGATGAAATACCGTATTGAAAAAGATACCATGGGCGAAGTACAGGTGCCCGCAGATAAATACTGGGGCGCCCAGACCGAGCGCAGCCGCAACAATTTTAAGATCGGCCCGGAAGCCAGCATGCCCCTCGAAGTGATCAAGGGCTTTGCCTATCTCAAAAAAGCGGCTGCCCATACCAATTTTGAAGCCGGTGTTTTATCCGCTGAAAAACGCGACCTGATCGCTGCGGTATGTGACGAGATATTGCAGGGAATGCACGATGACCAGTTCCCTTTGGTGGTATGGCAAACCGGTAGCGGTACCCAGAGCAATATGAACGTAAATGAGGTGGTCGCCAACCGGGCCCATGTACTAAAAGGCAATACACTGGGAGAAGGAGAGCGCCTTATTCATCCTAACGATGATGTAAACAAAAGCCAGAGCAGCAACGATACCTACCCCACGGGTATGCACATTGCCGCCTACAAAAAAGTAGTGGAAACCACTATTCCGGGGGTTGAGAAGCTCAGGGATACGCTTAAAGAAAAATCGCAGGCCTTTTGGGAAGTGGTAAAGATCGGGCGTACGCACCTCATGGATGCTACTCCCCTTACCCTCGGGCAGGAATTCAGTGGCTATGTATCCCAGCTGGATCATGGGCTGAAAGCCTTGCGCAACACCCTGGACCACCTTGCTGAACTGGCCCTGGGAGGCACGGCAGTAGGTACGGGCATCAACACACCGGAGGGATATGCCGAAAAGGTAGCTCAAAAAATTGCCGAGTTTACCGGCCTTCCCTTCCGCTCCGCTGCAAACAAATTTGAAGCTTTGGCTGCACATGATGCCATCGTGGAAACACACGGGGCGTTGAAACAACTGGCGGTTTCACTGATGAAAATAGCCAATGACATCCGCTTGCTCGCCTCCGGTCCGCGCTCGGGCATCGGTGAGCTCATCATTCCTTCTAACGAGCCCGGTTCTTCCATTATGCCTGGTAAAGTAAACCCCACACAATGCGAGGCCCTGACCATGGTGGCCGCACAGGTAATGGGCAACGATGTAGGCATAAGCGTAGGGGGATCGAACGGACATTACGAACTCAACGTGTTTAAGCCAATGATGGCCTATAACTTCTTACAATCTGCCCAACTCATTGGCGATGCGTGTGTGAGCTTTACGGACCATTGCGCTGCGGGGATAGAACCAAATAAAGGGGTTATCCAAAAGCACCTGGACAACAGCCTGATGCTGGTTACCGCTTTAAACACCAGGATCGGTTATGAAAAAGCGGCAAAAATTGCCAAAACGGCACACGAAAACGGCACTACCCTGAAAGAGGAAGCCGTAAACCTGGGTTATCTTACGGCAGAAGAATTTGACGAATGGGTACGCCCGGAAAAAATGGTGGGTAAGCTTTAGTAAAAAAGAGAAACCTGCCTCATTATGTTGAATGAGGCAGGTTTAACAATATCACCACTGGCTTAGGCAGTTCTACTTAGCAACTCCAAGTCAGAACTACACTCATTTTCAATTTTTTAAGCCGCTTTTTTTGTAAAACAGATAATCTGGCACATTACCCGCAAAGGCTGGAAGGGAGAACATCACTACGTAGGAATCTTTGATGCCGTGGCGATGGCCAGGGTTTGTTTGGGTTAGTCGATTCTCGCACCGAGGCAAGATAGTAAGTCAATCCGTTGACACTTCGGACTTACTCTTTGTTGGCGGTGCCTCCAGGCCCCTTTTAATCCTTTTAAAAAAAGCAGATTTAGATTTGCTTTTTATAGTTAAAATGCATCCTAAATAAAGCTTTTTCACAAGATTCATGACTCGTAGTCATTTACCAAGAAGTAAATGCAATACCTTAGTATACATTACTTTTGTTCTGTCATTTTAACTTTTTTGAAACACAAGCATGAGACCACCTTTAGCCTTTCTTTTTGTTTTTTTCCTGCACGCTTTTTATTACGCTTCTGCCACTTCTACGCCTTTATCAGGGGTATACACCATTAACCCGAGCCTGGCGGCTAGCATCTCCAATTACCAATCGTTTGGCGCTGCCGTATCCGCTTTAAAAAGCCGGGGTATTTCGGGTCCGGTAACCTTTAATATAGTCGACACACTTTTTAACGAGCAGGTTTTTATACACGATGTAACAGGTATATCTTCAACCAATACCATAAGCTTTCAATCAGACCCGGCCAATAGTAAAATGCCTAAAATATTCTTTGCCGCAAACAACGCATCGGATAATTTCGTGATGCGCTTGGAGAGTATTTCACATCTTTCGATCAAAGGTATTACCATCGAAGCTACAGGAACTATTTATGGAAAGGCCTTAGTAATGAGTGGCAATACCCATCATATTACGATAGAAGGGGATTCCATTAAAACGATGCCTTTTGCACCTTCCTTCGATTGTGTGGGCATTACGGCATACCCGACTCAAGACTCAATATGTAATGACAGCATATCAATCATTAACAATACGATTATAGGAGGGAATGCAGGTGTGAAATTGGGAGGCATCCTTTGGGTACAGGAATGCTCCGCGCTAGTTATGAGAAACAATACTCTAAAAGATTGGTGTAGAGATGGTATTTACATTACCGATGCCACTCGCGTTGAAGTAAACAACAACACAATTGATGTAAGTTCCAATTGCTTTAATGCTTATGGTCTTACGGCAAATCGTTGTAGAAACTCAGAATTTTCTGAAAACCACATCTATGGTTCTGCCTCCTGGGATCTAACCTCTTTTTTACTTGATAGATGTATAAGTGGAAAGGTTTTAAGCAATAAAATCTCTACAAGTGCTCTTAATGTAATCATCGGTTTAGTGTTGGATGGCTGTGATGGAAATGGATCGGATTATCCCAATAGTATGTTAGCCGCAAATAACATGATATCAGTTACTGGTGATACAAATGCTGGTGTATACGGTTTATGCTTTGATGCAAGGTTTTTTACTTATCTAATTCATAACTCCGTGGGAATTTATGGAGACCCTGCAAGATCTGTGGCTTTTTACCACAAAGGCGGATCGGGTTTCAATCAATTTTACAATAATTCCTTTGTAAATCACGCCAGAGGCTACGCTGTATATGCTGACAATTTTAATGGGGTGGATAGTCTGAACTTCAACAATTACTATACAAACGGTCCTGTACTTGGACATAGCAACAGCCTGGACCGTACCGACCTTTCTGCCTGGAAGCTAGCTACCGGTTTTGACCACAACTCTTTAAGTGGCAACCCTGTATATCAGGGTTTTGGGGACCTTCATGCCTCCGGCAACATTCTAAACAATAAAGGTAAACACCATGCTTTTGTTACCATCGATTTTGACAGGGATACCCGGAGTATACTTCACCCGGACATCGGTGCTGATGAATTCAACCCGGCTCTTTGCCAACCTCCAGTGGCAATAACAACTACATCAAGCGGTACTACAGACAGCAGCATTTTTGTGTCCTGGCTTAGAGGATCAGGGCTTAGCTATGATATAGAACATGGTTTAGGCGTATTCCCAAGAGGTGCAGGTATTCTGGATACAGGTATCCAAGATACATTTTATTCAGCTATGGGACTTAGACCAAATACTGAGTATTGCTTTTACATACGCTCTTATTGCCCCTCTGGAGACACCTCAGCCTGGGTTGGTCCTTATTGTTTTACTACAGATTGTAGTACGCTTATTGCCCCATTTCATGAAGGGTTTACGAGTGGTGGCATACCAGAGTGCTGGCCAACCTTTAATATGAATTTAAACCAATATTATACCGCTAGCTGGCTTTCCACGCTTTCTTGGCGACCCGGGCATGGCGCAACGGGTAAGATCAATAATACTCCTGGAGGAGGCTATGCGGTAGGGGTAGCTGGGGTCGGGCATTCTATAACCGATACAGCAATAATACTTGAGTCTCCCCTTATTGATGTTTCAAGGTTGTGGAATCCTGCCCTCACTTTTGACCTGTTCATCAACAATATACATACTGCTAACAATCAAACCTTGTACATTGATGTATTTGATGGTTCTGTTTGGGACAAAGGAGTTTATGCTTTTGATGGCAATAACCCTTTATGGAGAAGCCATACGGTCCCCCTTCATAGCTACCTGGGGGCCCAGCTTATCAAAATCCGTTTTAGGGTAGACAAAACCACTGGAGGCACTACGCCTTATTACAGCGATATTGTTCTTGACAATGTTGTAGTAAACGATATCGGCTGCAACATACCCGATTCCCTGTCGGCAAGCTTGTTAAGCTGTGATAGCGTATCGTTTGCATGGTCCTCCAGCGATACTTCGGCTTATTCGCTTGTGGAATACGGACCCACCGGCTTTGTGCCCGGAAATGGAACAACTGCATTAGCGAAGTCCCCTATGCTTCTTTCAAACCTACAAAAAGTGCCATACGACTTTTATGTAGCCGACACTTGTATAAATGATACCACCCCCCACGCTGGTCCCTATTTCTTCTTTAATGGTTTAGTAAATGCACATTTTACTTCCATCTACGCTCCTGTTTCTACTAATGGCCAAACAGTACATTTTAGCGCTACGCCTTCGACAGGAGCCACAGGTTATGCTTGGTTCTTAGGAGACGGAAGCACGGACACCGGGCTTACCATTAGCCATACTTACCAGGCCAATGGCTCCTATATAGTAGACCTGCAGGTGAGTAGTTTATGTGATACTACCTTTTATACAGATACCCTAACCATTGCCGGAATAGGGCTTACTGAAAACACTTTGGAAAAAACCCTTAGGGTGTACCCTAATCCTTTTTCGGATGTATTGCACGTAGCATTTAAGTCTAGCACCAATGAAGCTGCCCTAATCCGTATTTTAGACTTATCGGGGAAAACAATAAACCGTGTTGAGGCACTGCATAGAGATGGCAATTACCAGGAAGAAATTCCTATGGACTCCTTAGCCAAAGGAATATATATACTCAGCATACAGCTAGGCAAAAGCAATACCGGCATCCGTAAGATTATAAAAAACTAGTTTTACCTCTGTTAAACTGTCCTAAATTAAGGGAGGGTTATAGAAGAAAACACCTACTTTTTAAAAAAATGCCTAAAAAACCATTTCTGGGACTTCATCTATTAGATATCCGAAAAACTTTGAATAAAATACTCGTTATCAATAAAATTAAATTCCACTCCGAGGCTTTTAAAGTATGAGGCCTTTTCGGGGCCAAGCTCATAGGCATCATATATTTCTTCGTCTTCAAACCCCATTAACTTGATCACTTCTTTTTCAGTAAAGTGATGATCTATGCGCACTTCACGAATAAGCTGATCCGTTACCTTACTATACTCCGTTATATAAACTCCCATATATCTAAAACTGGTGCATTAGCTTTTGATGCTGTTCCACCTTTATTCTAGCTCCCAAAGATGAAAATCATCGTAGTGAATGACATTTGGGGACTTTTTAGCGTCTTTTGAGAGAGTATTCAATACTGTTTGAAGGGTCTTATCATCCCAATAAAAGTCTCTGTAATGCCCAGAGCATTCAACTTCAACCTCTTTAAAACCATCTGATTCTAAATCTTCTGACACTATTTGAGTTGCCTCACTTAGCTGCTCATTAGTCGCCAATATGCAGTTTACATAAAAACCATAAGGAAAGGTAATATCCTCATTTGGTTCACCTTTACCTTTTATTTTAAAATACCAGGTATTCATGCGTTACACATCCTATTTTACTTCGCCTTTCAATTCTATTTGATCAAGTTTCTCATGAATATCAGCTTGTTCTAAAGAATAATAAAACTCCCATTTTTCTCCATCAACTAGCTTGATACACATAGCTCTATCCGGTGATTCTAACCATATCCAACTGTAAATCACGTTTTTTTCATCAAACAGAATATCTAAATCCTCTTCTTCTAATTCTACCTCTCCATCTCTAAGTATATGATAGCTCAGATACCAATATGTGGCACGATACTCCATTGAGAATGCTTCGTTTGAAGGTTCAGCATCTAAACTTCTTATTACCCATCCATTACTCTCTTTTACAAAAAACTTAAAGTCCCTTAATGTCAAACTCTTGGTTAACATTACCCTTTGTATTTTATCTTGCTCTTCTTCCATTTTTATAATAGGTATGTTTATGTGGATTTGATTTTCTGGGTTCTCCATGTGTAGTAAAGTGAGTATCCGCTCTCTTTCTTCCTTTTGCATCAAAGGTTGTTCTTTGAGGATAATGGCCAGATGCATTAACCCTTAGCTGTGTATGAGCACTACCTCTGGCTTCTGCATCTATTTTAGTATTTCCGGCTTTTGTTTTGGTGGTCCTAAGAAGTTTCCCATTAGCACCTCGAGGAACGTATCTTCCGCCCTTTCCCCCAGCCCCTGCCATTACCGCATCTATTACGGCATTTACTTGTTCGGTAGCTGTAGCGTTAGGGTCTTGCGCGGTAGCTACTGCATTATCAATGGCTCCCAGGGGAGAAAGGTAGTTAAGCACAAACGAACTCAGGTCAAGTTGAAAGGCGCGTAGTGGATCGCTATCATACATCCCTTCCGGAGCACTTTGGAAAATACCTTTATTGTCTTCTATATCATTTGCGCTTACATCTACAGGATCCAAATGTACATCGGTCCTTGGCAAACATACATCTTCACACCCCGCAGTCGATCCTGATTCAGCTTGCTGCGGTGCCTGTGCCGGTGGATCACTGGTATTATCACCGCCACTGAACAACTCCCGGGTAGAGTTCCACAGGTTTCGCAAACCGCTCCAAATCCCTTTAAAGTTTACCGGGGGTATTGGCCCGTTCCCATCCGGGTCTAACAGCATTACGGGATTGTTCTCCACAAAATTGTAAGGCGTTACGAAAGGATATTGATCCGCCCAGGGATCTACCGTAAGCCAGATGGAGAGTTTCGGGTTATAGAACCTTGCTCCGTAATAATACAATCCCGTTTCGGGATCGAGTTCTTTAGCGTTAAACCTATAGGGGTTGTTGTACTTTCCGTTGTTCATGTGCTGGTCTACCAGGGCTTCACCAAAAGGGGTATAGTAAAAATGCTGGTAGGGGTAGCCGCTTAAGTCGGTCACAAACTCCGTATTGCCCAAATAATCCGGGTGGTACCAGTACACTTCGCGGAACACCCGGCAGTTGATGCCCTGGGCTGCCGCCTGCGTGGGGTTATCGCGGCACAGGCAGGCATAAGCCTCCGGTGTTCCGGGATCGTACCGGTTTTCCGGGTCGTCACAAGGGTGGTTCTCGTAATTAAAATATGCGGGCAAAGCGGGTAGGCCCTGGCTTTCCAGCTCTGTAAAATCAATGCCCGCTGCGGGGTTGTTGTTCAGGATGTTTTCCAGGTCTTCCAGCACAATGTTGTTGAGCACCGGGGGTGGGTCGCTGCCGCCACCGCCTCCGGATCCTCCTCCCTCCGGGTCTTCGGGCTCCGGGTCGGGATCGGCTACATTGAGCCAGCGCAGGTCGTACAATTTGGAGGCCACCCGTTGCATGCCGGTATAGTAGTGCTTGGTCATGTCCAGCACATGATCGGCATAGGGCTGGCATACAAAATAGGCGTTTACGTATACGGTGTAAGGCGCTATGTAATGATTGGCATCGGGGTTTTGCCCGTTTACCCCGGCAGAGGATTCGGTGATCACCGTTTTCATCAGGCGTATGCCGTTGCCGTCATATACGTTGTGCTGGGCGGCATCCTGGTTCAGGGCTGCGCGCAGGCGGTCGTCTTCGTCCCACAAAAAGCTTTCGCTGCCTATAATGTTGTTCCCGGCATCGCGGTGCAGGATCTGCTGCACGTTGCCCTTGCTGTTGTAGGTAAACACCATGCGCGTATTGCGGTCGGCATCAGCCACCTGGTCTATCTGGTGCTTTTTGCTGTTGTTATAGGTGTATGTAAAATCATAATCAAAGGCAGAACCGGCCAGGGTGTTGGTTTGGTTTTTGGTCGAAATGCCCCCCGCTTTGTTATACCCCATAGCAAGGGTGTAAGACTGGTCGTTGCTGTGGCCATCCCAACTGCCTTCGCTGCTTTTCAGGCGCCCGTCAAAATCATAACTGTAATAGTGGTGGTAGCTGCCGCCCAGGGTATTGCCCCCGCCCGAGAAATGTGTGGCGCTGTTGTCTACTTCTTGTACATTTCCGTTGGTGTAGTAAGCCAGGGCCTTATCCAGCAGGTCCACACCGCCTGCCTTGGGGGTATACACGCTTACATTGCCTAGCTGCCGCGTACGGGAATCATAGGTAAAATTAGTTTCTACTTTATTGCCGTAGCGCATATAGCTGCGGTTGCCGTAGCCGTCATAGCCGATCATTTCAATGTAGCTAAAGGGGTCGGCCTCGTTCAGGTGTTGCTTGCTGTGTACCGTTTCCAGCCCCCCGGCTATGCCGTAGCCATAGGTTACTTTTTCCCCGTCCGGGTATTCCATGCGGTGTATGCGGCCCCAGCTGTCGTAATTAAATTGGGTTTCAAAGGTATATTCCCCGGCAAAGGGAATGGCGATCTTGCGGCTTTCCTTTTGCACATTGCCCATCGCATCGTAGGTGAAATTTTCTACCAGCACATCGGTAGGATCGCCTTTTACATCTTCGCCCTGCACCGTTTGCACCACGCGGCCCGCCCCGTTCTTGCCATCGCCAAAGCTGCCGTAGGTATAACGTACGGTATTGATGTTGGCGGTTTGGGGGTAGCTCTTTTTCACCCTTCTTCTGTAATTGTATGCATACTCTATATTGGCATTTACCATATTCCGGGCGGTAAGGTTCCCGGCCAGATCGTACTCAAAATCCGTGCGCCCTTTATCGGGATGTACTTCCCGGATCATACGCCCAAAGTTATCGTATGTATAATCGGTACGCTGTTCCAGGGCATTTTCGCTGTACAGGAGTTGGCCCAATTCATCGTAGCTAAAGATAGTGCGTATTTCTTCACTTTGAGCGGTGTTGTACCCCCGGGTAGCCTGTGCCCTGGCCTTCGAGTCGTAAAAGGCAGAAGTATTCATCTGATCGGCACTGTTGCTCCCGGGGCCATTGTCTCCGGCTACGGTGGTTTTATGCTCAAACAGGAATAGCCCTTGCTCTACCTGAGTCCAGCGGTATTCTTTATCGGTTTGGTTATGGGCATTAGAAAAAGCGGTTGTACGCTCTTGCGTAACTTAACCCATTACTGGATATCCGCAAGGTTGGCACATTTAAAAGGACCGCATGCGATGGAAGGACAGTACGAACGGGAGCGTAAATTGATCATCAATTACAACCTTAACACTAACCTCGAATGGCAAGAGGTATTCTCAGAAACGGCCAACGCCTACTATGATCTTATGAACCGTTCCAAACATCATGCACTACTAAAAATAAAAGGTAGGATCTGGCGGTTTGAGTCTAGGCTAAAGATCGTCCAGGCTTAAATGATTCTGATTTTTTTTGTGATAACAGGATCAGCAGTGTTATCCTACAGAAGGGTTTCAGACCTTTGGATGGAACCGTTGCTAGGTTATTCTTTTATAAACTTAGTACTAAAGGTTTTGTCTTTGATTTCAAAAATAAGGACATAAAGCCCTGAACTCAATTGTGATAGGTCTAAAACACGGGCCTCTTTAGTTTGTAAAAGCAGCTTTCCTGATATCGTGTAGAGCAAAACTTGTTCAGCTTCAAATGGCCCAGCATTAATATAAAGGAGACTTGTAACGGGGTTTGGATAAATAGAAATGACATCAAGGGAGGATTCCGCTAAACCAATTTGGATCTCACTTATATCAAGACAAGAAGAATTCACTGTACATCCATCTTTTGTTACTAAAAGAGAGTAGCTCCCTGGTTCAGTAGGAAAAAAAGTTGTGTCTGTCGCGCCTGGAATTGGCTGATTGGTATTGCAATCATACCATTGAAGCGTGGAGTTAATATCCAGAGAGTCTGCACCAAGCCAGGTAAAGCCGTTCGTGATGGGCGCTATACTGGCTTGTGGAGAAATGCCAAAGACAACTTCATGCAGTATAAGAACAGAATCGCAACCGTGTTGGTCCCGCGCAATGGAATCGATATACAAAAAATTCCCATTCCCACTGTAGATTACTGTACCGTCTGGAATAGTAAAGTAAGCGCAGGCCGAGATTTGTTTAGCTATAACAGAGTCCCCCGTATCATTACATTTATTAAATTTTACGATGAAGATATTTCCAGTGCTGGCTGCGTTTACAGTAGTATTGGGTTTAGAAGGATCAAAGGCAACGTTTCCGCTATATCTACCTGTAAGGTGCAGGAAGTTATCCTGATTTACCAGGAGGCTAACGGACTCATCACGGCTACCGGCACCTATATGGTCCAGCCATAAAGGGGTACCTGCACTATCATATTGTGCCAGAAAAATATCTAAGTCTCCATTGCTAGTAAGGGTAGCCTGGGAATGAACCAAATCTTGATCAAATTGTCCTGTAATAAAAAGGTTCATACTCTGATCAATTGTTATGTCCGCCACAACATTCGGATCCAAAGGGTTCAAATTAAGGTCAGTTTCATATGTGTCATACCAAAGAAGAGAATCCAGGTTGTTGTACTTCGCTACAAACAACCCTTCGTGATTTGGAGTATTAGAGGTCCCGGAAGGACCAGGGTTTAAATCCACCACTCCATCAAACCTCCCGGCTAAGTACAGATTTTGATTAGCATCTGACACCACATCAGATATCTCGCAATAGCCTGAACCTTGAAAAAAGAAAGCCTTTTGATAAGTACCAGCATCATCCAAAGTGACTACTATTCCTTTATCTTCTGAGGTATTGTTCACCAAGACCCCTGCACTTTGTAGATTACATGTGCCCTTGAAAGCTCCAACTAAGACTACTTCACCTTGAGAGGTTAACACAAGTTCTTGGCCTTGAAAACCAGAAGTGCTGCTCAAGAGACGGGACCAAACAAGATTCCCAGCGCTATCCAGTTTTTGAATAACCGTTTGTACAAAAGATGATGAAGTGAAGTTTGTTCCGGAAGGAGAAGGATCAAGATCAAACTGACCAAGAAAAGCAAACATACAATAAGAGTTACCAACACTATCGGTGATAATACGCCTTACAACATCCCTTCCCGTCTGGGCAGTAGCCCAAACAAAATTCCCCGATCCGTCCAGCTTCAAAGTATAGAATCCTCTCGATTCCTGCGGACCCCTTGTAAGATAATGGGTAGTTACAGGATCTGGATCAAAATCCACACTCGGACCTGAAAACCCACCGGTGACATAAACATTACCATTTTTGTCAAAGTCTACGCTATAAGCCCCTAGAGATGTGGTACTATGGATAACTTTTGCCCATATAAAATTACCATTAGCGTCTAGTTTCTGAATAAAGGCATCATTATCCCCGTGTGTTGCTATTCCATAGACGCCTGTCCCTGGATCAAGATCAACCGAGTCATTATAAAAACCTACGGTTACTATGTTTCCAGAAGGATCAATCTTGCTTTCTAAGGCCAACTCACGCCCAGGCCCACCAAAAGTCTTTACCCAATCATTGGCCGGAATTTGTGATAATCCGCAATGGAAAAGGAAAGAAGACAATAGTGTGGAAATAAATAATCGCATTATATATAGTTTGTAGCAACATACTACCGAAGATGAACACGCCCCCCTGCACAACTTTGAATATCTAATGCTTTCTCATGCTCAATGAGAAGAAAGTGTTGTGATCTGTAGGATTCAAAAGTGAAGGCGATATATGTTTTCTTATTTCCCTCCCACTTATCAGTTAAAAAGATTCTTTCATCATTTAAATCAAGGCTATCATGAAATGAATGTGAATCATTGTCATCAAAGACACCTTTAAAATAGATAGGCTTAAACTCTGGAGAGAAATCATAATCTTTTTGGGATAGCTCTTCGGCTTCCTTTTTATATTCCTTCAAGCTAATCTCACCATTAGAATATCTTTTCAATACAACCATATAATCTGCCAATTCGGTGCGGTTAAAGTCATCCCATAAATACAGAGTATCATTGCTCCATACAAAAATTTGCTTTTCCAATACCGTCATTATCACCGATCCATCTTTCTGAATATCAGTCGGGTAACGAGTTACATTAAAGTCCTCTGATTGTACTGATTCTTTGAATTTCTCCAGATTTTCCGAAATTGATCCTCCTCTGGAATAGAGAATAATTGAGTCGCCAAAGGTCCTTCTGTACGAATGATTGGAGTCACAGTCTATAAAGTGACTAAATCCTTCGGGTCCAATTGGACTATTGAGCATGATATTATGTTCATCGATCCATTTCCTGGTTTGGTCTTGTTCGTCAGTTTGGCAAAAGGAGTAAGTACCTATAAAAACAGACAATATCATCAACAACTGTTTAGTCATCTCCTGGTGATAGGTTTAATAATTTCTCTAATTGGTCTAAGGTAATTGGAAAATGGGACCTAATAATCTCCTCTCTATCTGTAACAACTGCAAGGTAACATGAAACCTCGTTGAAAGAATCTTCATCAGATATAAGGTATATGTCATCAGGGTTTTCCAGCCAACTATAGCCAAATTTAGGGGATCTAGACTCAAAGGTGCTAAGCTTGTCCTTGAAAAAACCATAGTCAAAGAAGTGCATAACCTCATCTTCAGTTAAGGTAAAAACTTCTTTACCTCTGAGGTTCCATAGGAGTTTTCTCAAAAAATAAATTCCTGTTCCCCAAAAAATGATCAATGTGAGAATATATCCGAAACCAATATTCAGTTGCTCAACAAACAACACTGCTAGAAATATTGCTACTAGTGGGAAAATAAAAGATACTATAACCAATATTGACAAAACGGCAAGCACAAACCTGTTAGCCTTTGCAGGCTGAATCGATATTTCGATTTTCCCTTTTTGGATATTGACTTCAAGGTTTTCTATCATCGATTAAGATTCCTTACATTATCTACTGGCCTTCCATGTGTAATAGGCTCTCATCCTAGCTTCATTTGCCCGTCTGGAAGAACCTCCATACTTATCCTTTGTAAACTTACCTCTTCCCATCTCCCTGTTAAATTGAATCCAGGAGTTTTTTGAAATGGCATTGGTGGAGGTTTTGGTTGAGGTTTGAACTACAGGCTTTTTAACATGAACTTTCGGAGAACTCTTTATTTTAGGTGTAGCTCTTACTTTTATTGGAATTGGCATGTGATTAACAGGGTTGATGTTTTGGCCTACTAACTCTGCTACCAAAAACTCAACCCAGTTGCCATAGCTCTTTCCCTGATGATAGTCTATCAGCTTTTGCCTTGACCACTGAAAAGAGGCGTGATCCAATGTGCTCAAATCATCTGTAGTTTCAAAGCCTAAGAACTTTGCTTTAAAATTATCATTCCACCCTTTAGAATCTCTCATCTTCTCAGGCGTAACTTCAACAAGCTCCCTAAAACTCGCTTCTTCGGCTTTGGGAACGGTTACCACATCATCACTACCATCTCTGGTCTCAACAATTAGTTTTCCATCTTCGTCCTCATACTTGGTGTCATTATCTCCGTCTAACAATCCAGTAGGATCAGTTCTCATCACTGGATTATTCTGCACAAAATTGTAAGGGGTAAGCCAGGGCCTTGCCGCACTCATGGGGTCCACACTCAGCCAGCCTAACCTTTTCATCGGATCGTAATAACGGTGTAACATATAGTAGTTGTCCGTTTCCTGATCTAAGTGCTGCGCATGAAATAGCCAGGGTCCTTCCCATGTACCCACCCTGCTATCGCGTTCTCTAAGGGTTTCCCCCCACGGATTATACCAAAAGGATTGATATGCCTCTCCGTTAAAATCCGTTACAAATTCCTCCCACGCGGCAGGCTGGCTCCTCGCTAAATCCATTTTATGGATTTTTTTCGCTCGGCCCTCCAAATAATCGGGGTGGTACCAGTACATGATGTTGTGGTTCTCACATCCTACCGACCAATAGAGGTCCATGCCACACAAGCAGGCCGGATCACTTTGGCAATGGCTTACATCCAGCGCATCGTAATCATCCTGCGATACATAGTCCTTGTAATCTTCTACCCTTCTAAGGACAATCATCTTAAAGTCTGAGGTGCTTAGCCCCATACACAGCAGGGTTTCTTCAAGGTCGGTTTCCGCTCCGAGGCCGGTCTCTATGGCCCCCAAAGAAGGATAACGCTCGTGTACCAATGCGCTGGCTACTCTTTGGCTGCCCATATAGTAATGCTTGCTGGCCATAGATACCTGATCGTAGTGCTGCACATTGTAGTAGGCATTGGGGTATACCATATAAGGGTTTAGGGTATAGTAGCCAAAACTGGCTTGTCCATTCACGCCCTGGCTGGCGTAGTTTAACGTACCTTTTAACAGCCGTTGGCCCGTATGGTCATAGGTATAGTGGGCTACCGGCTAGTATCGCAAGAATAAAAATCAATATGTAAAGAGCGTACTTGGGCTAAATGCTACTTTTGAGAAACCACAAGTCTGTTTGATCACATTTTATCAAGTAGGCTTTCAGCATTAAATTCGCGAAGTTCTCTGGGGAACTTACTACTAATGCCGAAAGCTTCAGCTTGGTTCAAAAGTTTCGAAATGACCTCATAATACCCAAATAGTTTACCTTTTTCAAACTCGTTCTGCGCATTTTTTTTGAGTTCGAAACCTTCTTCAATCAACTGATTTATTGTATCTTCTAAATAATATTCCATAGTGTATATCAATTACCTAAGATTCCTCTTAGAATTTCTATTTGCTCTCTACTATTAGTGATTTCTTTCTGCCAACCCCTAATTAAGCTTTGCTGATGCCCCGGTCTTAATGTATTCCAGTTAGGAACATATTTTGAAGGATTTGCAATTTTATCTTGATGGACATTAATTCCTCTCTTACCTGATTTTAGGGTTTTAATCGCCTTATTTATTTCTGCAGGACTTTTGCCAAGATAATTCTTTAGAAACCCTGAATGCTTCCCTCCTGATTGGGCAATCTTGTAAACGTTTTCTGTTCCCTTAGCGATAATTCTAACTAGTTTTCTTCTCTTAAGTATTCATAAAATTTGGGGTCCTTAATGTGATATGAAATATGACGTAATTCTTCTCCTATGTCAAGAAGTAGGTTATTAATTTCTTCTTCCGACAAAGAGGTTGATTCAAGCTTTGGAAAAAGGTGATTCAAAAGTGTTCTACAGGATTCTTCTATATCCAAAATAGAATGAGCTAAAGTATCCGATTCTCTTTCTTCAGCACTATCGAAAGAATTAATCTTTTCCGACTTTCTTAAATTTTGCGTAAGTATTTTTAATCTCTCTGAGTATTCCATAATCTTTATTTTAATAAATCTCCGATTGCTTGTAATTGAGATTTGAAAGTGTTAATCTCTCTTTCAACAGAACTTGCATGTCCTCCTGATTTTTTTATTTCATCCAACTTTTTTAGATGTTCATTTAATCTCCTTTGAATTTTTGATTGAGATTTAAGTAACGAACTCTTACCATGTTGTTGCAACTGCTTTTGAAAGGCTTTAAAAGTGGCTTCGCTGTATAATTTACTTCCCTTAGCAGCACTTTCAGCGGCTTTAGCAGCTTTGGCGGCTTGTGCAGCTTTATACGCCTTCCGCATGGCGTATAACCTTTTGAGACCTTTAATCGCAGATCCTATGCTTTTTATACTGGCAACTACTCCTCCTGTGCTGGCCCATTCCAGCATTCCGGGGCCTCCAATATATTCCGGGGCATTTAAATCTACTGATTGGGATGGGTTGCTGGTGGATGACCTCGCCCCATTATCCACAGGTCTTGGAATATTCGGATTACCACCTTGCGGTATTTGTTCAGGCCCCTGATCTACCTTGGGCGGTTTGGTGGGATCTCCATCTCCGGGAATAACTGGTGCCATCCCCGTGGGATCTACCAGATTGACCGGGTTGTTTAATGCAAAATTATACGGATTCATGTGCGGGAACTGCGTTGCTAGAGGATCAACACTTAAAAACCCGGGGTGGTCTTTTGCCCGGTAATAGCGGGCTGACATATAAATAGCGCCCGTCTCAAAATCAATCTCAGCTGCATTGAATCGGTGCAAGGCTCCCCAAGTTGCGGCAAAACTATTGCGCTGGTTTAAGGTTTCTCCCCACGGGCTGTACCAGAACGATTGGTAGGCATTGCCTTCAAAGTCTGTTACAAATTCCGTATTGCCTAAATAGTCCGGGTGGTACCAATACATAATATTGTAATCGCTACATTCAATGGTTGTCAATTGCTCCGTCCAGTACGCATCAAGGCCGCATAAACAGGCCGGATCATCATTACAATCCCGGTAAACAGCC
>JANQPD010000008.1 GCA_028285465.1 Owenweeksia sp. | reverse complement strand
CAATTTCTACCGTATCGGTAATATAACCCGGTTTACTAACCACCATATCGTATGTGCCGGGGGCTTCAAAGCCCGTACGCAACTTCCCGAATATGCTGGCCTGTTCATTTACAGCGCTAGCCAGTACCTCCACCTGTGCACCCGGAATGCCCTGCTTTGTAAGGGAATCTACTACCTCTACATCGAGGTAACAGCCCTTAAGGTAGTCTGCACTGAGCACAAATAAACCTTCCTGGATATCGGAGATCAATACATTTCCACTAGGTAAGTATGGGTATGCACCCCATGCCCCGTTAAAGCCATCCCCAACGGAATCGGAAGTATCGTAATACCCCACTTCTATCATAATATCGGGGTAAGTAGCGTCAAGGACCTGCAAGCCTGAACTGTAATAGGAGTTTACTACAAAATCGCCATATACGTGTGCATTATGGGGAATTACATCCGCACCTCCATAACTCGTTCGTATGCGGTCTAATTCTCTTATGTTGTTCAGATCGCTTACATCATAGCTGGTTACAAAGGCTCCGGCAATCTCATCGGTTGTAAATACCGTTTTATTGTCGTCAGAAAACCAGATGTTATGCGTAAAGGAGCTAGGCGTGCTCTGACTTCCCATGGTTAGGGGCAGTGACTTTATGCTGACATCTACCGCATAAAAATTACCGGCCAGTACCGCTGCTCCCCACAAGGTGTCTCCCCGGGCAACCCCGTCATGCAAATACTGCTCATTCCAGTTTCCCACATAAACCGGGTTTTCGGGATCCTGGCTTAAGTCGAACATCAGGGCCCCGCCTACACCCAGGTTGGAACCAAAAACATACAGGATTCCATTCTCATCAATATAGATGTTGTGCGCCCTGTTAAAAGTGATCGATACGTTCGTGTCAATCATCAAGCTCGGATAAAACCTGGTCACTGCCGGTTTGGCTTCGTTTACACTGTCCATATCCACGATCATTATCCCATCACTGGTACCCGAAAAAAAGCCGTCATGTACTACGTAGGCATAATGGTTCCACGTTTTGATGTCGCGCCACACACTAAAGGCCCCCGGTATGAAGAATTTTTCCACCGGGTTTGAAGGGTCTGTAACGTCAATTACAGAAAAACCTGTTCTTACCCCTACTAAAGCATACTCATTACCAGCTGTATCCGCATAACCCCAGATGTCGTTCAGGTCGTTGCTATAGGGAAGATTTGACTGAAAGTGTACGTTGAGCCTGTTTTGTGCTTTTAAAGAAGTGTTTCCCAGCCCCAACAAAAGGGAAAAAAGCAAATAAAAGTGTTTCATAGATCATCAAATAGTAAGGTGGCCTGCGGAGCGTCCGATTCTCCATTATGGGAATCATTACCTGCCTCCTCCGCCTCCTCTTCAACGGGTTCCGGCTCCAAAGGTTCCAGCATGTTCACTTGTTTGACTGCTTCTTTGGTCAATTGGTTGCCTTGGGCCTTCATTCCTTTTACCGCAATGAACTCACTGAGCACAATTTCATCGGGGTCTTTTTGTACACCTCCTCTCTTCCGGTATACTACTTCTACCCTGGGTATGCTTTCCGTAGATACTACTTCCAGGAAAGAGCCTTCGCTCTCTGAAATAAAGATCTCCTTTTTATCGCTTAGTTCCGGCAAGAATCGTTTTACATAGTACAGCTGCTTTTCCCCATCGAAGTAAATAGCCGAAACGGGTTGTTCGGGTCTAAATTTCTCCAGGTGGATCATGTCTTCATCAAAGTGCGTACTCAAATCAAAGCTCAGTAAACGGTAATGCCCGCTTTGGGTGATCTCCAATATACGGTCGTCTCCTTTAAACTGCCCCAATAGATTTCCCCTGCCATCTGCATTCAAGCGGTTCACCGTTTCGTCAAACCATATTTTTCTTGCTGCCAGCGTAGAAATGCCTTCTTCTTTCAATTCTATTTTCTTCACCGGGTATTTGGTGGCAATATTCCCTTTGGCGCCACGCCCTTTAATGGCAAGGTCTGAAAAATCAACCTCAAACTTGAGCTTACGCAGTTTCTGCAGGGCCCTTAAAAAAACGGTAACGGTTTCGGCCTCCCCATTCGGGTTGGCTGTAAAATACAATACCTCTGAGCCTTTTGAACCTGCCGTAAGGTCGTATTCCTTATCGCGGGTGATGCTGGTTACATTGAACCGCTTCATATAAGATGCTCCTTTAGCTCCATCGCGGTAGATCATATTGTAAATGGTGCGCTTATCTCCTTTTTTCCATACCGCTACATGAATGATGTTTTTCCCTAAATAGGTTTTCTGGTCTACTTTGGTTACCATCATTTTGCCATCGCGCATAAACACGATGATGTCGTCTATATCGCTACAATCCGTAATAAACTCATCCTTCCGCAGGCCGGTGCCTATAAATCCTTCCTGACGGTTGGCATAGAGCTTTACATTAGCGATGGCCACTTTGGTGGCATCAATATCTTCAAAGCGCTTTATTTCTGTTTTACGCTCACGCCCCGCACCGTACTTGCTTTTTATGCGCTTAAAATAGGCTACGGCAAAATCTACCAGGTTTGCCAGGTGATGCTTAACCTCTTCTATTTTGCCTTCCAGGTCCAGGATGTGGTCATCGGCTTTGGCCTTGTCAAACTTTGAAATGCGCTTAATGCGGATCTCTGTAAGCTTGACAATGTCCTCATCGGTTACTTCACGCAACAAATGTCCGATATGCGGTTGAAGTCCTTCCCGAATAAAGGAGATTACCTGCTCCCAGGTTTCGGCTTCCTCTATGTCGCGGTAGATCTTCTCTTCAATGAAAATGCGCTCCAGGGAAGCGAAGTGCCACTGCTCCTGCAGTTCACCTAACTGGATTTCAAGTTCGCGCTGCAAAAGGTGAACCGTACGGTCAGCAGATAACTTCAGGATCTCGTGTACATCCAGGAAATGAGGTTTGTCATCCTCAATGGTACAGGCCAGTGGAGCTATGGATATCTCGCAATCCGTAAAGGCATACAGGGCATCCTTCATCTTATCCGGGCTTACCCCGGGTGCGAGATGCACCAGGATCTCTACTTTGTCGCTGGTATTGTCTTCAATTTTTTTGACTTTGATCTTGCCTTTGTCATTGGCCTTTATAATGCTGTCGATGAGGCTTCCCGTGTCCTTGCCAAAAGGCAACTCCGTAATGGTGAGCGTTTTTTTGTCTTCGATGTTGATCCGGGCACGAACCCGGATCCGCCCACCGCGTACGCCTTTGTTGTAGTTGCTGAAGTCTGCTATTCCACCCGTGGGAAAATCGGGAAACAACTGAAAACTGCGCCCTCTTAGGTATTTAATGCTGGCGTCAATAAGCTCGTTGAAATTGTGCGGCATTATCTTGGTGGAAAGCCCCACTGCAATTCCTTCTACCCCCTGGGCAAGCAATAAGGGGAACTTCACCGGCAGGTGTACAGGTTCTTTTCCCCTTCCGTCATAACTGGCCTGCCATTCGGTAACTTTGGGACTAAAAGCTACTTCCAGGGCAAATTTGGTGAGCCTGGCTTCAATGTAACGCGGGGCAGCAGCTCCATCCCCGGTAAGTATATTGCCCCAGTTCCCCTGGGTGTCGATCATCAGGTCCTTTTGCCCGAGTTGCACCAGGGCATCTCCGATGGAGGCATCCCCATGCGGGTGAAATTTCATCGTCTGCCCAATGATGTTGGCCACTTTGTGGTAGCGACCATCTTCCATATCGCGCATGGCATGGAAGATCCTGCGCTGCACAGGCTTCAACCCATCGTTCAACGCAGGTACGGCTCTTTCGAGGATCACATAAGAGGCGTAATCAAGAAAGTAATCTTCGTACATACCCGATACACGGGTAATGGTAACCTCGGGCTCTTCTCCCTCCCTCCCCAAGGCTGGATCATTTATTTCTTCCTCAGCCATTTACATTCTTTTTTCCGGAGACTACGCGTTCTAAAGAACGTTCCAGGTCACGCAACTCCTGTCTTTTCAAATAACTTATACTAAACTTCTCTTTTTTAAGCGTTCCATTTCTACTGTCGATCTCCAGGGTAAGCGTACGCCTGAAAGGGAGTTTGCTTATCCGGTATCCGGCTAGTTTCCGCTTTGGAAATTCCATGTGCTGTACAAAAAGCCTTCTGCTTATCCAGCTAAGGTTCGGGTCCCGGGCAGTAATGTTCAACACTTCGCCATCGCTATCGTAAACAAAATTTGCAAGCCCCCTGTACCAGATCCCTCCCAATAAAAGGAGTGCTGCAGGCGATATTTTCGTCAGCTTGCCAAAGCTACCATCTACATTTAAAATAACTAAGTCGAACACCAAAGCAAAAAAACACAGCAGGTAAAATAGTTTAAGGTATTTTACCCCACTTTCCGAATTCAACCTCATTCTACCTACGCCGTTTTTGCACTTTCTTCTACTACGTCTTTTTCTACGCGTAGGTTTTCAATAATAAATTCCTGACGTTTTGGTGTGTTCTTTCCCATGTAGAACTCAAGCAGTTGATCAATGGTAAGGTCTTTCCCAAGCATAACGGGCTCCAACCTTATGTCTTCCCCTATAAAATTCTTAAACTCATCAGGGGAGATCTCTCCCAAGCCTTTAAAACGCGTAATCTCGGATTTAACGCCTAACTGCACCAAAGCTGCCCTGCGTTCTTCTTCACTGTAGCAATACAGCGTTGTTTTTTTATTGCGTACCCGGAATAAAGGGGTTTGCATGATATATAAGTGCCTGGACCTAACCAGCTCCGGGAAAAACTGTAAGAAGAACGTGATTAGTAAAAGGCGGATGTGCATTCCGTCCACATCTGCATCCGTGGCGATGACTACATTGTTGTAGCGCAGGTCTTCCAGGCCCTCTTCAATGTTAAGGGCCGCCTGCAGGAGGTTGAATTCCTCGTTCTCGTACACCACTTTTTTTGTGAGCCCGTAACAATTCAGCGGTTTTCCCTTTAAGCTGAATACCGCCTGGGTATTTACGTCGCGCGACTTGGTAATGGAGCCCGATGCCGAGTCTCCTTCCGTGATGAACAAGGTGGTTTCCAGCCTGCGTTCGTTCTTCAGGTCGTTATAGTGCACCCGGCAATCGCGTAGCTTGCGGTTGTGCAGGGAGGCTTTTTTGGCACGTTCGCGTGCCAGCTTCTTGATCCCGCTTAATTCTTTTCTTTCCTTTTCCGCCCGCAATATTTTCTTGTAGATGGCCTCCGCAACAGCTTCGTTCTTATGCAGAAAATTATCCAGGCTGGTTTTTAGAAAGTCGTTTACAAATGTGCGTACCGTAGGACCCTCCGGTCCCATGTCGTTGGAACCTAATTTGGTTTTGGTTTGCGACTCAAAAACCGGCTCAATTACTTTTAAGCTAATGGCCCCAACTACTGATTGGCGTATGTCGGAAGGATCAAAATTCTTATTGTAAAAATCCCGCAATGTCTTTACAAGGGCTTCCCGGAAGGCACCCTGGTGCGTACCGCCTTGTGTGGTATGCTGCCCGTTCACAAAAGAATAGTATTGTTCACTCTGGCTTTTTTCCGAATGGGTAAGCGCTACTTCTATGTCTTCTCCCTTCAGGTGAATGATGTCGTGCAGCACCTCGTCTCCGTCCAGGTTATGCGCCAATAGATCCTTTAGTCCGTTTTCGGAATAAATCTTAGTGCCGTTAAAGTGAATAGTAAGGCCTGGGTTCAGGTATGCATAATTCCAGAGCATGCGCTCAATATACTCGCTTACAAAACGGTAATTCTTGAAAATAGAGTTATCCGGCCTGAAGACGATCTTTGTGCCTCTACGGCCTGTGCTTTCTTCTACTTCCGGGTTTTCTACCAGTTCTCCTTTGTTAAAGATGGCCGTTTTGCTCTTGCCATCCCGTATGGATTGCACCAGGAAATAATCCGATAGGGCGTTTACCGCCTTGGCTCCGACCCCGTTTAATCCAACCGATTTTTTGAATGCCTTGGAGTCGTACTTTGCCCCGGTATTGATACGCGACACCACATCTACCACCTTCCCCAGGGGAATACCCCGTCCGTAGTCGCGTATGGAAACCTGGCCGTCCCGTACGGTAATTTCCACCGTGCGGCCACTGCCCATAACAAATTCATCAATAGAATTATCAATGACTTCCTTCACCAGGATATAGATGCCATCGTCTTGTGCTGAACCATCTCCCAGCTTACCGATATACATCCCCGGACGTAAACGGATATGCTCTTTCCAGTCCAGTGAACGTATGTTGTCTTCGGTATAATTAGTTTCTGCCATTCGTAAAAGATACTTCGCTTTCTCAGTAGAACGCTAAAAATAGAAAAATAGGCCAAGGCTTATAAACACAAGGCCTGGCAGTTATACACAGGTTATTAAAACACTCCTTTAGCGCGTCCTACACATTAAACCTAAAATGCATAACGTCACCGTCTTGCACCATATATTCTTTGCCTTCTACGGAGAGTTTACCGGCTTCTTTTACAGCGCTTTCCGACCCATATTTCACAAAGTCTTCGTATTTGATCACCTCGGCCCGGATAAAACCTTTTTCGAAGTCGGTATGGATAACTCCTGCTGCCTGGGGAGCTGTAAAGCCTTTTTTTATAGTCCAGGCCCTTACTTCTTTTACGCCTGCCGTAAAATAGGTTTGCAGGTTTAGCAAGGCATAAGCGCCCCGGATCACCTTATTGATGCCCGGTTCTTCAAGCCCCAGGTCTTCGAGGAACATCTGGCGCTCTTCATAAGTCTCCAGTTCGTTAATATCCGCTTCGGTGGCGGCTGCCAGGTAGATCACTTCTGCATTTTCGGCTTGTACACTTTCCTTTACCTTTTCAACCCACGCATTGCCCTCTTTGGCCGAAGCCTCGTCTACATTGCACAAATAAAGTACGGGCTTGTCTGTCAGGAACTGGCAATCTTTGATCAGTTCGTCCTGTGTTTCGTTGCGCTCAAACCCCCGTACGCTGTTGCCTGCTTCCAGGTGCTTTTTCAGCGCTTCAAGGGTTTCCACATGTGCTGCTTCAGCCTTGTTTCCCCCTTTGGATGCCTTTTTATGCCGGTCGATCCTTTTTTCCAGGGTTTCCAGGTCTTTTAGCTGCAACTCTATATCGATCGTTTCCTTGTCACGGATAGGATCTACCGAACCATCCACGTGGGTGATGTTATCGTTCTCAAAACAGCGCAAAACGTGAATAATGGCGTTGCACTCCCGTATGTTGCCGAGGAATTGATTCCCCAATCCTTCTCCCTTACTCGCTCCCTTTACCAGTCCTGCAATATCTACGATCTCCACCGTAGCGGGCATCACCCGCTCCGGTTTTACCAATTCCTCCAACCTGGCTATGCGCTCATCAGGCACCGTTACTACGCCAACGTTGGGCTCAATGGTACAAAAAGGGAAATTAGCCGACTGTGCTTTGGCGTTGCTCAGGCAATTGAAAAGCGTTGATTTACCCACATTGGGCAATCCTACAATACCACACTTCATATACTAGCTAAAAAATGATTGCGTTTTTCTAAAGCCGGCAAAGATAGGCTTTAGACGGCTCTTTTAAAGAGTATAGCAAGGCATAGTATCGCGCTATGCTTTTCAATTTTTATCAACATTAAACCGCCCCGGCCTTACGAAAAGGCTACTTTTGCCGCACAATTATTATTTTATGGCTGATACACAACATTTAGAGCAAATAGCTTCCCAGATAAGGCGCGATATTGTAAGAATGGTGCATGCTGTACAGTCCGGTCACCCGGGTGGTTCGTTGGGATGCACCGAGTTCTTTACAGCGCTGTATTTTGAAGTGATGCAACACAACGCTCCTGTCTTTGATATGGACGGTTCGGGAGAAGAGCTGTTCTTTTTGAGTAACGGACACATCAGCCCCGTTTATTACAGTACCCTAGCGCATGCCGGATATTTCCCTCTCAGTGAATTGCATACTTTCAGGAAACTGGATAGCCGTTTACAGGGGCATCCTACCACACACGAGGGTTTGCCTGGCGTACGTGTAGCTTCAGGCTCCCTGGGGCAAGGCATGTCTGTAGCCATTGGTGCGGCCTTGAGCAAAAAGCTCAATGGAGATGATCGCCTGGTTTTTTCCCTCCATGGCGATGGCGAATTGCAGGAAGGACAGATCTGGGAGGCCGCTATGTTTGCGGCTGGAAAGAAGGTAGACAACCTGATCTGTACAATAGACGCCAACGGGCAACAAATTGACGGCAGCACAGATGATGTATTGGCTATGGGTGATATTGGCAAAAAGTTTGAGGCTTTTGGCTGGGAGGTGATGCATATTGCCAAAGGCAACCATATGGAAACGGTAGTAAACGGCCTCAAAAAAGCCCGAAGCCTTACAGGAAAGGGAAAACCGGTTTGTGTGGTTATGAAAACCGAAATGGGGGCAGGGGTAGATTTCATGGAAGGCACTCATAAGTGGCATGGCATTGCCCCCAATGATGAGCAACTTACCCAGGCGCTTGCTCAACTTCCGGAAACATTGGGCGATTATTAAACCGTTGTATTGAAGAAGGCTTCGTACATATTTCTGTTGCTTTTCCTTTTTGGTGGAACACTTCCCGCTCAAAACAGGGCGCAAAAAGACGAAGTCATCACGCGCATTCTCTTTGTGTTTGATGGCTCGCAAAGTATGTACGGCCGTTGGGAGAGCGGTAGAAAAATTGATATTGCCCAACAGTTGATGAGCCAAATGCTCGACAGCCTGCAGCGCATAAAAAGTGACCAGTTCCAACTGGGTTTGCGGGTATACGGGCATCAAAGACCTGTACCTCCGCAGGATTGCAACGATACACGGCTGGAAGTAGCTTTGGGAAGCAATAATTTCCAGCGTATAAAGAAGGTGCTGAGGGGCATCCGTCCAAAAGGCACTACCCCCATAGCGCGTTCCCTGTTGCGGGCTTCTTCTGACTTTACGCCCTGTAACAACTGCCGGAACATCATCATCCTGATTACGGATGGGGTGGAATCCTGTGATGAAGATCCATGTGCCGCTTCGCGCCTGCTGCAGAAACAAGGCATCATTTTAAAGCCATTTGTTATTGGCATCGGACTCGATAAAGGGTTTCAAAAAAGCTTTTCATGCGTAGGGAATTTTTACGATGCTGCGGATGAAAAGACCTTTGAAACGGTTTTGGGTATCGTTATTTCCCAGGCACTTGACAACACCACCGCTCAGATAAATCTTTTAGATGCCAACGGGCTTCCTTCCGAAACAGATGTGCCCATTACTTTTTACAACCATACCAGCGGGAAAGTAAACAAACAAATTGTGCATACCCTCAATTACCTGGGAAACCCGGATACGGTTTACCTCGACCCCCTTGTTACGTATGACATGACCGTACACAGCCTGCCCGAGGCGCATCGCGACAGCATAAGGATAGCCGCCGGGAAGCACAATAAAATCGGATTGTCCCTACCTCGCGGCACCCTAAAGTTGGAGATGCAGGGCCGCAACAGCTATGGCGATTTGAAATGCCTGGTCAAAAAAGCCGGGCAACAAAAGATCTTGCATGTCCAGGATTTCAATACTTCCCAAAAGTACCTGCAAGGTAGCTACGACCTGGAACTGCTTACTTTGCCGCGCATAGTGCAAAAAGATGTGCACATACGCGCCAATCAAACTACGCGCATAGCGCTTCCTCCGCCAGGCACGGTAAACCTAAGTGCTTCCATAGGGGGGTACGGAAGTATTTTAGTGCAGAATGGAAATACGGAAGAATGGGTAATTGACCTGACTTCCGATAGCAAGCAAAGCGTCACTTTACAGCCCGGAAACTACCGGGTCATCTTCAGGTCAAAGACTTCACAAAAAAGCGAATATTCTATAAGCAAGGAATTTACCGTGAATTCCGGGAGCATCACTATTGTAAAATTGAATTAGGTATGAATAATTACGTAGACCAGGGGGCAAAAGACACACGTTCGGGATTTGGAGCCGGGTTGCTGGAACTGGGCCGCATAAACCCAAATGTGGTTGGCCTTTGTGCCGATTTGACCGGCTCCCTTAAAATGGGAGATTTCAAAGAGGAGTTTCCCGACCGATTCATACAGGTTGGGATTGCAGAAGCCAATATGATGGGGATTGCTGCCGGTCTTACCATAGGAGGTAAAATTCCCTTTACCGGCACATTCGCCAATTTTAGTACGGGCAGGGTATACGATCAGATCAGACAAAGCATCGCTTACTCCGGGAAAAATGTGAAAATATGCGCCTCCCACGCAGGACTTACCCTGGGGGAAGATGGAGCTACCCACCAAATACTCGAGGACATAGGCCTGATGAAAATGCTCCCCGGCATGACCGTTATTAATCCTTGCGACTACAACCAAACCAAGGCGGCCACGCTGGCCATTGCCGAGCACAAGGGCCCGGTTTACCTACGTTTTGGACGTCCCAAAGTACCTAACTTCACCCCGGCAGACCAAGCTTTTGAAATAGGCAAGGGCATCCTTTTGCAAGAGGGAAATGACGTTACCCTGGTAGCTACCGGCCACCTGGTATGGAAGGCCCTGGAGGCTGCCGAAGCACTGGCCAAAGAGCAAATCTCTGCCGAAGTGATCAACATACACACCATAAAACCACTTGACGAGGAGATCATACTCAACTCCGTATCAAAAACCAATTGCCTGGTAAGCGCTGAAGAGCACATGCGCTTCGGGGGCCTGGGGGAATCAATAAGTGGTATGTTGGCCAGAAAAAGACCTACGGTTCAGGAGTTCGTGGCCGTAAACGATCGCTTTGGAGAAAGTGGCACGCCTGCACAACTACTCGAAAAGTACGGCTTGAACGGTCAAGCTATAGCGGCCGCAGCCAGGCGTGCTATAGAACGAAAGTAATTTGTCGTAAAAAATGGCGATTTAACCGAAAAGCGGTAAAAGCAGATTGCTATACTCCTTAGTTTCGGGCCAATGAAAGCAGGGATCTACGTATTTGTATTCTTCAGCTTGGTGTTCGTAGAAGGGTATGGACAGTCCTTTGAAGACACTACAAGCACCGAAGTAGATAGCACTTTGATCGAAGCCATTCCCAAGGATTCGGACTCTGCTTTTGCTATGGCACGCTCCTTTGCTTATGAGGGTGAATACGAGAAATCGCGCACTGTGTTGGATTTTCTGATCTTAAAATTCCCCGACTACAAAGACATCCCCGTATTTAAAGCCCGTACGTATCTGTATGAAGAAAAGTTCGCAAAAGCCAGCCAGGAAGCCAAAGCCATCATTGAAGAAGACACTACAGGCTATGAGGAACCCAGGCACGTGCTCTTACTGGCCAAGAGGTACAATGCGCAATTAGATACCGCTCTTTTTCTGGCCGGGGAAGGTTTAAAAAGAGACAAAGAAAGCGAGTTCTACCATGTAGAAAAGGCTCAGATACTCAGGGCGCAAAAGGAATTCAAAGAGGCTTTAAACGCTGCCGATACCGGCCTACGGTATCACCCGAACAACAATGAGCTCCAGCAACTCCGGAGTTTTTTACTCAACCAGGTATTGTTTGACGGAGTAGCTGCCGGGATTACCTATGACTATTTTGGCCCCTCCAGCAGGGACTATGAACCCTGGTTTGGTGCCTTTGCCCAGGTAGGCAAGTTAACCAAAAGCGGCACCTACATAGGGAGAATAAACTATGCCAGCCGCCTGGGTTTAAATGGCATTCAGCTGGAAGGTGAGGCGTATCCTATTGTGGGTGAAGGGAAGTACTTTTACTTTAACCTCGGCATATCCAGTTCGGAAATTTTCCCGGTGGTTAAGGGGGGAGCCGAATACTTCACCGTACTTCCCCGTAGTTTTGAAGGCAGTATAGGCTTCCGCTATTTTGATTTCAGAACCATCCAAGTGTATGCCTTAACAGGCTCTATAGCCTACTATTGGGGTAGAAACTACCTGCAATATCGCCCCTTTTTTGTAAATGAAGCTTTGGGTTGGGGCAACAACCACAACTTTCTGTACAGGCACTTCATGCGCAACTCTCCCGATTTCTTTCAGCTCAGGGCGGGTTTTGGATATTCCCTCGATCAACGGATTGTAGTATTGCAGGCCCAAAGATTCCTGAATACCTATTATGCCGAATCGCAATACTTTGGGATAGGGTATCGTAAGATCTTTACTTCAAAGCTATACGGGCAGGCTGAGTTCACCATCACCCGCCAGGAAGATCCGGAGATCAGGGATTCCTTCTTTCGCATTTATTCCGTTTCACTTTTGCTTGGCCACCGCTTCTAGAAGTGCCTGGAAAACCCCATGAAATTCCACCAGGCCTTTTCAAAAGGCTTCAGTGAACGGAATCCGGCTTGGCCGGAATAAAGGGCATAGGCGTATCCACCTGGTGGATCTGATCCTGAAGGCTTTCCGGCTTATGTAAAATAATCCGCTCACGGTTTGGGTTCCGCACGCTCTCCTTAGGCCGAGCACATGAAACCACAATCAGCATCGTCAAAACACTTAAAAAGAGAGGTTTAAATATATGTATGCGTACAGGCATATGAGCAAGCAAGGTACTAAAACAAAAAAAGCGGAGCATATAGCTCCGCCTTTCATTTAGCTTAAGTGATTGAAACCTTATAAGTTAAACTTAGCGTAAAAATACTACAAATTATTTAGATCGTCTTACTGTTAATACCCGCTGTCTACGGTTTATCCCGCATGCGATGTTTCCTTCAAAAACGCAATTCCTCCGGCTTATTGACCAAAGGACATAAAAAAAGCAGGACAAATGCCCTGCTCTTCTTAAGTGTGATTGAAACCTGAATTAGTTAAACTATGCTAATTGTAAGGTTAGATGAAGCTGTCTATTAAATGTCGTCTTCTTCAACAAGCAACAGGCCTTTCTCGCCATCGGCAATAAACAACCAGTTTTCACCGGCAGTAGCAGAAGGCGCGTAAGTAACGTCTTTGTAGTTGCTGTTTGAATAAATCAGTGGGCTATACCCTACCTGAGACATATCCGTAAGGTCTGCCACAAACAAGCCTTGCTCACCTTGAGCAATGTACAACCTTGCATTTGTTTCGTCAACGGAAACACCTTGTGAAGTACCTCCTACTGCATCGTAGTGCTGTGTAACAGCGCCACCGCTGGTTACCTTGATTACACCATTGGCTCCCATGGCCAGGTAGGTATTTGTGCTGGCATCTATAGCCATGGCATTTCTTTCAACGCCTGTAGAAGAGAAAGGCACACTTTGCGCAGTTACCCCTCCCGAACCCGCAAGAATATTCATCGCGTTCAGGTTTGCACCAGTAGTGTAGCTGATTAACCTGGAGTTGGTTCCCGATTTGTCACCATCAAGAGCGTATACATTTGATCCGTCTGTGATGATAAACTCACCATCTGTAAACACTCCTGTAGCCAGATTGCTGCTGTCTGTGATGGTCATTGTAGAACCATCAACACGATACAGGCGGCTGCTTCCGTCACCGGTAATGATGTCATACACATTCGAACCCGCGGCTGCCAAGCCATTTGAGGCAAAACCAGAAGTTGGGATTTCAGCATAAGTAGTGGTCAACAAACCTGATCCATCCAGGGTCAATTTGCCAAAGATAGAACCGCCCCACCAAGGAAGCTGGTCGTCATATGCACCACCGTTACGGTCGCGCTGTCCCACCAGGTAAAGGCTGGTACCTTCTACAGCACCCTGGTGAAAGTCTGTTTCAATAAAATCTACACGACCCTGGTAAGAAATAGCTCCGGGTGTACCTACATCATAAACAGATATGGCACCTCCATGGGAAGTATTTACCGTATGCCAGGTTACGTACACCAAGTTACCTACTTTCGTTACTGAAGTAGCGTTCGTGTTTACTCCGTTGATGATAGGAGGCTCTGCTACAGCGCGCAGGGTGTAAGACAAAGCATTGGTTTTACCGTTGATGAACGGCATGTCAATGTCTACCTGTTCAAGTTGTCCCTTAAGCTCGTTTTGTGAATAAGACCTGATGCGCTGGTCCTGAGGCAAAGCCTCATTTGTTTCTTTGCTACAGCTCGCTATGATGAGCGCGGCTCCAGCAAGGGCAAAAATTTTCTTCATAGTTTTAAAATTTAACTAAGGGTATTTAAACCCTTAAAGGTTTCAGGCGTCAAACTTAAAACATTTTTTCATTACAACCGAAAAAAAAATACTAAAACTGCTTGAAAATGCGGAAACTAGAGAAAATGCTTACAATTTAATTGTGGAACATTTTCAACAAGCTTTATACTGGCACATACGGAAAATCGTATTCCTGCATGAAGATGCCGATGATGTACTACAGAACACCTATATAAAGGTATGGAAAGGCCTGGTCAATTTCAGGAAGGACTCCAAGATCTATACCTGGCTGTACCGCATTGCTACAAATGAGGCCTTGAGTTTTCTCAGAAGTAAGAAAGCCATGCATGAAGAAGTTGAGGCGGCTTTGTGGAACATACAGACTGACCCTCATTTTGACGGGGATGAAGTACAGGTATTGCTCTGGCAGGGCATTAACAGTTTACCGGAAAAACAAAGAGCAGTGTTTGTGATGAAGTATTTTGACGACAAGACCTATGTAGAAATGGCTGAAATAATGGAAACTTCGGTGGGCGCCTTGAAAGCAAGCTACCATCACGCCACTAAAAAGATAAAAGCATTTGTACGGGATAAAGACCTCTTTATATGAAAAAAGACCACTTGAAAGGCTTTAAAGTACCGGAAGGGTATTTTGAACAAAGCAAAAAAAGGCTGTATGCTATAGCATTGGACAAAGAACAGGAAGTAACGAAACCTGTATTGCGCCCTCTTTTAAGGTATGTGTGGTATAGCATGGCTGTGGCTGCCAGCGTAACTTTGGTTTACCTTGCCGTTTTCAGGCAGGATGAAAATCCAGGTTTTGACGAAATTGATGAACAGCAATTGGTAGAATACATCAATGCACAGCCACAGATGTATTGGCAACATACGCTTGAACTGGAAGTTTTGGAAAGCCAGGTACAAAATTTGGATCGTACTCCGGATCTAAGCGAAGAACAAATACAGGAATACCTGTTACAACAAGAAGATTTATTTATAGAGACACTATTATGAGACATTTAGTTACCTCCCTTTTCATGGTTCTTAGCCTGGGCCTTGGAGCCCAGCCGAATGAAAAACGCTTTGAAAAAATAGAAGCTTTGCGGGTAGAGTTCATCAGCAATGAACTGGACCTGACGGTAGAAGAAGCAAAAGCCTTTTGGCCACTGTACGATGAGTTCAAAAATGCCGAACGAAAAATACACGGTAAACGCATGGGAGAATTCCTGGGACACGGTGCCGGGCACAACCGCTTTGAAGAGATGGACGACACGGAAATTGAAAAACTTATGGAAGAAGAAATTGCCAAACAACGGGCACTCATCGACCTAAGGGAGAAGTATATGCAGCGCTTCAAAAAAGTTTTGCCTATAAAAAAGGTGGCGATGCTATTCAAGGCGGAGCATGACTTCCACCGTGCCTTGCTCAACAGGCTCCGGGAAAAACGGGGCGCAAAAAAGCCTTAAAATATCTTGTAGGCGGCACCTTATTTTTCTTGTAGCGGTATATTTTATCTTTATATTTGCAGCCCATTTTTCAGAAATGGATAAATGGTGGTTGTAGCTCAGTTGGTTAGAGCGCCTGATTGTGGTTCAGGAGGTCGTGGGTTCGAGACCCATCTTCCACCCTTTTTAAACCCCGCCCTCAAAAGCGGGGTTTTTCGTTTCTTTTCTCCCCGTTTTTCTTTTAGCATCTTTGCCTTATGCAAAAGGCGCGTATCCTTTTTATCTGCAGTTGGTATCCAAGTGAGCATGATTCTTTTCTGGGAAATTTTATACAACGCCATGCGCAAGCCGCAGCGCAATACCACCAAGTAGCTTCTTTAAGTGCACATCCCTCTGAGAGAGAACGCGTAGAATGGTCCGAAGAAAAGGGCGTAAATGAAATACGGGTATACTACCGCAAACAATTACCCCTGCTTAGTTATCACAAAGCCCTGAAAAAGGGGTATCAGAAACTGTTGGCAGAAGGTTTTACACCCCAGCTTGTGCACCTGCATGTGGTGTACCCTGCCGCTTTATTTGCTTTAAACTTAAAGCTGCCTCTGCTTATTACCGAGCACTTCTCGGGCTATCACCCCGTCTCCGGGTATCGGTGGAATGCTTTTTCTAAATGGCTCACCAGGAAAGCCTTGCGTAAAAGCTACATGGTATTGCCCGTCTCTCAGCACCTGGGGCGGGCCATCAAACATTTTGCACCAGGGATAAGCATGCAGAAGGTTTCCAATGTGGTAGATACTAGCGTATTTAAACCACCCGTTCAGGAGCCGTCAGTACCTGAAGGGGAGGCTTTCACCTTCCTGCATATCTCTACTTTAGAAGAGCGTTCCAAAAATATAACCGGACTATTACAGGGATTTAAGCGACTGGAAGAAAAGCAAATACCTTTTCGTTTGTGGATTGGAGGCGATGGAAACCTGGAGAACCTTAAACGTAAGGTAAAGGCCATAGGGCTTCCTGAAAAAGACATAACGTTGATCGGGCCACAGCAGAGCGATGGTGTAGCCAGGCATATGCAGAAGGCAGATTGTTTTGTGCTCTTCAGCCACTTTGAAAATCAGCCCTGTGTCATTTTAGAAGCTCTATGCTGTGGAATACCGGTTCTAAGCAGCAACGTAGGCGGCATTCCGGAAGAAGTAAACCGCAGCAATGGCTTGTTGTGTCCGGCCCGCG
This sequence comes from Owenweeksia sp., assembly GCA_028285465.1. Lineage (GTDB taxonomy): Bacteria > Bacteroidota > Bacteroidia > Flavobacteriales > Schleiferiaceae > JANQPD01. The sequence continues at coordinate 21,611 of JANQPD010000008.1, read as the reverse complement.
ATGAGGAAGCTTTCGCAGAGGCTTTGGAAAAAATGATCCGGAGTAAACCCCAATACCGACCTTTATCCATATCAAAAGATGCGCACAACAAGTACGGCATGGAGGCGATCGGTGCTCAATTAAATGCCCTGTATCTCAACGCACTGAATGCAGGCACATAATATCCGAAACCCCTATATCCTGAGGGCTTACGAAACCTTCCCCGTGTGCTGAACCGATAAGTCGCCCCATGTCGCGGGAACGGTATTCAATACTGTCCAGGAAGCCTTTGCTGCTGATCACCGTTTTGGGCTCTTTGCTTTTTGGGTCGTAAAACTGTGATCCATATGCTTTTATAGCGGCCATCTTTTTATCCATAAAGCCGCTCACGTCAAGGATAATACCAGGAGTAAGGTTTTGGAACTGGATATACTGGAGCAATAGATTGGGCCGGTAGGCTTCCTGTGGATTACCCTCCTCATCCACGGTTTCTATTTTTCGCAAACCGGCCAAAAAGCAAGACACACGCAGTAACTCGGCCGCGCGCCCATGGTCCGGGTGCCGGTCTGCAGGCGCATTTGCCAGGATCATCTGCGGACGGTATTTCCTGATCTTTTTGATCACCTCCAGTTGATGTGCTTCATCATTTTCAAAGAACCCATCCCTGAAGCGGAGGTTTTCACGCACGGTTACGCCCATAATTTCGGCTGCCTTTTGCGCTTCTTCCAACCTGAGCGCTGCTGTGCCCCTGGTGCCCATTTCCCCCTGGGTAAGGTCTACTATTCCAACGTTATAGCCCAGGGCCGCTTGTTTGGCTAAAGTGGCGCCTGCACTAATTTCCACATCGTCCGGATGCGCACCAAAAGCGAGTATATCTAATTTCATATGTTGTCTTTAAAGCAAAAAGCCTCCTGGTATGCACCAGGAGGCCTTGTATTCGGTAAATAGGATTCTATTTCTTTTTAAAGTCAAACTCGATTTTACCCCTGTTTACACATTGGCAGGTATTGTCAAGAGGGTCTACATTAGTAATTTTTACAACGGCATACTCATCCCCTCCACGCAACTTAGCGATGTAAATATCACCCACCAAAGGGTTATTTACATTCTGGCTGGCCGTGCCCGCAGCATAAGCAGCTAAAGCAGACTCTTCCGTAGCATTGTCATAGTCATAGCTATTGTCTTTTACATAGGCCGTAGCATTCCCTGCCGTCCATTTTCCTGTGAACGTTTCGCCAACTCCATCGGTGTTTCTCATGTCCTGAACGGTAACATCTGCACCCGGTGCACCCGGTACCGGAGTAGCTGCTACGAGATCATAGGCGCCTTGCAAACTTCCTTCAACATGGAAAAAGGCTCCTATTTTTTCATTTGCCAGGGGAGTAGGATCATTTACGGTTACGGCAATGTCTACTACCTGACTTTGATCCCTGTCATCCGTCAAGGTGAAACGGAAGTTCGTTACTCCCTCCTGAGAAAAGAAAACACCGTCTATGGTCAACACATCATTGTAAAGGTCTTCGTCTGCATTATCCAGGTTGGCAATGTCATTGAGATCGTAGCCTTCGCTTGTATTGGGAATAACATTCACTGGGTTTACTCCACTCACCGTCAAGGCGATGGATTTCAGGCGGGTTCCTCCTGCTGAAGCGCCCTGAATGGTAAAACTAACCGTTTCATTAGAGCCAATCTCAATGTCTCCGTTGGCATCGCCCGTTATAGTAGCCGTAGAAGCCGTAATAGTCAAATTTGGTCTGGGGAACACCTCATCGTCATCATCGGGTGAACATGAAGTAAATGCAAAGAAACTTGCACCTAACAGGCCTAAGGCCAACATTTTCATTTTTTTCATAATGTAATCTAGTTATTAATATTTACATGCTGCGACAGCACTTGTCTGACAAACCCGCCAGATAGACAAAGGTTCGGAAAAAATAGCGAATATGTATCATCCTAAGTAAAATTCATCCGGGATTAACATAGCAAAGCACTTTACTTCTTACTTTCGCGGGCCGGTTTTTAACTTTAAACATAATTGCAAAATGGCTACCAACAAGACGTTCACCATGTTAAAACCTGATGCCGTAGAAGCTGGCAATACAGGGGCTATACTAGAAAAAATAAACAGCGCTGGCTTTCGCATAGCTGCTATGGTTCAAACACAGCTTTCCAGGAATGACGCTGAACAGTTTTATGCCATCCATAAGGAACGTCCGTTTTTTGGAGAATTGGTGGATTATATGACCTCGGGACCAATCGTGGCTGCTATCCTTGAAAAAGAAAATGCTGTGTCAGATTTTCGCACACTGATTGGAGCCACCAACCCTGAGGAGGCAGCAGAAGGTACCATCCGTAAGCTATACGCCAAATCTATTTCCGCCAATGCCATCCATGGCAGTGACTCTGATGAAAACGCGGAAATTGAAGGAAATTTCTTTTTCAGCACCCGTTCCAGGTACTGATCAGGCAGGTGGTTAAAACTATTGAAGTTTAGTAAAAGCGGCTTTTCGGCCGCTTTTTTATTTGAATGAAATGTCTTTGACCACCTTCTCTCTGAGCCTCTGATTGATGCGCTCCAAAAGTTCACTCTTGCGCATGCCCAACTCAGCCCTCAAAGTAGAAGAATTTAGATACACCATTAAATAGCCATTGTTGTAGCGCACTTTAATCGTTCTATTGTTTATGGCGGAGCCTACCAGTTCCTCCCACCTTGCGTAAATTTCCCGCTCGGTATACTTATCATCCAAGCGGTATTGCTTCAAAAAGGCTTTGATCAGTTGCCCTGCTCTTTGCTCATTCTCCTTCATAGAGCCCTCCGTTTTTAACTTTAAAGATCCTTGCTTTCGCGTTGACTTCTTCTATCAAAGCAGCTGTGCGCTCCTCGTGGGTATCTGTAATGAAGATCTGGCCAAACTGCTCGTCACCTACAAGGTGTACCAATTGCGCAACGCGTTGCTCATCCAATTTATCAAAAATATCATCGAGTAAGAGGATGGGGTTTGTTTGTTGCCGGGCGCGTATGAATTCGTACTGTGCGAGTTTAAGCGCTATTAAAAAAGATTTCTGCTGTCCTTGCGAGCCAAATTTTTTCATGGGCTTGTCTCCCAGTAAAAAAACCAGGTCATCCTTATGCGGGCCTACCCCTGTATATTGGTTCAGCTTATCTTTTGCCAGATGCTCTTTGAGCAGGTCACTCAGCCTGCTTTCGTGAAGTTGCGACTTATACTCCAGGCCCGCCTGTTCTTCGTCCTTAGCGAGCCACTTGTAGTAAAAATCCAGGCGCTCCGCCAGCTGCTTCGTAAACTCCAGGCGTTTATCAAACAAATACGCTGAAAGCTGATCCATCTGAAAGTCAAAAGCCGACAGGTTATCCCCATCAAAGGTATGATTGGCGGCAAAGTACTTGAGTAAGGCGTTGCGCTGTGCCACTACCTTATTGTACTTGAGAAGCGTATCGAGGTAGAGCGGGTCTGATTGTGCGATCACACCATCCATGAACTTACGCCTGGTCTCAGAGCCCTCGGTAATGAGGTCCCGGTCATAGGGTGAGATCACCACACACGGAAATTGCCCGATGTGATCGGCCAGGCGTTCATATTCTTTTTTATCCTTTTTAAACACTTTCTTTTGCCCACGCCTCAAAGCACAATACAGGTGGTGGTCGCGTTCATGTTTGAGCACAGTAGCTTCCAGCATCATAAAGGGCTCTTCATCTTTTATGTTCTGCCCGTCTATCGCGTTTAAGTAGCTTTTAGTGGTCGACAGGTAATGCAGCGCATCCAAGACATTGGTTTTTCCACTGCCGTTAGGCCCCACAAAACAGTTAATCTTCGGGCTAAAGCTGAAGTGCGCTTCTTCCCAATTTTTGAAATGAAAAACGTGGAGAGAGTGTATCTGCATACGAACAGGATAAATTAAGGCTTAAGCAATGCATTACGAATGTGGTTCACGTGGAAAAAAAAATTATTTTTGCGCCTCTTAAAGAAAAACGCTGATTTACAAATGGCAAAAGATAAAAAGCACGGAGAAGACGAAGTATTGGTGGACGTAGGCCAGACCTTCAGTAAGGCCGAAAAGTTTTTTGAAGAAAACAAACAGACCATATCCATTGTGGCCATCGCTCTTTTTGTACTTATTGGTGGGTATTTTGCCTATGTAAAATTTTACCAGGAGCCGCGTGAGCAAGAAGCGCAGGAGTCTATTTTCTATGCCCAGCAGAGCTTCGCGCAAGATTCCCTGCAGGCTGCCCTGGATGGTTATGCGGGCAATATGGGTTTTTTAGAGATAGCGGAAGAGTACGGGAATACCAAAGCGGGAAACCTGGCACATTATTATGCAGGAGTAGCTTACCTAAATCTTGGGAACTATGAAGAAGCCATTGCGCACCTGGATGCTTTTAGCGCAGACGATCCCATTCTCTCTGTAATCGCTACCGGAGCCATCGGAGACGCCTTTTTAGAACTCGGTCAGTCCGGGGAGGCGCTGGAATACTACGAAAAAGCCGTTTCGGGCGAGGAAAACTCCTTTGTAGTACCCATTTACCTGCAAAAAGCCGCCATGGTTGCCGAACAGCAAGGAGAGTTTGAAAAGGCCAAAGCGCACCTGATGCGCATTAAAAAAGAATTCGGCGCCTCTCTTGAAGCGGCTTCTATAGATAAGTCTATAGCCCGGATAGAAGCTCAAATGCAAGGCTAATGGCCACTTCCGGCACTGACCTTTCGGCTTTTGATCCTGCTGAATTACCGGACGCCTCCGGTAAGCATTTTGGCCTTGTAGTAGCCGAATGGAATAGAGAAATCACGGAAAAACTGTATAGCGGAGCGCGGCAAACCTTATTGGCCTGTGGTGCTTCAGAGGCGCAGATCACGCGTGTGGATGTGCCGGGTACTTTTGAATTGCCCTATGCGGCAAAGCTGCTTTGCCAGCAGGAAAAGTACGATGCCCTGATCGTGATCGGTACGGTCATACAGGGAGAAACACGTCATTTCGATTTTGTGTGTCAAGGAGTTACACAAGGAGTAATGCAGCTCAACATGGCATACAATACCCCGGTGATCTTTTGTGTGTTAACCGACAACAACAAGCAACAAAGCATAGATCGTGCGGGTGGTAAACATGGCAACAAAGGCGTTGAATGTGCTGTGGCCGCGTTAAAGATGGCTGCCTTCAATCAAAAGCACATTCTTTAGCTTAACGTGGATAATGGATAAGCAAAATGCTGTCAGTTTGAGTGTCACGCCACAGGCGTGATGTATCGAAAACAAGTCATTTTGCCTGTCTCGATCCGCCAACATTGTTGGGGACAAATACAAATTTTCTCCGAAAATTCACTCGACATGACAAAATTCTGCTATTTTATTCTTAAACATTATTCACGTTAGCTTAGGCTGGCGTGCTCGGTAATTAACCGGCCAACCAGGTCATAGTCTGTAGCATCTGTGATCTCGACTTCCGCAAAATCTCCGATACGCAAAAATTCTGCCTGAATGAGCACTTCGTTGTCTACATCAGGAGAGTCGTATTGTGTGCGTGCTACATACATAGGGCCTTCTTTCCGGTCTACCATAACTGTATAGCGTTTCCCTACCATTTGCCGGTTCAGGTCAGCAGATATTTCCTGTTGTAAAGCCATGATCTCCGCAGCCCTGGCTTCCTTCACCTTTTGAGGCACATCATCTTCCAGGTTGTGTGCATGTGTATTTTCTTCGTGGCTGTAGGTAAAGCAACCCAAACGCTCAAAGCGCATGTCCTTAACCCATTGCTTGAGGGTCTCAAAGTCTTCTTCCGTTTCACCCGGGTACCCAACGATAAGCGTAGTACGGATGGCTATACCCGGCACTTTCTCACGCATTAAACGAAGAATGCGGTTTGTTTTCTGCATGGTAGTACCCCTGCGCATGGATTTCAAAACCGGGTCACTGATGTGTTGTAAGGGGATGTCTATATAGTTGCAAAGCTTAGGCTCTTCCCGGATCACATCCAATACCTCCTCAGGGAAACCCGTGGGAAAAAGGTAATGCAAGCGAATCCAGTCAATCCCTTCTACTTTTACCAAGGCACGGAGCAAACGGGCCAATTCCCGTTTTTTATACAGGTCCAGGCCATAGTAAGTGAGGTCCTGCGCGATAAGTATGAGTTCCCGCACCCCCTTTGCTGCAAGACTTTTTGCTTCCGCAACCAATTCTTCAATGGGGGTCGACCTGTGTCCGCCCCGCATTAAGGGAATAGCGCAAAAACTACACGGACGGTCGCAGCCCTCAGAGATCTTCAGGTAAGCATAATGCCGGGGAGTGGTGGTAAGCCGTTCCCCCACAAGTTCACGCTTGTAATCTGCCCGCAGGGCTTTAAGGAGTTGGGGCAGTTCACGTGTGCCGAAATACTGATCAACATCAGGAATTTCGGCTTGTAGCTCCGGTTTATACCTCTCGGATAAGCAACCGGTTACAAACACTTTGTCTACTTCTCCTTTTTCTTTTTTGCCTACATATTCCAGGATCGTATCAATGGACTCCTGCTTGGCATTGTCTATAAAGCCACAGGTATTGATCACGATCACATTCCCTTCCTCTTCGGGGGCAGCTTCATGGGTTACTTCCTTTCCGTTTGCCTTCAATTGCCCCATCAAAACCTCACTGTCATAAATGTTCTTAGAACACCCCATCGTAATGATGTTGATCTTATTCTTTTTAATGCGCTTTGTCCTCATACTCCTGTTATCTAAGTCCAAAATTATTACTCCCTGTATAAGATGAGGTTCCACTGGAAAAGCCCCAGATCAACCTCAGGCTTATGGAATTTCCATCTAAGCTGTTGTCAATCTCGTTGGAAAAAGTATTGTAATGATAAACGGCTCCCAGACCAAAAAAAGAGGTTTTGCTGTAATAGTAGCGATACTCCAGGCCTGCATTCAGGTCGAGGCTGTTGAGGTGTATGGCATTACTGGCTTCTTCTTCCGGAGCGGTATTTTCAGTGGCCTGAATACCGTGATAAGCCACTCCGACATGGGCCGCCCATTCATGTTTTTGGGAATAGTACAACACTCTTCCAAACTCCCCACCCACGTACGAGCCTAAAAAGTACGAAGTGGTAAAAGGTGTATCTGCCTGCAGTACACGATACGCATTGGCACTGCGCAAAAAGTTAAAATTCAGGTTGAGCATAGCGCGCCAAAGGTTTTTTGAAAAGCCCACCCGCAGCCCCGCACCTGGATGTATCCCCAAAGTAGCCAGGTTTCCTTGAGGCAGCCAAGCCACCCCATAAACACCTGCTTCTGCCCGGGGCTTGTTCATCTCCTCCCGTTCCATATCCTTATAATTCCGGTGCATAGTAACCGGCACTTGTATTTGTTCCTTTTCTAAGGCCTCAAAAAGAGGTTGTTCGTCATGGGCCAGAAACCTGGCCATTAAATAGGGCCATGCCCCTTTATTAAGCCTCCGGCTTTCCATTTCTGCTTGCCCCCTTATAAAGTTCCAATACGTTCTTTCGGCCGGGCTCATTTGACGTTCGTACCAGGGTAGGTCCGGTTCAGTGTAACGCGTTTCTGGCTTATCGAAAGGGCGTCCGTCCAGGAAATGCCGCCCGGCATACCAGTCTATAAACTCAAGGTCTTGCAAAAGATCGTTTAAAGAGGCCAAAGAATCGTACTTAATGGCCAGCAAAAGTCTGAAGCTCAACACATAGTAATTAGGGCAATGCTTATCCCAATATGCATAGGCAGCCAGGGCACTATCCATTTTACCTTCTTCAACGTAGCTGGGGATCAGCTGCATAGCGTTTTGATCCAGTAGCTCGCAATCAGGCACCTCACTGGTTAATTTTCGCAGCAACTCGTCCTGCGCCTTACCACCTATACCCAACAACAGAAGAAAAATGAACAAACCGTGTTTCATAAGGTCAACGACTTTAGCCAAAGAGGCTTTCCACGAACGCTACCCGGTTAAAAGGCTGTAAGTCATGAATGCCTTCCCCTACCCCGATGTAGCGTACGGGAATGTTAAACTCATCAGACACGCCAATAACCACACCACCTTTAGCGGTACCGTCAAGTTTGGTCAGGGCCAATGAGGTTACTTCGGTTGCTTTGGTAAATGCCTTGGCTTGCTCAATAGCATTTTGCCCGGTAGAGGCATCGAGTACCAACATTACATCGTGAGGGGCATCCGGTATCAACTTTTGCATTACCCTTTTCACTTTGCCCAACTCGTTCATCAGGTTTACCTTATTGTGCAGGCGGCCGGCCGTGTCGATCAACACCACATCTGCTTCCTGGGCAATGGCCGATTGCAGGGTGTCATAAGCTACAGAGGCGGGGTCGCTTCCCATAGCTTGTTTTACTATAGGCACGTTAACCCGCTCGCTCCAAACGGTAAGTTGATCTACCGCCGCTGCCCGGAATGTATCCGCAGCACCCAGAACCACACTTTTGCCGTTTTCCTTGAACTGATGTGCCAGCTTACCAATGGTGGTGGTTTTGCCTACCCCATTCACCCCAACCACCATGATCACATAGGGCTTCTTATCCACGGGAAGAGAAAATGCTTCCCTTTCGTCTCCTTCCCGTTCCGCCAGCAAACCGGCAATCTCTTCTTTAAGTATGCTATTTAACTCATTTGTGCCTAAGTATTTGTCTTTTGCCACACGGGCCTCGATCCGCTCGATGATCTTAAGGGTGGTGCTTACGCCTACATCAGAAGTAATGAGCACTTCCTCCAGCTTGTCCAGCACTTCCTCATCCACCTTACTTTTGCCGGCTACAGCACGGCCAAGTTTCGAAAAAACGCTCTCCTTGGTCTTTTCCAGCCCCTGATCCAGCTGTTCTTTCTTTTCTTTCGAAAACAGGTTTTTAAAAAAACTCATTTGCTATGGTTTTTAAAACTGCAAATATCCTAAATCTTACTGCACATATGTCCTTACAACAAACGTGCTAAAGCTGATTTGCGTGAGGAATAAAAAAAGCGGCATCCTCACGAATGCCGCTTTTGCTATACGTCAAAATACGGGTTACTTATTTAAAGAAATCGTTCGCTGCATCCTTGTTCACGATCTTCTCTTCAAAAGTATAGGCGCCTGTTTTATCGCTTTTCACCATTTTAACTACTTTGGTGAAAGAGGCAGAATCGCCTTTTTTTAGTGTTGCTACTACTTTCTTTGCCATGTCTTAATGGTATTAAGGAATTACTTAATCTCTTTGTGTACAGTCTTCCGTTTTAACACGGGGTTGTACTTTTTCAACTCCAAACGGTCGGGTGAGTTCTTTTTGTTTTTAGTGGTAATGTAACGTGAAGTACCAGGCATACCACTCTCTTTGTGCTCTGTGCACTCCATTATCACCTGTACTCTGTTTCCTTTCTTGGCCATTGCTTCCCTTAATTATCCGTTATTTAGTAAGAAATCCTTTTTCGCGGGCTTCTTTTAAAACCGCGTTGATCCCTTTCTTGTTAATGTTTTTAATTGCCGAAGTAGATACTTTTAAAGTAATCCAACGGTCTTCTTCGGGCAAGTAGAAACGCTTTTTAGTAAGGTTTACGTTGAATTTTCTTTTGTTCTTCTTGTTGGAGAAAGAAACGTTATTGCCTGTAATCGCCTTTTTTCCCGTTAATTCACAAACTCTTGACATAGTGCTCTACTCGTTAAAAAAATTGGTTTGCAAAAGTATAGAATCTTTTTAAGCTCCGCAATACCGCTACTTTATTTTTTGCACCTCCTTTCTCAGCCAGTCCAGGGCCATTAAAGCAGACTTCCGGATATTGCGCTCCCTGTTCCTCCCGAAACTGAATTTGCGCGCCTTTACAAAGTCCGGCCCGGCAATAGCAATCCATACGGTGCCCACCGGTTTTTGTGCCGTTCCGCCCGTAGGACCCGCCACACCGCTTGTGGCCAGGGCAAAATCCGTACGGAGTTTTTGCCGGGCTCCTTCCGCCATGGCCCGCACCACCTCTTCCGATACTGCCCCATGGGTTGCAATGAGCTGCCCGTTTACCCCCAAAAGATCCCGCTTTGCCTCGTTAGAATAGCTTACCACGCTACCCATATAATAGGTGGAGCTCCCCGAAACAGAAGTGATCAAGTGGCCTATGTAGCCTCCGGTACAGCTTTCGGCCGTGCTTACAGTCATATTCCTTTTGCCGAGCTCCCACCCGATGACTTCCTGCAGGGTGTTGGCGTCTTCTCCAAAGAGAATATCTCCTAAGATTGAAGGTAGTTTCGCAAATTCTTCCTCGATCTGTTTTTGTGCAAGTGCCGGTGGCTGGTCGTAAGAGGACAAGCGCAATTTCACCATGCCGGCTGAAGGCAGGTAAGCCAGGTGCAACCACTCCGGCAAATTGTTTTCCCATTCGGTAAGCAATTCTGCCAATTCACTTTCGGGCACCCCTTGCGTCAAGGTCGTTTTGTGTACTACAGTGCCCTTCTGCAGGGTATGGTTTATCCAGGGAATGATCTCCTTTTCCACCAGGCGTTCGGTTTCATAAGGCACGCCAGGCAAGGAAAAATAATATACCCCTTTTCGTTCAAAACGCATCCCTGAAGCGGTGCCTAAGGCATTGGGTATTGGTGTGCAAACACTGGGCAGGTAAGCCTGGCTCTTGTTCAGTGCGGAAGGCACCCGGTTTAGCGATTTGAAGAGTGCCGTTATGTGGGTAAATACTTCGGGCCGGTACAGCAGTTCCCCTTCGAAGTACTCATTCAAGGTCTGTTTGGTAATGTCGTCTTTGGTTGGCCCCAGGCCCCCGGTCATAAATACCAACCGGCTCTGAGGGTGGACCCGCTCCAATGCCTCCAGGATGCTTTCCCTGTCATCGGATACCACGCGCTTTTGCTTTACTTCAATGCCCTGTGCATTGAGTTGTGCGGCTATAAAACTGGAATTGGTGTCTATGGTTTGCCCGATCAGTATTTCATCGCCAATGGCAATAATTTCGGCCTGCATGCTTGTTTAGCTATAATCAGGGGTAAAGGTAGGTGCTATTCTTTGGATACTGAAATGGTGTAAGATCCCAAAAGCTTTCCTAGGTTAATAAAAAATGGTGTGTGCTATGGTGTCGTGCCCGATGGGGTAAAGCGTATCCTGCAGAAATGCGGACACCGACCGGGATGGTGATCTTACCGTAACCTAATGTCCGCCTGCGAAAAAACAATAAGCTTAAAACACTAACCAACCCACTACGCAGAAGCTTTACGGTAGATTATGAACGGGGGTCTAAGTATCCTATGAGCAAAGACGGTTAACGGTATACTTGCGCATCCCTCCTAAAGCCTTACTTTGGTCGTACAAACGCAATCCCTAAACCGCGCATGCGCCGTATACCTTCCCTTTTGGCCCGGATAAACACCGTACTGCTAGTGCTGGTAGCCATACTTTTTTGCATACGCCATATGGGAGAGCCCGATGTGTGGTGGCAGATAAGAACAGGGGCCTACATCCTGGAAAAAGGCGCGGTACCCAAAACAGATGTTTTTTCGTACACCTATGCCGGTACGGAGTGGATCAATGTGAAATGGCTTACGGAAGTGCTTATGGCCGGGCTAAGCCAGCTCTTTTCGCCCGAGTTGGTCCTGCTGCTACAGATCCTGGTTTCCCTGGCCGTTTTGGGGGTCCTCCTGGCCAGCCTCAGGCAGTTCAACACTTTGGCAAAACTTCCCCCCGGGGCCGGCCGGCAAGCTGCCCTGTTTTGCCTGCTCCTATTGTATTGCGGGTGGGCCTTTCGCCTCAACGGAAGGCCCGAAATGATGAGCCACCTCTATACCTGTATTTTTCTCTACCTCTTTCTCCGCCTGTCGGCAAAGCCCAGCACCCGCTTGCTTTACCTCTTTATCCCGCTGCAATTGGGCTGGACCAATATGCACGAAGGATACGGGGTGGGCATGGTGTTGCTCCTGCTCTTTAACACAGGTCTCTTTTTTCAACATTTTGTTTTTAAGCAACACCGGCGATATACCGTTAAAGAGCTGCGCACCATAGCCGTGGTTTCCCTTTTGGCTGTGCTGAGCACAGCCATACACCCTTCTGGCGTGCAAATGATCCTGCACCCGGTTGAGATCTATAGCCAACTGGGCAGCAATAAATTTACTACCGAACTCTTTGACTTTAAGAGCAAAGAATACTGGCAACTGGCAGGCTATCTGCAGCTTGCCTTTGTAGCATCAGCCCTATTGGGCCTCTACAGGCTTTACAAAAAGCAAAGAGCCGTTTTTTTTCGCCTGGGAATGGGCTATGTACTGGTGGTACTCGCACTGCTCTACCTGGGGTTTAGCGCTTACCGCAATATTCCCTTTGCGCTCTTTGCCGCCTTTCCACTTTCCGCCCACCTGCTGGCCGGAAAGAGCAACGGAAAATTCATGACCTGGGCTACGGCTGCCCTGGCCATAGGCATTTACCTTTCGGTAGGCTCCGGTCGTTTTTACGCGCGTTTTCTCCCCCGTGAAAAATACGGGCTGCGTGTTGATCCGAACCGGAACCCCATTGGGGCGGCTGCTTTTCTTGCCGAAAACAACGTAAGCGGGAATGGCTTTGTAGACTATTTTGCCTCTTCTTATATGTTGTGGCGCATAGAGGGCTTTAAAACCTATATCGACCTGCGCGACCTCGACATCTTTGAACCCCGTTTCATAGAAAATGTACAGCTCGCTTATGTGGAGCCCGGCCGCATCACGGGAAGCGGCCTTGAATTCTTCTCCCTTCTGGATAGTCTCGATCGTTTTACCTATGTAAGCATGGTCAACAAAGTGGAGCTGGCCCCTTTTCACCGCTATATGATGCGCCACAAAGCGTACTGCCTGGTGTATGCAGACCTAAACAGCTCTGTTTACCTCAAGCGCATCCCACAAAACCAGGTCCTGATCGATCGCTATTGTGCGCTCTCCCTGGCTGAAAAATTGCACAAACACCAGGGATTGCCTACCCATAAGCTGGCTATGGCCATTAACCGCTTTTTCTGGCCTCCTTATAAAGAGGTAGATTACCAGCAACTGAACTATACAAAGCCCTTTCAAATGGTGCGCGAACTATTGGGCAGCCCGCAACCCCCTCCAAACCCGTTTTCACCATGAGCAGCACACACACAAAGCAGGGGTATGGCTACTTATTTGTTGTAGCCTTGTTTCTGCTGCTATGCGCCCCCACGCTTTTTTCGAAAGGCATGTTCCTGGATGGGGTGATCTACGCTTCTGTGGCCCGCAATATGGCACAGGGCATAGGCAGTTTCTGGCAACCGGTATACACCCAAACCTTGTTCAACCCGTTCTTTGAGCACCCTCCCCTGGCCCTGGGCGTGCAAAGCACCTGGTTTTGGCTTTTTGGCGATTCGTTTTTAGTAGAGCGCTTCTATGCCCTGGCCGCCTTTTTTGTAAGCGGCTTTGTGCTCGTCAGCATCTGGAAACAGCTCACAAACGGCAATACCATGGGATGGATTCCCCTGCTGCTCTGGGTTGCTGTACCCATTACCAGCTGGGCCTGCGCCAACAATATGTTAGAGAACACCATGATGATCTTTACCAACCTGGCGGTGCTTTTTTACCTGAAGAGCACCCAAAAAAAGCGTGTGCTCTTTCTCTTGCTGGCCGGGCTGGCCCTCTCCCTGGCTTTTTTGTCAAAAGGTTTTTTTGCCCTCTACATTTGGAGCGCTCCCTTTTTCTTTTGGCTGGTTTTGCAGCGAAAAAGCTTTGTGCATATGTGCGTCAATACCGTGCTCCTGTGCGCCTTCACCCTGCTGCCCTTATGGCTCTGCACCGGGCTTTCTCCCGATGCCGCGTTTAACCTGGAAAGCTATTTCAATAAGCAGGTAGTAAACAGCATACAGCACGTACAAACGGTGAGTAGCCGTTTTGCCATACTAGGAAACTTTGCAAGCGGTATCCTGCCAGCTTTGCTGCTGGGCGGGGTTTTGCTGCTCATCACCAGGCTTAGGGGTATTGCGCTTCGGGAAATGCAAGCCGCCTATAAAAAACCCGCCCTGGCGCTTCTGCTGTTGAGCCTGTCCGGTGTATTGCCCATTATGGTAAGTCTCAAACAGCGCGGCTTTTACATCCTGAGTGTATACCCCTTTTTTGCTTTGGCGTTGGGGCTTTTGCTGCTGCCCCTGTTTTCTGCACTTTTGAGTACCTGGGGGGCAAAAGCGCATTCCCTTTTTCGCTACGGCACCTTTGCATTCCTGGCCACAGCCATTTGCCTTTCCGTGTATTTTGCAGGGAGCATAGGGCGCGACCGGGAAAAGATCAGGGATACACAAGCCATCATTTCCTTTACCGGGGAGGGAAAAACCATTGGGGTATGCCCGGAGCTTTCCAGGGAATGGAGCCTGCATGCATACTTTCAACGTTATGGGCAGGTGAGCCTGGCGCGCAAACATCCGCACACATACAAGTACCTGGTGCAGGCACCGGAATGTGCCCATACCAAAAAGCTTTCCCCCTATACGGCAACAGGCCTGAACCTGGAACATTACCGCCTCTATATACGTACAAAAAGATAGACCGCTCGTCTCTATTTTTATCTAATCCTGGCTTCCGTTAGCTTTGCAAGGTGCCCGATCATTTACTCCATTCTCCCATTGAATACCTAAAAGGTGTAGGCCCTTCCAAGGCCGAGACACTCAAAAAGGAGCTGCAGGTCTTCACCTTTGGCGATCTGCTACACCTCTACCCATTTCGCTACGTAGACCGTTCCCGTTTTTACAAGCTCAATGAAATAAGCGGTTCGGCTGCCGAGGTACAGGTGATCGGTAAGATCACCCAACTGCAGGAGGTAGCCGGGAAAGGGCGCAGCAAAAGGCTGGTGGGGCAATTTGAAGACGATACCGGAAGCATGGAACTGGTTTGGTTTCAGGGAGCCCGCTTTCTTAAAAACGCCTTACAATTGGATGTGCCCTATGTACTTTTCGGTAAGCCCAATTCCTTTAACGGGCGGTACAGCTTTCCGCACCCTGAGCTGGAGCTCCTCAGCGAATTTAAGGCAAGCCCCCTCAAAGGACTGCAACCCATTTATTCATCTACAGACAAATTGACCCGCCAGGGGCTTAACACAAAAGGCATCGCCAGGCTTATAAGAACCTTACTCCCGCAACTCAAAGGGAGTTTGCCCGAATTCTACCCCCCGGAAATACGCCAGGCCTTTCACCTGGCCGGACGCGAAGCCTCCTATTTTGAAGTGCACTTTCCGCAAAATACAGAACGCCTCGAAGCGGCTCGCCAACGCATTAAATTTGATGAGTTCTTCTTTTTGCAGATGGAAATGGTACACCAGAAGCAAATGCATAAACAGCAGTTTAAAGGCTACGCTTTCGCTGAAGTAGGAACGCATTTCAGTCGTTTTTTCGAAGAGGTACTGCCTTTTGCCTTAACAGGTGCACAAAAGCGCGTGCTCAAAGAGATCAGGCGAGACGTAATGCACGGAGGCCATATGAACCGGCTGGTACAGGGCGATGTGGGCAGTGGAAAAACCATCGTTGCCCTGATGAGCATGCTATTGGCTATAGACAACGGCTTCCAGGCCTGCCTGATGGCACCCACCGAAATACTGGCTACGCAGCATTACCAGGGGATCAGCAGCCTCCTGGCGCAAATGGACCTGAACGTAGCCCTGCTTACGGGCTCGGTAAAAGCTGCGGAACGCAAAGGCATCCACCAGGCGCTTGAAGAAGGCAGTCTGCACATCCTCATCGGCACGCATGCGCTGATCGAGGAAAAAGTAACGTTCCGGAATCTGGGATTAGCCGTGGTAGACGAGCAGCATCGCTTTGGTGTAGCGCAACGGGCCAAACTCTGGAAAAAGAACACACTCCCCCCCCACATATTAGTGATGACGGCCACTCCTATTCCGCGCACGCTGGCCATGGCAGTGTACGGCGATCTGGATATTTCCCTTATTGACGAATTGCCCCCGGGGCGCAAACCCATAAAAACGGTCCATCAATACGACAGCAACCGCCTAAAAGTATTTGGCTTTATGAAAGAAGAAATAGCCAAAGGACGCCAGGTATACGTAGTTTACCCGCTTATTGAAGAATCTGAGGCCATGGATTACAAAGACCTTACCGATGGCTACGAGAGCATAGTACGCGCTTTTCCCATGCCCGACTACCAGGTAAGCATTGTACATGGCCGGATGAAAGCCGGAGATAAAGAATTTGAGATGAACCGCTTCGTAAAAGGCGAAACACATATTATGGTAGCCACCACCGTTATCGAAGTAGGCGTAAACGTACCCAACGCCTCCGTAATGGTGATCGAAAGCGCCGAGCGTTTTGGCCTTAGCCAACTGCACCAACTGAGGGGACGCGTGGGACGTGGGGCTGAAAAATCCTATTGCTTGCTTATGACAGGCCATAAGCTCTCTAAAGAAGCAAAAACCCGTATCAGCACCATGGTGCGTACCAATGACGGTTTTGAAATAGCCGATACGGATATGAAATTGCGCGGCCCCGGTGATCTGATGGGCACCCGGCAAAGCGGCCTGCTCAACCTTAAAATGGCCGATGTAGGTAAAGACGGGGCGCTTCTGGGACAGGCAAGACAGGCCGCCCAGCGCATACTGGAAGAAGACCCCAAGTTGCGTTTACCGAAACATCAGGCACTGAACAGCACCATACAGGGCCGGACCAAAGGCGCACGTGCCTGGGGAAGAATTTCCTGAGCTTGCGTATACCGGCTATTTCGGTAATTTGCGCGGCATGTTTGGCAAGCGTATAGATTTTCTGCTCATCGGTGCTCAAAAGTGTGGCACTTCTTCTTTTGTACAGTATGTAAAGGCACACCCACAACTGGATTTTGCCACGAAAAAGGAGATGCATTTCTTCAACTTCAACTGGCATAAGGGGAAACGCTGGTACCACGAACACTTTGCTTTTAATGCCCACACACACCTGGGGGAAGCTACTCCCTATTATATGATGCACCCGGAGGCCGCCTTGAGGGCACATCAATACAACCCCGGACTTAAGATCATTGCCTTACTGCGCAATCCCACCGAAAGAGCCTATGCGCATTATCAAATGAACCTGGCCAAGGAACGGGAGCCCTTAAGTTTTTTAGAAGCCTTACAACAGGAGGAAACGCGCTTAAAGCAGGATGCCGCACCGCATACCTTTAATGCAAACACCCAGCATGGCAGTTACAAAACCCGTGGGTTGTACGCGCAACAGCTCCGTGTTTGGGAACAATACTTTAGCAAGGAGCAAATGCTGGTACTCAACTACCACAACTTTTTTCAGGCCCCGTGGGCAAACCTCCAACCTGTGTTTAAGTTCCTCGAAGTAGCGCCTTTTTACGGCTACGGCAACCACTTTCACTTAAACCAGCACACGGCTGCCGATCCCATGCCGGAAGAAGCGGTAAAACTGCTGAAAGCTTATTTTAGCGAGCCCAACCAACAACTGGCACAACAATTTAACATCCACTTTTGAAGCAAAGCCCTTACATAAAGATCACACCCAGGGGAAACAGCCTGCAAACGGCCTGGCGGGAGCTGTTGCGAAGCGGCCACCTCTTACGGGTACTGGTGTACCGCGACCTTAAGGTACGGTATGCACAAACCTACCTGGGCTTTTTATGGAGTTTGTTCCAACCGCTTACCGGGCTTGCGGTAGTATTTGTCTTGTTTTACAAGTTGGCCGGTCTTCAACCGGAAGGAGTCCCTTATTTGCCCTTTGCCCTCAGCGGGCTGATCCTCTGGAATTACTTCAGCTATGTACTGGCTCAGTCGGCTGCCGTGCTTATCAACATGCAGGCCATGATCAAAAAAATCTATTTCCCAAAGCTTAGCCTGCCCCTGAGCAAGGTCCTGGTAGGGAGCATCGACTTTGGGGTAGGCCTGGCGCTTTTTGTGGGGCTCATGCTCTTTTACAAACTCCCTTTGAGTGGTATGTGGGTGCTTGTTCCTGCTTTGCTGGCTATGCTGGCCGCTGCTGCCGGCCTCGGCATGTTGCTTAGCGCCATTTCTATCAGGTACCGGGATGTACAGCAGCTTATTCCCTTTTTTACCCAAATGCTTTTTTTTCTGACGCCCGTGGCCTACGCCACTTCCCTGGCCGGGTCCGTACTTCCGGCAAACGGGCAATGGCTTTACTTTTTAAACCCGATGGCTGGTATTTTAAACCTGCTTCGTTATGCGCTTTTTGACCTCCCCCTCTCCCCCTATTTTTCTATTTCGCTTTGGGTTTCGTTTTCCCTCCTGGCCTTAGGCATCGTCTCCTATATACGGGCTGAAAAGAAAATGGCAGATCTTATATGAGCACGGCCATCGACATACAAAACCTCAGCAAAATCTACTTCATTAAAGAAGCGGGTGGAAAAAAGGAATTTACCGCACTGGATCGCCTCAACCTGCGCATTCCGCACGGCAAAGTACTGGGTTTGATCGGTCAGAACGGAGCGGGAAAATCCACTTTACTCAAGATCCTTTCCCGCATCACCTACCCCAGCGCGGGTACGGTAGAGATAAGCGGGCGGCTGGCCTCCCTGTTGGAGGTGGGCACCGGTTTCCACCCGGAATTAAGCGGGCGTGAAAACGTATTTTTAAACGGGGCTATTTTGGGGATGCAACGCCGGGAAATAGCGGCCCGTTTTGATGAGATCGTAGATTTCGCCGGCATTCAAAAATTTATTGATACACCTGTAAAACACTACAGCAGCGGCATGTATGTGCGCCTGGCTTTTTCGGTAGCTGCCCACCTTTCGTCTGATATCCTCCTGGTAGACGAGGTATTGGCGGTAGGCGATGCGGAATTCCAGCGCAAATGCCTGGGTAAAATGGATGAAGCCACTAAAGTAGGTGGCCGTACGGTAGTATTTGTGAGCCACAATTTACGGGCCGTACGCGACCTATGCGATGAAGTAGTGTGGCTTGAAGAGGGCCGTATAAAGCAAAAGGGAAGCGCCAGATCTGTTTGCAACGCCTACCTCGCCTCCCTAAAAAGCAGGGCAAAGCATGTTCCCCTCAGAGAGCGTGAAGACCGGGAGGGCTTGGGCCGAACAACATTCCATAAGCTTTGGTGGCAAACACCCAACCGCGACCTGCTCATCAGCGGCGCGCCGGCTACCTTATGTGCACAGTACGAAAGCAAGCATGCGGAACCCTTAACCAATCTCAGTCTCCGCCTGAACATCTACTCCTCCGAGGGTGCCTTTCTAACCTCCTTGAGCAATGAAAACAGTGGGTTTAACCTGGAACGGGCAAAGGGCAACGGCACCCTGAAATGCACCCTGGAAAAACTGCCCCTGCTAAAAGGCTCCTATAGCCTTACGGTAAATCTTTATGCCAACGGGGAGCTACAAGATAGGGTACGGCAGGCCTTACTCTTTGAGGTTGAAGAAGGAGATTTCTTCGGTTCAGGACAGGTGAAACAAAGAAAAAACGAAGGTATCGAGATCCCCCAGGTGTGGGCAAGCGAACAAAATCAACAGGCCACATGAAACCTCCGCTCATCATTATAGGCATGCACAGGAGCGGCACCAGCCTGGTGGCCAAAGTGCTGGAAAAGGCGGGTGTCTTTATGGGGGTACTGAAAGACCACAACTACGAGGCCATGCACTTTTTAAGCCTTAATCAACAAAGCCTTTGGGCGGCCGGGGCCGACTGGCTCTCCCCATGTGTTCCCCCCGAGCAACACTGGAAAGTGCAAGCGGCTTCCGCTCTTTATAAAGAACACTTTAAGCTCAACGGAAAGTTGCAAAGCCTTCGCTATAAGATGTTTCCTCAGGACTGGGGGTGGAAGGACCCCCGCAATACCTTTACCCTGCCGATGTGGTTAAGCGTATTTCCCAACGCCAGAGTGTTGTATATAAAGCGTGCACCGCAGGATGTGGCCAAGAGTCTGCAAAAGCGAAATGCAGTGCCAGGAGAGGTTTTTAATGAGCGGCTGAACGATCTGGATTTTTGCCTGGCTTTGACCGAAAAATACCAGGAGCAGGCAGCCCACTATGCCCCCTCTCTGAAAGAGCGGTTTTTTAAAACCGATTATGAAAAACTGGTGGCCCTGGACCGGGAGAGTATTACGCAACTGGAAGGCTATTGCGGCAGGTCTTTATGGGAACATTTTAATACCTATGTCCGTTGAGTACCCCTAAAGTTTCCGTGATCATCCCCAATTACAACCACGCAGCCTATCTGCCGCAGCGGGTGCACTCCGTTATGAAACAAGGTTTTCACGATTTCGAAGTGCTCTTGCTTGACGATGCCTCTACCGATAACAGCCCCGAAGTAATTGCCGATCTCCTGCGCACATACCCGGACATTGTTTTCCATCAAAACAAAACCAACAGCGGCAGTCCCTTTGTACAGTGGAACAAAGGCGCCCACTTAGCGCGGGGCAAATACCTATGGATAGCCGAAAGTGACGACTATTGTGCCCCCAACCTCTTGCAAAATCTGGTAGAAAGCATGGAGCAGGATGAAGAAATTGCCATCAGCTACGCCCAGTCTTACCTGGTAAACGAACAGGGGGAAACGCTAAACAGCTATGCGGAGAACCTGAAGTTCATTTACAAAACCGATGCCTGGGAAAAAGCTTTTGTCAAAAAAGGAGAGGAAGTGTGCCGGGAATGGCTGATCCGGCACAACCCCATCCCAAATGCAAGCGGAGCCCTTTTCCGGAAATCGGTATTTTTAGAGGCAGGCGGAGCAGACCCGGCTATGCGGCTAAATGGCGATTGGTTTCTCTACGCCAAAATGCTGCGGGCCCATAAGCTGGCCTTTCGCCCTGAACACCTCAACTTCTTTAGGGTGCATGCCAAAACACAACGGCAAAGGGCGCGTGCAACCGCCGATGTATACCGGGAACTTATCCGCATTAACGACTACCTGCGCACAAACATACCCGGCATCGACAAACAAGCTGACGATGCCCTGGTTGAAATCGCAAGCTGGTGGACCGGAAGCCTTCCCTACCAGGTAAAAACCCGGGAAAACCAAAAGAAAAACCGGGCCCTTTACCAGTACTTCAAAAAGAAGAAACCCAGGCTGGCATTACACATTGTGCTGACCTACTTCATTATCGGGGGGCGTTTTTTATTCAATACATTAGGCCTGTTGAAGCCCGCTAAAAAGCTGCGCTCCCGGCTTTTTCCCGGAAAATATTTTGAACATTAGTATGCCTTTTTTCAGCATTATCATCCCCGCTTACAACGCCGCCCGTTCAATTAAGGCTGCCTTAGACAGCGTAAAAGAGCAGTCGTTCCAGGATTTTGAGCTCATCGTGATCAACGACGGCAGCACGGATTCTACCGTTGAGCTGCTCCAACAATGGAAACAACAACATCCCGGGGTAAAATTCGAGTGGCGGAACCAACCTAACCGCGGGTTGGGAAATGCGCGGAACCGGGGCATCCAAATTGCCAACGGAACGTTTATAGCTTTACTGGATGCCGATGACCTTTGGGAAAAAAGCAAACTCTGGGAAGTATATGGTCTCCTGCAAAACAAACCGGATGCCGAGGCGGTATTTCACCAGGTGCGTACTACCGGCTTAAAGAAAAACAGGGTGCGAAAGGCATACCTCCCAAGGAGCATAGAAGAATTGCTGATCCGGGGAAACCCCATAGTACCTTCTGCTTTTGTTATGGAGCGCCACACCTTCCGGAATTTTGCTTTTTCGGAAAAACCAGCTTTCCACGGTGCGGAAGACCTCCATTTGTGGATAAGG
>JANQPD010000004.1 GCA_028285465.1 Owenweeksia sp. | reverse complement strand
CCAGCGGTCCACCTCCTCAAAGGCGAAACTGCGGGCTCCCTTCAACAAAACAGCCTTCCCCGCCAAGGCATCTAACGGAAGCCTGCGTAACAGCTGCCGGGTACTCTCAAAAGCCCGGGTAGGGTAAGGCAACTTTCCATCAAGCTTAACCACGCCCCGCCCAACCACAATAAGTTCGTCCAGGGGATAGTTTTTCAGCAGTTTCTCCAGCACCTTGTTTAGCGCTTCGGGTGTATGCCCACTTTGCTCTATATCGCTTAAGATCAATACTTTTTCGCGGGTGGCTGTCTGCTGTACAAAATACTCCAGGGCCATTTTCAAAGACTCAAGGTCGTTGCTGTAAGCATCGTTCAACAGCAGGGTGCCTGCCCTTCCCTTTTTCATCTCCAACCGCATAGAAAGCTGTTCCAGTCCAGCCAGCTTCGGGTAAAAAACTTTGGGCGATAGTCCTAAAGCCAATAAAGCTGTAGCTACATGCAATGCGTTTTCTACAGAAGCCTGGTCTTCAAAAGGTAAATGAAACGCATGGCTTTCATCTTCATGGTGCAGTTGGTAGTGACGGTCTTTTTTCGCCACCCAGACCCTGGCCTTACCCTCGGTATAACTCCACGACCACAACTCTGCCTTTTTTAGCTGCGCGCGCACCGCCCGGTCTATTGGCTCATGGTCGGCACAATACACCAGTTGCTTTACATCCGTAAATAACTTGAGTTTCTCGTTTATTTTCTGTGCAAGGCTTTCAAAATTTTCCTGGTGCGCAGACCCAATATTGGTGAATATGCCCAGTGCGGGACGGATGATCTGCGCCAAGGCTTGCATTTCTCCCGGTTTGCTAATCCCTGCTTCAAAAACACCAAACGCATCCGCAGGGGTGAGTTTGCAGACAGAAAGGGGCACCCCCAACTGGCTGTTGTAACTTTTGGGGCTCTTGGCAATTGAAAATTCCGTTTTCAACAGCCTTGCCAGCCACTCCTTTACAATGGTTTTCCCATTACTTCCGGTAATCCCGATCGTTTTTGCCGGGGAATGCAAACGTATCTTCTCAGCCATTTGCTGGAAGGCCCTTAAACTATTCTCAACGATCAAAAAATCGGCCCGATCCTGCACCCCTTCCGGGATATATTCCACCAGGAAATGCCTGACTCCTTTCTCCACCAGTTCGGGGATGTAATCGTGTCCGTTATGTTGCCGACCGCTAATGGCCACGAACAACACACCTTCCGTACCCCGTAGCCTGCGTGAATCATACAGGATCTCAGAAACAATAGCGGCAGGCACTTGCCGCTTTGCCACAGCCCCGGTAAACGCTTGTATTGCTTCTAAGGAGTGCTGCATAGCCTGAGTTACGGCTTTCTTTTCAGTTCATTATAGGCCGCCCGGCTCAAAGGCTCGTATTCGTTCTGCTCCCCAAGCATTACCTGTTTCTCATCTGCCGTTTTCCGGTGTGAATAATGGGCAAGGTTCCCCGTTCTTACGCAAACCGCATGCACTTTGGTAACATACTCTGCCGTGGCCATCAGGTAGGGCATCGGGCCAAAGGGCTTTCCCTTAAAGTCCATATCCAGCCCGGCCACGATCACCCTTGCGCCCCGGTTGGCCAGTTCATTACAAACCTCTACAATGCCCTGGTCAAAAAACTGGGCTTCATCCACACCTATTACTTCTACGCCATCGCCCAGCAATAAAAGATTGCTACTGCTCTCCACCGGGGTACAGCGGATGGCATTCATATCATGGCTCACCACATCTTCTTCGGCATAGCGTGTATCTACGAGAGGCTTAAAGATCTCTACCTTTTGCCGGGCAAACTGGGCGCGTTTCATCCTGCGGATGAGTTCTTCGGTTTTTCCGGAGAACATAGAGCCGGAGATCACTTCTATCCAGCCGGTGTGTTTTTGATGGTCAACAGGGTTTTCTAGAAACATTTTGTACTTTCCGATCGTCAATAAATCAAGCATACAAACTTAAAGAAGATACATCCGCAAAATGCAGGATCAAGTCAGAAAAGAACTCAAAACCCTTTGCCTCTCCATATTACAAAGCGAGGAAAGTTCCGGCTTGCAGGAGCAGGTAGAGCAGTGCCAGGCACTTTTGCAAAAGCTTTATGTGGCTGCCTACCTCAAGGAACAAAATCTTTCCCGCGAAACGGGAAAAATGCCGTTTGCCGAAGATGAAGTGCATTTTGTCGAAAAAAAACAGGAGGAACCACCGGAAGCCTCCTCAATGGAACAGGAAAGTTTGCTAAGCGAAGAAAACGCTACGACAGAAGAACTCTCTTCTTCAACCGAAAGCAAGGGTCATACGGAGGTGCCCGAAACACAAAAACCACTTACCGAAGATAAGGTGCACTTTATCGAAAAAAAGCAGGAGGAACCGCAGGAAGATTTGCCTCCACCAATCACAACCAGCCAGCCAGACCTCGAGTTAGCCGATTTTGTACCTGCCGACCCGCAAATAGCACCCAAAGGCAGTTCCCTGAACCAACGTCTGGCCAAAGGCAGCCTCAATTTTGGCCTGAATGACCGCATCGCCTTTGTTAAACACCTGTTTGGAGACAATATGAATGATTTTAACCGCGTGGTCTCGCAACTCAACACCTTTGAAGATTTTGAAGAGGCTGAGCATTTTATCGAGCAAATGGTAAAACCTGATTATGACTGGCAGCAAAAAGAAGCCTATGAAATGCGCTTCATGAACAGGTTGCGTCAACGTTTTGGCCTGGAGGAAATGGAGTGAGGGTAGTAGGTAGTAGGTAGTAGGTAGTAGGTAGTAGGTAGTAGGTAGTAGGTAGTAGGTAGTAGGTAGTAGGTAGTAGGTAGTAGGTAGTAGGT
>JANQPD010000072.1 GCA_028285465.1 Owenweeksia sp. | reverse complement strand
TCATCAACAACGGCAATCCGCCTTGGAGACTGTGGCATATGAAAGAATTATCCGGGTAATAAAAGAACTAAGCAAAAGCGAGGCGGTATGCAGGCAACTTACGGGGTAACTTTGTTTTCGGGATTGCCCTTATCATCATAGGTAAGCGTCCACTTTTTATCTACTTTCTCAATTTCTACAATGTAACCTATCATTTCCTCTCCCCGGTAGCGTTCGTAAGCCTTGAGGATCTTGGCTCCGTTGTAGTTCTTGGTGATGTCAAAAGTGACTTCTTTGGGGAGTTTCTTGGCGTTGATCTCCTTTTTGGTTTCTTTATTTTGATAAATGCCCTGCTTAAAAGCAGGAGGGACCTCTATAGCCGAAAGACTAAAGGAAAGTGCAAGAAAGCAGGAAAACGCGAAAGTTTTCATAAACAATGTTTTGGGGTGTTGCTTAAATAACGAGAACCTTTCTAAATTGTTGAGTTTAACATTTGCTTAAGGAACACAAGGCTGTAAGCTGCGTTACCTTAGGGATTAAAATTAATGCTTTATGGAGACTATAGACACCGAAACCAGGGAAAATGATGTGCAGGAAAGGATTATTAAAGCCTACATAGACTATGTGCTGATGCATGGCGAGGAGCCAGCCAGTGTGTATGCTTTTTGCAAAGAATTGGACATCAGCGAAAGCGCCTTTTATGCCCATTTCAATGATTTTGGGCAGATTGCCGAAGATTTTTGGGTGAAGCAGTTTACGGATACGCTGGACGCTTTGCGGAAAGATGCAGAATTTGAAGCCTTTACGGTACGCGAAAAACTTTTAAGCCTTTACTATGCCTTTTTTGAACAAGTAAAAGTGCACCGGAGCTTTGCCGTTATGAGTTTTAAAGAATCCATTGCTTCGCTGAAACGCGAGAACCGGAATTTGAGCAAAATGAAAAAAGAGTATAAGTTCTGGGTAAAACACTTGATAAGTGAGGGCCTTAACGAAGGTGAAATTGCCGGCAGGAGCAGGCTTACGGATACATACGATGAATTGTTCTGGATACAATTCCTGTTTTTGCTGAATTTTTGGAAAAACGACCGCAGCAAGAACTTCGAACGTACCGATGCGGCTATAGAAAAAACAGTAAACCTGTCTTTCGACCTGATCGAAAAAAATGCGCTGGACAGTGCGGTGGACTTTGGTAAATTTATTTTCCAAAACCGCTAGGAGGGTATGAAAGAGCAAGACAATATGCCCACCAGCCGCTTGGGGCGTACCGGCAAATTCCTGAAAACAGGCGCTAAACTGGGTGGGAACTACCTCAAATACTACAGCAAGCGCCTGGTAAGCGATGCAGAAAAGGCGAATGCTGATTTACAGGAAGAAAATGCCTCGGACATTTACGAAACCTTGAGCCAACTTAAAGGCAGCGCCTTAAAGGTAGCGCAGATGATGAGCCTGGACCAGGGCTTATTGCCCTCTGCGTACACCAATAAATTTGCCCAGGCACAGTACAGCGCCCCTCCACTGTCTTATCCCTTGGTGGTAAAAACTTTTAAGGCATCGCTTGGAGAGGGGCCGGGAACCCTTTTTGATGCGTTTGAACAATCGGCAACGGCAGCGGCCAGCATTGGTCAGGTACACAAGGCCACCAAAGGAGAAAAGACCTTTGCCGTAAAGATCCAGTACCCGGGCGTGGCAGACAGCATAAGCTCCGACCTGAAGATCGTAAAGCCCATTGTAGGTGCTATGTTCAATATCCGCAGCAGCGAGATGGACCACTATCTCCAGGAGGTAGAGGCGCGTTTGCTGGAGGAGACGGACTATGAATTGGAGTTAAAACGCTCTAAGGAAATAAGTGAAGCCTGTAGCAGCATACAGGGTTTGATCTTCCCTGAGTATTACGCTGAATTATCCGGAAAACGCGTGCTTACTATGGATTGGCTTTCCGGGAAACACCTGGACGATTACCTTGCTTCCGCACCTTCCCAGGAGGAGCGAAACCGGGCCGGCCAGATCCTTTGGGATTTTTACGATCATCAGATTCACACCCTGCGCCAGGTACACGCAGACCCACACCCGGGCAACTTCCTCTTCCGGGAAGACGGAAGCCTGGGGGTAATTGATTTTGGCTGTGTAAAGCAGCTTCCGGAAGCCTTTTACGCACTGTACTTCCAGTTAATGCAACCTGCCCTGGCAAAGGACGAAGCCACCTTCAGTGCGCTGCTGTATAAGCTGGACTTTTTGCTAAAGACAGATAAGACCGAAGAAGTAACACACTTTACCCAGATCTACAGCGAAGTACTTGAGCTGCTGGGCCGGCCGTTTTTCAGCACGTATTTTGACTTTTCCGATCAGGATTATTTTGCAGAGATCTATGCTTTAAGCGATCTGTATAACAATGATAAAATGCTGCGAAAAGCAAAGGCAGCGCGTGGGCCGCGTGATGCCATATACCTCAACCGGACGTATTTCGGCTTGTATAGTATTTTAAACAAATTAGGCGCTAAGATCAACACGCATTCTGCTTTACCATTGAAGAATTTGCAGCAAGCGTGAACTTTTTCACCCCGAATACTGTAAGAATAGTACTAACAAATAAAACACCATTATGAAAAAGTTACTGTTCACCTTAACCTCCGTTTGCCTGTTAAGCATTGTTTCACATGCACAATACAAGCAAAATGCGATTGGCGTTCGCTTGGGAGATGCAGATGGTTTTGGAGCGGAGATCTCTTACCAGAGAGCTTTAGGCGATAACAACCGTTTGGAGTTGGACCTTGGGTTCAGGGACAGCCGTTATATCGATGCATTTAAGATTACGGGAATTTATCAATGGGTATGGAATATTGAAGGTGGTTTCAACTGGTTTGCAGGTGTTGGAGCGGGTGTAGGCGTAATTGACTACGACAACGATTATTTCGATCGCTTTGAGGGAAGAGATGATGACCGGGTATTTTTGACGGTTGACGGCCAGATCGGTATTGAATACATTTTTACCGAAGCCCCTATACAATTAGCCCTTGATATTCGGCCAACGTTATTCCTTATCAACGATTATTACACAGATAATAATCTTGATTTAGACATCGCTTTTAGCATTCGATATCAGTTCGATTAATTCGAAAGGTGGATTATATATAAAAGGCCCGTAGCTTAGCGCTTCGGGCCTTTCTGTTTCTGTTAACGTTTAAAAGCCTATGAATTTTTGTAGCCACTGCGGCAGTGATCAGCTCGAGATGCGCATACCTGATGGAGACCACCGCCTGCGTTACGTTTGCTTGCAGTGTAAAACCATCCATTACACCAACCCCAATATGGTAGTGGGGTGCATTGTAGAGAAAGAGGGAAGGGTACTGCTGGCCAAAAGAGGGATAAATCCTCGTTTGGGTTACTGGAATTTGCCCTGTGGTTTTTTAGAAAATGGCGAAACCATACAAGAAGGAGCTGTGCGCGAAGTGTTTGAAGAAACCGGGGTAAAGGTCAGGTTGGGGCACTTACATACCGTATACAACCTCATACACGCCCGGCAGGTGTACCTTATTTTTACAGCAGAAATGATAGGCGAGCATTTTGAAACTACTCCCGAAAGCACGGAAATCGCTTTTTTTGATGAAAATACAGTTCCCTGGGAAGAGATGGCTTTCAGCAGCAATACCTTTGCCCTTGAAAAATACTTTAAAGCCGATTTAAGCGAACAACAGACTTATATTGGCCCCTACAGAAAATCTGATAATGAAGATTAAGAAAAAAGACTTGCTGTTGCATCATGAATTGATGGCCCCGGTACAGTATGAAACGAATCCTCCGCTACTCATCATGCTCCATGGTTATGGGAGCCACGAACAAGACCTGTTCTCTATGGCCAAAATGCTCAACCAAAAGTGTATGGTCGTAAGTTTAAGAGCACCCCAGCGCCTGGCCTGGGGAGGTTTTGCCTGGTATGAAATTGATTTTGATCAAATAGGAGGAAAGATGAGCAATATTGCACAGGCAAAAAACAGCTTGGCCAAGCTCGAAGCCCTTTACGAAGAATTGAAACAAGCTTATCCCTTTGATCAAAACAGGGTATACCTCATGGGATTTAGCCAGGGCGCTATTTTGAGTTACGCCCTTTCTTTAAAACACCCTGAATGGTTTAAAGGCGTATTGGCCTTAAGCGGTTATATGTTGAAGGAGATTGTTCCGGAGCAATATAGACCAATGGATTACCAACATTTGAGCTATTTTGTTTCGCACGGAAATGCCGATGAGGTGCTTCCGGTAGAGTGGGGCAGAGCCGCAACTCAGGTGCTTGAACAGTTGAATGTAAAACATACCTATCGCGAATACCCGATGGGGCATGGTATAAATCCCGACTGTTTTGACGATATCAAAGCGTACTTGAGAGAAGAAGGGGTTTTATAAAGGCCAAGCGTTTTCAAAAGGCCGTAAAACAAGCCCGGCAATTAATTTGCCACTTCGCTCATAAACTTAATGCGTGCCAGACGCAGTTCTTCTTCATCATACTCTCCGTCAAACTCTTCATAGGCTTCCTGCAGGCTATCGCTCTCAGCCTCCATAAAATAATCGAAGATCTCTTCCATCTGGTCCTCGTCAATACGGTCTTCCAGGTAATAATCGATGTTTACCTTGGTGCCTGAATTTACGATGTGCTCCACCTCCGTAATAAGCTCTTCCATACTTAAGCCCTTGGCCGATGCAATGTCTTCCAAAGGTAGTTTACGGTCTGTGCTTTGAATAATGTATACTTTGAGCCCGGATTTGTTCACAATGGACTTCACTACGAAATCATCCGGCTTGGTAATGTCGTTTTCGTCTACATATTTTTCGATCAACTCAATGAAGGGCTTCCCGAACTTCCGGGCTTTGCCTTCACCCACGCCACTGATGTTTTTGAGTTCTTCAAGGTTGCTGGGGTAGTTGAGGGCCATTTCGTTAAGGGAACTCTCCTGGAAAACAGCATAAGGAGGCACTCCTTTCTGTTTGGCTACTTTACGGGTAAGGTCTTTTAAAATGCTATAGAGCTTATCGTCTAATACTGCTCCACCGCTTTTGTTATCCACTATCACATCATCGTCATCACCGGCACTGTCGTAATCGTGGTCTTTTGCCACCATAAAGCTAACCGGATTTTTCAAAAAGGCCTCTCCTTCTTCGCTTAATTTGAGCACGCCGTACTTTTCTATATCTTTTTTCAACAGCCCGCTTACTACGGCCTGGCGAACTATAGCCGTCCAGTATTTTTCATCGTGGTCCGCTCCTTTCATGAACTGCTCCAACTGGTCTGCTTTGTATTGCTTGAGCATGGTGGTGAGCTTACCCAGTAAAATGTTGATGATCGGCTCCATTTTAAAGCGCTCGTTGGTCGCCTGTATTGTTTGCAAAACCAGCCGGGCGTCTTCTTTTGCCTCAAAGCGCTCTTTAGGGTGCCGTGTATTGTCGTCATTCTCCGCGCCCGGGCCGTTTACCTCATCAAATTCTTCTCCGAAATAATGCAGGATAAACTTCCGGCGGTTCATGGAAGTTTCGGCATACGCCACTACTTCTTGTAGCAGTTGCATGCCGATCTCCTGTTCAGATACAGGTTTTCCGTGGAGAAATTTCTCCAACTTCTCAATGTCTTTATACGCATAAAAAGCGATGCATATGCCTTCACCACCATCTCTTCCGGCCCTTCCGGTCTCCTGGTAGTAGCTTTCCATACTTTTGGGCATGTCGTAGTGGATCACAAAGCGGACATCCGGTTTGTCAATCCCCATTCCGAAGGCTATGGTGGCTACAATAACGTCTGTTTCTTCCATCAAAAAAGCGTCCTGGTGCTTTACCCGGCTACCTGCATCAAGGCCGGCATGATAGGGGAGTGCTTTTATGCCGTTTACCTGTAAGGTTTGCGCAATTTCTTCTACGCGCTTGCGGCTCAGGCAGTAGATGATCCCGCTTTTCCCCTGGTGCTGTTTAATAAAGCGGATGATGTCGCGGTCTACATGCTTCGTTTTGGGCCTTACCTCGTAATACAGGTTAGGCCGGTTAAAAGAAGCCTTGAAGACCTGTGCGTTATCCATGCCGAGGTTTTTCTGTATGTCGCTCTGCACTTTAGGGGTAGCGGTGGCTGTAAGTGCAATTACCGGTTTTCTGCCAATGCGGTCCATGATGTTGCGCAGGTTGCGGTACTCCGGCCTGAAATCATGCCCCCATTCGCTGATGCAGTGTGCTTCGTCTATGGCAAAGAAACTGATGGGAACGGATTGTAAAAATTCAATATTTTCCTCCTTGGTAAGGGACTCAGGGGCTACGTACAACAGTTTGGTAACGCCCTTTACCATATCGGCTTTTACCTGGTCGGTCTGTGTTTTTGTAAGGGAAGAGTTCAATACGTGGGCCACTCCGTTTTCTTCGGAAAAACCGCGTAGGCTGTCGACCTGGTTTTTCATCAATGCAATAAGGGGAGAAACGACAATGGCTGTACCTTCTTTCATTAGCGCAGGGAGTTGGTAGCAAAGCGATTTGCCCCCACCGGTAGGCATGATCACAAAAGTATCGTTTCCCGACAGGATGCTTTTAATTACGCCTTCCTGATTGCCTTTAAATTGGCTGAACCCAAAGAATTTCTTCAGTTCTTCCTGTGCGTTCAATGTTTTTGTACTCAAAACGTATTTTTTGTGGTTTTCTAAAATAGTAAAACACATCTAATCTGGAAACAGAATCTTGCAAAGCTTTATGCGCAACACAATTATTTAGCACCTTTGTAGGCTCAAAAAATGTATAGCTAAAAGCATGGCAAAAAACGGAAGCGGAGAAATGTCGTTCCTGCAGCACTTGGAAATGTTGCGTTGGCACTTAATTCGTTCAAGCTTCGCCATTGTATGTATGGCTGCTATCTGTTTCCTTGGCAAAGGTATTTTGTTTGATGTTATTATTTTCGGTCCTAAAGACCCAAATTTCATCACCTACCGGATTTTTTGTTCCTTCACCCGGCTTTTTAGTGAGGAAGGGGTGTTTTGCCTGGACAAAATGCCCTTCACCATCATTAACAACAAAATGGCAGGGCAGTTCAGCACCCATATCTGGGTATCACTCATTGCAGGTTTCATCATAGCTTTTCCCTACGTATTGTACGAACTTTGGCGCTTTGTGAAGCCGGGTTTGCATGCCAGCGAACGCAGGTACTCCAGAGGGGTTATTTTTTTTGCAAGCGTCTTGTTTCTGTTGGGCGTGTCTTTCGGATATTTTCTTATTGCCCCTCTTTCCGTTCAGTTCCTGGGCGGTTATAGCATCAGCAATGAGATCAGCAACCTCATTGATTTGCTGAGTTACATCAGTACGGTTACAACGGTCACCTTGAGTTCCGGTTTGGTTTTTGAGCTGCCCATAGTAGTGTATTTTCTCGCTAAAGTGGGGTTGCTTACCCCGGAGTGGATGCGTACATACCGCAAGCATGCATTGGTGTTGATCCTGATCCTGTCGGCCATTATTACCCCTCCGGATATCTCCAGTCAGGTGTTGGTTTCCCTGCCTATATTGCTCCTTTATGAGATGAGCATTAAAATTTGTGCCCGGGTGGTGAAAAAACAGGAGAGGGAATCAGCATTGCAACATAGTTCATAGAAAACCTGCAAGGAGGTATGGTTTGCTTTTATTCAGCGGGTCTCCGCAAACGGTGTTCCCATTTGATGTACTTTAGCCCGTCTTTATGAAGCTACGAGCAGAAAACATAATCAAAAAATACGGCAGACGCACTGTTGTAAAAGGGGTTAGCTTTGAAGTTAGCCAGGGGGAGATTGTAGGCCTGCTGGGCCCGAATGGAGCGGGGAAAACGACCTCATTTTACATGACCGTAGGGCTCATCAAACCCAACCAGGGGCACGTTTACCTCGATGAGGAAGAGATCACCAAAGACCCTATGTACAAACGCGCACAAAAGGGCATTGGCTACCTGGCACAGGAAGCTTCCGTTTTCCGGAAGCTGTCGGTAGAAGACAATATTTTTGGGGTCTTGCAAATGACCCGTTTAAGCAAGGCTGCACAAAGAGACCGGCTGGAGCAATTGCTGAATGAGTTTGGCTTACAACACATACGCAAAAACAGAGGTGATCTATTGTCGGGCGGAGAACGCAGGCGCACCGAGATCGCCAGGGCCCTGGCGGTAGACCCTAAATTTATTCTACTGGATGAGCCCTTTGCCGGGGTTGACCCCATTGCCGTAGAAGACATCCAAAGTATTGTAGCTTCCCTGAAAGAAAAAAACATCGGTATTCTGATTACCGACCACAACGTACAGGAAACGCTTGCCATTACCGACCGCACCTACCTGATGTTTGAAGGAAATATCCTGAAATCCGGTTCAGCCGAAGACCTGGCCAACGACCCTACGGTGCGCAAAGTATACCTGGGACAGAACTTTGAGCTCAGGAAGCGCAAGAAGGTATAGTTATCCCCTCATTTTATGCAAAGTAGCGCGGTTCAAGCGGTGCATCCGGTTTTCGCTCCCGCATGGTTAAAAGTCCAGGCACCCATATCTGTTCGGAAACGCATTCAGGCAATGGGTAAGATAAATAGCTCTTTTTAAGTGATCTGAGCAGTACTACTTTTAAAACACAACTGTACAATTAAAACCAGATTACAAATGCTACGAAGAATACTATGCGCCTTATCCGCTTTGTGCTTTTCAGTTTCCTCTTTCGCAGGCCACGAGATCGGAGGCGTGGTGTTGCGTTATGAGAGTGTTGCCCAGGTACACAACAACCCTTTGCAATATGTGCTTTATGCCTACATGGTCTATGATAATCAAGGAGCTGCGCCCACTCCCACTGCAGTGGTAAACCTAAACAGCAGTTGCTTTAGTAGTACCTCTTACACCTTACCCCGCATTTCCAACAGCTCAGGAGGCTTGTTGCCGCTAAATGGTGCGGATTATTGCGTAGGCACACCTTTCGTCCAGAATTTTATGGGGCTGGCCATTTATCGCGATACCATAACCCTGCCAGGTGTCTGCGCTAATTTTCTCTTTAGCATAACGCCCGGTTTTGGACGGTTTCAATCTACCTATAACATCGCTAGTACCTTTAGCAACAATTACTTCGACATAAGGCTCAACAACCTTACCGGACCCAATTCAAGCCCGTTTATACCGACTTCAGAGCTGGTGCAGGCCGCGTGTGTAAATAAACCCTTAACTCTCTTTTCTTATACGGAACCGGATGGTGATAGTGTTTTCTTTGAAACCGCTGCGCCCCAATACAAATCAGGCACCACCATTAACAATTTCAATTATGCTTCCCCTTATACCGTAAACAACCAGGTAAACGCCAGCACAGGGTATACGGTAAATCCCAATACCGGTGTTTTGCAAACCCAACTGAACCAGGCCGGTAGGTTCCTTATCACTACCCGTTACCGGGAGTACCGGATGGATACCAATACAGCCCAAATGACCCTGATCGGAGCATCCCGCGTGTCCACTATATTGGAGGGAAGCAACAATTGCACGCCACCGGCCTTTCACCTTGAGCATTTGCCGGGAGTGGCTGCTGATTCGCTCGAATGTGGCAGTACGCAGATAAAAGTGGGTGCCAGCAGCAGAATAGCTGCCCCATCCTTGATGGCCAATGCTTCAGAGTTTTTTATACGCTCAGCAAAACAAGGGGTGCTCAATAGACAATCGGCTGTGCTCCTGAACCCGACAAGCGTGGAGATCACATTGGCGCAAAGTGTCGTTCCTGCCGATACCATAGAGGTACTGGTTGTGCCGGGCACAGATGGAAATACCCTGGTTTCCACCTGTGGTGTAGATATGATCGCCCAGGCCGATACTTTGTATTTTTATACCCCCTCTTCAGCTTCAATTACAGCTGCATTCAGCAACAGCAATACCTTTTTGAACGTGCTTTTTGATGCTTCAGGAAGTTCCGCCAATGCCGTTTTGTATACGTGGGACTTTGGCGATGGCGGCCCCTTGTTTAGCGGGTACAACCCTACTCATACCTATGCTTCGGCTGGAACTTATGCGGTTAGCCTGGTTGTACTCAATGCTTGCGGAAATAGAGATACGGTAACTAAGAAT
>JANQPD010000011.1 GCA_028285465.1 Owenweeksia sp. | reverse complement strand
ACTTCCGCTGGTAAGGTCATATGCTTCCCTTACAAAGTCTACCCCATCATACTGCTTAGCCTCCCTTTCGCTGAGGGCAAAGAAGTGCCGGGCCCTGGGTACGCGGTCTTCGCGAAATGCGTTGGTAGTGCTTAAGGCAGCGGGTTGGCTTCCTTTCAGGTTTGCCGTTAGCTTGGCCTCATATGCTCCGTTGCCCATTTGTGTGGCTATTCCAAAAGCACTGGCGCCGGTGCCGGAGAAGATACTGTTTTCGTTTACCTCTCCGGTAAGTTCATCGGTAAACTGGAAATAATACGGTTCAAACAAAGCATTTTCATCTTTCTTGGTCGTGAGTTTTGCCTTTAAACCGTCAATGGCCTGCGTACCTCCCTTCCAGGGTCCGTTATAAGATTTGGTGGTCCCGTAGTTAAAATTGGCTCCCACTTTATTGGTAATCGCTGCATTGAGTTCAAACCCACCACCGATGGTTGTGGCCGAAGATTTGGTCTGTGCATCCGTTAATATTTCTACGGATCCTTTAA
This sequence comes from Owenweeksia sp., assembly GCA_028285465.1. Taxonomy (GTDB): domain Bacteria; phylum Bacteroidota; class Bacteroidia; order Flavobacteriales; family Schleiferiaceae; genus JANQPD01. The sequence goes on along the minus strand of JANQPD010000011.1, from coordinate 22,597 downwards.
CGGGACGCACGGTTCCGGAAACGCCCTGGCTTTTTACGTGAAAGACATCGTAACTGCTGTTGGGTACCGGCAGTGTCTTCGAGTTTGGGGTGATCATGGACTGGTTCATCAACGAGAAATCCATAAGCCCCGCCTCGGAGCGATCCAGGTTGTTTTCGGAAAACAAATACCCAAAGGCAGGTATGTCCTGTTCCTTGTCCTCGTTTTTGATCTTCTGGTAGGTATAGAATACATCAAACCGGAGGTCTGCATCATAGCCAAAAACGGCCAGGCCGGTTTTTACATTTAAGCTGTACGAACCGCTGCTCATAGGGTGCGTATACCCCATGTCGCTAATGTCAATAACCGAAGCTCTCCCCAGCGCACCCGCAGGGTCGGCCAGTGTTTTTGCGGCAAAATGCTTGATGTTGTTGCCATATTGATGTGCCAGGCTCGAGAAGCCCCACTTTTTTAAACCCTGTGCCTGGTCTTTTTCTATCTTCTCCAGGTAGGAGAGAGGCGCCAGCCACTCCCCGGTTGCCGTATCTATAGGTGCGTTTTTTTTGGCGCTGTTCACACCTGCTTCCTGGTTGGTATTCTCAAAGGCAAAACCATAACCCAGCCCGGCATCAAAGCCCCTGTAGTTGTTGTAGGTAAGGTTAAGGCTGGCGTTGCCCAGCAAGCTCTTGCCGTTAAATTTTATTTTCGATAGGTCTGCTCCAAAAAGCTCTACTGTTTTGGCGCCTATTTTTGCCGTAAACGTCCGGTTTGGCCGCTGGCTAAGCGTCTTTTTCACCTCTACCCCGTTGAAATCATCGGGCAAACCCCTAAGTTCCCGGTTCACTACTCCCGGGTTTAAATTCCAGCCCAGTCCCACCCAGGAAGCTTCCTGTTCCATACCAATGCCCGCATTGTAGGTCATGTTGATCGGGTACCCCCCGTTTGGGCCGGGCACGGTTAACAAGGGCAGGTTGTAGCTAAAATCACCGGTAAAGAGGTCAACCATTTGGTCTGTACCCACCGGGGTAAAGGCTTCCAGCTCCGGTTGGTTCGGGCCGGTGCCCAGGGCCAGGAGGCTTTGAGGACTTACGGTAAACAGCAAGAACAAAAAAGCCATAAGAAACGAAGTGGGCCTTATAAAAACGGATCTGCGGATATGCTTCATGATTGTTGAATTCGTTTGTTGATGTTTTGGATATCGGATCTTTTAAACCGGACCAGTTGTGCGGAAGAGGCACTTCCTATTTGAATGCGGATCTCTTCGGCTTTCTCAGGGCGCTGAAAGCCTATAAGTAAGTGGTTTTTTGAAGACCCGAAGTTTTCGGGTAAGACGATGGTAGCCGGAATAAATACCCCGTTATGCTCCATCTGAAAGTCCAGCTCTGTAAACGCAAACAAGTCTCTCCCATCCTGAGTACTTAACTCAAAATAAATGAGGTCCCTGCCTGCAGCACCGGGCGATAAAGCCTCCGGCCAATAGCTCAAGCGATAAAGCTTGCCCTTCAAAAAAACCTCGTTGGTTAGCTCATTCTCCGGGTTCAATATGTATGCCTTGGCCTCTGCCCCGCTTAGCTGGCTGCTACACCCGTAAATGGAAAAGATCATTCCCTGTAGCAGGAACAAGTACAAAATCCCTTTTTTAATCATGGTACTGTATCCTTAGGTAGGTTTTGCGCTTTTTTAGATCTTCTACTACTACCGTATAGTAGTCATCATTTGTAAAGAGGCCCGTTGAAGCCAGGTTAAGACTATACCGGTTTACGCCCGTGCTTTTTAATAGGGTTGAAGGCTGGTAGGTGAGCGTATTGGTCTTATCGTAGAACTTGATGTTCAATACGTCATTCGCATGCGCATAATCCTCCTCTACTTTCAGTTTAAGGTAGCCGCCCTGGCATCTATAGAAAGAGGCGTCTAAGGCAGGCTTCATTGTGGCATAAGCCAACAAAGGCATCTCGATTATGGCGCAAAACTCCGACCCGTTTTTTGCTTCAAAACCATCTTCCAACAGGATCTCTTCTCCGGCATTCAAGGTGCAATTGCCTTCCACAATAAAGGCTGTACCACTGGGGCAGGTTATGGTACGTACGGCCTCGTAGTTATCAGTAGTGCCTACCGCTATGGTTTTGGTGGGCAGGATAATGTCGTTGGGTTGGCCAATGGCATAGGCTCCCGAAAAAAGCAGGAGCAAAAACAAGTGTATTTTTGAGTACATAGGGTTGATCTTTCGTTTGGGGTGCTTATTGGTTTTCATGCTTTTTCAGGATTGTTTTTAGGGTTTGTATTTCCGCCTGTTGTGCGGCCAGTCTTTTTTCCTGGGCGATCAGGTGGAGGGTGAGTTCCTCGATCTTGGCCAGTAGTTTTGCGTCCATCTCTTCCAGGTGAAAGCCGTTTTCCTTTACTTCGGCTGCCGAGGGGATGTTGGGCAGGTGTTGGTTTTCTTTGATATAGGCTTCCGTTTCCGGCAGGCTCATCAAGGCATAGCTAGGCGCAAAGACATAATCTGCCCAACTGGCGGTGGTAACCTTTACCGAGCGGGCGCCTATTTTGCCTTCTACAGCCAGTTTGTAAGTGCCGGGGGTAGTGGTGCCGATGCCTACATTGCCTTGTATGATTGCTCCATTAGCCGGTGGAGCTACGAAGTAGTTTTGACCAATGGTCAGCCCCGATCTCAAGTGGGTTGTGTTGGTGGAGCCGCCTTTTACCACCATTGCAAAAGCTCCACTAGCTCCATCTATTCTCAGGGCTTCCAGGTTGGCCGTTTGCTTGATTTCCAGCTTGGCATGATCCGGCTTTACGCCTATCCCTACATTTCCATTACGGGCGATGCGCATGCTCTCATACATGGGCCCCGGACCATCTGTGCCCCTGGTAAAAAAGGCTAATCCCACATAATCGGTATCATCATGCTCTCTTACTGCGGCAATAGAAGCCCTTCTTCTACCTCCTGAGTTCCAGGTTAACCCACCATAGTAATTGCCATTTCCAGGATCATTGGATGAGAACAAAATATGATCCTGCCCTGCCGGTGCATCATTGGTATTGTAGACTTCTGTGTTAAAGATCTCTAACCGGGCACCGGGGGATGTAGTACCCATGCCTATATAGCCATTTGCAGATAAGCTCAGCACCTCGCTATCCGATGAATTTACCGCTTGAAACGAAAGCCGGTCATTGTCAGACTTGGCTATAACCTTCCAGTGCGCATTGCCGGCCGTATTTTCAAGCCTGATCTGGGAAGTCAGGTTGTTCGTCCCCTTTATATGTAGAGCGCTTAGTGGAGCTGTATGCCCTATGCCTACGTAGCCATTCCCATACACATTCAAAACACCATTTGTAGAGTTGCCGTTTGGGGAGATGGAGACAAAATCAGGGTTCCCTTCTGTATAAAATATACCGTGATCCGGGTAGCTGCTGTTATACCCTATACCGAACGTGCTGTTTGTGATTCCTCCTAAATAAATCCTTTTCCCTGATCCCGTTGCGTCTATGTTCCCGGTAACTGTAAGGTCTCCGTTTACTGTCTGATTTTGAGCATAGCCACAAAAACTTATCGCAAAAGCCAGAATGGTTGTTGTTTTCTTCATCTTTTTTGACTTTCCAGTTCTTCTATCCTCAACTTCAGCTCTACTATGCTTTTTTGTTGTTCAATCGTATAAAGCATTAACTCCTCGATCTTCGCCAGTAGTTTCGCATCCATCTCTTCCAGGTGAAAGCCATTGGCTTTTACTTCGGCTGCCGAAGGGATGTTGGGCAGGTGTTGGTTTTCCCGGATGTAGGCTTCCGTTTCCGGCAGGCTCATCAAGTTGTACGTTGGCGCAAAGACATAATCTGCCCAGTTGGCGGTGGTAACCTTTACCGAGCGGGCGCCTATTTTGCCTTCTACCGCCAGTTTGTAGGTGCCGGGGGCAGTGGTGCCGATGCCTACGTTGCCTCCCATCAATGCAATATCACCCCCGTTTTCTTTACCTATGGTGAAATCATTTGCATTAGATATGCCCATCCAGGCGTTACGTATTCCATTGGCTCTAAATTGGATATACTGCCAGGAATCATCCGTATTATTAAACGTTAGCACCGGATCCGAATTGGTTTCTATCCAAATGGGACCTTTCAACAGTGCATCTCCTTCCACATGTAACTTAGCCAGGGCAGTACTTACGCCTATACCTACATTCCCGTTTACATTTGTAGTAATAAGTTGCATCCAGTTACCCCAGGAAGGATCATCGGCCAACCCTTTACGGTAATAAATACCGCCATCATTAAAGTTAAGCTGGTAGCTATGCCCTCCGGAGCTATTGCTCCAAGGGGCAAAAGTGAGCATGCCGGAATACGTTCCTAAGCCTGGTGCATTCATAGCCGTCCTGTCTTTAAACTCAACCCTGAATTCTTTGTCGTAAAAACTGGGAGGCTCATTGTTGTTCCGGGTATCGGCTACCCTGAGTTCGTCAGCCGTTTGTGCATAGCCACTTAAGCTTAAAACTAAAAGGCCGAGTAATACGCTCTTTTTCATACTCATTGCTTTAGTTTTTTCTCAAGGGTTTTAATGCGTTTTTCCTGCTCAATGATGTACAGCGTCAACTCCTCGATCTTGGCCAGCAGCTTGGCGTCCATTTCTTCCAGGTGAAAGCCGTTTTCCTTTACTTCGGCTGCCGAAGGGATGTTGGGGAGATGTTGGTTTTTTTTGATATAGGCTTCCGTTTCCGGCAGGCTCATCAAGGTATAATCAGACGCAAACACGTAATCTGCCCAACTGGCGGTGGTAACCTTTACCGAGCGGGCGCCTATTTTGCCTTCTACCGCCAGTTTGTAGGTGCCGGGATTAGTAGTGCCGATGCCTACGTTGCCATTCCCCGTTATGCGCATTGAAAAATTGTTCGGCGCAGAAGTACCTGTTGAGGTATAGAAATCGATGGAGCCCCCGGTTTGTGTAAACCGCCCGCCTCCGCCAACAGTGGAGATCTCCAGATAATCGTCCGGCAGGCTGTTCGCCCTTCCCAAACGGATAGTAGCCGCATTCGAAACGCTGGATGAGACGTGTAAGGTGCTGGCAGGTGAGATAGTCCCAATGCCTACATTACCACTTCCTTTTATAGTCAGCCTGTCTGTAGAAGCCGTCTGAAAGCGGATGTCATTGTCCGGTGAAGTACCCTGAGCCCTGTTTCGAATGAAAAAAATATGGCCGTTGTTTTCATCTACATCCTGATTCAAATCCAAATAACCATGGTTGTCTCCCATTTTCATCTCAAAGTGCTCGCTCCCATTTCTTCCCATAAAAAAGGTGTTCTCAACCGTGGAACTAAAAAAAGTCACATCCTGTCCAACTACATGAAACCTGGAGCTGGGTGTAATGGTGCCGATGCCTACGTTACCGTTGCTGGTAATGCGCATGCTTTCTACACCTGCTCTTAAAAAACGAATAGTAGAGGAGCCGTTGGTATGGTACATTGAATTGATATAGGCTCCTTCGAAATCAGCCCCGGCTATAATGCGGTTTCTTCTGCTGTTATCACCTTCGTATAAGGTTAGTGTGCCACCGGAACCAAAACTGGTTCTGATATCTCCTGATACCTCCAGTTTTTTCCCCGGGCTAATAGTACCTATTCCTACATTCCCATTTTGCAGGAGAGATAAAACGCTTTGCCCGCTTTTATTCCAAAACTCCAGCCTGGCATCATCATCATCCCTTCCTACAATTCTCCATTGCTCTACGGAGTTGGTTGCCAAAGACTGCCAGGTATAGGCAATAAATGGGTCTCCAGTACTTATACCCGTTATATCCAGGCGAAGGGTTCTGTTGACAGATGAGGTGATGTGTAAAGGGCTTTGGGGGTTGGTAAGGCCTATGCCAACATTGCCATTTTTCATGATCACCATTTCCGGGTTTTGGTATCCGGTAGGGTTCGTTTCATCATCGGTATCGAAATACAAATAGGTAAGGGTATTGTCACTCCCATAGGCGCCCATATGCGCCCGTACGTTCCCGTTGCTGGAAAAGCTGTAGTTCCGCGCCCAACCTCCAGTCGTGTTTATGTTCAGGTCATAGCCGTAATTGCTTAGTTTCAAATCTGTAAGACCGTCTGTTACATGTAGCTTTGCTGCAGGGGCTGTGGTGCCAATCCCTACTTTACCGGTACGGGAAATACCATCCGTGGTATTGTTGTTGCCCGACCATTGCTGGCTGTAGGCGCCATACGAAAAACCCAGGAAAAGGAGGAGCACCGCAACCCCTTTGTGGCATTTTTTTAAGCGGAACGGAGTAGGTAATATCTGGCTCATACAATGACGTTTTGGTTGAACAGTAAAAGCATGGACAAAAGTGAAGGAACCCCCAATGTGCTGTTTGGACATTTGAAAGCTTTTTGGAAATCCTTATCCCGTAAGGGCTGGCGACTCATTCTTTTTACTCATAACCTTTTCTTTATGAGATGTGGCCTAGTTATTCGTTGTTTTTATTATGCTTTAGCGGAAAGCACAAGACGCCTCCCGCTTTAGTTTTTTTAAAGCTTACCCGGCATCAAGGTTTTACTTGTTTCCTTAATTCCTCAATGATAACCTCTTGCCGGTTCATCCTTTCCTCTTGTGCTTTAAGCTGCTTTTCCTGCCGTATAATATGCAGCGTCAACTCCTCAATCTTGGCCAGCAGTTTGGCGTCCATTTCTTCCAGGTGAAAGCCGTTGGCTTTTACTTCGGCTGCCGAAGGGATGTTGGGGAGATGTTGGTTTTTTTTGATATAGGCTTCCGTTTCCGGCAGGCTCATCAAGGTATAATCAGACGCAAAGACATAATCTGCCCAACTGGCGGTGGTAACCTTTACCGAGCGGGCGCCTATTTTGCCTTCTACGGCCAATTTGTAGGTGCCGGGATTAGTAGTGCCGATGCCTACGTTGCCATTGTCCCTGACTACCAAACTATTGTCCGGGGCTCCGTGATATAGCTTAAATGCGTCATTGGTGCCGTTATTTACAGCAATACTAAATGTTGCCGTTCCCGACTTAAAATCTACGGCTGGCTCATTGCCACTGGACGAACCGATCCTCAAAGGGGGAAGGTTCCAACTATCTATGGTTTGTACCTCGAGTTTTCTAGAGGGGCTAGTGGTACCAATACCTACTGTTGTATTATTACTGATAACCATAGCTGTACTCAGAGAAGAGCCTACCTGGAATTCCAGGTTATTTGCTGACTCCCTGAACCTTATATTAGCAGCATTCTGCCCGTTAATGCTGAGCATTAGATTCGGGTTCATGTCAGTGGCTGCATCCAGTCTCAAGGTCGTGCCGTTGCCTCCAGATGGCTCAAATACATGAAGGGGGTCCGCTGGGTTGGTAGTCCCGATACCTACTTTACCATTTGCCAATATGCTTAGTACCTCAGTATAGCCCGCATTTATCGCCCGGAATCCTAAACGGTCGCTATTGTACATAGAGGTGATGGCCCAACTGGCATTGCTGGCAGCATTATCTAGCCTGATCTCAGAAGTCAGGTTGTTCGTCCCTTTTATGTGTAAAGCACTTAACGGAGCCGCATGGCCTATGCCTACATAGCCGTTTGAATTGGCCATTATAAACTGCATCCAATCGCCCCAGGAAGCATCCAGGGGTAAGGCTTTCCGGTAATATATGCCTCCTCCATTAAAGTTAAGTTGATAGTTGTATCCTCCTGTATTGTCAGTATTTGTCCAGGGAGCTAGGGTAAACAATCCTGAGTAAGTACCGGATCCAGGAGCACCCACCACTGACCTTCTTTTAAACTCCACTTTAAACTCGTGTGCGTAAAAGGAGGGTATTTCATTGGTTAATTGAGTATTTAATACATTGAGGTAGTCGGCCGATTGGCCATACGAAAAAACACTTAGCCCAATAAAGAAAGTGAACAATACCAGGTTTCTCATATCGTAAAAGTTAGTTTGTGATTCGCCCTAATGCATTTAGCTTTTTCTCCAATTCCGCTATTTTGCTGTTCTGTTTTTCCAGTTCTTTGATCCGCTTTTCCTGTTCTATAGCATACAGCGTCAACTCCTCGATCTTCGCCAGTAGTTTGGCATCCATTTCTTCCAGGTGAAAGCCGTTGGCTTTTACTTCGGCTGCTGAGGGGATATTGGGCAGGTGTTGGTTTTCCTGAATGTAGGCCTCGGTTTCCGGCAGGCTCATCAAGTGGTACGTTGGCGCAAACACATAATCGGCCCAACTGGCGGTGGTTACTTTTACCGAGCGGGCCCCTATTTTGCCTTCTACAGCCAGTTTGTAGGTGCCGGGATTGGTAGTGCCGATGCCTACGTTGCCATTCCCCGCTATGCGCATTGAAAAATTGTTTGACGCAGAAGTACCCGTTGAGGTATAGAAGTCGATAGAGCCTCCGGTTTGCGTAAACCGTCCTCCTCCGCCAACAGTAGAGACCTCGAGGTAATCGTCCGGGAGATTGTTGGCTCTTCCTAAACGGATGGTAGCTGCATTCGAAAGGCTGGACGAGACATGCAAGGTGCTGGCAGGTGAGGTTGTGCCAATGCCTATATTTCCCAATGAATTAATTGACATTCTTCTTTCACCGCTCGACCAGAAATCTAATCTGTCGTGTGCGTGTGCGTAGAGGACAGCCCCTTCGAAATCACTATCTTCATCAGCAAAGGCAATTCCACCATTAGCACTATTTTGACTTAAAATAGTCATACCAACATTAGCACCGCCCTCAATTATAAACTCATCATAATTAACAGCTACAGAAGATAATAATGGACTAGATACCGTTGATATATCCAATTTGCCTCTTGGGTTACTTGTACCAATACCTACACTTCCCGCAAAACTTGCATTGCCATCTGAACCAATGGTCAGTCTATCTCCTAGAACATTGTTTATTGACGTTTGTAGCTTCCATACGGAAGTGCCATTAGAAGGCGCAGATGTAACAATCCTGGCCGAGCCCCATGAGGTGCCACTTGTGGAAGCAGCTCTTTGCACAATCTCTGAAACACCATCTGTAACCAACCTTTTACCTGCGTACAGCTCTAGTTTTAGATTTCCATTGGTAGCATTATTTGAGCCTATTTCTACATCCTCTCTGAAAGTTGCATCTCCATTCACATCCAATAGTGATATTGGAGCTACTATACCTATCCCTACCTTACCCCCAAAGGGATTCAGGCTAAGCGTATAGGCCGTAGCTCCCGTAGAATTGGCACTCTGTAGAAGTTGCGTAGCCCCAAGATTTCCCTGCCCGAAATAAAAGGAGGTGCCATTTGCGGCATGAGAGCGTAACCTCAAGGTATACTTTGTGGCTACATCAGACAATTGGGTCATATAACCTGTCTCTCCCTGGTTGTGGATGTAATAAGGTGCCGTTATATCTTGTGCCTGGAGTGTCCCAAGGCTTGCTACTGTAAAAAAAAGTATTGCTCTGTTTTTCATGGGGTATGCTTTTTCCTATTTGGCTTTTGCTTCTATTCTCTGCAGGCGGGCTTCCATGCTTTCCAGCAAGATCCTTGATCTTTCTTTTTCCTCTTTTAAGGTTTTTATCTCCTTCTCTTGTGCTATGGCATACAGCGTCAGCTCCTCGATCTTAGCTAGCAGTTTGGCGTCCATTTCTTCCAGGTGGAAACCGTTTTGCTTTACTTCGGCTGCGGAGGGGATGTTGGGCAGGTGTTGGTTTTCCTGGATGTAGGCCTCGGTTTCCGGCAGGCTCATCAAGTGGTACGTTGGCGCAAACACATAATCGGCCCAACTGGCGGTGGTTACTTTTACCGAGCGAGCCCCTATTTTGCCTTCTACGGCCAGTTTGTAGGTGCCGGGATTGGTAGTGCCGATGCCTACGTTGCCTTGTACAATCATCCCATCAGAAGGTGGGGCTACAAAGTAGTTCTGTCCAATAGTTAAGCCCGACCTAAGGTGAGTTGTATTGGTTGTGCCACCTTGTACCACTAGTGCGAAAGCCCCACTGGCTCCGTCAATCCTTAAGGCTTCTAAATTGGCTGTTTGTTTAATTTCCAGTTTTGCATGGTCAGGATTTACACCTATGCCTACATTACGTCCGCTTACAGGGTTTAAAACAATATGTCCTCCACTGCTGGCATAGGAACCCTGTGTCTCTATGGTCAACACCCCCTGGCTATTTGAAATACGGTTCATGCTTATGCTGTTGTTCCCGTAATCCATATAAAAATCATCGTCATAGCCCAACCTAAGCTTGGCGTTATTGGTCCCATCAATAATGGAGAGTTTTCTTTGCGGTAAGGTTGTGCCAATTCCAACATTTCCGTTTTGATCTATGCGCATCCGTTCTATTGCATGTACTCCTAAGGTGCCACTGGTGCCAAAAACTAGGCTTCCTTTTCCATCGGCACCAAATCTTAAGGAACGGATGAAACTGAGGATCTCCCCATTAGAAAAGGTAGGTCCATAACGGTGCTTAAAATCTATCCCTGTTTGTGAATTGGCCTGGTTCATACCGGTACCTAAAACCATAGTAGTAATAGTCCCTCCGTTAATTTCCAGTTTTTCACTTGGGATATGAGTGCCGATGCCAATGTTGCCGTTGGTTTTAATGGTCATCCGGTCTTTAGAAGCTGTCTGAAAACGAATGTCGTTATCCGGTGAAGTACCTAATGCCCTGTTCCGGATGTAAAAAATATGACTACTATTTCCGTCTACATCTTGGATCAAATCCAAATGGCCATGGTGGTCTCCCATTTTCATTTCAAAATGCTCATACTGGTTCCTTCCCATGTAAAAAGTGTTTTCGGTCGCAATGCTGAAAAAGGTTACATCCTGGCCAATTACGTCAAATTTGGAGCTAGGGTTAGCTGTACCTACCCCTACCTTGCCCCCAAAGGGATTCAGGCTAAGCGTATAGGCCGTAGCTCCCGTAGAATTGGCACTCTGTAGAAGTTGCGTAGCCCCGAGGTTTCCCTGCCCGAAATAAAAGGAGGTGCCATTTGCCGCATGAGAGCGTAACCTTAAGGTATATTTTGTGGCTACATCAGACAATTGGGTCATATAGCCCGTCTCTCCCTGGTTGTGGATATAGTAGGGAGTCGTTATATCTTGTGCCTGGAGTGTCCCAAGGCTTACTAAGATGAATAAAAAAGCTAGCTTACTTTTCATAACAAAAAGGTTCATTTACTGGAATTTGTACTTCACAATACAAATCTGCATATTCACAAAAGCTTGTGTTTGGACATTCGACCACTTTTTGGAAATCCTTATCCCGTAAGGGCTGGCGCCCTGCTTATGTGCTGGATCTACTTTGTACGTCTACAGGATTGAGGAGGTTTGTTCGGGTATGGAAAATCCAGATTTTACCTTCTTTGCAGTTACCGGAGGTGAATTGAGGTATACAAAGTGCCTCCTTTTTTTAAAAGCCCGAAGGGTGGGATAAGTCGAGGGCTAATACAGATTGCTGATAAACAACTTAAGGAAGCTTACAGCCGTATCGATGCTCCCCCCGTTCAGTATCCGGACCGGTACCTGCATGCCGAAGGGGTAGTATTCTGTACCGGTATTTGGCTTTCCAAAGGCATTTCTTCAACGCTATTGATGTGCTTTCACCCCCAGAAATATATTTTGAGGCAAGCGCTTAACATTGCCCGATTTTTGGAATAGCAAATGGTTTTTCGATTAAGCCTTTTTAAATGGGTTCGCAGAGTAAGGTTCTTTCGCTCGATGTGATTGATCCCTCGATGTACCGTTCTATGCATTGCTTTTGGGATCAAAAACCTATAGCGCGGTAACTTATCTGTATAAATCGCTTTGGCTGAAGAGCGCTTTAGTGTTTCAATCACCATCCTCAATGTTTTATTCGTTCGGGTACCCACTCTAAAATCCACTACTTCGCGTGTGTCTTTTCTAAGGGCGTACACAATCCATACCAAACGTTTCTTCTTTCCAATGTACGTGCGCATCTCGTCCATTTCATACACCTTGCCTAGAGAAGTAGGTGGTTTTTCGATGGTTTTACTGATCTTAACAATACGGTTTATAACCGTAGAAGGTGATATTTGAAAGTATCGTGCAATACTACGGATACCCATTCCCTCTTTTAAAAGGCCGGTTATGCTCAAATCCATATTCGGGACACAAGCGCGGTTTTGGTAGTCTTGCTGGCAACTTAGCTTACATGCTTTACAATAATAGCGTTGCCTGCCATTAGCCTGGAAACCATTTTTCACACAAGGGTTATTACATACCGGACAGTTCATAAGCATCAACTATTTTGGAACACTTAAATGGGTTTGAGCGATTCTAACGCTTTCTAAGGCCATAAAAAAAGGGATTATGTTCAGCACATAATCCCTTTTCGTAAACACTGAATTTTACTTTTAACTGATTTCCAGTTTTTTGCGTTTTATTCCAATGGCCATCAACTATTTTGGAACACTACCCCCATTTTAGAGGTGGGCGGGTTAAAGGTAAAGCTGTGTACACCGCTCTGGTTCATGGCATAAATGTCGGTTTGGCCCTGTAAGTATCCCTTAATTTAGAATGGTACCAATCCTTTAGAAAACCCCTTTTCTAATATTCAGCAGTCTGATTTTTTTATCATATGTTTCAAAAACATCAACTTGAAAAAGTTTATTGGACTTTGGGTCATAAAACTGTAAGTTAACCAGCTCGTCTTTTTGCTTACATATCAAAAATAGGTTAAGCTGATTTTGAAAGTTACCTACCAAGGTATCAACAACCGTGACCTCTTTATCATTGTATAAAAGAGGACAATCATTTAAAACATTGGCAGTATCAACTAGCAATGCTTTATTCAAATCGAAGAATGCTCTAAACTCATTATTATTAAAAACTTCTTGAGTATATGTGCATTGTTTACTTTCTGAGGAGCAGTTAATGCTCAATGCTGCTAATAATAAAAGCTTAATCATTGTAGTATAGTTAGTTACATTATTTAGGTACGGTGGGTAAACGATCTTTGTCCTCGCCACTCTTAATGATGTTTTCCCTACCTTCCTTTGTGTTTACGTCTTGCCCTTCCTTTGGTACATATAGGGTTTCGTGTCCATTATCTACTGCCTCACCCCAGACCATTACATCAAGGTTATCTCCAACTTCAGTTTGGCCTTGACCTTGAACCATCTCTCCATCTAAGCTTCCATCTAGACCATCCCCGTAATGTGCAGTTTCATGAACCAACGTCTTGTAAAAATTCAAAAGAGCTTCTTGTTTTTCTAAATCCGTTGCATTTTCGTCTGCCAAAATCTTTTCCGTACTTTCAAAAATCTTAGAGTTAATTTCTATTGTATTATCTGATAACTCATACCAACCGTTTGGTAATTCACCAGCCCATGTATTACCTGGCTTATCCGAAGCCATAACCGCAGGGCCATCTCCCCATGTCAAAGCCTTTTCCAATGTCTCTCCTTGCAAATTTCCATCCTTAGGTGCTCCCTTAATATCGGCAACAACCTTCCTAGAGTTTACTTCTAGTGCGTTGACAATCGTTGCACTTTTTAAAACGTCATTCTTCACATTTTCTGATAGATACTTAGTGAGCTTGGGATATTTCTTTGTGTATTCTGCTTCAAGTCCTGCAGGCCATTTGTATTTTCCGTCCACATCAATATAGAAAACTGGATTGTTTGATGCATATCCATAGTTAGTTTCAGATGGAAAATTACTAGACATTGGATCTAAGCTTAAGAACCTTCCTATGCGAGGATCATGCACCCTCGCCCCAAAGTCAATAGAATTGCCATTCCCCTTAACTTCATTATCGTTCTCCTTCCCATTAAACCCATAGCGATAGTCTCCCCCGTTCAGTATCCTTCCCGGTACCTGCATTCCAAAGGGATAATACTCCTGCGCACTTTGCAGGTCCGCTACAAATTGGTTTTCGTTTTTGCTTAGCTGGATGTGCTCTACGTAAAAGGTACCGGGGTTGGGCATGGGATTCCCCTGCGCAGGGTCGGTATACCGCAGGCGCAGCCCCATTTTAGAGGTGGGCGGGTTAAAGGTAAAGCTGTGTACGCCGCTCTGGCTCATGGCATAAATGTCGGTTTGGCCCGAGGGCGGCCCGCCCTGGAACTCCTGCAACCACAAATCTACGTAACTTCCCGCTACAGGCAACTCCAGCGCTATGTGTATGGTGTAGGTTTTGCCTACTTACAGGTTTTCCAGCAAATAGCGGAAACCCCGGTTCTGGTTGCGCACGGTTACGTGCTCTATCAAAAAAACTACCTTTGGAACCATTATCATTAATTAATGATGGGGTTATTCAAAAAAAAGAAACCGAAAGCAGGACAGGAAGAAACCGTTATCGTTTTTCACGAGGATTTTTACCGACAAGTTGAGTTTGTGCCTGAAGAAAACTACTTTGAGCGTAACAACTACATTAACAACTTACCTCCTAACCAAGGAGGTGAAAGCGGCTTTGAGCATTGTATAGCCAGAGAAGAGCAACCTATCAAAACTTCTACAAGGCAAATTCCCTTAGAGGAGATTAGAGAGCTATTGTCTCCTTTAGCTTCGAGCTTTTTTACACACGTTGAAGCTGCATATGGAACCACAGTGACTTATAGAAAAGAAAATACAGTGGTTTGGGGGTTTGATGGTTATGGCATTTTTGTAGAGACAGATAAAGCTGATATAGTTCAAAACATCTATATTACCCACAATAGTCATTTTGATATAGTAGGTAACGGAATACCCATAGCTAAGGCTCTTATTCTATTAGGACAAAAACACAAACTAGTTCTAATAGATTGGGATCAAGAAATTGTAATCAGAATAGCTTTAAAACACATTACATACCAATATTTAAGAGATACTTATCACTTTAAATTAAAGGATTGATATAATCAAAATGCAGATACTTGCAAAGCCAAACGCTATCAGAATAGTAAAACTCGGTGCCTTTTGAGTAAGCTTTTCTAGCCTGTACTTCTAATAATATAATATTCTTTGATCTTCGTTTAGCTACTTGTATTGCTTCTTTTTTAACTGCGGATAAATGGACATATTGTCTATTCATAGGTTTTAGGCCTTCTTGCATAATTTTATCTATACTATCCTCAGTAGTTCCGTGATATAGCGTTTCAGGAGGTTTACTTGCTTTGTATTCCAATTTGACACTTGTGGAATGGCCATACAAAGCTCTTATTTTATCCCCTTTTATTTCATGTCGTTTTTTCTTAGAAGAGTGAATGACATTCTCTAAATCATTCAGGGTTATATTTTCAAATGCAGGTTCTCTTCTAATAGCCATTAGTAAATCAGAGGTGTCAACCCACCCTTCATTTAAAAGTTTTAGTCCATATAACTCAGGCTCATGCCGTAAGGCATGAGACATGAGTTTGCTTAAGCTTTTGTAATCCAAAAGTTAGTTACTAAATTATCCTTAATTGCTCATTCTTTTAGAGGTAAAAGTAAATTCCCGTACCTCTTGCAAGGGCTTCTTCAAAAAGGTTTAATATGTCTTGGATTAATTGACGCTTACTATTTACCAAACCTTGTTTTAGATTAAGAGCCTGTATAACTCTATTGAGATTCTCTTTCCCTGCTATAGAGTCATCTTCAAAATCATCAATATTAGCTCCCCCTTCCTGATTGATTAATTCAATTATCCCGTTTTGATACATAAACAAAAAATCCTCTTCCTTTATTGGAAGTTCAATTAACTGATCTTTTGTTGCTTCGTCAAAATCTAATGCTTTCTCAGATGCTTTATCCTTCGGTACAGTAATTACTCTTTGTCTCATTGCTTATCAACATTATTGAAATGTGTTGCTTGATTTTATTCTGCTTGATTTCTTCCCATGGTCTTACCATCTACAACCTTATTATTAGGAATATTACCGTCTAAATCTAAATACCTTCTTTTACCTGTTAGGGTAGTGTTTTCTATTCTAAAATAATTTCCTGCATCATCAGAAACTACTTGAATTCCGGTTTCACTATTCTTATAGACAGTTTTACCCGTAGATGTTTTAATACCTTTACTACTAGGAGCAAATCGGTTAACTGCACTCCTCAAGCTTGAACTTCCCTACTCACTTGAATATTGGGCAGCTCTGGTAGCCCCTGCTTGAGTAGCACTCGCCTTTGGGTTTTTAAGCGCAGGCTGAAATACATCATTGCATTACCTTACTATTTGACCCAATCTGCAATTCTTTCATTAGCTTCCAAGGTTTCCTTTTTATAGTATAAAACATTATCTGTATTAAAACTTATATTTCTTGCTGATATATAAAAAGGTATTTCCAAATCCTCTGGGAGAATTTTAAACAAAATATTTCCCTGCTCTATTTGATATTTCTGATTTATAGTCAAGCCTTCTTTTATATCAACTAAATGCAACACCGGTTTAGAGGTATTTGTTTTCCATTCTGAGTTTATAGAGATATGGAAAACATCTTCAAATATTATCTCTAAGGAGTGACCATAAGTAAAATCAGTACTTCCAATTATTATTAAGCTTCCTCCTTTTATCTCCAATACTTCCATATCTAGCCAACTTTCTTTGGATATGATTGCATTTATTTTTTGTACTATTTCTTTTGTTTCCATGACTAATGTATAGTTTAATACTTAGGTACTTCAATATGTGTATCCTGCGCAGCCTGAGAGTTATAATTGGGGTTCACATTACCTCCTTTACCAGGCTTTAAAGTACTCGTATGGTGCCAGTCCCCCTGAGAATCCATGTATTCCCATCCATACCCTTGACCATTGGCATCTACCCCCTGTTTACTTCTGCCTACGCGATAAACATCACCGCTTTTACCATATTTAGTATCCGCAGGGTGTATTCTAACTTCATATTTGTAACCTTCTTCAACCCATGTTTCTTTTAGACCTGAACTGGGTTTGTTTAAGCCTTGTCGACCTAAGGCTTTATCTAAATATGATTTAGGGTTTCCTATCCTCTTAACAGTGCCTGCCTTTGGATTTTTAAGCACGGGCTTTGGAGCCGGAGTAGGGCTATATGTTTTTTGCTTAGGCCTTACTCTGCCTTCGGCTCCGCCATAAGCCAGCAATGCAAACGATACAATATCTGTGCCTGCGCTGATCCATTCTTCCGTGGAAACGGTTTCTCCCCGGTTGTGTTTATCAAGGGTCTCAACGGCATCCAGAGGCGTAAGCGTACGGGCCACATCTTCTACCTTTTGCTGGCTGTCGGTGTTTACCAGCCATTCATACAGGCGCTGCCCTATGCTTTTCGTAGCTGAAGAAACAGCAACCCCATCCGGGTTTCCTGATTCATGACTGGTGGGCCCTATTGGATTGGCACTCTCCAGACCTTCCAGTTCGGGGGCATGAATAGGCTGATTGTGGCTGAACTGGTAGGGCGTCATATACGGATATTTTGCCGTCAACGGGTCAACAGCAAAGAACCTACCTATCCGCGGATCGTGCATCCGGTATTTATAATTCCAGCTATTTCCCTGTCCTTTTATCTCCGGGTCTCCTTCCTGCCCCTGGAAGCCGTAGCGATAGTCTCCTCCATTCAGTATTCTTCCCGGTACCTGCATGCTAAACCTTTCAAAAAGCAAAACACAAAGAACGAAGCAAATCTGAATACTACAAAAGGGATACTACCCATTCTGAGGCTTGTATTCCAATATTTCTTTTGGATCATATCCTTCTAACCCAAAATCTTCTAACGGAATTTCAAAGTTTTCGGCTATCGACTTAATCTCTTCCATTACCATATGATAAGCCAAAGCCATACCCTCAAAATAGGCTTTACTAAAGTTCGGATCATCACTATTGATTGACTTTAAATAAGTTGTTTTTGCCTTTAAAGCAGTAATCAATTCAAACAAAACCCACTTGTAATCAGAATTATCTTTTTTGCTCATAGTTCTTCTAGTGCTTTTTCTTTAATCTCCTTAGAGGCTTCATGCCTTTTTATATCCTGCTCCCAATGATGTATTACGTTATCCTTATGCTCCTTGGACATGTTATCCCAATTGTCTCCATATTTCAGTTTAGGATCGGCAAGGTATTCTTTATGTTTTGCAATCTGTTTGGTATGTGAGTTAATTGCCTTATTTAACCTCTGACTAATTACCTCTATCGTCTCCTTCGAATTGTTTTTAAAGAAAGTTGCTAATTCCTTTATAGCTCCTTCTGTAAATTCACTTTTAGCAACTGCACCCCCTACTTTACCTACAATTCTTCCGAACGGTATGATCCCTGCTATCTCTATTCCTATATCAAGATCCGTAATCTCTTCTCCTCTTGTGATTTTCCCAAACAACTCATACCCTGGAACGCCAAACTCCATAGCGTTGTTAAGATTGTAAGTGTTTATTGCTAGTTGCTGATCATGCTTAGGGCTCCCCGTGGGTGAGGCTTTCATTTCTCCACCGGACTGAGCAGCTCTTCTGAGCATCTCGGCTTTCTCTCGATCAGCAGCTTGGGACATAACAGCAAGCTTTTGCAACTCTTTCTGCTCATTTATTGCTTGAGTACCTGTCTGGTCTATCGCTGTAGTATAGCCACTGTTATGTACATATGCAGGCTGAGAAACCTCCGCTCCCTCTAGTTCAATATATTGAATAACCTTATTTTCTGCGAAGGCATACGGGCTATTGTGGGGATAGATAGATGAAAGAGGATCTAAGCTAAGGAAGCGCCCAATTCTCGGGTCATGCATCCTATACTTGAAGTTTATGCTATTTCCTGCACCTTTCACTTCATCGTCCTGTTCCTGGCCCTGAAAGGAGAATCGGTAGTCTCCTCCATTCAGTATTCTTCCCGGCACCTGCATGCCAAAGGGATAATAGTCCTGCGCACTTTGCAGGTCCGCTACAAATTGGTTTTCGTTTTTGCTCAACTGGATGTGCTCTACGTAAAAGGTACCGGGGTTGGGCATGGGATTTCCCTGGGCCGGGTCGGTATACCGCAGGCGCAGCCCCATTTTGGAAGTGGGCGGGTTAAAGGTAAAACTGTGTACGCCGCTCTGGTTCATGGCATAAATGTCGGTTTGGCCCCAGGGCGGCCCGCCCTGGAACTCCTGCAACCACAAATCTACGTAACTTCCCGCTACGGGCAACTCCAGCGCTATGTGTATGGTGTAGGTTTTGCCTACTTCCAGGTTTTCCAGCAAATAGCGAAAACCCCGGTTCTGGTTGCGCACGGTTACATGCAGCCGGCCATCGTCCTGCGTGTTTACCAGGTCGCTGAGGTTGCTGCTCCACACCCCGCCCGAGGGCTGCCCTATCGTAGTGCCCTCGGGGATAAGGCCTTCCAGGTTTTTGTTGATCTCGAAGTCAAACACTATATCCTGGCAGGCGCAGTCTTTTTGGGCCGAGAGGGTGGCCATTACGTTGCCCAGGTGGTTGCTCAGCTCATAGGTTTTATGCGCGGCCGTAAGCGTGTGCAGGCTGTTGCTGCTGTTGGAGCCGGAGCTGCGCGCTTCCAGCGCCCCCAGGCGGCTACTGCCGTAGAGGTACAGTTCTTTTTGCACCAGGGTGCTGCCGGTTTTTCCATCGTACAGGTACAGCGCCAGCGGGTTGCCCTGGGCATCGCGTATGTAATAGGTTTTGTCTACGCTGCCGGTGGTGAGGTTGCCCACGGTCTTCACGGCCCGGTTGCCCATGGGGTCGTACATAAATTCCAGGTCGTCACCCGATTTGGCGATCCGCTCTATTTTCCCGTCTGCCCGCCAGCTGATGGTGTTGAGGCCTTCGGCTACATCTCCCTTCAGGTTGCCCTGCAAATCGTAGGTATAATTGCCTGCCGACTGGGGATTAATGCCACCCGCCATATTGCCGTTTTTGCTTACGTATTCCAGTTTGTTGGAGTTGGCGTAATAGTAGTAGTCCAGCACATCATCGCCCACGGTAATGTTGGGGCCATCCCTTTGCAGGCGGGTAAAGTTGCCGTTGAGGTCGTAAGCATAGCTGGTCCCGTAATGCGACCCGTTCCAGGTATTGTCAAACGCACCCCCTACAAAATCGTCAAAGCTGCGCAAGCGGTTCAGCTGGTCGTAGGCATAAGCCTTGAGCGTATTCTCCGGCAGTTCAGTACCGGGGTTTATGTAGCTGGAATATACGTGGCTGATGTTGCCGTTGTACAATGGATTTACCGTGTTCCAGAACGAAGCAGGTGTGCCGCTCAGGGATAAGGAAAGGGGCACGGAGGGTTCCCCGGGGTTGCTGCCTATGGAGGCATAATCCTTATCGTAATAGCCCAGCATTTCCACGTACTGGTCGTGCACAAAATCGCGGTTGGTGCCGCTAGCGTGGTCTGCGCCCAGGTCAAAGTTCCCGCCTGTTGACTGGTTGTGCAAGGCTCCGTTGATCTGCTTGAGCCAGCCCTGCAGGGTGTAGCTATGGTCAGTCCCCTGCAGCGCCTCGCCCAGCTCGGTGCGGGCCAGCGCACCCTGCGGGTAATAAAAATACTTGGCTTCTTTTTGCCACTGCAGGCCATCCCGGCTGGTCCATACCTTCACCAGGCGGTTGTCGGCATCGTAGCGGTATTTGTGGTAAAAGCGCTCGTTCTCTATGGCGGTAAACTGGCCCCCGCTTTCGAGCAAGGGCACCAGGGCTACTTGTTTTACATTACCGGAAAGTAGGTCGTAGCTGTACTCCAGCCTGAAATAGCGGTTGCCCAGGTTGGCGTCTTCAATACGGCTCACCATTTGGTTTACGTTGCCCTGCAAATCGTAGCTGTAGGCGGTGCGCACCTGGTAATTGGCCGCAGTGGTGTAGGCAGCCGCCCCGGAGGGATCGGCCGTTACAGAACCGTTGTGGTTTATATTGCCCAGACTGGTATAACTGATGGTTTGGGCCACCCGGTTGTCTAAAAAGCGATTGGTTACGCTAAAGGCGTTGCTGAAATCGCTAAGGTCGCTGCCGTAGGTGGTAAAATTCACGTCCCTCTTGGAACCGGCATCCAGTATGGTAAGGATCTGGCTTTCGTTCAGGTTGCGCTCGTTAAACGAAGACGGGGCGCTCACGTTGGTCAGTTCCCCGCTTTCGCGTATGCGCCCCTGCTCATCATACAGGGTATAAGACCCTTTGTTGCCGGCTTCTTGTTCCTTGTTTACAGAAAAAACCAGGCGCGCCAACTGGTCGTACCAGTATTCGGTATTACTGCCATCAGGCGTATACTGCCTAATGAGCTGGTTTTGGCTATTGTACACATACTTGGTATACAAGCTGTGGGCAGGCCGCATAAAGCTGCTGCTGGTACCGGCCCGGTAGGCCACAACCTTATTCAGATCATCTGGTTCTGTAAAAAAGTTTACTCCCTTAGGCGGTACGGTTTTTATAAGGTTCCCGGCCCGGTCGTAATAATACAGGGTATAGGCATATTCCCGCAAGTCGTAGCTCATGTCGAGCGTTTCGTTGTTTAGCAGGTTGTCCCGCACGGCTGTGCGTATTTCCTGTTCTTTATCGCGCATATATTCATCCAGGCGGTCCAGGTAACGTTGCCGTGCCTTGGCCAGGTTCTCAGCCGTTTTGCGCGCCACGCAGTCTTCATCCGGCTGCGTATAGCTGCTGCCGCAGTTCATATCTTCGGGCAGGGTATTCATAAGGGTATAGTCGCCATTGGCATTTCCGTTGTTCAGGCATTCGGTAATGATGGTGTGCATATCGGCCGCGCTGATCGTTACTCCATAGTCATTTAAAATGTTGTTGGCGATATCGACTGCATCGGGCTGGGTATAGGTGCCTGCGGTAATCCCGTATTGGGTAAGGAGCTTGGTACACTTGCATGCCGCAGCCTGGTCAGCCGGGTTTTGGGTAAGGCCGCTTACAATATCGCCGGCGCTGCTGTAGCCCCCATAGTTTCCCCCTTGCAGGGCACTGCCCAGGGTTTCGATCAATACGTTCTTGGGGTAGTTCAGGATCACGCCTGGTCCGGCCGGGGGGCCTTCGGTATGGGCATCGTAGTCGGTATCGGAGTTCCAGTAAATGTACTTCCCGTTGCCGTTTACCGATATAGCCGGACTGGAAGCGGGACAGGTATAATGGTCGCGGAAATAGGTATAGATCACCTGTTCGCGCAAGGCGGTGTATACGGAGCGGAATACTTCGTATACCGTTTGCTGGTTCAGCAAGCCCGTAGTAGGGTTGTGAAAAGCGTTAAAGATCGAAACCACATCTGCAGATAAGCCGGGAGGTGGATTGGCAGGGTCTATGCCATCGGGGTTAAGCAGTACATACCACAGGGAGAAATATTTGCCCGGGTCGGTTTCAATAAACTGCGTAAGGCGGGTGGTAAGGCTTTGCAAAGCGATGTATTCCAGGGAGCCTGTATTTGTACAATTGGTCCCGAACAAGGGATCGGTGGCGGTATTAGGCCCCGGGGCGTATACATAAAATTCGTTGTTGCCGCCCGGGCCGTTGGTATTGAGGTTTTGCCCCAGCCCCAGGGGGTCCAGCAGGTTGTACCCATGCGTACTGGCCCCATTGGCCCCGGTGGCATAATCTTCGGTTGTGCCGCCCCAGATGTGTGTTTTAAAGGCGGTGATCCCCGCCATGTTTACGGAGGCACAGGGCAGCTCAGCCTCCAGGCAAAAGTAGTAATAGGCGCAATATTCCGGGTGGAACACGATAAGCTGCTCGGCAAACTCGGGGTGCCAGTCGGCTGCTACATCTGCCCAGCTGGTATAGGTGCCCCCGGTGCTGTTCTCAAAACCCTGGAACAGGTTGTTGGCC
>JANQPD010000089.1 GCA_028285465.1 Owenweeksia sp. | reverse complement strand
CAATTGCTCCGTCCAGTACGCATCAAGGCCGCATAAACAGGCCGGATCATCATTACAATCCCGGTAAACAGCCGGGTGAAGCTGTTCGTACTCCGCCTGGCTTACTTCTTCTTCGTAGCCTACGCTTTGTAGCAAGGTACTCATCACAAAATCACTTCCTGCGGTCAGCCCCATACATTCCAGGGCTTCCTGCAAATCGGTTTCCGCACCGGGATTCGTAGCTGTAGCCCCGGCTGTAGCGTTTCGGCTTATTACCGCACTGGCCACTCTCTGGCTGCCCATGTAGTAGTGTTTGCTTGCCTCTTCGGTTTGCTCATAAAACTGCGTATTGTAATACGCATTGGGATATACGGTATAGGGATTCATACTGTATTTGCCGTTTCCGGGGATGCCATTTACACCACCTTGCGCAAAGTTAAGGGTTCCTTTTAAGAGGCGCTGCCCGGTATGGTCGTAGGTATAATGCCCTACCGGGTGGTCATCTTTGCCCGCCATGCGCAAGGTCTGTTCATCGCTCCAACAGTATTTTTCCAGGTATTGCGTACTACTGCTACCGGGCGCTGCCACTTTTGTAACGCTGCCCATATTGTTGTAGGTGTATTCACGCGTAGTACCCCCGGTCACTTCAATCCGGTTAAGCTGGTGGAGTTCGGCACCTTCATAAAAATAACTGTTGGTGTAGGAAAATTGCGGATGGTTGGTAAGCGACTGAATTTTAGAGGTAATGCCGCCTGCTTTGTCATACCCCATTGTCAAGGTATAGGTCAGATCATCTGTAGTAGTACTGCCCGCCAATTCAAAGCCAGAGCTGCTGCTTGTACTCATGCCCTTTAAGCTGTTCTAAGCAACAATCTTTTTCTTAATGAGAATACCCCTCACTGAAAAATAATCTAATACAAATTGTCAAAGAACTAGTCGTCAGCTACTTATTTTTCTCAAGCCCCAATTTTAAGGTCTGTGAACGCTAACCATATCAGTTTTTCTTATTTATTATGTATTTCCAGTTTCTTTCATCTTCCTCCCAGTAATTACGATTCACTCTGTATTCTTCATACGGTATTTCGGGTTTGTTTAAATCTCCTAACAAAAACGTGTATTCACTAAAGTCTGATTCATTACTATCCAAAACAACTTCAAAATAAAATGGCTCGGTCCATTGTTCTGTGGTGTTTTCTATTCCCCAAATCATTACCCCCCATATTGACAGTTTGTTTTTGGTCAACTTTACACCTAACAATAAACTATCATCAATCCACCTATGCTTGTCCCAGTCACTTCTTAGTTCCAAAAGAGCACCCAGTAATCCCGACAAAAGGAATGATGTATCTCCAAGAATATCATTATAGTAATCTACTTCGGATTTTAGGGACTTAACCCTATCTAAGCGATTCCAAAGTTCATTTACCAACATTGTTTGTATCTCTTCTATTGATTTCATTATCTATTTTGAAGATGTTTTTCTATTGCCTTAATCAAATCTTGTTCCGCTCCTTGCCTTTGACCATGAGGTCTATCTCTCCCCATTCGAGAAGTAACCTTAATTCTTTGTTGAACGCTTTGTTTAAGTTCTTGATAAAGAATCCTCAATTCGTCTTTAGAGTATCTACCTAATTCCTTTACTTTTGGTAAAGTACCATGCACTTTTCCGGTAGCATCTAATGAAGGAAGAGCTTTTTTATTCGTCTTAGCAACATTTACAAGTCCTTTAACTTTTCCGATACCCACATCTGGCGGTACCCCAGTAATAGGAGCAGGCTGCCCGGTTAAATACCCATCTGCGCCTACGATTTCGCCTTCATGCACCCTCGGGCCAAAAAACTCAAAAAATTGGGAACGCGGAAAGTAATGCTGCCCGTTTTCATGATCCAGTGCAAGATAGTCTCTTACATACGAGAGAACCTGTTGCTGGCGGTTTGCTGCATTAACAATACGATTTTGCCCATAATGGCAGCCTCCCGTTGGGCAGGTTGTACCTCCACCATCAGCTACAGGGGTGGGCCTCACCACTGCCTCTGGTCCTACATATTGCCCTGGAAATTCATTATTCGGATCACCCGGTCCTCCATCTAATAAACCACTAGGATCAACCCGCATTATGGGGTTATTCTGCACAAAATTGTAAGGGGTAAGCCAGGGCCTTGCCGCACTCATGGGGTCAACACTCAACCAGCCCAACCTTTTCATCGGATCGTAATAACGGTGCAACATATAATAGTTGTCCGTTTCCTTGTCCAAGTGCTGCGCATGAAATAGCCAGGGTCCTTCCCATGTACCCACCCTGCTATCGCGTTCTCTAAGGGTTTCCCCCCACGGACTGTACCAAAACGACTGATAGGCGTCTCCGTTAAAATCCGTCACAAACTCGGTATTGCCCAGGTAATCGGGGTGGTACCAATACATAATGTTGTAGTCTTCGCAGTTTATCGACCAATACAGATCCATGCCACACAGACAAGCCGGATCGCTTTGGCAATGGTCCACATTTAGGGCATCGTAATCATCCTGCGATACTTCATTCTCGTATTCCTCTTCCCGCAGCAGGACGGTCATGTTAAAATCAGAGGGGGTGCTTAGCCCTAAACATAGCAAGGTTTCTTCCAGGTCGGTTTCTGCTCCGGGGTCGGTAGCTGTGGAAGACTCTGCATTGAACTCATAATGGATCAGGGAACTTGCTACCCGCTGGCTGCCCATGTAGTAATGCTTACTGGCCATTACTACTTCCTGGTAGTGCTGTGCATTAAAGTAAGCGTTGGGATATACCATATAGGGGTTCAGGCTGTATTTGCCATTTCCCAGCACTCCGTCTACCCCCTGGCTGGCGTAGTTCAGCGTTCCTTTTAACAGCCGCTGACCTGTATGGTCATAGGTATAGTGGGCTACCGCCAGGTTGTCTTTACCTGCTCCCCGCAGGGTTTGTTCATCGCTCCAGCAGTATTTCTCTTTGTAAGGGGTTTGCCCGGCTATTTTGGCCTCTGTAACGCTACCCATAGTATTGTAAGTATAGTCCAGGTTGCCTCCAACACCGGTCATGCGGTCTAAACGGTGCAGTTTGGTGCCGTTGTACTGGTAGCCGTAATTGTGCGATTGGGAACCAAAATAAGTAGTGAGTGCCTGGCTTTTGTTGGTTATGCTTCCGGCTTTATCGTAATTCACCGTCATCTCAAACTTGGCACTGTCCACAAAACTACCGCCTCGCTCAAAGCCGGAGCCACTGCCCATGCCCGTAAAGCGGTTCATGCCATCGTACAGGTAATTCATCTCATAACGGCCTCCTACTTTGCGCCCGTTCACCAGATTGTGCGTAGCGGTATTCTTGCTTTGGCTTACCAGCCCCCGGGCGTTGTAGGTGAGGGTTTTGTTCAGCAGCACATTACTGGATGCATCCAGCAGGTCTACATCACTCAGCCTGCGCGTATCTGCACTATAGCCAAAGGTGGTTTCGGCCCCGTTGCCGTGTACCATCTTGCTGATGTTGCCGTAGCCATCATAGAGCACTTTGCTCAATACATCGGTAAGGGTGTGGTTGAAGCGGAAGGTTTCCAGCTTTTCTAACTCGCCCCCGGTGGCATAGAGGTAACGGGCAAAGGTCTGGTCGGGGTACTGGATGCTGCGCGTACGGCCAAAGGAGTCGTAAATAAAATTGGTGGTAAAGGTCTGCTGCCCCGCTTTGGGCACCTGCACTTCCCGCACCTCCTGCTTTATGTTCCCCATTTCATCGTAGCGGTAATCGGTGGTTACGTAATCGGTGCCCTGTACCACGCGCACCAGACGCCCGGCCCCGTTCTTGCCATCGCCATGCGTTCCGTAGGTGTACTCCACATCGTTTACATCGGGCGTATTCACCACCTTTTTGGTCTTCAGGCGGTTGTACTCATAGGTCATGGCTATGCCCGTACCGCTTTCGGGGGTAACCAAAAGGGTAAGGTTCCCGGCCGCATCAAAGGTAAAGGTGCTTACTCCCCGGTCGGGATGGGTTTCTTCTTTTACCCGGCCCAAAAGATCATGTTCGTAAACGGTAAGCTGGCTTTCGGGATCGGTGGTTTTTAAAAGCTGGCCTATGCCATCGTATTTGAACTGAGTAAGCGCGCTTACACTACCATCATTCTGCCAACCCGCTACGTTTTGCCCCAAGGCGTTTACATAATTGCGCGACACACTGCCCTCCACATCGGTCTGTACCCTAAAGGTTTGGCTACCGGGGGCATTGTCCCAATCGTAATCTATATCCGTAACGGTATAATCCGGGTCGGGTGTAGTGGACTGGTCTTCGCGCAGGGTTTTTACCTGCACCGGGCGGCTTACGTAATCGTAACTGCTGTATTGCTCAACCAAACGGCTGCTTTTAGCCGTATTAAAGGTGCCCAGGTTGGCTGTAATGGCTTCGCTGATGCTTTGGCTGGTATGGATAACCTGCCCTATGCTGTCGTAAGCCGTTATCCCCGTTACCTCGCGGTGCAGGCTGTTGGTAGTCCCGTTGGTGCTGATGGAGGCTTCTTTCTTTACCTGGATCACGCGGCTTAAGCCATCCATAAAAGTGGCGGTTTCCAAGGGGTCGGTCATGGCCGGGCGCCCGGAGGTATTGATCCAGTCTGTACAGCTTACCGCGCCACCCACCGAAGGGCCGAGCGAGGCAGCGGGGTCGTTGATGTTGTGGTAGGTAATGGCTACGGGCACCAGGTCTGAGGGGTCCTGGCTTTGCTCATCAATGCCGTTCGGGTAATAGGCAAAAGCCATAGTAGCGGCTGCATCGCCCAGCTTCAGTTCTTTAGCCCCCCATACTTCTTTAAGGCGGTGAAAGGCATCGTATACATATTGTATGGGGTAGCCATTCACATCCTCGCTTTTCAACACATTGCCGGTAGCGTAATCAAAGCGCTGGCATACCTGGTCGCCATACGAGTTGCTTACCCCAATAATAAAGCGCTCGGTAGGGGTATCGTAGGTAAACGTAGTGCTTAAACGCTGTGCGGGGCTACTGTTATTAGCAGGGCCGGTAAGGGTAAGCACATTGCCTTTGTTGCTGTAGGTAAGATCGGTTTGCCCGAAACTCGTCCCGTCATAATAGGTCCGCATGGTTTGGGGGGCCTTGCCCTGGTAAAGCGTTTCTACGGTAGCATGGCGCACCATATCCGTATCGTGGGTGGTTTCTGCAAAGGTTTTAGCGGTCTTTAGCACATTCGTTTGTCCGGCCGCCTGCCCGGAAGCAAAGTAGCTCATTTGGGCAATCACATCGCCAAAAAAGGTAGCCTGGTACTGGGTTTCTTTGATATAGGTATGCTCGGTCACTCTTTTGCGGTGGTAGGTATAGAATACTGCGTTCTCGTTACCCGGCTGCGCGCAGCCACCTTCCAGGATAAAGAAATCCGGGGCTTCTACCGTATCGTTGCTAAAGCCAGCAGTAGGGGCCGGAACAATGTGGCGGTAGTGTTTTTTAAGGCGTATGGAGGCGGAGTCTCCAGGCCGGGCAATGAGGTAATAGTAAAAAGTACGGTAGTCTCCGTCATCCTCGGTATTGTACACCACTACCTGGCTTGGGTCGTAATTGGCGGGCAGGTTAAAGTAGAGTTCGGGATTGTCGAAAAAGGGTGCCGCTCCGGCAAAGAGGCTATCGGCCTTATGGGTGCGCGTTTCCACCGCGTCATAGATATACAGCAGGGTATCGGTGATCACCTCGTTTACTGTAAGGCTGCCTCCTGCGGCCCCCCGGCTTATTTGGGTAAGGTTAAAGAACTTGTCGTACACCATATCGCTTTTTACCAGGTGCCGTTTGTTTGGTGCTGCTTTTTGGGGTACTTCTACCTGGCGGTGCGTAAGCAGGGCCGGGAATATACAGGCCGCATCCGAAACACTGTTCCAGCTTACGGTTTGGAAATTGCCAGGCGTGGGCTCTTTTACTTTATTAAAGCTTTCTACATCCCCGGCATCTAAACCTACCATGCGGTATTCGTACTCGTACTGGTCCTGGCTTAAGAGTTCTACCGTATCGCCATAACGGCAGTTATTGGGTGGCGGTTGATCGATATACACTATTTCTTCTGCGTTGAAGAATTGGTAGCGGTTCTGCACCACGCCTTCCAGGTAATACGCCTTGCGCATTGCTGCCGGAGTATTTTCGGTAGGGCGGTAATACTCATCTACCGTAGAGGTATAGATACGTGGGCCTCCACCGCACACCAGGGGGTTGTCCCAGGCAATATTGGGCGGGCTAAGGGTTTGTACACGGGTAAAGCCCAAAAACTTGCGCTCCCTGCGGCTTTTAATGCCCCCATCGTAACGGAAGGCATAGCTTAGAGTATCCTGCCCGTCCAGGTCATCTTGTCCCACTTGCAGGCTGTAGCCATCGTCAACCGTAAGGCGGCTCATTACCCATTTGCTTTCGGGCATATCCCACAGCATGCGGTCGCCTGCTGCGCTTTTGTGGGTAGGCACCTGCTCGGGGTAGCTCCCGAATTTGTTGCCTTCGCGGGCATAGTCGAGTGTGAAGCTGCCCTTTAAGGGGTTGGTTACGGTTTTGAGCAAATTGCTTTTGTCCAACTGGCCGTAGGTCACTTTCAGCCCGCCTATGCTATCGGTTTCCACAAAATCGGGAATGCGGTCGCCATTCATATCGCGGAGTGCGGATCTCAAACGGTTTCTGGCATAGTTGAGCTGGCCGTTCAGGCTTAAGGCCAGTTTGAGTTTTATGCCGATAAATACCGGGAAGCCTATCCCTATGGTGCCGGCCGCATTGCCGCTTATGCCTACGTTGGCCGTTTTGCCCAACTCATCAATCCCCAGGCTGCCGCAATCGTTGCACAGCTTAAATTCCGTACCGGTATTTACCAGCACTTCCACGCCCGAGCCCCAGAGAAAGACCTGGTCTACCAGGCCATCCCCGTTCACGTCCATAAACATCCGCTCAGTCTTACTCCCGGTTTCATTTACCCCTACGCCTACGCCAAAGCTGTACCCGCCACTGGCCAGTATGTCGTCCAGGTTTTTGATCTTTTCTACGGCCTGGGGCGCTGCGCCCATACCCCCGTTTAACCCTACGCTCCAGCTCAATACTTTGGCTTCCTGCACTTGCAAGGGACGGGTTGCGGGTTTTACTACTTCATGCATGCCTTCCAGGTAGCTGCCGGCATTCAGGCGCAGTTCTATGTTTTCTTCATTAGCCGTAGACTTGATGTAATCGGGCAGACCGTCCCCATTGATGTCCTGCCAGGTATCGCGGCTGCGCGTATGGCCTAGCTGGAGGCCGCCAGAAGATCCGGCACTGCCGCCTTCTTCCATTTTTAGAAATTCCAATTTCTCATTAATGTATTGACCCGATGCCACCAGGCCCGTTAAGCTTTCTTCGGAACTGCCCAGGGGTACGGGCGTACTGTGGTTGCCCCGGTTTAGGTGCCCGCCCATGGGGTGGGTATAATTCACTTTTAGGCCATCACTGGCATCCAGGATCTCCGGGTAGCCGTCCCCGTTGATGTCCATAAAGCCGGTCAGTTGCTCGTCTTTGTATTGGGTAGCCCCTTTGGTGGTAGAGGCTACCAGCGATACCTTGAATTTCTTTTTTATAGGAACGGAGCCACCTACGGTAGCGGCCAGGGTAAAGGATTTACTCTTTAGAGGGGTGCTGTAAGCTATATATGCCAGGCTACCGCCCGGTGGAAATTGTCGCCCGCTGTTGCGGGGTTCTTTTTCACCAAACTTGCCAGGGGCACTTTGCGCATTGGCGTATACGGCCATGTGGGAGCCCATCAAAGCATAGCGGTCCAGGCGCAGGAAGTCGTTTTCGGGGGTTTCTCCGCCTATGTAGCTGCGCAGCATCTCGTAGTTTTCGCCCCGTGTGGGGTTGAGCGTAAAAAAGGACTGCTCAAAAGGGTTCATATCCCCTTCCAGGGCTTCCAGCTCACTTTCGGTAGGGTTGCCTCCTCCACTATAGTCGTTAGAAGGGTCATTGGCTACGCTTAACGCAGCAGGTACCAGGGCCGTGGGATTAATGGGGAGGTTGGTGGTATCGCTCCAGGCAAAATGCCCCCAATGCAATATCTTATCCTGCAAGGGAACCGGGTCTTTGTAGAAGATCTCGTAATTGGAAAAACTGCCGTTGATCTCATCAAAGGCCCCGCCACTAAACTGGTATACATCCAGTTGGGGAATAAAGTCGCGGATAAAGTGGGCTACTGCCTCGTTGGGGCAGTAAAAGCCCGCAAAAAACACCTGGTTTACCGCTTCACAGGAAAGGGTGTACTCGGCCAGGTCGGTTTCCGGGTCGCTTATTTCGGCTGCCTGGCTTCCTTCCCCGTCCAGTACGTGCCAGATAAAGCCGCCATCGCTATAGAGGGTAAGGGAGAACTTTCTAAGCAGCCCTCCTGCATTTTTGATCACATAATAAGCGGTATACGCTGCAGGAGGAGAAGCCCCCTGGTCCTTGGGGTCAAAGATCCCCAGCACATCGTCTTCGGTAAACTCTACCAAAGGCCAGAACATCACATCATTCTCGCAGCTTTCGGCATAATTGGACAATACCAAAGGCCCGTCCAGGCGTTCCAGGCGGTTGTAGGTCTGGAAATCTACCGTGGGGTATACCTTTTTGTCGATCTCCCCGCAGGCTTCTGCGCTAAGTGCGACCTCGGGCCGCCAGCGCAGGCTTTGCCAGTTTACGTTGGAGGTGCTCCATATCTCAAACACTATATTGCCCTGGTGGGTGGTGTCTAAACCGGGCACCTGGGCCAGGGAAGTAAAAAAAGCGGGAGCGCTGCTTTCTCCTGGTGCCCGGAACTTGGTAGCGTCCAGCGTTTTTGAGCTGCCTGCCGAAATGAAATAGCTATAGGTCTTGTCCAGTACATTGTTCCCGGTAGCGGTTTCCCAGGCTTCCAGCTTTACTTTAAACACCACATCATCGCTCATATCTTCTACCAGTAAGCCGGGCCAGCTTACTTCCAGGGCCTGGCCACCCGAAAACTCAACTCCTGAAGCCCCGGAGAGTAAAAAGCCGTGCTGGTAACGGCTGTCGGAGTAATCGATGCCGTTGGCGTCTGTTCCGTTCTGTACGCCTGCGGTATAGTCTATGCGGGGGTTCCAGTCCAAAAGGTCCTGCTGCCCGTCTGCCCCGGCCCGTACCCTGAATAGCAAGAGGTCGCCTTTGTTTACTACTCGGTTGACGTTTATTGTTCTGGGGTTGCCCGCACTTACACTGGCCAGGTTATAGATAAAGCTGCCGTTGTACTGTATGCCTACCTGCACGGTGCCTTCCAATGCAGCATCTACCGAAGCGGTGCCGCTGATGTTTACCGTACCGTTAAAGGGTGCCTCCCAGGAGCGTACGATCTCAAAGTCTTTGGGGGTTTCATTTTCCACTATGGGCGCTACGGCTTCCTTTTTTACCACCGGGTTAAAGGTTTGGCTGCTGTGGCTTTGGAAGCGGATGTTGCCCAGGGCGTCCGGCATACCGAACAGGATGCGGGAGTCATTACCATCCCGGTCTACCATGTCTACAAAGCCGTCTGCGTTGTAGTCGGTCATATAGGTAGGGGTTTCGCGTTTTACTTTGTTCCAGTTCATCCCACCAAAGAAAACCTCCCCGGGAGCGGTAAAGTCGAAGCCGTAGTTGAAGCTGCTGCTTTCGGACTCTTGCGCATAGCCGTTAAAATAGAGGCGCCTGGGGGGGTGCAGGGTGATGCTGCCCGAAGTATTATTGCTAATAGGGTGATATTGCAGACCGCCTTCTCTGCGGTACACCAGGTCGGGCAATCCGTCTCCGCTGATGTCGCGCAATTGCAGGTGGGTTTCGGTATCTAAAAAGGAGCCGCCCAGATGCCCGGAAAAAGTGTAATCCTTATCACTTGTTTTGCCCTCCGGGTCCGGGGCGATCCCCAGGCCCACGGAACCGCCTACACCAAAGCCATTGGTAATGCTGGTCTGTAAAGGTGAAGGGAAATATATGTATTTCTCCGAGCCGGGTAGCTTGGCCAATCCTTTTTTCAGCTTTTCGTAGAAATCGCTGCGGTAATGGTCTACGTCTACCCTTTGGGTATTGCCATAGGTCAGGTCCTTTTCAAAGTATTCAAGATCGTGGTGGTAAAACTCCTGGCCTGAGCGGTATTCGGTAAGGCGGGTTAGCAGGGTTTTGTAAAAGTCGCCTGTGCTGTAGCTGAGCTCCCAGCGTTTGGTTTCGGTGCCGTCATAGCTTACGCGGATGGTGTTGAGCCTGC
This sequence comes from Owenweeksia sp., assembly GCA_028285465.1. Taxonomy (GTDB): domain Bacteria; phylum Bacteroidota; class Bacteroidia; order Flavobacteriales; family Schleiferiaceae; genus JANQPD01. The sequence continues at coordinate 3,782 of JANQPD010000089.1, read as the reverse complement.
GGTCGTGTAGTTCTTTTACCCCCAGGCGTAAGGAAATGGTACCATCTACCCGGTCTTTGGTGCTTTCAAAGTCGATGCTGTATTTGCCCCGGTCGCTGCCGTAGCCGGTATATTCTATTTTGGTGAGCACATGGGCAATGCCCCCGTTTTTCATAGGGTTGCTGTGGCCGGATTCGGTGGTTTGACTGTAGGTGTAATGCACGGTATTGCCCCATTTGTCCTCGATCTTGGCCAGGTACCATTTCACAATGTCGCCATCGGCATCGCGCAGCATGGCATTGGTGTGTATGGTGGTGCCATCTGTAGTACCGTAGTAAAAGGTGGTTTTATCTGCGGTAGTTACCGTCCACACATAGCTTTTGGTGGTCGTTCCGTGGCGATTGACCTCTTTATAGCCGCTCATACTGGGCTCAAAAAAGCGTACGTCCTGTTTGGAAGAACGCGGTATGGGGACAATGTTGCCTTCGCTCTGTGTACCCCGGTTGCCTTTGAGCCCGCCTTCCATCGTAAGGGAAGTGCCGTTCAAAAGATAGGTTTCGTTTTGTTCGCTGGCATTAAAGGTAGGTACCCCCCAGCGGGCATCGATGCTGATCATGGGCACGGCTATTTGCCAGCCCATACCCAGCCAGCCGGTGCCCTGGTCGCTGTTGTAGGTCAAAGCCAGTGAGGGTGCCATGCCCTGGCGTCCGGCAGGAATATCGAGCGGGTACGAAATAGCAGCTTCCCCGGTGCGGCTCACCGAAGGAGGCTGCATCAGGTGTATACCTTCAGCCGGGTTGGCGGCCTGTATGCCCGTAAGGGCAGTGGGCACATAGGCATTGGCAGCGGGCATCTCAGGACTTTGGATCAGCCCGGCAAAGTAATTGGTGCCTCCGGGCACCGTGGCTTCCAGTTGCCCACTGGCCATGTCGATGTGTTTTTCCGGGGCAGCCTGCCAGCTCCGGCTTTCGGTATGAAAGTAAAAAAGCTCGGCTTCGCTTAAGGGTTTGCCGTGCAGGCGGTCCAGGGCTACTTTTAGTGAAACACGCACGGAAGCGGTGCTTCCGCTCAGGGCGTAGCCGCTTGCTTCTGCGGTAATGTTGCGCATCTGGTGCGGGATGGCGGGCATATCGTACGCAGGGGTTTTATAGGCCATTGAGGCTTTTTCGTCTAACACACGGAAAATGCCCGGATCGGCTTTTTGCCTTACTACACTCGAAGGGACAAAGCTTTCTCCTACTTCTTCAGTGCTTAAAGAAAGTTGCACATCTGTTAGCTGTAGTGCCCCGGCTTGTCCTCTGGTAAAGCGAATGCTATTGTTTCCTGTTTTTAGCTGCAGCGGGTCTATGGCCAGGGTTACGTTTTGCCAAACGCCTGTATTTTTTATAGTGGGCGTAGTATACACTTCATGCCCGTTTACCGAGGCATACAGGGCCGCACTGGCCGCGGGCGATTGCATGCGGTAATGGAGGTAGGCATAAGGGTAGTTTTCCGGCTCCCCTTCCAAGGCAATGCTAAAGAGATCGTCTTTAGGCAGGTTCATGGGGTCTTTATCCTGTGCCCCGATATAGCCCCTTAGCTCTTTGGCAAAATAGGTAGCGCTGGGTGGTGCGGGGCGCACTGCCGTTGTTTTTTCCGGTTCGGGGTTTTCAGTACTTGTACCATGCGGCTTTATGCGCGCAGGTGCAGCATCCATTGTAAGGGAAAGCCCTTTATAGTTGGCCAATGCCCGTGCACTGGCGATTAAATCGTTGCTGAGAAAGAAAAAGGCCAGAAAGATGGCCGCGATGCGGGTGATGGTATGTTTTTGCATGGTCAGAAAGGGTTTAGTTGTTGATGACTACTTTGATATAGTCGGAGTAGTCTGCCGTGTTGAAGCGCACAAAGTAGGTGCCGGGGAGCTTGAAGTCATAGCTGAAAAGAGGCGCTTCTTCCGTGGGGGTAAAGCGCGTTGAGGCGATGTGGCTCCCCGCATCGTCAAACAAGGCTATGGTAAAATCACGATCCTCCAAACCTTCAAAGGAGAAGCTGATCTTAGTAGCACTAAAAGCCGGGTTGGGATAAGCCCGGATGCCGTAAACGGGGGTTTGTTGGCTAAGGGTATAGGGGCTGGCGCTGCCTGTTCCCCTTTGACTGGCCCCGCCAGAGGGAGTGGTGTCTTCGTTCCCGGTCTGTATAACAGGGCTTGCAGCTAGAATATCCCCCCTTGCATCCAGGGGGTTTGCCGGGCAGTCTTCCAGTATAAACAGTTGATCGGCCAGTTGTCTTTCCCCGCTTTCTACTGTAAGCTGGTACTGCCCGCTGTTCAGGTTTTCAATGGTAGCCTTCGGTTCATACACCGTTTCCCGTAACCATTGGTCGGTAGCCAGGTTATACAACGCTACTTCGGCCGGCAGGGCTTCGGGATCTATATCTATGGCAATGCTGCCCGGGGCTGTTTCAGTACAGGAGGTGCTGTTTACCTGGCATAAAGGGGTACACTGGATGCCTCTGGCCCCCCATACCAAAAAGTGATCGCTTTGTTGCAGCGAAGCCTGTAAAGGGATGGCAATGCGGGTAGTACTTCCAATGGTTTTCACTTCTACCGGGATGCGGCTTTGTCCGTTGGTAAGGATGGGGTAGTCTTTCTGTGCCAGTACTTCGTTTAAGGTGATGTACAATTTCCCCTGCCAATACTGCCAGTCTTTAAAGCGCAGCTTCCACTGCCGCCTGCCCGGGGCATCGCCACAGCGCAGGAGTTCGGGGCTAAAGGCATTTTTGGAGAGCACCAGCATGGCCTTATCGGTCAGCTCTGCCGGGGGCATGGCTCCCTGTGGGCTTACACTGTCCAGGCTTACCCTAATGTTTTCTGCATCGGCCGTATAGGTCTGGGTCTGGTAAAAGCCCAAACTGTCGATACGCCCCAGGGCCAGCACTTCCTTATCAAACAGCGCATCGGTATATACGTTCCACAACTTTTCATCCTGCCCGTTTATATAGTTCCGCAGTTCAGCTTCCGGGTTTTCGGTAATGTTGATGGAGTATTTTAGGGCCAGGTAGCTCTCCACCTTGCGGATCGCTTCTTGTGGCAATACATCTTCAAAATGGATCAACTCGGTGAGGTAGGTGCCGGGGGCTTGTTCTACAATACCGGGGAAATGCCGGTTGCCGGAAAAGCGGCTGTAGCTGATGCGTACAATGCCGGGAGCCTTCCCCAGGTCTTTATTGAGCTTTAGGGTATCCCCGGCCACCAGTATATAGGTGCGGAAGAGTTGGATGCGCCCGAAGCGCAGCAGGGGATCTTCCGTAAGACTATCGGTAGTGCCCAGGGTGAGAAAAAGCGTGCCTTTTTGCTTCCCCGCAGCGGTTTTTAAGGTGTGTGGTGTGTTGGCCCTGCTCGGATCGATCGCATAATAGTTCCCTATAAAGACCGAATCGCTATGGGTAATGGCTCCCCAGGCGGGTTTAAGCCAGGCCGTGGTGGAATGGGTGGAAAAGAATTGGGCTTTTGCCGGGCATAGGCACAGCAGGCACGCACCTGCAATAAGGGCATGCAGCGGCCTGAAAGACCGCGGGTGGTAAAGGTGTGGCATAGCAGCCAGGTTTTAGATTAACGCGATCTATATCCCCTGATCGCAAAAAAGGGGGTTCCTTTGTGTGTTGTGTGCATTAATCCGGGCGCTAAAGTATAAAAAAAGAAAGGATCATCTTACAGATACTATGCATGCATAAAAAAACAAAGTGTTCCCAAGGGCTTGTTTCTCCCTTTTCGTTTGAATGCCCCGCAAAATCTGCCGTGTAACTCCTTCACTTTTTTTGAACAC
>JANQPD010000082.1 GCA_028285465.1 Owenweeksia sp. | reverse complement strand
GAAAGCTGCTACAGGGCGCGTAAACACACGGAATGTCTGACTTGCCGTATCAGCACAACCATCTGGCGAAGTTACGATCAGTTGAGCGGTATATACAGAGTCAAAACCCGATTGATTGTCAGGTACATAAAGATCAGGTGTGGCTGCTGCAGGATTGTTGATCTGGATAAACGGACTGCTTACGCTCCAGCTAAAAACTGAACCTGTCTTAAAACCCGAATTATTCAACACCGGAAGTGTGTCAGGCGCACACAGCGCATTGGTGGCAAAGGAGAAGTCTACATCAGGCGTAGGATAAATACGCAAAGTATCGTTCACAGTATCTGTACACCCCGTTCCTGCGGTTACAACCAATTGCACCCACACCAGGCTATCATTTTGCACGCTGTTATTCTGCAATACAAAACCCGGGTTTTGCTGGGTACTGAAAGCATTTCCGTTCATAAACCACTGGTGGCTTACGCCTACGGTAGAACTGTCGAAAAGACTTACTGAAAAAGGACTGCAACCAGCATAAACTGCTGCTCCAAAACGCGCAACAGGGTCTTCTATGGTATACATCAATTGCTCTGCAGTATCCGATACACAATTGTGTACATTGGTGGTGATCAGTTGGATCAGCACGCTGTCTTGAGGAGCGGGTATAGTATAATTTAACGCAAAAAGCCCGGTAAAACTGGCTAATGCATTGCCTTGGATATCGAGTACACGCCAGTTGTAGGTATCGTTTGCCGAGGGGTAATCAACAGCCTGTATTGCGTTGGTATCGATCACGAAGGGAGCGCAGTCCAAAAAGTAGCGTACATCCAGCTCTGCGCGGGGGTTCGGATATACGGTAATCGTATCGGTAAAGGTGTCGGTACAACCATCCTGGTTGGTAACCTGTAAGGTAACTATATACAGACTGTCCTCTACTCCACTGTTGGTAAAGCGAACTGTTGTATCCCGGGCTGTGGAAGTAATCCCATTGCCAAAGTCCCATGCAAAACCAAGGGTATTGATGCCGGTACCATCATTAGGATCAGAAGTGTTTGTAAACCTTACATTAAGGGGACCGCAGGAGTCGCGGCGACTGGCCGTAAAAGCGGCCAATGGTCCCGGAAACACACGTACATTTTGCTGCAAGGTATCTGAACAGCCATTATTGGTACTTACTACCAAAGTAACGGTATAATCTATGGGCGCAACAGTAGCATTCAATGGAAAATCGAAGGTAGGTGTAGCAATGGTATTGTTGCTTATGTTTACTCCTGCGGGGGAAACGGACCACAGATAGCTATCTGCTGCAAGGCTGCTGTCTACCGCCGTGGTGCTAAAGGGCCCGCACCCAATTGTATCTAAGCTATAGCGAGCGGCAGGGAGCGTGTAATTGGTAAAATCAAAGCTTACTGAATCCGTACAACCATCCACACTGGTTACCGCCAGAGTAAAGTTGTACGTACTGTCAAATCCGCTTTGATTGTAAGGCACTACAATAACGGGGAATGAATCGGTAGGGTTACTGATTTGTACTGCACTTTGCAGACTGCTCCACGCAAAGCTACCTTGCTTGCTTAGGCTATTGTTAAAAAGCGGAAGGGTATCATACGCACAGCCAGAATTGGGCAAAAAGCCTGCATCTGCCCGTGGCTCCGGGAATACGGTTATAGTGTCACGCAGGGTGTCTCTACATCCACCCGCGTTCAGTATTTCTAAACGGATTTCGATAAGGGTATCGCTTATGGGGGAAAGGTTTTGAAAGGTTTCTGTTGGACTAGATTGCGTACTAAAGGTTACTCCATTGGCCCGCCAAACGTAGCTGATGGCAGGACTACTGCTGTTAGTAAAATTAACGGTAAGCGGGGTACAGCCCTGTGTTGCGGATACGCTAAAGTTTGCCACAGGTAAAGGACTTACTACAACAGAATCCTGAAAGGTATGGGTACATCCAAAAGCATCGGTTACCGTTAAAGTAACCCAGTAACTGCCGGTAGAGCCATATTGATGAGCAGGATTCTGAACGGCTGCGCCGTTGCCGTCTCCAAAGTCCCAGGCCCAGCTTACAATGGGTGTCCCGTAAAGCGGGTCTATAGAAGAGCTGTCTGTAAATTGTATGCTGTCACCAATACAATTGATGGGGGGCACAAAGTAGGCAGTGGGGTTGGCACGTACCAGTACGGCTATGGTGGTATCGTCAAAACATCCATTGGTATCCGTCACCGTAAGCTGCACATTATACAATCCGGCATTGGGAAAAGTGTGTGTAGGGTTGGCCAAACTGTTTAGCGCGCTGCCATCTCCAAAATCCCAATTATGCCCCACAACAGGTGCTCCGAAAGGGTTGGTAAAACTGCTCAGGTCGTTAAAGGTGGTTGCGGTTCCGGCACAAACCGTGTCAAAGGTAAAGTTCGCTTCGGGCGCATCGCGTATGGTTATGGTTTTACTGAGGGAGTCTACACAACCCTCCGCATCTTCTACACTAAGACTTACGGTATACATTCCCGGAACAGGGTAAAAGCTAAAGGGGTTTTGCTGGTTGCTGCTTTGCCCGTTGCCAAAGTCCCAATCCCAGCTCACCAATGGATTCCCGTTTACAGGATCTACAAAGGTGCTGTCGAAAAAGAATACCGTATCGTTCTGGCAGATGGGGTAAAGCGAAAAGTCCACCAGTGGAGGGGAATTAACGTCCACAAATTGAGTATCGCAATCGGTACCACAGTCGTTGGTAACGCATACAATTACCTGATACAAGTTGGGTATGAACTCTATTTCAGGGTATTGGGATGTGCTGTCGGTGCCATTTAGAAAGGTAAAGGTTTTAGGGGTGATGTCCCAGCTGTATTGAAAGATGGGCGAAAGGTTTTCTATAAAGCTGGGCGTATGCTGCGGGTCCGCGGCAAAATCAATAGTGGTTGTATCACAATAGGCTACGTCTGGCGGAAGGTTCACCACAGGGGGAGCCTGTACGACTATGAGTGTATCGCGCACGGTAGTTCCGCAGTCGTTTGTAGTGGTAAGCCTTAAAGTATAAGCGCCCTGGCTGGTAAAAATAAAGGTAGGATCGGCTTGGGTAAGCGAATCGTTTCCCGAAAGCACCCAACCTGTATCGGGTACCACGGACCAGGTACTGGTGAAATCCAGGCAAAAGCCAGGGCTAAAGCTGGTGTTATTTGTATTCACCGTGAGGGGCACACAACCCGAGTCAGGGAGTACACTAAATTGGTTAACCGGGGCATCATCTATGCAAATAGGGATCGTAATAGAATCGTCATCGCAAAAAGTTTGCCCGAAAGACCGCGCCCAGAGGGTGACGTTATATGTACCCAAACTGGTATATATGTGCGTTTGGTTGGGGGGTAAGGGGCTAAAGACCAACTGTGTATCCCGAGGACTGCCATCGCCATAATCCCAAACGTAGGTCATGAAACGGTTACAGGCATTGTTAAAGCCAGGAATGCTGTTGTTGACAAAAGTAAATACCTGGTTCACACAACCAATACTGTCTACATCAGGTATGAAATCGGCAACGGCAGGTTCGGTAATAAAAGGACCGTTAACGGTTGATTGTGTACTCAGGCAGGCATTGGTAGCTGTGGCTGTTATGGTATACACCGCACCCGGAAGCAGGCAACTTGTGCTGTCGTACACATGGGTAAGGAAGGCAGGTGGCGGATGGTTAAAGGTAGTGTCGGTACCATCGCCAAACTCTACTGTATATACGATAGAGGTATCCGTATTTGTGGTAGTAAGGGGGAACGTAACTAACAGTGGGGCACAGCCGTTTGTGTTTCCCGGGTTTATTACGTTCAAAGAGGCAGGGTTGCTCGTGTTGAGCACCTCATAGGTAACGGTATCGGTACATCCATTACCGGAGGTCACAATATACGTGAGGGTATAAATGCCCTGCCCAAAGTATGTATGGTTGACGTTATTGGGAGGAGTAGCTGAATTATAGTCCGGGGTTCCATCTCCCCAAATGATCTGGTGGTTGGTAATGCTTCCTGTGGAACCGTCAAAAACAGATACGGTAAAGTTTGGATTAGCCAGTGTAAAGCCATTGCAATTGCTATAGTTGTTGGCCTCGGCAAGCACTGCAGTTGGCCCCTCGGTAACGGTTACGGTTCCCTGCACAGAATCCAGGCAACCCCCTGCGTTGGTGTAATAATAATTTAGCGTATAGGTACCGGGGCCCACGGCAGGGTTAAAAGACTGCCCACCTACAACCCCCGTCCCCGTATATGTTCCCCCGGGAGGAGAAGCTGCCGTAAGCTGCGTAACGGGGTCGCTTGAGCAAAAGGTTTGCCCGTTCCAGGTGGGCGTGGTGGTAGCGCTGCTTACTACAACGGTAAAAAGCGTGTCATCTGTACCGGAGAGATCTGTAACCCGGAAAAAACAATTAAAGGTGCCATTTGAAGAAAACACAACAGAGGGGTTCTCCGCGGTAGAAACAGCCGGGGTACCTCCACCACCAAAATTCCATAAATAGGTAGCTCCCGCCTGGGCCGTGCTTGTATTGGTGAAAGAAATGCTGCTGCCCTGGCACACGCGCAACACACCAGAAGTGTCCAAAGCACTATTGGTAAAATTAGCCGTGGGCTGACCGCAAACACTAATGCTGATGATCCCGAAAAAGAATACGAGTAAAGATGTTCTCAAATAGCCTTGCTTTTACATGAACTCTTTCACCCTGATAGGCATTTCAAAAATACAGGATTATGTAAGACCGCCAATATATAACCTGCTGATTTTAAGTAAGACAAACCTTACTACTCCTATATAATTTCCACAACCTCTCTCTCTTACATGACTGATAACCAAACTTTAAAAAGTGTACAAAACACACGCTTATGCCCTGCACCCGTTCGCTAACTCAGAATGCCTCTCCGAAGGTTACGTAGAAATTTGCCCCCTCCGAGGGGACAAAACCTGCATCCAGGCGCAGGTTTACCTTTTCTCTTTTGCTCAGTTGAAAACGCAAACCTCCCCCGAAAGTTTGCTTGGTAAGCGAAGCTTGCAGGCCGCTGAACTTCTCAAACACATTACCTGCTCCGTAAAACAAAGCCAGGCCAAAACGTTTGTAAAACCGCCAACGGTATTCGGCCTGTAATACTGCCGCATTATAATCACGAAAGCGCCCGTCAATATACCCGCGTAAGCGCCTGGGGCCTCCTAAAAAAGCCATATTAAAAAAGGGCACTTCTCCTATATTACTTTCCCAGTATGCATTAACTGCGAAGGTGTGCCTTTTCCTTATTGTATGGTAATGCGCTGCATCTAACGACAGCTTGAGAAAAGTAAAATTACTGCCCAAAGCAGTACTATGAGGCAAGGCTACGGCTTCAACGAACCAGCCGTGGGTCGGGTAAAACTGGTTATCTCTTGAATCAAAGTTACTCACCACCCCCAGCCCACTTACCCTTCCACCATCAAAACCCCGGACAGCACTTTGAAGCAATTTACCTTCAGGCGCATAGCCCGTAATGTTGAAATCGTCCAACCAGTAACGTATGCCGAAATACAGGTCAGGGCTGGTTTCTCGTAGATAATTTATGCGCACCCTGGGAAAAGTTACATCGTAAAACTCTTCCTCTTCCAGGCGGCTCCTTGCGCCAATACCATAGTAGGGATATACATAAACGTAATAACCCAACTCGCCATAGCTCAGGTTTTTTTCACTGGCCCAAAAAAGACGCCAGGGCAGATAAAAAAGCCATTGGTTACGCAGTGTATACGAGGCCCCTAGCTGCACCTGCGAAACAGAGCTTGCCGTATCTTCACCCTTAAAGCGAAACGACATAATGCCGCCTATGCCAAACCCCCAATCGGTTTCGGGCAAAAAGAAAGCAAAGGGAAGCACAGAATACACCGGCCTGCGGCTACTGTCACTTTGCGCCTTACCGGAAAGGCAAAGCAAAAGCAAAAAACCGGACAGGATTGTTTTTTTCATATAAAAAATAAAGCACGTTCAAGGGATTGAGAAGTCGGCTACCTAGTTATGGAAAAGGATCGGCATACTTTTCGTCTGTGTATACCTTACTTCCACTTAGCGTTTTGAGAAAAGTGACCAGCGCATTTTTTTCTTCTCGTGTAAGTTCCAGGTTCTGTAAACTCCCGTTAAGCCTTATTAAGCGTTGGTCCAGATTGGCATTGCGGGCGTGCTCAGGTAGTTGATCGTAGTGGTCAATTACCTCCAGCATGTTTGTGAAACTTCCATCATGCATCAACGGACCATTAAGCACCCCTTGCCTGTTAAATACATCGCGAAGGCTTGGGGAACGCGTATTGGCCAGGTCTTGTTGAGTCGGATCTTTAGCCACACCTAATACACCATTGTTGCCTATGTTCAGGGCTATGTCAAACTCAGGAGGAAGGTGACAACCTGCACAACCGGCCCCTCCCACGCCTAAAGGAAACATAAACAAACGCTTGCCTTCGTTCTCCTCTGCGGTATAGTTTGGGAAAAAATTGCCATCTAAAGCGCCCGTAGCCCGCCCCGCATCGTACTTAGAGTCGAAGCTCTGTATACTGCGTATAAACTGAGCAAGTGCGGCTTGCATGCGAAGCTCTGTAATTTTTGTGTCGCCAAATGCCAGGGTGAACAATTCCTGGTAATAATCCATATTCTGCAACTTGTCGATCAGGTCCTCGATACCAGGGTCTCCTTCCTGCCCGCTATACCCCATTTCTAAATGGTCTTGTATAGGCATTGTGGTTTGTTCTTCTAAGGTGGCTGCGCGCTCATCCCAGAAAAACCTGGTTTCTGCACCAAAACGTGCATTTACGAGGCGCATGGCATGGCGATTGGTAAGCCCGTTGATACCCCTACTGAGTTTTGCGGTATCGCTAAAGGCAAATTGTTGTTGGTGACAACTGGAACAGGAAATGGTATTCGTGACCGAGAGTTGTACATCATAGAAAAGCACACGCCCCAAGGTAGCGCCTTCATCGGTTATGGGATTGGCTCCTGTGTTGTCTTTGGCAACGTAGGCCGGAGCCTCCTGGTTTGCATAATTTGGTAAGTTTTCCGGGTCTATACTACCGCCAAAGGTTTTTTTTATTGCCGGATACACGCTATCGTTCGTTTTAGGTTGGTCCTTGGAACAAGCGAGAAACAAACCGGAGCAGAGTATTGGCAAAAGAAGCTTATGCAAACTTCCCCAGAAGTGCCGAATAATTCCATGTAAAAATGTGTTCACCTCTTTTTTTGATTAAATTTGCGCCCCTAAATTTAAGCCCTCTTTTAAGAGTAGCAAATTAAGTTATGGTCGCGTAGCTTCCCGCTAAGGGGCGGGACAGGCAACTTCGCCACGCGATCAGAAAATAAGGTCGCGTAGCTCAGCTGGATAGAGCATCTGCCTTCTAAGCAGACGGTCACAGGTTCGAATCCTGTCGCGATCACCCAAAGCCTCACTTGCAAAGTGGGGCTTTTTTATTGAAGTAAAGTGAAGCTTGCTTCCTGCTTTGCAGAAAGAAAAAGAATCAGAAACTGCTAAGCAGATTCAGGCTTTGGAGTGCTCTAAATTAAAGTTCTTGCAGGATAATATAATCCTATCGTGAACGCCGAACACTAAGAAAAGGAAGCTTAATGGGGAACGAGGCTCTTATCAAACATTAATTGGTTTGTTGTTAAGCTACCTGGCCAATGCGCTTAGCTTTAACCTGGAATATCCTCGGCATGCTCAAGATAGAGTGGGTTTGTTTTCTAAAAGCAATTAAGGCTTCCAAAATACGGTGGAACTCTTCTTTACCAATCAGTTGTTCAAAAAACAAGGACTCGCCTATGCCCGCCAATGTTATCTCAGCCATGTGTTTACCTTCACCGGACATATGCGCGGGTTGGCAAATTTTGAACTCGATGTCCCTGAACCCGGCCTCGAGGAGGAGCTGGGGTAGTTTTTTTCCTATATTGGCATCGGCACCTCTTTTTTTAAGCAGCTGTTGGTAAAGCGATACATACCGGTCAAAAGCTTTATTGGCCGGAAACGAAAAGTGTCCTGAAAAATCTGTGTCTTCCAGCAGTATTTTTCCACCCTCTTTCAAGCTTTCAAAAGCTTTCTTCAGTACCAGGTCGGGACTTTTAAGGTGAGACAAAAGAAACCGGGAATACACCAGGTCGTATTGTTGCCCTTTCTCTATTTGGTTTGCGTCTGCCACTTGAAACATAAGGTTGACAATGCCATCTGATTGCTTCAATTGGTTGGCGTGTGCTATATTGGTGGGATCGAGATCCAAACCCAAAACGTTTCCCTCCGGTCCAACCTGTTTTGCCATTAGGGCCGATACACTTCCATTGCCACAACCTAGATCCAGACATCTAATACCTTTACGTAGCCCTCCCCAAACCAAAAAATCTTTTGTGTGTTCCCGAATAGTGCTGGATAGTATATCCAATCTGGTTTTACCCTCTTCTCCACCCTGTATGCTGTATTGCTTCATTTTATGGCCTACCTTTAAAAATAAACAGATTGTTGATATCCCCCTTTTGGCTTTTAAGCGGGCAAACTAGGAAAAGTGCATAAGCCGGACAATCCCCTTACGTGATAATGTGTAGACACAAAAATCAACTTGTTATGAGACACTTGAGCCGTATTTCACCAATCTTCATTAACGTAAAGCGTTTCGCTATTACCGGACTTATTGCAAAGTCACCATTTTCTCGTTCAACTCAAGGGAAAGCGAGTTTGGTTTTATGCATTAGTCTAAACACCTCGGATCGTTGTACAGGCTTTGATCTGAACTATACTTAAGTCTTTTGGTTACTGCAAACAATGTGCAGTTGTCAATTTACCACAAACACATCCGCTTGAGGTTTTTTCATGAATGGGCAAATGTCATCCTGCCGACCCGTAAACGAAAGGAAGGCTTTATTTTAGACCTTTTAAAATGCGAAAACATACATATTTATGAATAGATTATTATTGTTCCTTCTTCTGTTATCTACCGCCTCTTATGCCCAATCCTGGGTTCCGTTGGGGGGCATACCTAATGGCAGGCATCACCCGGTAGGCTTTGCACTCAACGGTAAAGGATACATGGCCACCGGAACAAATTCCGTAGGGCAGCCTTCCAAAGATTTTTACGAGTACGATCCCGTTTCCGATACCTGGCAAACCTTGACGGATTTCCCCGGTATTGCAAGAAGCTTTGCCATCGGGGTGGTATTGGATGGAAAAGCATACATGGGCTTTGGTGCTACCAATACTTCCTACCTAAGAGATTTTTGGCGCTACGATGCACAAACCGATCAATGGACACAACTTAGCTCCTGTGGGTGCAGCGGCAGGCGGCACCCTGCCATGATCGCAATCGGCAATAGGATTTATGTGGGTTTGGGAGATGGTGTTATTGGAGACTTAAATGACTGGTGGATGTATACCGTGGATACGGACTCATGGGTAAATATTGCCGACCTGCCGGGCCCCCCGCGCCATCATCCTTTTCAATTTAATGCCGGGGGCGAAGTTTTTGCAGGCTTGGGGCATAGAGGCAACTCCATTTACAGAGATTGGTATAAACTGGATACCGCTTCCAATACCTGGACAGCTATGCAGTTATTCCCCGGAGAAGGAAGAGTGGCGGGCACCCAGTTTGATTGGAACGATGATGGCTTCATTTTGAGTGGTGATGGGGATGACCACAGCTTTATGGCTACCGGTGAAATGTGGCGTTATTCACCCGGCACCGACTCCTGGACCCAATTTACCCCACACCCTGGCATTAGTCGCTGGGCTCCGGGAAGCTTCGTGATTAATGATGAAGTATACTTCTTTGGAGGACTCAACCGCCAGGTTAACCAGTACCCCACAGACATGTGGAAATTTGACCTCTTGGCTTCTACGATAGGCATCTCCGAAAAGAGTGAAACGAAACCCTTTGTATTTCCCAACCCGGCTGCTGATTTTATCCGCTGGCAAAGTGAGAAACCAATAACAAATGCCGTGTTATACAATGCGGTAGGGCAGAAAATACACAGCGTTAAGACAGATCTAAACCAAATAGACATAAGGGAGTTAGAAGGCGGAATCTACGTATTGAAACTCTATGCCGGTATGGACTTAATACAAACCACTAAGGTATTGATCCAACATTAACCATAGCGTTTCCGCAAAGATGGTTTCGTAGTCAAGCTAGCGAAACAAAACACTTCCCTTTCCCAGTGAGAAAGCCTGTATTTGGAGAATACAAACCTCATCTTTTGTTAGCATGCAACGCTTTACAACGGTATGATAAAAATCTTGCTTACCTTTAGAAGCAAACCCGTTCTCCAATGAAAGGCTACTATTTTTTTGTAATGCTCGTTATATTGGGTGCCTGTGTTAATCAAGAACAGGAATCCAAGAATGTGGTTAGCATAGAGGATAGTACTGGGGAGCTTGCCTTTGCTTCGGACAATGGAAGCATTACCTTACCTCATGGCTTTAAGGCTATAGTGGTAGCGACCAACTTGGGCAATGCCCGTCATATAGCAGTGCGTGATAACGGGGATGTTTATATAAACCTGGGGGCAGAGCGCAGCGGTGGCGGTCTGGTGGCTTTACGCGACAAAAACAAAGATGGCAAAGCCGATCAGGTAGAATACTTTGGTAAAGGCGGAGGAACCGGCATCGGCTTGTATCAAAACCACCTGTATTACTCCACCAATACCGAGGTGTTTCGCGTTCCTTTTAAAGGAAACGAATTGGTGCCCTCCGGGCAGCAGGAATTAATGCTTACGCTACCTGAGCAACGACAACATGCCGCCAGGTCATTGGCTTTTGACAACGTGGGCAATATGTATGTGAATATAGGAGCGCCTTCCAATTCCTGTCAAAGCCCTGACCGTGTAAAAGGAGTTCCCGGGCAAGACCCCTGCCCCTTGCTTAGCACTACGGGCGGCATCTGGAAATTTGACGCCCATACCCCAAATCAAACACAGAAAAACGGCACCCGCTATGCTACGGGCATCCGCAATGCGGTAGGTATTTGCTGGAATAAAAACCTTGGCAAGCTCTACGCTATGCAACACGGGCGTGACCAGTTGTTTGACCATTGGCCAAAACATTTTAACAGACAACAAAGCACTGAACTTCCGGCAGAGGAAATGTTTGAAGTAGAACAGGGAGATGATTTTGGCTGGCCTTATTGCTACTACGACTGGCAAAAAGAAAAAAAGCTGCTAAATCCGGAATATGGAGGTGATGGAAACACAACAGGGCGTTGTTCCGATAAAAAGGATCCCGTACTCGCCTTTCCGGGACACTGGGCCCCTAATGGTATTGTATTTTACGAGGGAGATCAATTTCCCGAAGTCTATAAACATGGGGCTTTTGTAGCTTTTCACGGAAGCTGGAACCGGGCTCCAAATCCACAAAAAGGATACAAAGTAGTGTTTGCGCCTTACCAGAATGGGCAGCCCACCGGCTCTTACCAGACTTTTGCCGATGGGTTTGCCAATAATGGCGGGCCTATAGAAGCTCCCGGAGACGCCATCTTTCGACCCTGTGGGTTAACCGTAGGGCCCAATGGTTCTCTATACATTTGTGATAGTGTAACAGGACGCGTTTGGCGTGTCGTTTATACAGGGTGAAATTTTGAAAGAGAGCTTACCCCCATTCACGATCCCCACTACCGCTATGGTTAACCCTTACACGCACCGTATTTTACAGTGATTTCCAGATCCTCTTTTTAATGAAAATACTGATTTAAAGCATTTTAAAAACGTTTGATTTTTTCAATATTCTGCATTGGACTTGGTTAAAGACCAATACGGCTTAAACGTCGGTTAAGTAAGGACTTTTGGCAAATCAACCTTTTAAAAACCAACGGCACACTCCTCTTTTCAGTAGTTCTTTTACCCTCATATTTTTACATAAATATAACACCAGGGCTTATCCCGTTAATCCACTTTTTTTAGCATTTAATCTATTTATTCTTTCTTAAAATGTAGTCAAAGGCCTACTTTTGACCTATTGCCACTAACCATATGGGAAAAGAACAAGGAAAAATAGGGTACGACAATGTGCCCAGGGTTATATTGGAAGATGCCCTGGCCGGATATTGGGACTGGGATATTGAAAACAGTGTGGAGTATTTAAGCCCGCGTTTTAAATCTATGTTCGGCTATGAGGAGCACGAACTACCCGATACCCCTGACGCCTGGCAGCAATTGATCTTTCCGGAGGACCTTCAAATGGTGCTGGATAATTTTGACCAGCACGTAAAAAGCCAAGGGAAAATACCACATAAAGGAGAAGTACGCTATAAGCATAAAGACGGGTCAACCGTTTGGGTTTCCTTTAGTGGCCGTGTAGTTGAATGGGATGCCCTTGGGAATCCGCGAAGAATGATCGGGTGCCATATCGACATCACTGCTCAAAAAAGGCTGGAGCAACAATTGAAAACCAGCGAAAAGCGATTCAAAGAAGCCTTTGAGCATTCCACCATAGGTATGGTACTGGTTTCGACAGAAGGAAAACTTTTAAAAGTAAACCGCAACCTCTGCCAGATTTTTGGCTATACCGAAGAGGAGCTTTTGACAAAAACTTTCCAGGAACTGACCTATCCCGATGACCTGGAAGCTGACCTGAGCCTGTTTAATAGCCTGATAGAGGGGCACATTCCACATTACCAGATGGAAAAACGCTATTTCCATAAAAGCGGGAAGATCATATGGGCGAACCTGAGTGTATCCATTGTCAGGGATCAAGACGGGCAGCCTATTCATTTTGTTTCTCAGGTAGAAGACATAACACAGCGAAAGAAAGCCCAGGGTAAGCTGGAACGTACACTAGAGCTAGCTAAAAACCAAAATAACCGCCTGATGAATTTTGCTCATATTGTTACCCATAACCTGCGTTCCAATACGGGTAACTTAGCTATGATGCTCGACTTTTATGAGAAAGAAGAAGATGCCTCGGTCAAAGAGGAGCTATTAAAACACTTAAAGCAAATATCAGGGTCCTTTACCGAAACCGTGGCACATCTGACAGAAGTAGTAGATACACAAACAAAAGCTAACAAGCACCTTAAGAGAATTAAACTGCATAAAGTCATTGAAAAAACAAAGGCTTCTTTAAGTGCAGACATTCTTCGCCTAAATGCAGAAGTAGTCAACAACGTGCCCCCGGCAGTTTCGGTTAGGTATAATCCGGCTTATCTCGATAGTATCATCATCAATTTTCTTACAAATGCACTAAAGTATAGTAGCCCGGAGCGCTCACCCATTATCACTTTTAAGCTAAAAGAAAGGATGGCATTTTATGTTTTGAGCATTACAGACAATGGTTTAGGCATGGACCTGAAAAAAGTGGGTGGCAAATTATTCGGCCTGTATAAAACCTTTCACAAAAACCAGGATGCCAAAGGCGTGGGGCTCTTTATTACAAGAAACCAGATTGAAACCATGGGAGGCAAGATTAAAGTGGATAGTACTCCTGGTGAAGGAACGACCTTTTACATCTACATTCCCAAAAAAGTAAACCCGACAATGAATGCCTGAGGTAGTCAATTAACCTGTGCTCAGGGTGATAAGCCGTTTTAAATGCACCTTTTTAGATGCTTAAATCGAGTTTGCCGCTAGCAGTAAAACAGGAAACCCCTAAATCACAAATGAATTAGGGGTTTGCATCACTTATATACTTCAAATGGCTTAGGCCATCTGTGCTTCTAATTTCTGCGCAAGTACATTTTTAGGGGCTACGCCCACTTGCTTATCTACGATCTCTCCGTTCTTAAAAACCAATAGGGTAGGAATATTGCGGATGCCAAACTTCATGGATACCTCCTGGTTTTCATCTACATTTACCTTTCCTACTACGGCCTTACCATCAAATTCACCGGCAAGTTCTTCTACGATCGGGCCAACCATTCTACAGGGTCCGCACCACTCTGCCCAAAAGTCTACCAAAACGGGTTTGTCTGATTTTAACACTACTTCTTCGAAGTTTGCATCTGTTACTTCTACTGCCATAACTTATTTGATATTCGGAATTATAAAATTTCTATGTACAAAGATAATGATCCGTTTCTCCCGGCTAAGTCAGTTCTACGACTTTTACACCTTAGCCCATTACCTGAATTACTCTGCAAAGGTCAGCAAATTATCCGCTCTGGCATTATCTGTAACAAGAAGCTATTGACATTATCTATAAAGACTTGACTAAATCAACTTAAAGCTTAAAGAAGGTATACCCGCTAACTGGCGCAGCACCTCATCGTCTAACACAATACCCGGCACATGCCTTACCCCGGCCTGTACTTCTATAGATCGTGTTTCAGGCCCTTCATCATACACATCATTGATGCTTATTTTTACCGGGGTTTCCCCTTTATGGTTTTGCAATAATTCAGAAACTGAACGAATGGTCTGTTCGGTAAGCTCTTCGTTGCTTATGCTTAGCCGGATCTCCTTGGTGAGCTCTTCCAGCACATCCCCCAAAAGTGAGATCTTGCGGATCTTGGGCACAATGTCGTTGCTGTGGCGGAATTTGGAATCCATCATGCCTTCTATGAAGATCTTTAGGTCCTGCACAATAAACATTTTAAACTTGAGGTAGTCTTCTTTCCAGAGGAAAAACTCCAAGGCATCGGAAAAATCTTCTACCTTAAACACACCAAAGTCGTCTCCCCGCTTCGTAACACCATGCCTTACTTCCGTGATCATGCCGCCAACTCTGAACTTACGGCCTTTGGGAAGATGCTCGATCTCGGATAGTTTATGGGTAACAAAGTAGTCAAACTCGTATTTAAAATCATCCAGAGGGTGGCTGCTTAAGTATATCCCATTAATCTCCTTTTCTTTACTGAGCAAAACCATGCGCGGCCACTCTTCTACCGAAGGAATTTCAGGTTCCGGCATATCCACTTCCTGGCTCTCTCCAAAAAGAGAAACCTGGGCTGAGTCTTCCTGTGCTTTTACACTTTGGGCATACTTCATGGCACGCTCCAGGAAGGTGCGCTCATCCCCGTTCGCATGAAAATATACTGCCCGGGGTACTTTTTCAAAGCCATCAAAAGCGCCTCCTAAAATGAGGTTTTCAAGTGTTTTCTTATTTACCGCCCTTCCGTCTACACGCTTGAGCAAGTCAAAAATGGTGCGGTACGGGCCGTTTTCTTTACGCTCTTTTACCATCTCCAATACGGCATTTTCGCCTACTCCTTTCATTCCTCCCAGGCCAAAACGGATCTCTCCCTTTTTGTTTACGGTAAAGTTCAATTCAGACTCATTTACGTCCGGGCCCAGAACGGGTATGCCCATCCGGTTACACTCTTCCATAAAGAAGGTAACCTTCTTTATATCGCTCATGTTGTGTGTGAGTACGGATGCCATATACTCGGCAGGATAATTGGCTTTTAGATAGCCGGTATGAAAAGCCACTACGGAATAACAGGTAGAATGCGATTTGTTAAACGCATAGGCCGCAAAAGCTTCCCAATCTGCCCATACCTTTTCCAGTATTTTCGGCTCATGTCCATGCTCTTTGCCCTGGCTGATGAACTTGGGTTTCATCTTATCGAGTACGGCTTTTTGCTTTTTGCCCATAGCTTTACGCAATACATCCGCTTCGCCTTTGGTAAACCCGGCCAGCTTTTGCGAAAGCAGCATCACCTGCTCCTGGTACACCGTAATGCCATAGGTCTCAGCCAAATACTCTTCCATATCAGGCAAGTCATAGCTGATTTCTTCTTCCCCGTGTTTACGTGCAATAAAATTGGGGATGTATTCCAGCGGGCCGGGACGATACAGGGCGTTCATCGCGATCAGATCAGCAAACTTGTCGGGCTTTAATGCTTTTAGGTGCTTTTGCATACCTGCACTCTCAAACTGGAAGGTACCGTTCGTTTCTCCCCGCTGATATAGCTCCAGTGTTTTTTGGTCGTCTAAAGGGATGTCATCCGGCTCTATCTCTATCTCATGGCGTTCTTTTACTAGTTTTATGGCATCTTTGATGATGCTCAGCGTCTTCAGCCCCAGGAAATCCATTTTGAGCATGCCGGCAGACTCTACCACCGAGTTATCAAATTGGGTTACCAACAGCTCTGAGTCCTTAGCCGTGGCGACCGGCACAAACTTGGTAATGTCATCCGGGGTAATGATCACTCCACAGGCATGAATACCTGTATTCCGCACCGAGCCCTCTATGATACGTGCCTGGTTTACCACTTGTGCTTCCAGGTTGTTTCCCTCGGCTAGTTCACGCAATTGCTTTCCCAGTTGATAGGCATCCCCGCTGAGGTTGCTGGACAATTGCTTATCGTCCCAGGCAAAGAGCTTGGCCAGTTTTGTATCGGGTACCAACTTGGCTACCCGGTCGGTTTCACTTAAGGGGAGTTGCATAACCCTGCCCGTATCGCGTATGGCCGATTTAGCCGCCATGGTACCGTAGGTAATGATCTGCGCTACCTGGTTCTTGCCGTACTTCTGCACTACCCAATCAATAATACGCCCACGGCCTTCATCGTCAAAGTCGATGTCGATATCCGGCAAAGAAACCCGGTCGGGGTTCAAAAACCGTTCGAACAGCAGATCGTAAGCGATAGGATCTACGTTGGTAATGCCGATACAATACGCTACTGCACTACCCGCTGCCGACCCCCTGCCTGGCCCTACGCTTACGCCCATTTTTCGCGCCTGGCTGGTAAAGTCCTGTACGATAAGGAAGTAACCCGGGTAGCCGGTGTTGGCAATGGTTTCCAGTTCAAAGTCAAGACGTTCTTTTATCTCGTCACTCAACTCCCCATAGCGTTTTCTTGCTCCCTCATAGGTAAGGTGGCGCAGGTAGGCGTTTTCTCCCCTTTTGCCCCCATCCTCTTCATCAAGCGGATCCCTGAACCTTTCCGGTATATCAAAAGCAGGAAGGAGCACATCGCGCGACAAGGAATAGGCTTCGACCTTGTCTGCTATTTCTATCGTTGTACTTAACGCCCCGGGTATGTCTGCAAAAAGCGTTTGCATTTCTTCCGATGACTTGAAATAGTACTCTTCTTCGCTCAGGCCAAAGCGGTATCCCCGGCCTCTTCCTTTCGGGGTGCTCTGGAACTCCCCTTCTTTTACGCACAAGAGAATATCGTGGGCATTGGCGTCTTCCTTGTTCAGGTAAAACACATCATTGGAAGCAAAGTATTGCACTCCGTGTTTTTCACAGAAACGCAGGAGCGTTTGGTTCACTACTTTGTTCTCTTCCTTGCCGTGGTTGAGCAACTCGGCATAAAAATCTTCCCCAAATTGCTTTTTGTACCACAGAAAGGCCTCTTCTGCCTGCTTTTCGCCTACATTCAAAATAAGCTTAGGCACCTCTCCATACAAGTTGCCGGTAGTCGCAATAAGGTGCTCTTTATATTGCAACAGCAGCTCCTTATCGATCCGCGGTACGTAGTAAAAACCGTCTACAAAGGCATGTGAAGATAATTTAGCCAGGTTGTGATACCCCTGCTTATTCTTGGCGAGGAATACCTGTTGGTAACCGTTGTCCTTAACACTCTTGTCGGTATGCTGGCGGCATACATAAAACTCAGCTCCAACTATAGGTTTTATATCGTGGGCCAGGGCTTCGCGGGTAAACTGAAAAGCGCCATAGAGGTTAGCAAAGTCAGTCATGGCCACGGCAGGCATTTCCAATTCTTTAGCCCTGGCTATCAGGCCCGAAATATCTACCGTGGCCTGAAGAATAGAAAACTGCGTATGCACATGCAGATGAACAAAGGGCTGTTTTGTCGTTACATCCAGTTTCTCTTCACCTTGCCGTTTTACAGTGGCCTCTTCGGTTAGTTTTCGGGCTAACTCCTTGAAACTCTCTACCTCCAACCCTATAGGAGCAACGGTGTCCGGATTTTGCTCCAGGAAAGCCTGGCGATCTTCAGGACTAAAGTCAAGCCGTTCATCCGTATACACCCCGATGCGGATCAATTCCAGGAAAGCACGACTGGTCGCTTCCACATCCGCAGCAGCATTATGCGCCTCGGCAAACGTATTGCCGAAGAGCTTTTCATACAACTCTTCGAGCTTGGGCATTTTAAACCCTCCCCCTTTGCCCCCGGGCAACTTGCAGAAGTCCCTCGTTTCCTCGCCGGTATCTATGCTGGGCATTCCCTCCAGCAAGTTCTGTTCTCCCATGCGCAGGTACTCTGCTCCCAGGATGTTTATATCAAACGGGATGTTGTGCCCAACCAGGTATTTGCTTTGTTGCACGGCATTTGAAAAAGCGGCCATAGCTTCCTCCAGAGGCACGCCATAGTGGTCGGCTACCTCGGTAGTAATTCCGTGTATCTTACTGGCGTTGTAGGGAATGTCAAAGCCATCCGGTTTTACCACAAAATTCCGGGCTTCAATCAAGGTTCCGTCAAGGGCATGCAATTGCCAGGCGACTTGTACTGCCCGGGGCCAGTTTTCCAGGTCGGTAAGGGGCGCATCATCGCGTAAAGGCAGTCCGGTGGTCTCAGTATCGAAAATTAAAAACACGCGTACTCAGGGATTTAGTAGCTTAAAGATGAAAGCTTAAAAGTAGCAAATGCAGCGGCTCAAAAAGGAGGTGTTGATAAAGATGGAAAAATAGCGGTTGCAGAAAAAGCAAGGCGAAATTTTAGACCCATGACGTTGAGAAATGAGCCTTCTCAATGGGCGTGCTTTATTGTGAAACGATTTAAATCAATTTTATTTTTACCTTGTTCCCAGCTACGTCTACCTATGCGCATCCCTTTGCTTCTTCTTGTTTTTCTTGCTTTAACCAGGCTGAGTTTTGCGGATGCCTTACCCGGTCCAGGCGAGGCCATAAGCTTGCATAAAGAAGCAGGTATCGTAGACCTTGGGTATCTCGACTTAAGTTTTGAAGAATTCCTGAAAGCAGAAGACACCTTAACCTTTCGTGCGTTAGCCAAAAAAGCGGAAAACATTGATTTTACGGATAAGCACCACTGGGTACGCTTCTCTCTACACAATCCTAGAAGCGATACGGCTTATTTCTTTTTTCGTATTGCGCGCCCCATTACCGATGCTGTTGACCTTTACCAAAGAGCTGAAGACGGGCAGCTCGTTGTAAAACATTCTGGTGACATGCTTCCTTTTACAGCGCGTGACTTTCAACACCGCGAAAACATTTTTCACCTTAGCCTTGCACCACAAACCCATTATACTTTCTATGTACACCTGAAAAGCGATGGGGAAATGATTGTGCTGCCGCTCCAGCTTTACGAGCCAGGCGCTTTTATAAAGGAGACCAGCCAAACGGAGCTCTTGTATGGCATTTATTACGGGCTCTTGTTGATTGCTGCCATCGTATACCTGTTTTTCTACAAGAGTTTGCGCCAGGCCACTTTTCTCTATTACGGGCTTTACATCATCTCCTTTGGTGCTTTGCAATTCTCACTCGATGGCTATATGCACCAATACGTTTTTCCGCACGCAGGTTGGTTCTATAGTAAAATAGTACTGGTAACCGCTTCCAGCACCACAATCTTATTGGGGTTGTATGCGGAGCGCTTCTTGGATATAAACGCACATTTCAAGCGGTTTCCCGTAGTGTTTAAGGCCATTTACTTTTTAACCGGCCTGCTTTTTGTCGGGCTTATGATCAGCAATGCTTTCTTGGCGTTTACCTACCCGCTAATAAATGCCCTGGCCCTCTTTCTTATTTTTTTGATCATTGCTGTGATCATTAATCTGCGGGTAATCGGTAAACCCGTTGATCCCTTTTTCAGTCTGGGGATATTCTTTCTCACCGCAGGGCTCATCGTATTTATTCTGAACAACTTCAGCCTGGTGCCAAGCAATTTTTTAACCCAGAACAGTTCTAAAATAGGCTCTGGTCTGGAAGTCATCTTCCTATCCCTTTCTATGAGCAACCTGATCAAAAAGCTTAGAGAAGAAAAAGAAAATTCGCAGCGGCTTGCCTTGCAAAACGCACAGGAGGCCAATGACCTCAAGCTCCATCTTATGTCTAATGTAAGCCATGAGTTACGTACCCCGCTGAATGTCATTATGGGCAACTCAAGCAAGATCTTAAAAGAAGGGGAACTCCAACCCGATCAAGAAAGAGAGATCAACATCATAAAGCATTCTGCCGAGGTTTTGTTAGGCTCGATCAACAACCTGCTTGACTTCTACAAAATTGAAAAGAATGAATTACGCATTGCCAGGGAGCCTTTTCTGCTAAGAGAAACCCTTGTTGAGATCGATAAAAAATGGCGAAGAAGTGTGGAAACCAAGGCACTTGGTTTTACTTTTAGTATAGACCAGGAAATCCCGGAATATGCTTGGGGGGATGCAGAACGCCTGAAACAAACCGTTGAAAACCTTCTAGAAAACGCCATCAAGTTTACGCAGCAGGGCAACATTGGTATACAGGTAAGTCAAAACCCGCTGAACAAAAAACGAACTGAGCTATACATAAAGATCAAAGATACCGGTATGGGCATCCCGGAAGAAAAGCTCACCTCCATGCTAAAGGGTTTCCGGCAGGAACGTGTTGACGATAAGAGGGCGTTTGGAGGCCTTGGCCTTGGCCTTAGCATTGCTAAAAGAATAGTGGACTTACATGGAGGTACGTTACGGATAGAAAGTAAACTCAATCTTGGTACAACCTGTCACTTGCGCATTCCGTACACCCTTGTTCCTGCATCAGAGCATCCTCATCGTACCGTAGAGGTAAATGAACCGGAACTAGATCCACTCCATATTCTGGTTGTAGAAGACAACAAGCTCAATCAAATGGTGCTGCAGCAGATGCTTTCCAAATGGAAAAACGCAAGCTACAGCATTGCTGACAATGGCAGGGAAGCCTTGGAAAAACTGAGGGAAGAACACATGGACCTCATCTTAATGGATTTGCAAATGCCGGTTATGGATGGATATGAAGCCACTCAACTCATCCGTTCAGGAGAAGCGGGCGAACAGTACAGGAGCATTCCTATTATTGCCGTTACCGCTGATATCACTGAAACCACTAAAGAAAAAGTACGGGTATTGGGCATGAACGACTATCAATCCAAACCTTTTACCGCTAAAGATCTCTACAATAAAGTGTATAAGCAAAGTAAAAGGGTACAATAAGACTTTAAGTTGCTCCACTTCAGGATCGTTCAAAAGACAAACCGTGAATCATGTTTTTAATCCGTTTCTTCTAATGTAAAAAGAACAGAAACCTCTACCTGGAAAAAGCGGGCTATTTTTAAGGCCAATACCGTTGAAGGTACGTATTTCCCTGATTCTATGGCATGTATCGTTTGCCTGCTAACGGAGATCTGCAGCGCAAGATCGCTTTGTGTCATTCCGCTGATGAGGCGGTATTGCTTTACTTCATTCTTCATGACCTGCCTTTTTCAAGCGATGGAGCACCCAGTGAAAACGCAAAAGGAACAACACCGGCACAATGAAAATATTGGCTACCATCACCAGGAAGAAAGCGACATCATAAAGGAAAAACAACGCCACTAATAAGATCAACAGGTTGCAGGCCATTGCCCAATACATTGCCTCCAGCCTCATTTTAGCTATTAACTCATCTTCCATTTTTTCCTTGCAAAACATCAACACCATTAAACTGAGTAGTATAAAACAGGCCGTGATTTCGTCTGCCAGGTTGTTGTACCCATTCCCCAAAGTCATTTCACCGGATGGTGTACCTACCGTAAACTCGGTAAGCCCCGGAATACGTACTTCCAGAAAAGAGGGCTGAAAGTCTCCCAAAAAAGTGAAAAGACCGAAACCAGTTGAAAGCAGCAAAACAAGCATACCGGGTAGTTTAAGTGTATGAGGCAGCAAAAAAGATGGGTATCTCATGATTTGTAAAGTTTACTTTACCAAATGTAAAACAAACTTTACATCTTATGCAAATAAAAAATCCCGGGACCCGGGATTTTTATGTATTGTTACACTATCGTCATCCAGCCATAGCGGTCTTTTTCCTTGCCCATTCGGATATTTGTGAGTTCCCGCTTTATTTTCATAGCATACCCTTCTTCGGGCACAGGAACCTTAAAGTCGGTGCCGCGGTATCCGATCACACTTATCGGGCTCACTACAGCAGCTGTTCCCATCCCGAAGGCCTCCTTTAGCGTTCCTTCTTTAGCGGCAACAATCACTTCTTCTACACTTACCGGGCGTTCCTCTACTTTAAGTAAACCATTGTCCCGCAACAGGGTAAGAATAGAATCGCGGGTAACGCCTGCCAGGATGCGGTCACTCAGCGGGGGGGTTATAAAAGTATCGTTGATCACAAAAGCCACATTCATAGTCCCGGACTCTTCTATGAGTTCATGGTTGCGGTGATCGGTCCAGATCACCTGGGTATAACCTTGTTTTTTGGCTTGATCGGTAGCATAAAAAGCTCCTCCGTAATTGCCGGCACTCTTGGTAGAGCCTACCCCTCCGGAAGTGGCTCTTGTATAGGTCTCTTCAATTTTTACTTTAACGTCACCTGCATAATACGGCCCTACAGGACTGCAAATAATACAGAAAACAAATTCTTCGCTCGGGCGAGCGGCTACAAATTCCGAACTTCCGAACATAAACGGGCGCAGATACAGGGAATGCCCTTCTGCTTTAGGCACCCATTCCCGGTCCAGCTTAACCAACGCTTTTAAACCTTCCGTGAACCACTCCTCGGGGAATTCGGGCATAAACATCCGCTCTGCTGAATGATTCAGGCGTTTGGCGTTCATTTCAGGCCGGAAGATCCCGATCCGGCCATCATCCATATAATAGGCCTTCTGCCCTTCAAAAAGTGCCTGTCCATAATGCAAAGTATGGAAAGCAGGAGTAAAACTAAGGGGACCATACGGGCGTATCTCAGGCTCTTCCCACGCCCCGTTCTGATAGTTGCTGATGAGCATATGATCTGAAAACTCTGTTCCGAAAACCAGGTTTTCAAAATCTACATGCCCTATGCGAGAGGAAGTTGCTTTTGTAATTTTCATAATACCGACTTGAGAGTTGCGTAAAAGCTTTTCGGTTAGCTGCCTCCGTTTGTATCTTTGCCGTTCAAAATGAACCTTTTCAACATGAAAAAAGCACTTTTTTTCGCTTTCGCAGGCAGCTTGCTTTTCGCTTGCAATAATACGGCAACGAGCGCGGAGGAGAAAACCGAAACCGCAGAAGCTGTACCAACAACTGATTATCAATACTATGGAGACACTATTGATACGGAAAATGCGATAGAAAGCAATAAACTCTATGCTATGCTCGAAAAAAGCGATAGCGTAGCTGTTAAAGTACAGGGCAAAATCAACGGGTCCTGCAAAATGAAAGGCTGTTGGATGAAGATGGATATGGGCAATGGTGAGGAAATGCACGTTACCTTTAAGGATTACGGCTTCTTTGTGCCTACCAACCTGGACGGTGAAACCGCCATTATTGACGGCTATGCCACCATAGATACCATTAGTGTGGCCGATCAGAAACACCTGGCTATGGATGGCGGAAAAAGCGAAGAAGAAATAGCTGCCATTAATGAGCCCAAAGTGACCCTCGCTTATGTGGCCACCGGGGTGATCATTAAGGAATGAGCCGGCACTTCTACAAATGGATTACAGGATGCCTATGTGCATCCTTTTTTATAGCCTGTCAGCAAAGTGGTGAGGAAAAGGCAGTAGCCCAAACGCCCAAAAAACTGGAAATGCATCAAGATTCCGAATTGGCCCTGTTGATGCGCAAAATGTACGCACAGAATGAGGTCATACGCAAAACGCTTGCAGCAGGGCGTTTGCCGGAAACGTTTCCCGAAGACTTCTACCGCATACATGAAGCTAAGGCCACCAAAAAAGTACTGCACGACCAAACTACTTTTGAGGCAATGGCTACCACTTATGTAGAAACCATGAAACGCTTGAAAAGCAGCCAGGATCCTGCGGAGGCAAAGCTGATCTTTAACGAGGCCATTACTACCTGCGCCAGTTGCCACCAGGTATACTGCCGGGGACCGCTGAAAAAGATCAAGCGTTTGAAATTGCCGGTAGAGTGAAGCGGCACCTGGTAAAAACGAAAGACAACTCCTATACCCTTTTTGTTCCGGAACTGGATGAGCACTACCATTCCATACACGGGGCTGTACAGGAGGCCGAACACGTTTTTATACAAGCAGGCATGCTGCCTGTGGCCCAAAAGAAAAAACAGTTTTCAGTTTTAGAAATTGGCTTCGGGACCGGGCTTAACGCGCTACTCACCTGCCTTTCCGCAGACCTTCACCAATTAGAGGTCAGCTATACCGGCCTGGAAAAATACCCCCTACAGTCCGAAGAATACCAAAAGCTGGGGTATACAGATGTTTTGCCGCAACACTATCCGCAAAATAAAACCGGACCGCTTTTCGAAACCCTGCACCAGGTGCCATGGGCGCAATACCATACTATTCGCCCCGGGTTTCAGCTCAGAAAACTGCAAACCGACTTTAAGAACTTCTCCGAACAGGCTGCCTTTGACCTTATCTACTACGATGCCTTTGCCCCTTCCGCCCAGGCAAATCTGTGGACTGTTACACGTTTTACAAGCATGTATAAAGCTTTAAAAACCGATGGCGTTTTAGTTACCTACTGCGTAAAAGGAGAGGTGCGCAGAAATATGCAAGCAGCAGGTTTTCAGGTAGAGAAGCTTCCGGGACCGCCCGGGAAACGGGAGATGGCCCGGGCATGGAAAAAGCAATGTACACCTGGACCATTTAAATTTCCATGTTGTTGATGTCCCTTTAACAGTATGCAAGGCAATGCATGTACCCGTCTTTCGTTAGCTGTACATGCGAACCGGACTTTTGCTGCTGCATACTCTCCTGTACACTTGTACTTTTGCCCAACCCGGGCAATGGCGCAGTGTAATTCCTGATTCTTTACAACCTTATGCCAATTACGTTTTTGTAGAGGACTTTTCCCGTGATGAATTTGCAACGGTTTATCTTCAGAAAGGTACAGATACTCTACACCCCAAACTAGTAGTTGGGTTGGTAGATCACTGCGGCAGCTATATAAACCGTTACAGCATTGAAGGTCTTGGTTTCACCCCCCTTTGGATCAATAATATTGCCCGTGACCAAGGCGGAAACCTCTACATCTCCGGATTAACCGGTAGTACAGTTCCGCTTACAGGGCATGGCCATCCACCTTTTATAGTAAAACTAAACCCGCAAATGAAGGTAATCTGGGCTAAAAGCTACCGGACTCCTTCGGATGTGCACTATCCGGGTCTTTTTGAGATCAACCGCTTCAACCAAGGTTCCCTTTTGTTCCTGACAGACCTTACCAACTACGGAAACACCTTGCTTAAAATAGACGATAATGGTAACGTTCAGTGGGCTAAGGCATATGAAGACTTTGGTAATGTTTTGGGAGAAATAAGCAGTACTAACGATGGAGGCTGTATCCTTCATATCAGAGGTAGTGTCTCTAAAGTTAATGCCTTGGGTAAAACAGAATGGCGGACGGAACTAAGCAAAGGAGGTGCAATAAGCAATACGGTAGAAATTGATAATGGTTTTATGTTTTTTGCAGGAGTACGTAGCGGTATAGGCCGTGGACGTGTCATTATGCTTAACCATAACGGTAGCCTTAGGTGGGCTTCAAAAGAGTTTGCCAACCTTAAAGCTTCCCATGCAAAAAAGTTAAGCCAAAACGAGGTTTTGTTTACGGGTTATGGAACCTCTCACCATCCTTCTGCTCCCTCCAACTCAGGAATTTGCCTTATGCGGATAAATAGTTCTGGCTTTATTCAGAAGATGCAAGTGCTGCACAAACCGGATATGGCTTACCATTCAGGTATTGACTTTGTCAGCATACCTTCAAAAGGAGATTACCTGGTGGAAAGCACTGTGGATTCTACGTGGACTTCCTATTTACACTTCAGTAAATTTCCTCCTGAATGGGATTCTCTTGTGTGCTATGACACGGCCCCTTTTGAAGAAGGGCAAAACACCGTTGTAACCGATAGCGTTCTGCCCTTATTAAACCATAAGGATATCAACATCACAGTGGCCAACATACCAATCTCTGTACAGGCATTAGGCACGCAAGCCCTTACCTATGCCTGCCAAATCCTGGACAAAGGCCATACCTTTTCCCTTGGTCCCGACACCACTTTATGTCCGGGAGATTTCCTTACACTACAGGGACCAGCTGGCTATAGGTACCAATGGAATACCGGCAGCACTGAGCGCAGCATAACAATTAGTGAAGCCGGCTGGTATGCACTTGAAGCCTCATTCGGTTGTGATACCATTGTTTACCGAGACAGTATCTTCGTTGACTACTTCCCCGGTCAAGACCTTAGCATCCTGTTAAACCAAAACAGCATCTTCACCGGTGATAGCCTGAATATACAAGGCTTGGGTGGAAACCCGGGAAAGTACACCTGGTATCTTAACGGACAAGCTGTTGAAGCGGGTTCACAGTGGTGGTATACCGGTGAACGTCCTGGCACATACAGTGTACGCCTCGAAGAAACCACTGATGAGGGTTGTGTTTTCAGTACGGTAGAATCTTTTGAAGTCCGCATACGTATACCTTTCGCTCCCAATGTTTTCAGCCCGAATGGAGATGCCCTCAATGAGACTTTTCGCCTTTTAAATGCAGAGGGGCTTTCTTATGAGCTTGAGATATACAACCGTTTTGGACGCCTGGTAGCACATACAGGAAGCGAAGGCTGGGATGGCAATACGACAAATGGCAAAGCGGCCAGCGAAGGGGTCTACTTTTTTGTAGCACGTTACGGCCCGGAACGTGCCACGCTTACAGGTCACGTCACCTTAACCCGTTGAGTATGATTTTCGGTGCACTTACTCTTTAAGAAACCGCGTTCACACACTAAAACGAACGCTTTTCTCTTTTTTCCCGTCCTTTATAATATGCGGCACGTCTTCTTGCTTTTTATGCTATGCTCCGGTTCTATTTCTTTTGCCCAACAAACGCAATGGCAAAGTGGATTTGTAGACAGTGCCGGACATTACGACAACCGGGTTTTCATGGAAACTCTGGGAAACCGTCAAATGGCAGCGGTTTATTTGCAAAAACAACCCGATCAAAAACCCAAGTTGCTGCTGGCCCTTTTGGATGAATGCGGCAATGCATTTACCTCCCATCTTATTGAGGGTACAGGTTTTACACCTCGTTGGATCAACGACCTCGTACATGATGTTAACGGCAACCTTTACATCTGCGGCCTGACCGATAGCGTAATGCCTCATGGAAAGCTCTTCGTAATTAAAATCACCCCGCAGTTAAACATACAATGGACTAAGGTATACACCGGTGCTTACGGCATTTACCCCTACACCTTCAACGTAAATGAAGATAATGAGCTCTTCATCCTCTTTAATACTTTAGAGTCGCAGCATGGCAACGGTCTTTTAAAGCTGAATACGAACGGCCAGCTTGTTTCAGCCAGGTCATTTGGCTATAGCCCTATTTGGGGAAGAGGCGGCCCCACTTCTGACGGAGGCTTTATCCACAGCACGGGGAGCATAGTATACAAAACCAACAGCACGGGTAATATGTTGTGGCGGACTTTGATACGCACCGGTCATATGGTAACGCCTCCGGTAGAAATAGACGGTGGTTTTGTGTTTTTCCAGGGATACCCGGGAGCAATGAGCCGAAACCGGGTGGTAATGCTCAACGGTGACGGTAGCCTGCGCTGGATATCCCAAGAGTTTGACGGTTTTAATGGCAAGCGCGTCAAAAAGGTCAACAACAACGAGTTGGTTTTTGTAGGTTTCGGCAGCTCCACACACCCCACCGCACCTTCAGACCAGGGGGTATGCTTCATGAGCATAAATACCTCCGGGCAAATTTCTTCCACCATGCTCCTGCATAGCGGGGGAGAGGAACTTCTGTACAATGGATTTGATTTTGCAACCGCACCTTCAGGGGACGGTTTTTTAGTAGAAAAAAAGCAGATAAGCCCAACATCAGAAAGTAAGATCGTTTTTACCCGTATACCTGAAAGCCCGGATTCCCTGACGTGTTATTCCTCCTACCCTTTCGAAGACGGACGCAATGCCCTTGTTAACGACAGCATTCTTCCCGTACTCCAAAGCAAAAGTATGCCGTTTAGCACGAGCAGCTTAAGCCTTTCTGTCTCATCCCAACAAGTGCAAAAGCTTGAGTATGCTTGTCAAAAAATTCAAAAAGGCGTCCCCTTTGACCTTGGCCCGGATACTTTACTTTGCCCGGGGCAAATAATAGGACTCAGCGGGCCTCCGGGATACCGCTACCAATGGCGCCATGGCCCTACCACTCAATCAATCACTGTAGACCAGGGAGGGTGGTATACTCTTGAAGCTCAATATGGATGTGATACAACTGCCTATACCGATAGCGTCTTCATAGACTATTATCCACAAATCGCGCTGGATATCCTTTTAAACGGGGAGCGCTTTTATGTGGGCGATACCGTTCGGGCAAAGGCTATTGGTGGCATGGGAACTGCGTATACCTGGTTTTTAAATGATGTGCAGGTAGGCACAGACTCCGTATTGATATACCTGGCACAAAACCCCGGTCGGTACACCTTACGCATAGAGTACAATACAGGCAATCCCTGTACATACAGCAAAGCGCTTACTTTCGAAGTAATCCTGAAAACACCTAAGGTACCCAATGTATTCACGCCTAATGGCGATGGGCGAAACGACATCTTCAAACTTCAGCAGGCTGAGAGCCAACCGTATACAATGGAGATCTACAACCGTTTTGGTCGTCTTGTACAACGCACTGATCAAAGAGGATGGGATGGGAATACCGGCTTAAACCGCCCGGCGGCAGAGGGCGTGTATTTTTACGTAATTCATTGGCAAAATGGAGTGGCGCCTTTCAAAGGTCACTTAACTTTGCTGCGATGATCCTTCCTTCTCACTTCACCATACGGGTATACGGTTTACTCCGGCATCAGGATGCCATACTCCTGTCGCGGGAAAACATCCGCGGTAAACTATACACCAAATTTCCCGGAGGAGGGCTGGAATTCGGAGAAGGTACGTTAGACTGCCTAAAGCGCGAATTCTCAGAAGAACTCGGCATCGCCATAAGGACCAAAGCCCATTTTTACACCACTGAGCCCTACCTGGCTTCAGCTTTTGATCCCGATTACCAGGTGGTGAGTATCTATTATACCGTAGAAACCGATGAGGTGAAACAGATAACAACGGGAAATCCGCTTCATGCGCACAGCCTGCAAAATCATGGAGATCAAATTGTTTACTGGAAGCCTGTTTCTCTCTTGCGAGAGGCAGAAGTCTCTTTGCCATTGGATAAAATCGTAGTACAAAAACTACGCACGCTGTAGTCATCCGTACAGGGGTTTTTCTTCCTGAAAAAAGTCCGGCCAACTCTTTGGTGATTAAAGAGCCGTGTTACAAGGGCACTGTAGGGCTAAGTCCTATCTTTGCATCTTATTCCCGAAATCATGAGCACAGATACCACTGCACCATCAAACGTAGAAGTAGCCAAAGACCTTGGTTTATTGGCTGAAGAATATGCCAAGATCAAGGAGGTCTTAGGGCGTGAGCCCAATTACAACGAGCTGTGTATATACTCCGTGATGTGGAGTGAGCATTGTAGTTACAAAAACTCTATCGTATGGTTAAAAACCTTACCCAAAGACGGGCCCCATATGCTCGTTAAAGCAGGGGAGGAAAATGCCGGACTGGTAGACATTGGCGAAGGCCTGGCCTGTGCTTTTAAGATTGAGTCGCACAACCACCCCTCTGCCCTGGAACCCTACCAGGGAGCGGCTACAGGAGTAGGCGGTATCAACCGTGACATATTCACCATGGGTGCACGGCCTATTGCCCAGCTCAATTCTCTTCGGTTTGGTGAACTGGGTACAGAACGCACCAAATGGCTGCTCAAAGGTGTAACCAAAGGCATAGGTGACTACGGCAACTCTTTTGGCATTCCTACCGTAGGGGGTGAGGTTTATTTTGATAAATGCTATGAGCAAAACCCGCTGGTAAATGCTTTCTCGGCAGGTATATTAAATACTAAAACGGATAAAATCATTTCCGCGAAAAGCGGTGGCCCCGGAAACCCGGTGTTTATTATCGGTTCCTACACGGGTAAAGACGGCATAGCCGGAGCCGCATTCGCCTCGAAAGACCTGACAGAAGCTTCTGCGGATGACATTCCCTCGGTACAGGTAGGCGACCCTTTTCAGGAAAAACTATTGTTGGAAGCCACCCTGGAACTGGCCAGCACAGGAGCTATAGTAGGCATGCAAGACATGGGAGCAGCCGGCATCACCTGCTCTACCTCGGAAATGAGTGCTGCAGGTGGCCTGGGTATGCGCATTGACCTGGATAAAGTACCCCTGCGCCAGGAGGACATGCAGCCCTGGGAAATTTTACTTTCCGAAAGCCAGGAGCGTATGCTGGCGGTAGTGGAAAAGGGGCGTGAAGCAGAAGTGAAAGCCATTTTTGATAAGTGGGATCTCCCTTGTGAGGAAATCGGAGTGGTTACTGCAGAAGACAGGCTCAGCTATTACTGGCACGGTGCGTTGGTAGCAGAAACACCCGCCAGCCCACTCGTATTAGGTGGTGGTGCTCCGGTGTATTACCGCGAACACAGGGAGCCTCCTTATTTCAAAGAATACCAGGCCTTTGATATGAACAGTATACAGGTACCGGAAGACCTGCAGGAAGTAGCACGTAAGCTCATTGCACATCCCAATATTGCCAGCAAGCGTTTTGTATACGAGCAATACGACAGTATGGTGGGTACAGTGAATATGAGCACAAATAAGGCAACAGATGCCGCTATAGTGAATCTAAAAGATACCAACCGTGCATTGGCCATGACGGTAGATTGTAATGCACGTTATGTGCATGCCAATCCCGAAACAGGGGCCATGATCGCGGTAGCAGAAGCCGCCCGGAACATCGTGGTATCCGGTGGAATACCCAGTGCCATTACCAATTGCCTGAATTTCGGAAACCCCTACAACCCTGAAGTATACTGGCAGTTTGTACACGCCATAAAAGGTATGGGAAAAGCCTGTGAGCGTTTCCAAACGCCTGTAACCGGCGGGAATGTGAGTTTCTACAACCAAACGGTAACCAGAGATAAAACGGAACCGGTGTTTCCTACCCCAACCATCGGGATGATCGGCATTGTAGAAGACAAAAAGCACATTACTACAATTCCCTTTAAAACAAAAGGGGATCTCATCTATATGATCGGGGAAAACCGGAATGACATTTCCTCTTCGCAGTACCTGGTAAACATCCACGGGGTTGAAAACAGCAGCACTCCCTTCTTTAGCCTGGAAGAGGAATACAGCTTACAGGAGCAAATGAAAATGATCATTCGCAAGGGTATGATCGAATCGGCCCATGACGTTAGTGAAGGGGGTTTATTTGTAGCCCTTATGGAAAAAGCCATGAGCAGCGATCTGGGATTTGATATTACTACTGACTCCGCTATCCGCAGGGATGCCTATTTGTTTGGAGAAAGTCAAAGCCGGGTAATGGTAACGGTTACCCAGGAAAAAGAAGACGATTTCATTGACCTGATGATGCTCAACGGGGTAGAATTTGACCTGGTAGGCCATGTAACCAAGGGTTCCATCCGCATAGACGATGTTGATTGGGGACATGTAAAAGAATACAAAGAATTGTATGAAAATGCTATTGAAAATGAATTGAGTAAATAGTAATTTAGTAAATGGTAATTATGCGTATTGTCTATGTGGTTTGAACAAACGGAAACACTACCGGAAAAGAAAACGAGCCTCCGGTCCGAGCGCCTGCATGAAATTGTATTGTTTAATGATGAGGTGAATACTTTTGACTGGGTGATCGAAAGCCTGGTGGATGTATGCGAGCACACCTTTGAGCAGGCAGAGCAATGCAGCATTATTGTGCATTACAAAGGGAAATGCGGGGTGAAGACCGGTACCTTTAAAGAATTGAAGCCAAAATGTACGGAGCTCCTCAACCGGGGATTAAGTGCAGAAATTTCTTGAAGAAATAAAAGATTTACCTGTATATTTGCACCCCCAAATCGGCCACGTGGCGCAACTGAATAGCGCATCTGATTACGGCTCAGAAGGTTGCAGGTTTGAATCCTGCCGTGGTCACTAAGAGAACAAAGCCCTGTGCAAATGCACGGGGTTTTTTGTTTTCCAGCCGAGCCAAACTTGTTTGAGCGGGGAATGGAGAACAAAAAAGAGCCACCATAGGTGGCAGGGTTTTGTTTTCGGAATTCGGAGCTCCGCAGGATCACGAAGTAACCCTGCCGTGGACGCAAGAACAAAATCTCGGTATTGCCGCACCGGGATTTACTTAGGGCAACAGTCCCTTTTCCCGGAGAAATTGTTGCAGTTCGGTAATGCCGGGGTTTTTAAGGTGCTCCCCTCCATAGGTAAGGGTAGGGAACTTAAGCGCCCCATCGTACAAAGCCTTTACACGCGTTGCCGCCTCCTCGTCTTTTTCCACATTATAATCCTCGAAATCTATCCATGCCGATTGTAAATAATTTCTCAGATTGGCCGACTTCAAACACCAATTGGTGCCGTAAAGCCGCAGTACATTTTCATCCATGAGCCGTTTCTTTGGGGGTCTTGTTCTTTCTATTCAACAGGTTTGTAAAAGTTGGGTGTATCTTTTCCGCGTTGCCCACTATAAAGGGAGTTACCGACATCAACAAAATAGATACGGCCAAAAATATCTGGTAATTGTTCATACTGATCAGTTCGTATTCCAACCCGCTTTGCGCCAGCACAAAAGAAAATTCTCCGATTTGAGCGATGGAGAAGCCTACAGCCAGGGCGGTTTTCCAATCGATCTTCATGATCCGGGCAGCCATAATACCCGCTATAGCTTTTACCGCCAGGGCAAAAAAGAACCAGAAAACGATCCAGGGAAAATCGGTCAGGAAAATTTTATAGTCGAGCAGCATGCCAATGGAAATAAAGAAAAAACTCATAAAAACGTAGCGGAAAGGCAGGAAGCAAGAAATGGCCATGCGGTTGTAATCCGTTTCGGCAATGATCAGCCCGGCAATAAAGGCTCCGAGTGCCAGGGAAAGGCCCAATTTTTCCGTTACCAGGGCTATGCCCGTCACAAGGAAAACAAGGGCAATAAGAAAAACCTCCTGGCTCTGGATCTTCATTATGGTTTTAAGGAAATACGGGATGATGTATTTTGCCAAAAGAAATGCAATGCCTCCCATCAGGATCAACTTGCCCAGGAGGCCAAGCAAAGCCAAGCCGGGAGAGCCACCCACCCCTGCCAAAATGGGCGTAAAGAGCATCAGGGGTACGATCATAATGTCTTGAAACAACAAAACCGCCAGGATAAACTTTCCGTGGGGCGTGTTTACCTTATTCCGGTCTTGCAATACTTTGATCACAATGGCGGTACTGCTCAAAGCATATAAAAATCCCCAGAAAATGCTTTCTTCCAGGGAGGGCCTCATAAACAGCCAAATCAAGGTAGCCGTAAGGAAAATGGTAAGAAAAACCTGTGAGGTCCCCCCGATAAGCACATAGTTCTTGATACGCTTCAGGTTTGTAAATGAAAATTCAAGGCCAACGGAAAAAAGCAAAAGGATGATGCCAATTTCCGCAT
Organism: Owenweeksia sp.; assembly: GCA_028285465.1. GTDB lineage: Bacteria > Bacteroidota > Bacteroidia > Flavobacteriales > Schleiferiaceae > JANQPD01. The sequence goes on along the minus strand of JANQPD010000082.1, from coordinate 12,569 downwards.
ATACCTCTACCTCCTCCATTTTGGCGAAAAGGCTTGATGTATTGGGACTGAGAAAAACGCCTGTGATCAGGTATCCGATGATGTACCTTATCCGCAAAAACCGGCAAATGATAATGACTAAGGTGGCCACTCCAAAAAGTGCGCATATATTGATCAGTACCTGATGCTCCATAGTATGAATAATATTACTTCATGAAAAAAGGGCGTGTCCAACACCAAAAGAAAAACAACTCCTATAAATGGTTATCCCTCAAAAATGTTTGAGGAAAGATAAGGTTTGTTACGGATAGAAAGCCGGGAAAAAACAAGGGCGTACAAACCGTTGTTGTACACAACCTCCGCAATAAAGCATTGACCATGTAGTGGTGGTTGTCCTTTTTTATTTGTAAAGAGCCCGGCAATATTTTTATGATGGGGTTGCCTTAAAACAAGGTAGTCGTTAACCCCAGTGAGACTACGGTTGTATTGAGGTTATCCCAAAAAACAGAAGTGCTTGGATGGAAATAATGTCCCGCTTCTAAGGTTATGGCAGCATTTTCAGCTAAATAATACTCAAGGCCAATCACCAGCTTAATGATGGGCGTGGTTTCTATCTTATCTGTTATTTTGTATGCTGGTGCTTCTCCTTCAACCACGGGATACTCGTAACTCGAAAGACCTGCCTGCGCCAAATAGAATACTTTGAACTTGCGCCTTCCATGCCTGTAGCCAACACCGATAACATAATCGTCAAACCCTAATCTCCCTTCAGTCACGTTGGTTGTTTGGTTCTCTGAGATCTCAAACTGGTTTGTGCGGTTATCAAAATTAAACCGGATGAAATAGCCCCCGGCTTCTTTAAAGCGATATTCCAACCCTGTTTTGACCAAACCTCCCGCGTTTATGTTTGCGTTTGAACTAAACGTAGAACCAAAGTCAAAAGGGAAATACAATTTCGAAAGTAATCCATTATCATTCTCGACCTGAGCATTTGCTTGAACGGTTACTATGAAAAATGAAAGTAAAATCAAAGACCTCATTTATAAGTGTTTAAGTGAGAAACAGCATTTTTTACACATACTTTTACCCCTGGTTATCAGAAGTATTTGTTAAAAAGACCAAATAAAATACAGCCAGCCTGTTTTACCAACTTATCCGGCACATTCTCTTGCTATTATGCCTGTTCCACTTCCTTTTAGTAGACATAAAACCATACCACCAAATCCTATTATTGAACCAGGTGGTTTCATTAAGAGTATTGTATAGAATTGCCTTAAAAGGTTTATGAATTGGTTTCCGTGATTAGAAATAGCACTTCTCGGGGGAACGTTTCCCTTTACTCCCCCCTTTTGCACCAAACGGATTGTTCAGGGAATTGATGCGCAGGGCCAGGTACACATCGCTGCCGGCAAATTGATCTTGCTTGAAGAAAATACTGTTTATATGGTCAGAGCCTATGGTTAAAAAGGCAAACCTCACCCAGCTGCCCACCCGCAAATGTTGGTCGTTATACAAAACCAGCGGCACCCCCGCTTCAAACCAGGTACTTTCATAGCGAACGGCGACCGACCAAAAGTTCTCACGATCAACGGTAATGGGGTGTAAATTGAACCTACGATTCACCGTGGTGTTGACAAACCAATTTTGGTGCAAGGCATAGTCAAACTGAACACTCAATGCACCGGGGGTAAGTATTGTAAAATCCCTTGCCGCTAAACTTTGATTGGGATCACCTAAAGCCTCCTGGCTGGTGCTCATGAGTAGCTCCTCAATTGTATTGGAAGCAGATAAGGCAGACCGGTCAAGGGTATAAAAGTCAGATCCGGTTAACTGGTGTTTTTGTGCGTTCTGATCAAAATGAATAAAGCCGATATCCAGCAAGGAAACGCCCAGTCTCCAGGCGTAGGGTTTTTCCCGGCTGGATTTTTTTATGCAAGTAAACCCTAGATCCGCACTTATCCCTGATCCATTTATGCCAAAACCCTCATTGGCAGCTGACGAAGCTATTCCGTAGTCAAAAGGGCCACCCCGCACAATAGAAGTGTCTGCCAAAGAAGTAACCCGGGCTTCATTACGGCTACGCGCAAAAAAAGCTTCATGTCCCATTAAGTACTTAAGGTTTATTCCCGCGTCTAGCTTGGAATTGTGGTCCTTCTTTACCGTTGTAGCCACATTGATGCCTACTTCGCTCCAGGCCATCCCGCTGCTGTTGAGCGGGTTTATATTTTTTGTCTCGCCGGTCATCCAAGTATCGAGCGAAAAATAATCGAGGTCTTCATCCAGGCGGTTTGCTGCCCCAGCCACCCTAAAATTTGTGAATATACCCACTGAAAAGGTATTAAAGCCAATCGCTACCGAAGGCCCCGTTACAAAGGCATTTCCGGAATTGGAGAAACTGCTTCGTTGGTCAAAAAAATTGTAATACAGCGCGTCCGGGTTATCCATTACCTCCAAAGCCTGGTTATCCGGCCTGGAAAGAAACGGGCCATCGTGATTCAAAAGCCGCAGAAGATTTGTGTTTTCAACATACACAAATTCATTATAGAAAAATGCACCTGTGCTGACGAGGTTTACATCCCAGGATAAAGGAGCGCTGTGAAAAGCTGCCGGGTTGAGGAGAAGGCTATTGACCCCGGTGTAGTTAGAGGTTCGAAGCCCCAGTTGGTTCTGCGCCTGTACGCTGGATACAGCTAAAATCAATAAACATATACTCCCCCTTTTCATAGTATCTCCCTTTTATAAAAAGCGGAAAAAGCATAGGGTTTATTGCGCAGATAATGGATTAATTTGCGCTTAAGGAGAAGACGTAAGCGTTTCAGGACAAGGCAGCCCTTCTAAAATTTGGCTACCACTTTTAGATTTAACAACCTGCCGGTGAGGAAATTGGGTACTGCATACTCACGCGCAGTACTTACATCCTTGATCCATAGATAACTCACCGTGTTATTGGTTTGCAGCAGGTTAAACACCTCCAGACTGGCGTAAAGGCTTTTAAACTTATTCGGGAAGTTCCACGCATAGGTTTTTCCTTCCTGCTTAAAGACTTTAATAAAGCCAATGTCTACTCTTCTATAAGCCGGCAAACGGTAAATACGTTGCTCGGCCGTGGCCTGCGGCGGACCAAAAGGTAGGCCCGTACCGTAGGACAGGGTGAGGCTTACACGAAAAGTGGGGTCACTGGGCAGGTAATCCTGGAAAAAGATCTTTGCGTTAAAGCGCTGGTCAGTTGGACGAGGTAAAAAACCTGCTCCGTCATTTTCAATATCCTCCTGTATGGTCATTACGCTTACACTGGCCCAGGAGTCTATGCCTTTCACAAATTCTCCGTTTATGCGGTAATCGATACCAGTGGCATAACCAGTGGCATTATTCACCGCCCGGTAACGCAGGCGTACATTGTCCAGGTCGTAGGGGATCAAGTCGCTATAGCTTTTGTAGTACAGCTCCGTTACCATTTTAAAAGGCCGGTTCCATATTTTAAGCTGGTAATCATTACCCAATACAAAGTGGATAGAGCGCTGCGCCCGGATGTTTTCATTTACTCCACCATCCAGGTCACGCATTTCCCTGTAAAAGGGAGGTTGGTAGTAAAAGCCACTTGAAAAACGAAATACCATATCGCTTTTCCAATTGGGTTTATAGCTCAGACTTGCTCGCGGGCTGACCACATTTTGATTATTGAAGGTCCAATAATGCGTACGCAGGCCTACATTTAAATAAAAATCGCCGGCACTGTCGGTAGTAAAGATCTGGGAGCGCTCTACAAAAGCAGTAATGCGTGCAGAATTTATGGCCGTTCTGCTATTGAAAGACTCAAACAATTCCAAAGAGTCATCCGGGTTTTCCGAAGTATATACGATCCCTTCTCGCGGTACGCCATTTCCATCCACACCGGTTACCACCAGTGAATCATAGGTAAAAGTTGGGTTGTGCGGAATAGAATAACCGGCGGAGTCAATACGCTCCCATTCTTTGTAGCGGTCTATGATGTCTTCGTATTGCACCTTTGCTCCCCAGCGCCAGGTTACGCCCTCATCATCATAAAAGCCGGTATGCCCTATGTTGGCTACTATAGCGTCCAGGTTATTTCGTGCATAATTCTGAAAGCCCCCTACCCCCCGCAAAAAGGCAATTTCTCCAAAATCATCGCTCCCCAGGTTGGTGTTGAGTTCTCCCAATCGATAGGCTCCGATTACATCGAAATACTCTTGCTCCGTGGTTTGAAAAGCAGAACCTGTAAATTGTAACCGTAACTTTTTACTAGGGGTGTAAGTAGTGGTTAGTGCCCCGAAACGCGTGGTAAAATCATAGTCTTCCTGTCCGTCAAAAAACACCGTGAGCCGCAAAGCTTCCTCGAAGGTACCAAAGTCCGTGGTTCTTACATCCGGAACCACTTTATAAAGGTTACGGGAGTAGTTCCCCAAAAAGCTGACTTCCCATTCATCGGTGAGGTAGTACGTCAGATAGGTCTGCACATCCGTGAACTGCGGTCTGAAGTCGGCATCCGTATCCAATGAGCCCAACAGGAGCTGGTTGGTGCGGTAACGCCCGCCCACCATAACAGAAAGCCGCTTATCGAGTAAAAAGTCTTCGTATGTAATCCCTCCTCCTAAAAAAGAGGCTTCCGTGCGCAAGGCAAATTCTTTGGGCTGGCGATAAGTGATGTCCAGCACACTACTCATTTTATCGCCATAGTGGGCTTCAAATCCCCCGGCAGAAAACTTGATGTCGTCTACCATACTGGAGTTGATGAAGCTCAACCCTTCTTGCTGCCCGTTGCGCACCAAAAACGGCCGGTACACTTCAATGCCGTTTACGTACACCAGGTTCTCATCAAAATTTCCGCCCCTTACGTTGTACTGGCTGCTCAATTCCGTATAGCTGCTCACCCCGGGCAGGGTTTTAATGATGCCTTCTACAGCAGAACCAACGCCCACAAACTGTTCCAGGTTCTTGGGATCCAGTTTTATCTGGTTGTCAAACCGCGACCGCCTGTCTATTACTTCGGCATCGGTAAGGAGGTTTGAGAGCAGTAACAATTGTTTGTCAAGTACTTTTTCTTCTCCGTCCTTAATGGAAAACACCGTGGTATCAGGCACATAACCAAAACTGGTGAAATAAACCGTAAGGTTGTTTCCCTTACTGATTTTCAAGTAATACGTACCATCGGCCCTGGTTAAAGTGTAAAAACTACCCACCGTTACGGTAACTCCATCCAAAGGGTTACCGCTACCGTCTACTACAGTACCCTTAATGGCGGTACGTTGGGCGGTAAGCGAAAAAGAAAAAACCAGGCCAATGAAAAAAAAGAAAAAACGCAAAGGGAAAAGGGTTGGGGTTAGCATTAATAAACCGGGCTACTCTTCTGTGTAACGTATAATGATGGTGTTCATTTTGTCATTTGGACTTAAAATCTCCACGCTTAATGGCCTGGAAAAATTCTGCCCAGGCAAAGGGATTGGTAAGAGAACCCAGGATAGCCGTTCCCCCATTACTAAACCCTTGGTAACGCCCAAAATTATATATTTCCTGCTGCTGGCTCCGTATCATGAAATCCTGCATTTCTTCGGCACTATAGCCCATAGCCGCGGCCCGTGCTTTCAACTCCTGTATCGCCAGGTTGCGCATGGCAATATCCTCTTCGGTAGTAGGCACACGCGTAGCCAGGAAAGAATTTTTAAACTGCCCGGGAGTAGGCCAGGGATACAGCGTTACTTCTTCAAGTAAAGTGGTATCACGGTTCAGGCGTACCCGGGCCAGGTACTCCTTTTGCTTTAGGGTATCCGGTATTACCAGGAATTCCGGCTTGAAGCCAATTGTGGTAACCCGCAGACTATCTCCCGGAAGGGCTGCCATAGAGAAAAAGCCCTGGGCATTGCTGATGGTGCCCCGGTTTTTGCGTTTTACGATCACATGCGCATAAGGAATGAACTGGGGTACGCTGTCGTTGGTTATGATAATGCCTGAAATCTGGATTGGTTTTATGCTGTCTCTTGTTGAAACAGGCGTTTCTTTGGTTTGCCCAAAGGCGACACCCGCCAGCAGAAGAAACACAAAAAAATAGAGTTGTCTCATAGTATTGGATACAATTCCAGCGCTAATAACGGCTTTGTTCGTTCATTAGCGTAATAAATCGGCAAAAAGTTTACAAATTCAAAGATACGGGCAGCGCTGCCGTATTGCCTAATTTATCTGTGGCTTCAATTTTCAACCTATGTGCTCCGGCCCCTACCTTTTCCCTGTCCAGATCCAGTAAGAGCAATTTGTTTTTGGCATCGTACTCCATGAGGATCCACTTCCCGTCAAGATAAGCTTCATAGTGGTCAATACCGCTGAGGCCATCTTCCATCTTCACTTTTACCATGCGCTGCCCTTTTGTCGGCTTTCCTTTATAGAGGTTAAGCACAGCCAAGACGGGAGGCTCGCTATCCTGTGCCAGTGCAAAATTCCCCAATTGACGCGTCCGGGCAACGATGAAATCGCCCTCCCGCAGGGCGCCTTCAAAATCAGCGATACGCCCGTTCTCTGCACTCACCACACACAACTTGCTTTTATCTCCTTTGAAACCAGGTGGTATTTTTATTTTTAGGGCATAATAGCGGTGCACGGGGATGGCCAGATCACCGAGTTGGTACGTTTTGCTCACACAGCCCTGGCAGGGTTCCATCTCGCTGTACTCAAAAAACACATCGCGATACAGGGCACCTTCCGGTAGTACAAACTGTACTTCTTCACGCTTAAAAAAATTGGTTTGTTTATGCAGAAAGCGGGCTATGTTAGGCCCGGGGCCATTTTCCATAACTCCGGTAGGGTCGGTTTCTTCTTTGCGTTGTACATCAAAACTCAGTTTGCTGTGATTGCCTGCCACATCCGTTACAACAATATCCACGTGATGCACTGCATTGTCATTAGGCGCATAAAGGTTCATTTTACTCCCGGTTTGATACATGCTGAGCCGGTTTCCCGGTTCCAGGTATAGCCTGTTGATTACCTGCCTGCAGCATACTTTTCTGGGAAAGTCAATATGGCTATTGATGTAGCGGGTTTCATCAAACGCAAAGCTGTGGGCAGTAAACTGGTATTGGGGAATACTGTCAATAGATAAACTAATGCAATACACCCCATTGCGGTTGTTTGCCCCGTTGAGCTTATCGTATACGTTAAGGCCAAAAGCCAGGCTTCCGCTAAATTCCACCAAGCCACTTCCACTTAACGCGTAACGGCCCTTGCCTACTTCAAGAATGCGTATCTGCTCACTGGTTATTAATTCGTCTTCTGCAAATTCATACACCTGGAGGTAATTGAGTTTCGGGGCAATATCGTCTTCCACTAAAAACCCGAACAGCAGGGGGTTGATCACTTTCTCGGTGCGGGCGTCCCGGATCTCGAAATGCAGATGCGGGCCCCCGCTCCCCCCGCTATTGCCGGAAAAAGCCAGGGTATCTCCCTGTGCAAAAGCAAAAAGTCCCCTTGGTGGAAAAAGCTCCGTCTCATAACGCTTTTGCCGGTATTGTACTTCCCTTACGAAAGCTTCTACTTTGGGATCAAAACGCTGGAGGTGCGCATATACCGAAACAAAACCATTGGCATGGCGTACGTAAAGTGCTTTTCCAAAACCGTAAGGAGATACTTTAATCCGGTATACTTCTCCATCTGCCACCGCCTTTACAGGAAGCCCTTCTCTTCCGTTCGTTTTAATATCTATACCGCTATGGAAGTGATTTCCGCGGAGTTCGCCAAAGGTTCCCGACAACCGCAAAGGAATATCCAATGGAGAAATAAATGCATCTTTCGGATATGTATAGGTGGGCACTTCCTGAGCCCACACAAACAAGCAGGAAAAAAGACACAAAGAGGAAAACAGCTTTCTTATCATACTAGCGGTCGTACGTTTTATACCGGGCAAAAGTACTTGGCTTCCCGGATTAGTGATTTAAACCCCCAATATTTTATAAAGTTTGAATATCGCAGCGACCTTCCTATTTTTGTGCGCTCAGCTATGTAATATGCCTGATCTTACCGTTCAACTGGATGCCTTGTTTAAGCAACTTAAAAAGTTAGGGAAGCAATACCATGAACTGTTGGACGAAAATGCCGAGCTTAGCCAAAAGCTTTCGCTGCTTCAAAACAGGGAAGAGCAGCAAGAACATAAGCTGAAGTTGATGGAGGCCGAGCTGAATAGCTTGCGGGTAGCTCAAGGCATGTTGAGCAGGCAGGATGACGTAAAGCTGGCAAAAGCCAAAATCGGCACTTTGGTGCGGGAAATTGACCGCTGTATTGCGTTGTTAAACGAGTAAAGTTTTATACAACCTCTTTTTTTGAACGAGTTACTAAAAATAAAGGTTTCTATAGCTGACCGGGTGTATCCTCTTACCATAAAAAGGGAGGAAGAGGAAAACATCAGGGCTGCAGCTAAAAAAATTGATGGCATCCTTAAAAAATATGAGGAAAACTATGCCGTTAGAGATAAACAGGATCTTTTGGCCATGTGCGCCTTACAGATTGCTTCGCGTGAAGAGAAAAACCGCAACAGGCATTTAGTAGATGGCGACATGGTGAGCGGCAAATTAAAAGAGATGCAACAATTACTCACAACGATCATACAGTAGTTCTTTACATAAATTTTTTCCCGCATTGATTCAACGAATTTGCTAAACTCAACGCTAAATCAAATAGGAGTTTAGCTCGGGTTTTCTAGGTTAGGCCTTCCACAGCGTAGGAAAACCGAAATTGCCCGGTAAGCTCCGATCGTGTCTAATTGGAGTTTAGACAAAGCTTGAATTGATGCGGGTTTTTTGTTTTAACATAATGAATACAACCATATGGAAACGGTTCTGATCAGTGTAATTGGCCCGGTAGTAGGTTTTGTAGCCGCATGGGCCATCTTCAAATCACTCGAAAAACGCAAGGCCTCCGGCATTATCCAGGAAGCGGAAAAAGAAGGAGAAAACATAAAGAAAGATAAGATCATCCAGGCACGGGAAAAGTTTATAGAACTAAAAGCCGAGCACGAAAAAGTGATCCATAAAAAAGAGAGCAAGCTCAACGAGCGCTTTGATCGCTTGAAGGAACGGGAATCTAAAAACAGTAAGCAATACGAAGAGATAAAGCGCGGCCTGAAAGAGATTGACAAACGTGAGCAGGATATTAACCGCCTGCGCGACCTGAACGAGCGTAAAAGCCAGGAGTTAGACAAACTCCACCGCAAGCAGGTTGAACAACTGGAAGTAATCAGCGGCCTTACTCCTGAAGAGGCTAAGGAGCAAATGCTGGAGGCACTGAAGGATGAAGCCAAGACAGACGCTGCCGCCTACATTCAGACCACTATGGAGGAGGCACGGCTTACGGCCAATAACGAGGCCCGCAAGATCGTGGTACAAACCATTCAACGCGTGGCCACAGAACAGGCTATTGAAAACAGCGTTTCCGTTTTCAATATTGAAAACGATGACGTTAAAGGACGGATCATAGGCCGTGAGGGGCGTAACATACGTGCGCTCGAAGCGGCAACCGGTGTAGAAATAATTGTAGACGACACCCCGGAAGCCATTATTCTTTCCTGTTTCGATCCGGTAAGGAGAGAAGTGGCACGCTTGTCGCTGCACCGACTGGTCTCTGACGGCCGCATTCACCCTGCCCGTATAGAAGAAGTAGTAAATAAAACTGCCAAACAGATCAATGACGAGATCTTTGAAGTAGGCAAGCGCACCACCATCGACCTGGGCATACACGGGTTGCACCCTGAATTGGTAAAATGTGTAGGACGTATGCGCTACCGTTCTTCCTACGGGCAAAACCTCTTGCAGCACTCCAGGGAAGTGGCCAATTTATGCGGCATTATGGCGGCTGAACTCGGGTTAAACGTAAAAATTGCCAAACGGGCGGGTTTGCTCCACGACATAGGCAAAGTTCCCCAGGAAGAAAGTGAATTGCCCCATGCCATACTCGGCATGAAATGGGCCGAGAAGTATGGCGAAAAACCAGATGTATGCAATGCAATAGGTGCCCACCACGATGAGATTGAGATGACCAACCTCATTTCGCCAATTGTACAGGTATGCGATGGCATTAGCGGTGCACGCCCGGGAGCCCGTAAGCAAATTGCCGAGAGTTACATCCAGCGTCTCCGCGATCTTGAAGACCTTGCCCTCAATCAAAAAGGGGTAACCAAAGCATATGCCGTGCAGGCTGGCCGTGAATTGCGGGTGCTGGTAGACTGCGAAAAAGTAAACGATGCGGAAGCAGCTAAACTTTCTTTCGACATCAGTCAGAAAATACAAACCGAAATGACCTATCCGGGCCAGGTACGCATTACCGTGATCCGCGAAATGCGTGCGGTAAACGTAGCAAAGTAAAGCACCGGTAAGCTTTAACGTTTACATTTCGGTTTCACTTGTAAAAGCGTTTGCTTGCAAGCAAACGCTTCCTTTGTTTTTAAAGATTTCTCCCGTATCTTAATGAGCATAATTAACTTGTTAAATATGGGCAGTGGGTTTGGTTTGGACAGCATCGGTTCGTTGAAGAATAATTCCAGGAGGTATAAAAGAAAGAGCGCTTTTGCAGGGCGCGGAGAAACCCCCGCTAAAAGCAAAGAACCTTTTACAAAGGCCGTAAAAATGAGTAAAACCCAACTTCAGGCTTTAGGTGAAGCGCAGAGAAAACGGGAAATGCGCAGGTTCATCAAAGGTTGGGTGGCCACTCTTTTGCTTATTGGCCTTGTTTTACTTGTTTTTTACTTCATTGGCTCAAATGCCTGAGCATAGCATATAGTCAGGTTTCGCGGGGCAACGCTTCAGTGACCTGGTTAAGCACCTGCACGATTAGCTCATCGATGACCTCTTCAGGATTTTCGGCAAAAGCTCCCGTGGCTCTGTTCGCCAGCAAGGCAGATAGAGATACCGCCCGATGTCCCAGTGCCTCAGCTAACCCATAAATACCCGCCGTTTCCATTTCAATATTGGTAACGGGCATTCGTTCTATTTCGGCTCCTTCGATTTTTTTGATCAGATCCGGCACCTTGGCGTGAAGATTTACGTTGCGCCCCTGGGGGGCATAAAAGCCCGGAGCAGTAAGCGTAACCCCTTGCATAAACGAAAGAGGCATAAAAGCCTTCAGAAGCGCTTCGGAAGCTTTTGAGAAATAGGGTTTGGGCAGGGTTTGGGCGGCCGGCACGGCCGCGTAGAAAGCTTTTTCCAACGTCAGTTGAGGAGGGTGATCATAAAAGTGCATTAAACCGTCAAAGCCCACGGCCATTGTACTGAGCAAGATCTCTCCTACCGGTATATGCGGTTGAACCGCCCCACTGGTACCAATACGTATAAAATCCAGGGGTTTCTTTTGTACCTGTGGTGCTCCCGTTTCCAGGTCCAGGTTGAAAAGCGCATGCAGTTCGTTGATCACAATATCCACATTATCCGTACCTATTCCCGTAGAAATAACCGTTAGCCGCTTTCCGCGAAAGTATCCCGTATGGGTAACAAATTCACGTCTTTTCCGGGTATATTCTATCCTGTCAAAGTACTTTGAAACCTTGGCTACGCGATCCTGATCGCCAACGGTAATAATGGTTTCGGCTACTTCACCGGGCAACAGGCCCAGGTGGTAAATGCTGCCATCGCTATTTAAAATTAGTTCTGAGGAGTTCAAGTAGGAATTGTATTAAAGCCTATATACTACATTTGTGGCAAAATAAGACAAAATCATGGCTGACTCTACACCTAGAATTTTAGTTCCCATTGGGTTTTCAGAACAATCTCTCCTGGCGCTGGACCAGGCGCTGGTTTTTGCTAAAGCAATGAACGCCTCTATCACTGCGCTTACCGTTTTCGGTGACGGCTCTTTGAGAAAAACCCTCAATACAGAAGCGAAAAAGGAAGAATTGAACGCCCTGGCCAATCAAAAATTAAATGAAGTTGTTGCGGAGTACAAAACAAAATCAGGTATAGAAATTACTCCTATGGTGGCTGAAGGTACCGTGTATGAAGAAATTGCACGTGTGGCTGAAGAAGTTGATGCCCAGTTGGTGATCATGGGGACCAACGGCAAACCTCAAAACCTACGCAAGCGCTTTATCGGCAGTAATGCCTACCGCACCGTTACTCTGGTAAAGCCTCCTGTAATAACCATTAAAGGTGTGCGTAACATCCATAAGATAGAAACCATCATCTTTCCCCTGGTACTGGACAGAAGATCAAAGGAAAAAACCGGCCCTGCCCTGCATTATGCGCGTTTATTCGGGGCGCAAATAAAAGTGGTTTCGGTTTTAGGCGAAAGCAGTGATGAGAAGGTACTACGTGCCAATCTTAAGCAGGTTGAGAAATTCATCAATGATGCCGGAGTAAAGTGCAGCAGTGAAATGCTAAAGCCTACTGAAAAAAGTGGCGTAGTACGCAATACACTCAACTACGCATATGAAAATGACGGTGACCTGCTTATCATTACGGAAGACGACCGTGAGCGTGATATCACTGATTTTTTCTTAGGCACCGATGTTCAGGCTATGATTTACCACTCGGAAATCCCGGTTATGTGCATTACACCCAGCGAAGTAAAGTGGGAAGCTTTGTGGGAGAGCTTCTAAGCCAAAGCCG
>JANQPD010000076.1 GCA_028285465.1 Owenweeksia sp. | reverse complement strand
CATCGAGCAAAGTGTGCTGGACTCGGCCAAAGGTATGGGTATGAGCAACAGGCAGGTCCTCTTCCAGGTAAAGCTTCCCCTGGCGCTGCCTACCCTGTTGGCAGGTATACGCACGGCAACCGTGATCAATGTGGGCGTGGCCACCTTAGCCGCCTATATTGCCGCAGGAGGTTTGGGCGAATTTATCTTCGGGGGCATTGCCCTCAATAATGCCACCATGATCATAGCCGGGGCACTGCCCGCAGCCCTGCTGGCCATACTGCTTGATTTTTTATTATCCCTTTTGCAGAAAAAGAAAACCTTAAACCTTAAAAAAGCTATCGGAGGAACCGCCTTGTTCTTTATAATCGGCCTTGGGGCATACGGGTTTAAGCTGCACAACGAAACACCTTTAAAGGCTGGTTTTGCCCCTGAGTTCACTGGAAGGGTAGACGGCCTACCTGCTTTGAAAAAGACATATACGCTTGATATCTCTCATGTAGTACTAGGCCCCGGCTTGATGTATAAAGCCATTGAACAAGGATTTATTGACGTGATCAGCGGGTACAGCACCGATGGACGGATAAAATCATACCAACTGCGCGTGTTGCGAGATGACCTGAAGTGCTTCCCTCCCTATGAAGCCGCCCTTTTGATCAACGGCCGTAGCTGGGAGAAATACCCGGAGTTGAGAGCGGTGGTTGCTTTGCTGGACGGGCAAATCAACGACTCTTTAATGACACACCTCAATTACCTGCTCGACAGTGAAAAGCAAAACCCCGCTGTTATTGCACAACGATTTTTAGAAGAAAGAGGGCTGTACAAAACCCCGGAGGGTGCGCGCAGCGCAACGTTGACCATAGGATCGAAGATCTTCGGAGAGCAATACCTCCTGGCTGATATCTATAAGCAACTGATCGAAGGACATACCTCCCTGGCAGTAGAAAGTAAGCTGGGCCTGGGGGGTACAAAAATATGTTTTGATGCACTTGTAGCAGGTGAGATTGACTTTTACCCGGAATACAGCGGCACCGCCCTGCAGGTCATTTTGCAGCAGGAAAACAAAGGCCTGGATCCTGAAGATCTTTTTAAACAAGTACAGGAAGACCTGCTGGAGCAATATGACGTGCACTATGCAAAACCGCTTGGTTTCAACAACACCTACGCTTTGATGACACGGGAAAATCAGGCCAAAGAACTGGGTATAAAAAACATAAGTGACCTGGTTTCTTATCTTAGGCAGAGGCCTTAGAAAAAAAGTGAAATGGTTTTTCGCTATACCCGGGCTACACGCTGATGCTCTTCTTTACTTTGGAAAGGCCTGAAACAATGCCGTGAAGAGCAGGTTTTTTCTTCAGAACATGAATATCCCTCTTTATGAAAACACGTATTGTCCTCGGTCTTTCCTTTCTCTTTTCCCTGACCTTAGGAGGCCAAAACTTCAATAAAGCAAAGCTTGACAGCCTATTGCTGCGCATTGAACGCAATCAAAAAGGGATGGGTAGCCTTTCCATTTTTAAGAAAGGAGAAGAGGTGTATCACAACGCTTTCGGGTATGGAGACGTAGCCCTTGAAAAAAAGGCTGATATACAGACCCAATACCGCATTGGCTCCATTTCAAAAAGCTTTACCGCTGTGCTTATCATGCAACTGGTAGAAGAGGGGAGGCTTTCGCTGGAAACACCCCTGGGCCTGTTTTTCCCCACTTTGCCCAATGCCCCTGAGATCACCATTGAGCAGTTGCTACGCCACCGCAGCGGGCTGTATAATTTTACTAATGCCGAAGACTATACAACCCTTATGATGGCCCCGAAAAACCGGCAGGAAATGCTGGCGCTCATCAAAGAGAACGGGACGGTATTTGCGCCCGGAGAAAAGGCAGCCTATTCCAATACCAACTACATTTTGCTCGGGTATATTATAGAAGAAATAGAAAAAACAAGCTACGCAGCAGCCTTGCAAAAACGCATTGCCGAACCCTTAAAACTCACGCATACGGCTGTAGGAGATGGCATAGAAACCAATAAAAACGAAGCCCAGTCGTACCGCTATACAGGCAAAAACTGGGTACAGGCCACCGAAACGGATATGAGCATCCCCGGTGGAGCCGGCGCCATTGTTTCTACCTCGCGTGATCTCAATATTTTCTTTAGTGCGCTTTTTAACGAAAAGCTGGTCCGGAAAACCTCTTTGGAAAAAATGAAACACCTGGAAGACAATTTTGGCATGGGGCTTTTTGTTTTTCCTTTCAACGACAAAAAAGCATACGGCCACAACGGAGGTATTGACGGCTTTGTAAGCAGCGCCGCTTATTTTCCTACAGAAGAAGTTTCTATAGCATATGTGGCCAATGGAATGGTAATGCCCTTAAACGATATTTTACTGGGGGTGCTCAGTATCTACTTCGGAGAGCCCTACGATTTACCCGTTTTTTCCCCTCCCCTTGTGCTGAGTGAGCAGGAGTTAACACAGTATGTTGGCGTATATAGCAGCCCTGCTTTTCCTTTAAAGATTACCATTGCCAAAGAAGCAGGAGGCCTTACCGCCCAGGCTACCGGGCAGCCTGCTTTTCCCCTCGAAGCTTACGATAAAGACGCCTTCCGTTTTGAAATGGCCGGGATAGAAATGCGCTTTGCCCCAAAAGAAAATACGATGCACTTTAAACAGGGTGGAGCTTCTTTTGAACTGACCCGGGAGTGAAAAAGCCGTACGTTCTGGTTGACGGAAAATAAAGCCTTACCTTTACCCGGCTTTACGGCAGGCCTTTGTATAAAATATTGGTTTTTCCTGAACCGCTTACCTGCTTACATTCTATAAAAGACTTCCTTCTCAAAATAGACCGGTGATTGCAATCTTTTTTAAAAACGAAACGGTCTATGCCCTGTATTCATGTTATTCGAACAGTTAAACCTAATTGAGCCCATCCTTCAGGCATTAAAAACAGAAGGATATACCAAACCAACACCCATCCAGGCAAAATCCATTCCCCTGGTACTGCATGGAAATGATCTATTGGGCTGTGCCCAAACCGGTACCGGGAAAACGGCTGCTTTCGCCATTCCTATTATCCAGTTGCTCGCGAAAAAAGCGCCTTCCTTTAGTGGAAAGCGACCCATACGCAGCCTTATTCTTACGCCTACCCGCGAATTGGCTATACAAATAGGGGAGAGCTTTACCAACTACGGCAAAGGTACGAAGCTACGTTACCACACCATTTTTGGAGGTGTGGGCAAACAACCTCAGGTTGACGCGTTGCGCAAAGGCATTGATGTGTTGGTGGCTACCCCTGGCCGTTTATTGGACCTGATATCCGAAGGGCACATTGACTTGCAGCAGCTGGAAATTTTTGTGTTGGACGAAGCAGACCGCATGTTGGACATGGGGTTTATACACGATGTACGCAGGGTGATCAAAAAACTACCTCAAAAACGGCAATCTTTGTTTTTTTCAGCCACTATGCCCCCGGCCATTGTGCAACTGGCGGGTACCATTCTGCGAAATCCCAAAAAAGTAGAAGTAACTCCCGTATCAAGCACCGCCAACACCATTAACCAAGCCGTTTACTTTGTAGACAAGGGCAATAAAAAGCGCCTGTTGGTAAATGTGTTGCAAAATCCTGAGATAGAAAGAACCCTGGTTTTTACCCGCACCAAACACGGGGCAGACCGTGTAGTAAAAGACCTGGCAAAAGCAAAAATAAAGGCACAGGCCATACACGGCAATAAATCTCAGAATGCCCGGCAAGGCGCTTTAAAGAACTTTAAGAATAAAGTAACCCGGGTTTTAGTCGCCACGGATATTGCCGCAAGGGGCATTGACATTGACGAGTTGACGCATGTGATCAACTTTGACCTGCCCAATATACCCGAAAGCTACGTACACCGCATTGGCCGTACCGGCCGGGCAGGAGCCAGCGGCATTGCTTTCTCTTTCTGCGATGCTTCTGAAAAACCTTATTTAAAGGATATTGAAAAACTGATCGGTAAAAAAGTGTCGGTTATAGACACACACCCTTATCCCCTTATGATCCATGAGGTACCTAAGCCGACTCCCCGCGCGCCAAGACCAAAGCGCACCTTTAAGCATAAGCGTAAAAACCGCTAAAGAAAAAGGGATAAGATAGTACTATCTTATCCCCTTCCATTTTTCCAGTTCAAGGTAAGCTGTTTACAAAAGCCGCATACCCTCCGTTTCCGCTGGGGGTAGTGTCGCAGTTTTCTTCTGTAGCTTTATCAGTTATATTTTCTATGCGGTTTTCAGGGCTGGGGTGGGTACTTAAGAACTCCGGGGTATTTCCTCCCTGCCCGCTAGCTTCAAGACGTTCAAAAAAGAGCTTTGCCCCATCGCAGGCAAAACCGGTTTGTGCCAGGTATTCTACAGATCTTTCATCCGATTCCGTTTCAAATTCGCGGCTAAATGATAAGCCGGCTGCCGTACCAGCTACCTGGGCCGCAATGGTCTCTAAAGTAGACGCTTCTTCACCCACCAAAAGGCTTAACAAAAAAGAAACTCCGTACTGTCGCTGCAAATTCCGGCTGGTATGGCGCAGGTCTGCATGGGCAATTTCGTGTCCCATCACCCCGGCCAGGGCATCGGCATCATTCAAATACTTGATCAGGCCCGTATATACGTAGATGTACCCTCCGGGAGCGGCAAAGGCGTTAAGGGTATTGTCATCCTGTACAATGGTTACCTGCCAGGCAAACTCATCGCGGTACGCAACCTCACCGCTGTTTAATATGGCGTTTACCATAGAGTCCAGGTACACATATGCATCTGCATAAGCTGCGCGACTCAGTAATTCAAAATTGGGGTCTGCCCGGATCTCATCACTTACCTGTTGTCCCAGGGCTACGTCATCCGAAGGGCTGAAAAAAAGCGATACATTGTTGTTCTTGTCGCAGGCGAATACGAAAAACAAGAGTACAAACACAGAAAGAGCGGCCAGTATTTTTTTCATAAGCGCAATTTGCAAAATAACCTGTAGCCCGGGGAAATGTTCTTGCAAATAGGTATTGGTAATGCGCGGGTAAAGGAAAACATCGGCTTTGGTAAGCGCATACACTTACCTTTGACCAATGGATCTGAAAAAACTCAGCCTGCTGGTAGGCAGTACCTTAACCGTAATGAGCGGGGCCACTATTGCACCTTCTCTTCCCCAGATAGAGCAAACCTTTGCCGGGGCCGAAAACGTAGCCTTACTTACCCGTCTTGTACTTACCATTCCGGCCTTGTTTATTGCCTTGGGTGCCCCCTTGGTGGGTGCGCTTACCGATAAACTGGGGCGGCTTCCCATCTTGTTTACAAGCTTGTTCCTCTATGGTTTGGCGGGAACAGCAGGCCTGTATACCGAAACTCTTTTTCAACTCTTATTCAGCCGGGCTTTGCTAGGCGTAAGTGTTGCCGGTATCATGACCTCCATTACCACGCTCATTGGCGATTATTATGAAGGGGAAGAACGCAACCAAACCATGGGCTTACAAGCGGCTTTTATGGCCTTGGGCGGTTTTGTCTTTCTTACGGTTGGAGGGATGCTGGCCGACATCAGCTGGCGTTGGCCCTTTGCTGTTTATGCCTTTGTTCTATTTGTTATTCCCGCTTCTTATTCCGCTTTACGCGAACCGGTAAATACCACGGCTACCCCTAAAGGAGAGTTGCAAAAAAAATCCATGCCGATTGTTGAAAAATGGCTGGTTGGCCTCACTTTTTTTGTGGCCCTGCTCTTTATGATCATTTTTTACATGATCCCTGTGCAACTGCCTTTTTATTTAAAACAAATAGGAGTAGAAAGCAGCACGCAGGCAGGCGTAGCTATTGCCGCGCTCACCCTGTCGGGAGGCATTACCAGTCTTTTTTACCGGAAAATAAAACAACTCCTTACGTTTAATGCCATTTATACCTTTTTGTTTTTACTTTCTGCCATAGGGTATATGTTGCTTTCTTATGCCGAAACCTATACCCTTGTACTATTTGCCCAGGTAATCGGAGGCATCGGCTTCGGTTTGTTTATGCCCAACGCCAATACCTGCCTCCTGAATATGGCCCCTTTGCACCTGCGTGGAAGGATAGTAAGCGGCATGACGGCTGCAGTATTCCTGGGCCAATTTCTATCACCCGTTGCCGTAAGTCCTTTACTGGCCTATACAGGTTTGGCACTCAGCTACCGCATAGCCGGTTTCGTGCTGCTCAGTTTAACGAGCATTTATTTTTTTGGTGTTTTGCGTCATAAGGCTGCCTCTGCATAAAACTTTGCTGTTCGCTTAAGGTTGTTTGTACATGGAAAAAGTACTGAAGCTCCTGGAATATAACTTTTGGGCCAATGATCTGTTTATCCTGCGCTTGAAGGAGCAAAAGCCAATCGCCACACCTATCCGGGAGCAAATGTCCCACCTGCTTTCCGCACACCGCACTTGGCTTGATCGCATAGCGGGAAACAAACAACGCCCTCCTTCATCGGATCAAGTAGAACCTGCTCTTTGGGAAGAAATGAACATAGAACTGTACAATGAAACCACCGATGTGGTAAAAACAATCCCCCTGCACCAAACCATCCGTTATAAAAACTCCAGCGGACGTCTTTTTGAACAGGAACTGCACGACCTGTTGCATCACCTGGTGAACCACAGCACACATCACCGGGCACAAATAGCGCTTTTGATGCGGCAACACCGGGTATTGCCTCCAAAAAGCGATTATATTTACTACCTGCGCAGCATATAACCCCCGCTCTTTCAATCCCATACCAAACATATGACTCCTTTAAAGGCTTTTGGCAAAACCCCCCATCCGAAAAGGTTGGCCCACTCTCCCCACTTTAAAAACGGTGCCTTTGTAAACCGCATCAAAACCAAAGCAGGAGGGGTAGGAGACCTGCCTAAGATCGTACGGGCCTATATGGGACGGCATGCAGAATCTGCCCCGGATGCACATTACCGTTTCATCGAACAAGGGCGGGTAGCAGAAGGCGAACTGAGTTTTAACTGGCTGGGGCATGCTACCGTATTGATGCACTTAGACGGCAAGTACATTTTAACAGACCCGGTGCTCTCAGGTCGCGCTTCTCCCTTTAGCTGGCTGGGCCCCAGGCGTTTTTTTAAAAGCCCGATCGCCCATGAGGCCATGCCTGAACTAGACGTTATTTTGCTTTCCCACGACCATTACGACCACCTCGATTACCGGAGCATCCACGCGTTAAAAGACAAGTGTCGCCATTTTGTAGTGCCCCTCGGTGTGGCCGATCACCTGGTGTACTGGGGCATCGCTAAAGAACAAATAAGCGAGCTGGACTGGAACGAAAGTACCGAGGTATTTGGCATGGAGTTTAAGGCCATGCCTGCCCGCCATTTTTCGGGGCGCACGTTCAAACAAAACCCTACGCTGTGGGCTTCTTATGTGCTGAAAGGCCAAAAAGAAAAGGTCTATTTTGGGGGAGACAGCGGTACCTGTAGCGATTTTGAAGCCATAGGGGAAGAAAACGGGCCTTTTGACCTCAATATACTGCCCATAGGCGCCTATAACGAAACCTGGCATGACATACATATGAACCCCGAAGAAGCGGTCGACGCCTGGCAACAGTTGGGCAAAGGCCGTTTTATGCCCATACACTGGGGCACCTTTGACCTGGCCCTGCACAGCTGGTATGAGCCTGCCGACAAATTAGTGGCGCTGGCCAAAGCAGAAGACATTCCGCTCATCATGCCGCAACCGGGAAAATGGCACCAGCTCAGCACCACGACCGACCCTATGTGGTGGCACCGGTATTCGCGCGAACTCAACCGTTCCTAGAAATACTTTGTCCATTCGCAGAGAACCGAAAGGCAATGATGCCTTTGGCAAATTTGAGATCGTAACCTTCTATAAGGGCAGTAACAAGCTGAGCTGCCTTAACTCAGCCCTAAGTTAATGGAGTAATGACGAAGAAGCATACAAAGAGACGATGAACGAACTGGACAACTAAAACATATTTTCCAAGAAGACAAAGTATTTCTTGGTAACCAGAGTAAATCGTAGCTCAGGCCTTGGCACTTCAAAAGAACGGGTCAAAAAGGGGCAAAGGTCATAATAACCGCTTGAAACCTTCAAAAGGGAAACGCTTGTTGCCTTTCTTTTTCATTGACCCCCTCTTAAACTCCAAAACCTTTTTATCTTTGATAATCAGCAAGATAAATTTTGTAAGATTAATTTTTTACGGCAGCCTGTTATTGTTCTGTTCCGGATCCGGATTGAGGGCTCAGGAGATTATTGCCCATTTTACCGTAAATGATGGGTTGCCAAGCTCTGAAGTGTATTATGTCCATTGCGATTACGATGGATACATTTGGTTTTGTACGGATAGAGGTGTTTCCAGGTATAATGGCTACGAGTTTGAAAACTTCAGCACCCAAGATGGGCTTACCTACAACACGGTTTTTAAGGTCTTTGAAGACAAAGCGCACAACCTTTGGTTTAGTTGTTTTGATGGCTCCATTTTCATCAGGGATTATGCCTCCCAGCGCTTTAGGCCTTTTAAGAGCAACGATAAACTCAAGTCTTTACTCGGTAACTACAACTGGATAGACGGGATATTTGTTACCCACGATAGTCTCCTACTCTTTCCGATAAAAAGGAACAACGAAGCATACAAATACCTGCTTGAGGAAAATCAATTGTCGCGGGTCGATGACTTTTCAGAGAGCCGTTTTGGAGACACAGAGCCTCCTTACTTTGGAGCCTTTATACTTCCCAATTTTTATTTAACACCTTCCTACTTCACCCTGAAGAGCAGGCCAGCTAATCAGGGCCGACTGGATATTGAACGGCTCTACCAACATTTCAAGCATTTTTTCCACGAAAAGCAAGTTTTTCCGACCGGATATACGCAATGCTTTATTAAGGATGTAGGTTACTTTAACGGTATGTTGGTTTATAGTACAGACAAGGGTCTGGTACTTAGAAAAAATGACCAAACGATCTTTCATGTCCTTCCTCAAACCATGATCTCCTCTTCTGATCAGGATAGAGAGGGAAATATTTGGGTAACCACAACCAATAAAGGGGTTTATGTGATTGGCACCCATAGCATACGGAGAAAAGACCTTAGTGAAATCCTCGACAATGGAGACAAAATAACGGCTATGGAAGCCTTGGGTGACCATTTGGTCGTAGGGACACACAAGGGTTATGTGGTGGATGTAAGCAATAAAAAAGTTATGTTTTCAGCCAAGTCCCTTAGCTCCAGGGTGAAGTATTTCTCTAAAGAGCATGGTGCCCTAACCTACTATTCGGCAAACGGACTTAAGGTATCCATTTTCGCCCCGGCAAAAAAGGGGAAACTGCAAAGTTCTTTGTCAAGCTTTTCGCTGAGTTATATGCCTTATTTGCGGCTGCTCGTTGATGAGGAGAGTGATTTCATGTTCGGACCGGGTTGGTATTCACTGCGCAGGAATGACAGCATAGTGCATACCCGGCAGCAACACCTTAATCATGCCTGTGTGGGTGAAGAGGGTCAGGTTTATTTCTGCTATGGGGCACAAATCTTTGTGATCCGAAACCTGGATTTTGAAAAGCCCATAGAGTTAACCAGGCGCTTTGGTATAGAAAGGGCCACGGTAAGACACTTGTCTTTTACTGAAGACTCCCTCCTGGTAATCGCTACATCAGGTGATGGTGTACTTGTATCCAGGCAAGACCAGTTGATCGCAAAATTCGGTAGGGCTGATGGCTTGCTTTCGGATATGATCAGCGCCTGTTATGTGGATGCTGAAAACAAACGGATTTGGTGTGCTACCAATAGAGGAGTGAGCATCATAGATTACGAATTGGGCAAGGATAAACTCATGGCTTGTTCTATTACAAATCTAACCAAAATGCATGGCCTGCCTACCAACTATATTTCGGCCATCACCGATTCAGGGGATAGCGTTTGGGTGACCTCCGATCAATCGCTGGCTTCCATACCCAAGACTTTTTATTTGGAGGCCGTAGCCCCACCAAAAGTAGATATTGTGGCTTTGATTAATGCTGATAAGCGCTATTCCGATAGCATTCCGGTATTTGAACACCATCAGAACGATTTGGAAATACACTATCAGGCCATTTCACTGCAAAGGCCTGAAGACAAGAAGTTTTACAGATACCGGCTTCAGTTTTTGTCTGAGCCCGATGAAGAATGGAACTACACCAACGAAAGAGGCATTTGGTTTAAGAACCTGGATGCCGGGGATTATCGATTTGAGGTGTCGGCCAGGTCTCAAAACAGCAGCTGGAGTCAGCCCGGGGTGATGGCCTTTAGTATAACTCCTTTTTTCTGGGATCGCCTTTGGGTGAGGGTTGCTTTTTGGCTACTACTGTTGTTTTTGTTAACCGCCTCCATCAATCTATACATCCACAACCTCAAAAGGAAGAACCTAAAAGCTATGGAGTTGACGGATCTCAAGTTTAAAAATCATCAACTGGAATTAGCTTCCTTAAGAGGGCAAATGAATCCGCACTTCACCTTTAACGTATTGAACTCTATTCAGAATCTCATTTTGAAGGGCGATAAGTGGGAAGCTAATCAGCTGCTTACAGGTTTCTCAAAGCTCATACGTTCTTCGCTGGAATATTCGAGAATCGACTTCCTACCTATCCAAAAAGAGTTGTCCTTTTTGGAGAACTATTTACGTATAGAAAAGAAAAGGGATCCTGATAAGTTCGATTTTCAACTAAAGGTATACAACCAAAACGAAATAGATGATCTATATATACCAAGCTTATTGGTACAACCCATTTGCGAAAATGCCATAAAACATGCCTTTGTTGAGCAGCATGGCAAGCTTGAGGTAAGGGTAAAACAGCTTTCGGAAGAAACGATAGAAGTGAAAGTTATAGATGACGGTATAGGTTATTTTAATGCCTCCAGGAAGCGCAGGGCCACGCAAACCTCTCTGGGAATGGATATCGTAAAATCAAGGTTGGACGTTTTTAAACGGGAAGGCATGAAGGCCGGCATCACCATTAATCCCGGGAATCCAATCGACCAGAGAGGAACTGTAGTCACCTTAATATTACCGTGCAAATGAGAACATTAAAAGCTATTTTGGTTGATGATGAAAAAAACAGTCGCGAAGCACTGGAATTCATGTTGCAACACAGTGGAAAAGCCATAAAGCTTGTCGCACGCTGCAAGTCTGCTGATGAGGCAGTAGAGCAAATCCAATTGCACCATCCTGATTTGGTATGCCTGGATATTGAGATGCCCGGAAAAGATGGTTTTGAAGTGCTAAATGCCTTTGAACACCCTGATTTCAAAGTGATCATCATTACGGGTTATGAACATTATGCCCTAAAGGCTATAAAGCATGCGGCACTCGATTTTGTGCTTAAGCCCATAGAACTGGAAGAGTTGGTATGCGCTTTGAACCGGGTGGAAAGAGCCTTGGAGCTGGAAGACCCACGTCTGCCCTACCTTGCGGAGCGTTTAGCACAAGAGCATACCCCACCGGATAAGATCATTTTATCCACGCATAGGGGGTTTAAAACCGTAGCTGTAGAGGACATCCTATTTCTGGAAGCAAGCCAAGGCAATTATTCTACCATTTATTTATCAAATGACCGCACCGAGCTAGTCACCAAGCCCTTAAATCACTTTGAAGAGCTTTTGTGTGCCCGGCAATTCTTCAGGGTGCACCGCTCCTTCCTGGTTAATCTTTCCAGTATCCGCAGGTACCAGCGCTGCAAGGGCGAATTGGCCGTAGGCCAGGACAAAATCATTGCCGTTGCGGCCAGGAGACGGGGCGATTTCTACAAAGCCTATCAGGCCTTTTTGCAATAGAACCCACTGAGCCACACCTTCGATCAACAAGTGAAGCATCCGATTTCAACATATGGGGAGTAGAATCACCCGCTGAGCAGCTTTGCCACGAAAGTGGCCAATTTCTGAATGCTTCATCCCTATTTTTATATAGGTATATGCACAAGTACTCAGGAACATTTTGCCCTCCAAGATTATCTAGAAATGTTCACTCTTGAAGTTTTGGGAGAGCAGAGTGGCCGTGAAGGCATGCATAATCAAAGTTTTCGCCCACCCCTGGAATCTATGCCGCGTTGAAGCCGAATTCAACGGACAGTACATATGAAGCTATAATTCTCAAAGATGATGAACTGTCAAGCTTTGGAGTAATTGGGATATTCGTACGTGTGTTGACTGATATCTAAAACTAAACCCCTACGTTCCTGTACTAACGCATCGCCAAAACAGGATCAAAGCTGATTGACCGGTACACACTGTTTAAATACGACTTTAAGCTGTCCCCCATGTACAGGCGGAGTAAAAGACCCTTCAACAAACTCGGGTTAAAAAAGAATGGGTTAAGTTTTTCATAGATCGGTATTGCCTTATGTCTCACCTATGCAACACAAGCGCCTTTGTGTCTCATCTGTAAGACACAAATATGCAGCCCTACACACCTCATGTGCTTCCGTTAAAAAACATAGAATGGCATCAGTTTATCGATTTGATGGGAAAAGCCAACCGTTATATTGCCCGTTACGATGGTTTACTTCAATCGGTTATAAATCCGGATGTATTACTAGCACCTTTGCGCACACAGGAAGCCGTACTTTCTTCAAAGATAGAAGGTACCCAAGCCACACTGGAAGAGGTACTGGAATTTGAAGTGGAAGAAGATGGAGAATTGCATGAAAAAGGAGACATTTTCGAAGTGCTGAACTATAGATTAGCCTTAATACAAGGGCGCCAAGTTATGCGAAACCGCCCCTTGTCCTTAAATACGATCCGGAAGATGCATAAAACATTGATGACAGGAGTGCGCGGTGCGGGCAAAGACCCGGGTAATTTCAGAAGAATTCAAAATTATATTGGTTCACCGGGGGCACCCGTGCATGAAGCGCGTTTTATACCGCCCACTGTACCGGTTATGCAGGAGGCACTGAGCAATTGGGAAAAATATATGCATCATGACGATCGCGATGTATTGGTGCAACTCGCCATTGTACATGCGCAATTTGAAATTATTCACCCCTTTCTGGATGGCAATGGCAGAATGGGACGCATTCTGATCCCCCTATTCCTTTATCACAAAGAAATTATACAAGAGCCCGTTTTTTACCTAAGTGATTTTTTAGAAAGCCATAGAGAGGACTATTATGATGCCCTTAAAGAAATCACGGATAGCGGAAACTGGACGAATTGGATCAGGTTCTTTTTGCAGGCTATCATCGTGCAGGCCGAAAAAAACATTCAAAAAACGCGTTCGATCATAGACCTGTATGAAACGGTAAAAAAAGAAATCGTAGACAGCACCCATTCACAGTTTGCCTTACATTGCCTGGACTCTTTATTTGTGCAACCCATCTTTTCCAGCGGTAATTTTCGAAAAGCCTCGGGTATTCCCAGGCCTAGTGCCGCGCGCACGCTTCATGCGCTGGTAAAAAACGGCATTATCGACATGGTGCAACAGGGTGCCGGAAGAAGACCGGGTATTTATGCCTTTAAACGCCTGTTAAATATTGTAGATCAATAAAACCATGTATGGCGAGGTAAAAAAGACCCTCTACATTGCCGACAAGGCCTGGTACACGCAAAATAAACCGGTAGATTGTGCCACACCAAGCAAAGTGTTTTAAATAGACTTCTATCGAAGCCGGCAAAAAAGTAGTTTTACTGCCTGCCCCTTCATAGACAGGGCCATTGAAACAATACCCAAACAACCATGAAAGTAATCGATCTATCAAAACCCATAAAGTACAATAAGTCCGATCCCTGGTTTATGAAAGTCAGGATCAAACATAAACCACATCAAAAAGCAGGTGTATTGTTGCGTTTTTTAGGGTTGCCAAAAAAATTGTTCCCTAAAGGTTTCAAAGGTTGGGCAGATGATACCATTAAAAAAATGGGGGTACACTCCACTACCCATATTGACGCGCCATGGCATTATTCCCCTACCGTAAATGGCGCACGCGCCAAGACCATTGATGAAGTTCCCCTGGATTGGTGCTACGGAGACGGTATTGTTATCGATATGACGCACAAAGAGGATTTTGACGCCATTACCGTTCAGGATATCCGCGGTTTCCTGGACAGGGAAAAGTTAGCGCTTAAAGAAGGCATGATCGTTTTGATCAAAACAGGCAGAGATGTGCACAACGGGTCCCGGGACTTCCCCGACAAAGGAACCGGAATGAGTGCGCAGGCAACCGAATGGCTCATTGACCAAGGAATTAAAGTAATGGGGATCGACTCCTGGGGTTGGGACCTGCCGTTAAAATACCTGATCAAAAAAGCGAAAGAAACCAATAACCCCGAACTATTCTGGGAAGCTCACCTGGTTGGCCAACGAAAAGAGTATTGCCATATGGAGCAGCTGGTAAACTTAGATCAACTACCTTACGAAGGGTTTAAAGTCGCTGTTTTTCCCCTCAAAATCGTTGGAGCTTCAGCGGCACCCGCCCGGGTGGTAGCCATATTTGAATAAAACCCACTGCCCATATAAGTATAGCCCGGCAAATGGCACCAGCTCAGCACCACTACCGACCCTATGTGGTGGCGCCACTATTCGTCGCGCGAACTCAACCGCTCTTAAAAAAAGAGGTGGGATTTCTTGGTCTGCTCTAATGGGGTGTTGCCGGAAGAAATAGCAAATACGATATTTTTCTTATGTTCAGAAAAAGCCGGATTCAGCACGGGCTCATTGGTACCCGTTGACGGGGGGTTATGTAGCGCAATAAATGATGCTAATAAGTAAAAAAACACAATAACTTAAGCGTTAAAGCCTATTTGAAGTCTATTAAAAAT
Source organism: Owenweeksia sp. (assembly GCA_028285465.1). Classification (GTDB taxonomy): domain Bacteria; phylum Bacteroidota; class Bacteroidia; order Flavobacteriales; family Schleiferiaceae; genus JANQPD01. Next base: position 60,925 of record JANQPD010000076.1, on the reverse strand, counting down.
GACCGATCTTTGAAGTATGAATCTGAGAGAATACATCACTATTGACCCAAATAAGAGATTTGGAAAACCCATTTTAATCGGTACGAGGATTGCTGTGGCCGACATTTTAAATTGGTTAGGCAATGGAATGACAAAAGAATCAATCCTTGATGAATTCCCGGAATTGACCGAGCCGATGATCCATGCAGCATTGTTTTATGCCGCAACCCGAGAAGATCATTTGGGTTTTGCGTCATGAAACTTTTATTTGATCAGAATATCTCTTTTCGGATTCTGCGAAAAATTGGAACGCACTTCCCTAATGCAACTCAGGTTCGACTAGAAGGCCTTGAAAACTCATCAGATAAGGAGATTTGGGCCTTCGCGCGAAAAAAACAATTAATCATTGTAACATTCGATTCTGACTTTTATGAGTTTTCAGTTATTTGGGGAGCTCCACCAAAGATCATTTGGATCAAAAGCCTCAATCAAACAACCCAGGCAATCTCCGATTTACTTTTGGAGCACAAAACATCTATTTTAGACTTTGAAAAAGACAAATCTATCAATTGCCTGGAAATTGTAAAAAATGTGCCCTAGCACAGAATAAACATAAGCCTGTTCCAATCATACCTTGGTTCAACCCTTCAACTGGCAAAAAAAGATTTGGTACTTTAACAGCACCTGCGAGCTTAGTCAACCAGTGTTTATTTAAACTACAGGTAGCCGTTTAGCTACAAAATATAAAGCACATCATGCATAAACTGATCACTGCCTTTTTCTGCTTCGCTTTTTGTGTACCCTCTGCCAAAGCGCATCCGGGCATTGGTATCGTCAGGGACAGCCAGGGCAATGTTTTTTACACCGACTTGATACACGTATGGAAAATTACGCCTGGCGGAAACCGCAGCATTGCCGTAAAAAACGTGCATACACACGAGCTTTATATAGACGAACAAGACAACCTCTATGGCGAGCACGAATGGTACAAGGGAGAAGCTACAGACAAATGGGGAAATTACGTTTGGTGTTTAAGCAAGGAAGGGGTATTGGAAAGAGCTGTCCCTGAAGTGGAAGGTTTTCTCGACAACAATACCCTGGTGAGAGATGCGGAAGGCAACTCATATTGGGCAAAAAGGGCAGGGGAGTACCAGCTTATTATGCGCCAAAGCCCGGATGGCCAAAGCTTGGAAATGTCTTCTCATAGGTTCGAGGATATACGCTGGCTATACTTTTCGAAAACAGACCACAGCTTGTATGTGGTAGATAAACTGCAGGTAAAAAGGGTAAGCCCCACGGGAGAGGTTACCGTGGTAGCAAACGAACTGAAAGAAGACGCTCCCCCCTTTGGAGGGGTCGCAGACCGCCATTATATATTCGGTTTGTGCACTGGTAAACATAAAGAGGTATATGTGGCCGTATACGGGGCGCAAAAAGTAAAGAAAATAGAGGCCGGGGGTGCCGTTGAAACCGTATTCGAATCAGCAGCGAACTGGTCTCCCTGTGGGGTATTGCAAATGCCTGAGGGCACCCTGTGGATTATGGAGTTTTCTAAAAACAATACCGCCCGGGTGGTAAAGGTCCATACAGACGGATCACAGGAAACGTACGAATAAAGAACAGCCCAGGAAACCGTTTACGTAATGCTTGCGAAGGCTTCGCTCGATCATTTTGTTGGCGTCATCAAAATGATCAAAATTGGAAGAGGTGAGGAACGGGAGATTCAAGATGTAGCCCTTAAAACTTAATCAAACGCCAGGAACACTTCTATTTCTACTTCGCGCCCAATGGTAAAACTGCCGCTATCGCCTACTTTATAGGCATAGCGGTCAATGGCAAAGGTACAGCGCAAGCCACCCGCTTCATAACTGGCCGGTACTTCGATATGCTTCGTTATCCCCTTTATGCGCAAATTGCCCCTGAGCATAAAACCCTTTCCTGTTTTGTTTACCCCGGTACTTTTAAAGCTTATGTACGGATAGCGGGCCGCATCAAAGTATTCCGGGGCCTGCAGGTGGGTATCGCGCTTTTCTATCCCGGTGTTGATGCTGCTTACCGGCACCTTGAGGGCAATCTGTGCCGCCTCTGGCTGGCCAGGATCAAAAACGGCTGTACCCTCCAAATCGGAAAAACGCCCTTCTACCGTGTTTACTTTAAAATTGCTGATCTCAAAGCGCACGCTTGAGTTTTCCGGCTTAAGAGTACCAGCGGTAAAGAATGAAGAAAGAAGCAGCGCAAAGCCGCTTAATAAAAAGGGGAAAGACATATCAACGGGCGTTAAAGAGGTGGGGGTTGCGCAAATAAAGGCCGATCCAGAACAATACGGAAAGGGCAATGCCCGGCATAGGGGGGCCGCCCATGCTCCATTCCATAGCAATAACCCCACCCAGGTAAGCTACTACGGCAAACGCACCAAAGCCGCGGGTAAGGGGAAGCAGGAAAAGCACGACCACCGCCAGTTCAATAGCCCCCAGGAGTGGGATAAAGCCGCCATAGCCCGTATTGCCAAGCGCTTCTACGATTTGTTCGGCCTGTGTAACTTTAGCGAGGCCGCTAAGCATAAGCCCTGCTAAAACCAGCCCGGTCAATACCCAACCGGTAATATTCCTTCCTTTAGTAACCTGGACTTGTTGAAGGGTCTCTGAAGTCATAGCCTTGAAATTTAAGGCTAAGATATATATTAATGTTTAAACATTAATTAAAATGCAAACATATTTCCAGGAAAACCCGGGATGCCAGATACGGCAACACTTAAGGATTACTGCCCACCTTCTCTTTTCCTGCGCAGGTTGATCTCATCCTGCAACTCCCTGCGCAACTTTTGTTCGCGCAGAAGTGCCGCTTTGCGGTGTTGCTCAAACTCTTCCTGAACGGTTTCCAGGTCTTGTACGGCTTGTTTGGCCTTACGTTTTCCGGCCAGGGAGCGCACAAAGGCAATGAGTGCCAGTAGGGCAAAACCCAATACCAGGCCCCACATGATCAACCGATAAGCGGTTTTCTCCATGGGGATACCGATCCAGCGCATACGTGTTTGTATAGCCCGCACTTCGGTAAGGCTATCGGCAGTAGCGCTCAGGTCATTCGCCAGCTGCCCTTTTTCAAACCGCTCGTTTTGCAAATCCTGCATCAGGCGGGATTTTTCCGCTTTTTGCCACGCCAGGCTATCGTTTACATTGCTGGCCAGGGTATGGTACCAGCTTTTTTTAATCACCTTGTACTCCTGGTAATTGCCGCTTTTGGTTTTTACGTATTCCAATTGTTCGGCAATGGTGCCGTTGGTCAGATCCTTTTTTGGGTCCTGTGTGGTTTCCTGTCCCCTCAATCCCTGAACGGAAACACCAAAAAACAAAGCTATTGTTACGATCTTGTGCATATAAATAAAGCTGCACACCCGGCTTTCTTTACCAGGTGTATGTATTTGACCACAAAAGTAAGGTATCCTGTATCCAGGCAAAACGAGTCTTTGATACTTAAACTACGGCAAAGATATTTTATTTAGCGCGCTTGAATTAATAAGCGCTAAGAGCATGTTGCTTAACCTGCCTGTTTTAAAATCTTAAACCGAATGCAGCTTACTTAATAAGTTCGGGATGTATCTGCATAAGCTTTAAAACCCCAGCCACGCTCAGGCTGTCTGTTATTTCCCCCTGCAGCACCATATCACATAAAGTGCGGAGCTTTATCTTTTCTACCATAAGCAATTCAGTATCTTCAGGTTCAGGGGTGGTTTCCGTAAGGTCCTGTGCCAGGTAGATCAGGGCCTTTTCATCTGTTGCCGAATTGCTGAGCTCCATTTCCTGTATCAGCTTCCATTCTTTTGCTATTAAACCGGCTTCTTCCAGCAATTCCCGCCGGGCAGAAACCAGGGGGTCTGTTTCCAGCGGCCCGCCTCCTTCTATGATCTCCCAGGTAAACTTTCCGTTAAAAGGATAGCGGTGTTGCCCCACGATCCAGGTATGTCCGCTGGCACTTACGGGTATTACGCCTATGGCCAGGTTCTTGAAATGTACCACCCCATAAATACCTCTGCCTCCGTTGGGATTTAACACCTGGGCTTCGGTCACCTCGATCCAGGGATTGGTGTATATTTCTTTTTTCGAAAGCGTTTGCCAGTTTTTCTTTTGTATATCCATCCGAGAAGCATATGCGCAATTGATCCTTCAAAGTTAGGGCGTACGGGGCTGAGGAGGAGCACCGTTTTTTCTCAATTGTCCGCTTGTTGTTCTTTGGCCAGTTCCCTATCTACCCTACGGCCGTAACTGATCTTTTTCCCGTTATACCGCACTTCTTCGCCTCCTTTATATTCGATGGTAATGATCTTTTTCCCGTCTTCGTCCAGGTATTCCCATACGCCGTCTTTTATTCCGCCCACGTAGTTTCCCCTTTCCTTTAACCGGCCATTGAGGTAATAAAAACTATGCAAGCCGCTGGCCTGGCCGTTCTCAAAAGCGCCCTCGAAACGAAGTTGTCCGTTGTTGAGATAGTAATGCTTCCAAACGCCATTGCGCAGGTCTTCAAAATAGGGGCCTTCTTCACGGTGGTCATTGATCTGTAAAAACCACAGGCCTTCCTTGAGTCCTTCAATATACCCGCCTTGAGCTATTACCGCCCCTGTATCGTTGTATTCTATACTAGGTCCGTCCTCTAATCCGCTTACAAATTCTTCTTCCCTCCAGGTTATGCCGCTCTCATAGTTCCAGGTCCATTTCCCCTCAGGCAAACCACGCATATAATCGCCCTTTTGTTCCACTTTGCCATTCCGGTAGTAATATTTCCAGGTCTGTACCTTAAGATCGTCCCGGTATTTTCCCTCTGCCTTTAATTCTCCGGTTTCATAATACTCTTTCCAGGGGCCTTGCTTACGCCCTTCTTCATCTACGATCCCTTCAAAAAGCACTATGCCGTTGCTGTATACTTTCCCGGCTATTACCTCTCCCTCGGTATTGTATTCGCGGTGCACCCCTTCGGGTTTTCCATTGCGGTAAGTACCCCGGAACGCCAGGTTTCCCGTTCCCGGGTGAAGGCGCTTCTTCACTTCTATTTTAGCTACCTCGCCGGCATTTTCGATCAACTCGCCCATTACCCACTTTTCCACGCGGATCAAGTTGCCGTTGGGCTGGTAATACTTCCAATAGCCGTTCTTCAGGTTGTTTACATACGGCCCTTCTATGCGGATCATTTTGCTGTCATAAAAATCAATCCACAAGCCTTGTTTCTGCCCGCTTTCATCCTTGCGGTTTATGCGTTGTTCCTTAGTGAGTACATTGGCTTTGTAGGTATGCAGGACAATTACCCTACCGTCTTTTTCGTATACGTAGCCCGCTCCCTTTTTTAGGTTATCTACATAGGGAATCTCCTTTTTAAGCTCTCCTGTGGGGTAAAACTCCTGGGCAAAACCCTGTAGCATATCTTCTTTGAAAGGCTCCGTTTTTACAAGCCTGCCTTGTGGATCAAAGCTTTTACGCAGGCCGTTTTTTTTACCTTGCGCATAGTTTATTTCTACTGTTTTACGTCCGTCTTCAGCATAAAAAAGCCAGGGTCCATCCAATTGGTATCCTTTGCGGTTGCCTTCTGCTTTCAGGTTGCCGTTGCGGTAGTAGCTTTTCCAATAGCCCTCGGGTTGTCCGGCTTTTAAATAGCCTTCGCTGGATTTCGCTCCCGATTCATAATAGTAAGTCGTAAACTCAAGGCTATCGTTTTGCTGGGACAATACTACGAAACTCACATTTAGCAAGGTGAGCGTCAGCATTGTTCTTAATATCATATTAATGTTCTTTTAAATTTTATTTAAAGTATGATGGTTATTATATCCTGTTAGTGAACGGGAAAACTTTTTGCCCATCTCCTTTGAAAAATCAGTTTTTAGCTCTTTTACACAACAACTAACAAGCCAACTGCAAACCAAAGGCTTCATTTTAAACAAAAAACGAATTTAACTAACAATTGTTAGCTTCCCTTTTTAAGATCGTACTTTTGAAAAGTTGTTTGCCTGTGCATTGTTAACTTCGCCTTGCTTTGTGGTGAAAAAACGAACCGTAACTATTCATTACTTGGACTTCCTTTTTGCGGAAAAGAGGTATAAGTAAAATTTTTTGAGCTTGTCAAGTGCTTTTTTCAAAAAGAAACGAACAAGCCTTGTAGCAACACACGAGCAAGCTGGTGAATAGCAACCCGTTGACTTTCAAAACACAGGCGGGCTTATAAAATGTTATCAACAACCCGAAAAACTGCATGTACGTATGAAAATTGCCATTGGATCTGACCACGCAGGTTATACCTTAAAAACGAAGATCACCACCACCCTGGAAGAGGAGGGGCACAGCGTTAAGAACTTCGGCACCGACTCCGAAGAGAGCGTGGATTATCCGGATTTTGGGCATCCTGTAGCGTTAGATGTGGAAATGGGCCTGGCCGATTTTGGGATCGTCATTTGCGGCAGCGGCAACGGCATCAATATGACCGTAAACAAACACCGGGGAATACGTTCGGCCCTGGCGTGGAATGTTGAACTGGCCGAGCTGGCCCGTGCACACAACAACGCGAATGTGCTGGCACTACCCGCGCGTTTCATAGAGGAAGAAACGGGCCTGGCTATCGTGGATACTTTTTTGAAAACTGATTTTGAAGCAGGACGGCACGAGCGAAGGGTGAATAAGATCAGCGAGGGGTAAACACCGGGCTAAGCACTTGCCATAAATCTTCATCGAGCGCTTTGCGGCTAAAAAAAGGCGCTGGCAAAATATGCGTATGTACTCTCGGGTAGCGTACCTGGGTAAGCCTTAGAAATTCGGCTTGGGCCGTATCGCTTAATACAGGATAATCCTGCCCATAGAGTTGTATAGCGGGTATATGGCTTGAATACAGGTCCATTACAACGGATCTTTTCGTGTAGCTGTGCCAGTTGGCACTTGCTTTTCCATAAAAGAAGCCCGGATAAGGCGTGCCGGTATGTGCTGCCTCTACAAAGGTTTTTATTTGAGAGGCAGACATCAGGTTGTATTCTTTTATGGCGATTACCTTGGGGTTTGCAGTATCTCCCTCTAACAACCAACGCACTTCCTGCAGGAAATGCAGAGGGCCGTTGTTCACAAGCAGCATTCCATCGGCTGAAACAGAGCGGGCGAGCTGGGGTACCAGGTAGGCTCCTTCTCCTGCACCCATTACTACTACATGAGTTGAAGTATCCACGAGTCCTTTTTTTACAAGACCAGCGACTAAGCCCTCTATGTCATACAAACGGGTTGAAAAATGGTCATAAGCCCTTTGTTCCGAATAATCTGTTCCTCGTTTTTCCGGGATTAGTATCTGAAAATTTTCAGTGTATAACCGTTTGAAGAAACCACTTACCCAAACATCTGCAGTATCCGTAACACCCGGAAGAAACACCAAGAGCTTACGGTCTTTTTTGCCCTTTGCTTCGCTAAGGGCATACGCCATGCTGTTTCCCTCGCTCGTAGCCATCCGTGCCTCATAAATACGCAAACCCGGTGAACAAGCAGTCAGTATCGCCATTAACAAACCTATGGGGAACAGAAAACCTGGGGAAGTCCAATAAGCGGGCTTGTTATTGCCTGTACTCATTTAATAATAGTTATACTTGTAAACGGTGCAACCGGCACCAAAATAAAAAGCATGGAATATACAGTAATACAAAAAGAAGACAAACGCACCGATTTTTTGTCTGACGCGGCCATTGCCCGCTTTCTTTTCACCCACCTGGAAGCATATGGCGATCCCCTGGAAGATATTGAGAATTGCCTGGCATATGTGAGAAATAAAGGAGGCTTTATGGTGGTGGCACATGAAAAGGAAAGCATAAAAGGCGCTACGGTGATCAACGAAACAGGCATGCGCAGGTATATCCCGGAAAACATACTGGTATACATTGCGGTAAATGGGAATACCCGTGGACAAGGGGTAGGAAAAAAACTCATGGAACTGGCCCTGGACCGGGCAGAGGGTGATGTTGCGCTCCACGTAGAACCGGATAACCCGGCAAAAAAATTATATGAAAAACTGGGGTTTACCAACAAATACCTGGAAATGCGCTATAAAAAGAGAAGAGCATGAACCTGGAAAGTTTAAAACAAACCAGGCGGTATTTGCATCAGCACCCGGAACGGTCTGGTGAAGAGCAACATACGCAGGCATACCTTAAAAAACAACTGGAAAAACTTAACCACCAGGGCATACAAGAAATAGGCGGCACCGGCCTCGTTGTTTTTTTTAAAGGGCATCAGAAAGGGCGTCAGGTCCTGCTCCGTGCAGATATAGACGCCCTGCCTATACAGGAAGTAAACGATTTTGCGCATGCCTCCGTGCACGAAGGGGTTTCACATAAGTGCGGGCATGACGGGCATAGCACAATATTGTTAGGCGTTGCACAAAGCTTATCCGAAAACCCACCGGAAAGGGGAGAAGTATGCCTGGTTTTTCAGCCAGCCGAAGAAAATGGAAAAGGCGCACGTGCTATTTTGGAAGACCCGGCCTTTCAGTTTAAAACTGAGCTGGCTTTTGCGCTGCACAATCTTCCCGGTTATCCCTTGCACCAGGTGGTTTGCCGCAAAGGAAGTTTCACCGCTGCGGCTCGTAGCGTCATATTCCGGTTTAAGGGAAAAACAGCACATGCCGCGGAGCCTGAAGCTGGCTACAACCCTGCCATAGCAATGGCAAAAACCCTCCTGTTAAGCGAACAACTGTCTCAAAAAGACATTGCCCGGGAAGACTTTAGCCTGATCACACACATTTACGCTGAGCTTGGTGAAAAGGCATATGGTGTTTCCGCAGGCTATGGAGAAGTACACTTAACCTTGCGGAGTTGGGATAACCGCACCATGGACAAGCTGGTAAATGAATTATTAAAAGAAGTGCAGTCGATTGCCCGGGCGCAAAAATTGCTGCTCGAAACAGAGTGGCTCGAAGTGTTTTTTGCAAATCAAAATCACAAAGAGGCCTATGCATACATCCGGGAAAGCGCGGAAGCGTTGGGGTTAGATTATTCCGATCGCGCACAACCCTTTAAATGGGGTGAAGACTTTGGCCTGTTTACCCAAAAAACAAAGGGCGCTATGTTTGGCATTGGTTCCGGTGAGCATTGCCCCGCTTTGCACAATCCCGATTATGATTATCCCGATGAAATTACCGAAACCGGGATACGCATGTTTGTACAACTCTTGCAAAGCATGTTGTAATGGAAGGCACCAGCTGTATTGAACTTAGCCAGGACGCGCTTAAAAACAATTTCAATTACCTCTACGGCCTTGTAGGAGATGCATGCCGGGTGTCACACGTAGTAAAAGGAAATGCCTACGGTCACGGCATTGAAAGCTTCGTTCCCCTGGCACGTAAGCTGGGCGCCAAGCACTTTAGCACCTTTGATGCACGTGAGGCTGAACGCGTGCACACCTGTGTACAGGGAGCGTTACCTATTATGATCATGGGCTTGCTGGAAAACGACCAGTTGGCCTGGGCTATAGAGAAAGGGATAGAGTTTTTTGTATTTGAGATGAGCCGTCTTAAAAAAGCGGTGCAAGTTGCTGAAAAACAAGGTAGAAAAGCGAAAATACACCTGGAAATGGAAACGGGCATGAACCGTACCGGGTTTGAGCGAGAAGCCTTGCGGGAGCTGGTGGCTTACCTTAAGAAACACCATGCGCAAATAGAATTAAAAGGCTTATGTACACATTATGCAGGTGCGGAAAGCATTGCCAATTTTTTGCGGGTAGAGGAACAATACGGAGCGTTTGAAGCCGCTAGAAAAGAGCTGAAAAAACAGGGCATAGAGGCAGAGAAAAACCACACGGCCTGTAGTGCGGCAACCATACGTTTGCCAAAGACCCGTATGGATATGGTGCGCATCGGAATTCTGCAATACGGCTTCTGGCCATCAAGAGAAACCTATATTACCACGGTGTTGCCCAAAGACCTCAAAAATGAAGACCCCCTAAAGCGGGTAATCAGCTGGAAGAGCAGGATTATGAGTGTAAAAACCGTGCAACAGGGAAAGTACATAGGGTATGGTACCAGTTACCTGGCCAATACAGACATTAAAATCGCCACCGTACCGGTGGGATATGGCCATGGCTTCAGCAGAAGCCTGAGCAACCAGGGCCGGGTGCTGGTGAGGGGAAAACGCGTGCCTGTGATAGGCACGGTTAATATGAACAGCATAACGCTGGATGTAAGCGACCTGGACAATGTAGAAAAAGGCGATGAGGTAGTATTGATCGGCAAGCAAGGCGATATGGAAATTACCGTTTCTTCTTTTAGTGAGTTCAGTGACCAGCTGAACTATGAACTGCTTACGCGTTTACCGTCCGGTATTAAACGAAAAATCGTAGATTGAAACAATGGCTTTTATAACACTTAACGCAGAAAAACTTCGTCATAATTATGCCCGCCTGGACGAAGGGTTTAAGCAGAACCATATAGAATGGGCTATCGTAACCAAATTGCTATGTGGGGTAAAGCCCTTTTTGAAGGAAGTGATAAACCTGGGGATTCGCGAAATATGTGATGCCCGCATCAGCAACCTGCGCAAAATAAAAGAACTGGACGCGCGGGTGCAGACAGTGTATATAAAACCCCCGGCCAAACGGGCTATAAGGGATGTGGTAAAATATGCCGATGTAAGTTTTAACACGGAACTATCTACCATACAATTGCTCTCGGCCGAGGCGCAAAAGCAAGGCAAGCAACATAAGATTATTATTATGATCGAGCTGGGCGATCTGCGTGAAGGCGTGATGGGCGATGAACTGATGGATTTTTACGGGGCCATTTTCCAATTGCCCAATGTTAAAGTAACCGGGATAGGGGCAAACCTGAACTGTTTGCACGGAGTAATGCCCAGCCAGGATAAACTGATACAACTTTCGCTGTACAAACAGCTTATAGAGGCCCGCTTCAATGTAGAGATTCCCTGGGTAACCGGGGGTACTACGGTAGTGATCCCCCTTATTGCTATGCACCAGCTGCCGGCAGGGATCAACCATTTTAGAGTTGGGGAGGCCTTGTTCTTTGGCGCAGATCTGGTAAACGGAGGTACGTTACCGGAAATGCACCACGATGTACTCAAGCTCTATGCAGAGATCATTGAGATCACCGAAAAGCCAAAGGTGCCTATCGGCCAGATGGAAGCCAACCCCAGCGGGGATACTTTTGAACTAAAAGAAGAAGACCTGGGGAAAACTTCGCATCGCGCCATTTTAGACCTGGGCCTACTGGATATAAGCAGCGATTACCTGGTGCCCAAAGACGAAGGGCTCGACTTTGTTGGCGCCAGCAGCGATATGCTGGTGGTTGATATAGAAGAAAATGAGCAAAACTATAAGGTGGGCGACCTCCTCGAGTTTGGCCTTAAATATATGGGAGCCCTCCGGCTGCTTAACTCCGATTATATAGAGAAGAAAGTAGTGTAGTTTGGCGCTGCTTTTCATTTCCGTTTACCTTTAGCCCTCAATTTTGCAACGATGAATGTATATCCCCTTAATACGGGCAACTTTAAGTTGGATGGCGGAGCCATGTTTGGCGTAGTGCCCAAGAGTATCTGGAGCCGCACCAACCCGGCAGACAGCAACAATATGTGCTCGTGGAGCATGCGCTGTATGTTGATAGAAGATGGGAACAGGCTGATGCTTATTGACACGGGAATAGGACAAAAGCAGAGCGAAAAGTTTTTTAGCTACTACTATCTTTTTGGGGAAGACAGCCTTTTTGGAAACCTTAAAAAACGAGGCTTTTCTCCCGATGAGGTCACAGATGTATTCTTAACACACCTGCATTTCGACCACGTAGGTGGTGCCGTGCAATGGAATAAAACGCGCACGGGCTATGAGCCCACCTTTAAAAATGCACGGTACTGGACCAATAAACGGCACTGGCAATGGGCCACTAAGCCCAATCCGCGTGAAAAAGCGTCTTTTTTAACAGAAAACATTCTGCCGCTCGAAGAAAGCGGACAACTTCATTTTGTGGACGTTCCCGAACAGGATGGCATTTTCAAAACCCCTTTGGGCTTTGATGTACTTACCGTGAGTGGCCATACGGATGCACAAATGTGCCCCATCCTGGATTATCAGGATCAAAAACTGGTTTTTATGGCAGATTTACTGCCCTCGGTAGGGCATATTCCCCTGCCTTATGTAATGGGATATGATACACGCCCGCTCATCACATTAAGCGAAAAGGAGAAATTCCTGAACCTTGCGGCTGACCAGCAATATGTCCTTTTTTTAGAACATGACCATGTAAATGAACTATGCACCCTCCAACATACGGAAAAGGGAGTACGCCTTAAAGAAAGCTTTGCCTTTAAAGACTTTTTTAAGGATTAGTATACCACATCTATACATAGATCCCTGTATTGGAATGCCTTTTGAACGTAACGTTTAATTTCAATTTCCCACAACTTAGCAGTGCAGATGAAAAAACTATTTCTTATCCTCTTCCCTTTTAGCTTGCTGGCGCAGCCTTCTAATTACTGGCAGCAGCATGTAGCGTATACCATGCACATAGATTTTGATGTGAAGAAGCATCAATTTACCGGAACCCAGCGCCTGGAATATACCAACAATAGCCCAGATACGATCAGAGAGGTATTTTATCACTTGTATTTTAACGCTTTCCAACCCGGTAGCATGATGGATATACGGGCACGGCATATTGCAGATCCGGACAAACGCATTGGTCAGCGCATTGGCATGCTTACAAATGGGGAAGAAGGGTACCACCGCATAGGCTCCCTCACCCAGGACGGGGAAGCGCTGGCATATGAAGTGCTGGGAACAGTACTTCATGCACGCTTGCATACGCCCCTGGCTCCCGGTCAGCGTACAAAACTTGAAATGCAGTTTATCAGCCAGGTACCTATCCAAATCAGGCGCAGTGGCCGCAACAATGCCGAAGGCATTGACTATACCATGACGCAATGGTACCCTAAACTCGCTATGTATGATGAGGATGGCTGGCACCCGGACCCCTATGTGGCAAGGGAATTCTACGCACCCTTTGGCCGGTTCGAAGTAACGATAGACATCGACTCCAGGCAAAAACTAGCGGGCACCGGGCGCCTGATGAACAGGGATGAACGCTACCGCGTAAAAAAGCAATTTGAGCATTACACGGAGTATGCCTTGATCAAAAACAAAGCGAAAAAGCAAAGCTGGCACTTTGTAGCCGATAGTGTACATGATTTTGCCTGGGCGGCCGACCCGGATTATAAGATCACCGCCATGGAAAACATGGGGCGTTTGCCGGACCTGTATTTTTATTACCTGCCGGCTTATGACAGCACCTGGAACCGCCTTCCGAAATATACCGCACAGTTTTTTACGTTGATGAATGAGCAGTTTGGCACGTATGTATATCCCCAGTTTTCAGTGATCCAGGGAGGAGACGGAGGTATGGAGTACCCTATGTGTACCATGCTGAAAGGTACCGGAAAACTAAACGGATTGATAGGGGTAATGGTACATGAAAGTGCCCACAGTTGGTTTTATGGCATGCTGGCCAGCAACGAAAACCAATATCCCTGGATGGATGAGGGCTTTACCAGTTTTGCCGAAGAAGAAGTATTGAACAAAATGGCTGCTTCTCCACAGCTTAACCCGCACCGCAATGCCTACCTGGCTTATGACTTTCTTGCAAACAAAGGGGAAACAGAACCCCTGGCCACCCCGGCAGATTACTTCTCCAAAAACCGGACGTACGGTATATCTGCGTATAGCCGGGGACAGATCTTTTTGGCGCAACTGCGTTATGTAATCGGGCAGGAACATTTTGACCGGGGTATGCTGCGCTATTATGAGGAGTGGAAGCTCAGGCACCCTGACCCCTGGGATTTTCTCAGGATAATGGAAGAAGAGAGTGGTATCCAGCTCGATTGGTACCTCAACTTCTGGATGAATACGACTAAGACAATCGATTACGGCATACACTCGGTGAACAGCGGCCCCAGGGGTTTAAACACCATTATACAACTGGAGCGAAAGGGAGAAATGCCGATGCCGGTAAAGCTAAAGGTGTATACGAAGGAAGGGAATGTATATGCGTACCACATTCCCATAGTGAGCATGTACGCAGAAGAAGGAATTGCCGGTGTGCCCTGGCAAAAGCCATGGCCCTGGACACACCCGGGTTATGCATTATCGCTGGACATAGCCCCTGCATCGGTTGAAAAGGTAGTATTGGATGAAGAAGGCTTTATGGCGGATGTGAATAGGGAGAATAACGTATGGCTCGCAGAGGATTAAAAACAAAAACCCGGTAAACTACCGGGTTTTTTACAAGGAGAAAGATCTAGCTTTTCACCAATTTGACCTTGTCAATGATCTTGTTTCCGTCAAATAATTCTAAGAGGTATGTCCCTTTCTTTCTTATTTCCAGTTTGGTCTGGGTTTGTTTTAGCTCTTTTTCCAGAACTAGCTTACCGGAGAGATCGTAAACCTTTATAGTGGCCCCTTTATAGCGGGGCGATAACTGCAGGTAAAAACAATCATGGCTTGGGTTTGGGTATACCGTTATTCCCGGAGCAATATGCTCGGGCTCATCCTTACCAATGCTGGTTACTAAAACGCAGGAGGAAGTATCTATACAGCCGTTTTGCGTAACAATTACCGCATAGTTACCATTTGCTGAAAGGACAAATGTTCTTCCTGTTTGCCCAATGATAATGCTGTCTGTATCGCAGTTTAACCATTGAAATGTGGCCACATTAGCCATAGCGGTGAGCATAGCATTGCTTTGAGAAATACCGGTATTTACGGTTTCCACAGTGAGGTTTATAAGCAAAATACTATCACAGCCCTGTGTGCTCTGTAATGTATCCGAATAGGCCCCACTGGTTGTCCAAACATAATTCCCTGTAGGAGAAGTGTAAGCGCTACACGTATGCGCCGTAAGGTTTGTAGTATAACTGCTTACAAGCGACAGACTCAGTGTTACCAGGCTATCGCATCCGGTACCGGCAGAACTCAAAGTATCCACAAAAACACCTGAACTTTGGTATACTCTTCCGCTGGCAGAAGTGTAGGGGCCACAATGTGTCACGGAAAGGCTGCCTGTCGGGTTTGGCAAAACGGTAAGGTCAAAAAGGACCAGGCTATCGCATCCGCCGGAAGAGGTTAGTGTATCGTAATAGATACCGGTACGGGTATAGGTATTGGAAGAGCCGGGAGGCTGGTAACTGCCGCAGGCAGTAACGGTTGTAGAAAAAGTATCCGTTGGGCAGAAATCATTGCCCAGGATAGCCCGCACCATAGGAGCGTTAAAGGTCCGGGAATTTTGGAACCCGGAATACCAGCGCGCATCGTTCATGCTGTACATAATGGTAGACGGACCTGGAATGGCCCAGGTTTGGCTGTTTCCGATAAGTATGGGTGAAGGGCCGGCAAAAAGCCATACCACAATAAAATAAGACCGTTTTTGCAATCTAAGCCCATCAGCACCAACGGTGCCCCCGGAAAAATAAAAAGATACCGGGGCGGAAGGGTTTATACTGTCTAAAGGATACACCTGGCTATGGAGTGCTGTAGCCCCAAATCCACCCGTATAACTAAACCCGGCGGTATCGTATACCTCAATCTGGATATCGCTGTTGAGGCCGTTCATAATGGGCGAAAACTGTATTTCCACGCCCTTTATTGTAATGCTATCGGAAGTAGGAACGGGCATTCCTTTTGGGAAGTCATACTGCATCCCGATCCCAAAAAGTCCACTACTTAAAGTAGTGGAAGTATTTAAGTAGTTATCCACTTGTTTATCGTCCATCCCGTATGTTTTGCTACTTGCGAAGATTTCGATAGTATCTGTAACGGATAAACCGGGTTTAGCCGGGCCAACACTGTCGGAAATAGCGCTGTAAACCAGCGTATAATCGCCCGGTGAGGTGGGGGTCCAGGTACCCGTCAAACTTGAAAGGGAAGGCAAAACAGTATCTTGAGAGGCTAAGGAGCTAACTGTAGGGGTGCTTAGGGTAGTAATAAGGTTCATTTGTGCATCGAAAACCTGCATGTCTACTTTTACACCGGTTTGGGCAGAAGCCCCGTAATTTAAAAGACCGGCTGATCCTCCAATGGGCCGGGTCTGGCTCAAGTGCCAAATGCCATAAGGTACTGAGCCGGCAGGCTGTGGCTCATAAGAAACTGCGGGCTTACTTCCCGTTCTGATAAACCTGAGCTCATGCCTTGGCGCGGTGCGCAATTCGATGTCATCCAACATCCAAAAATAATAGCCGGAAAGGCCTCCAACAGGTTTCGAATCGAAGATGAATTGAAATTTCACCTGCGTTTGCCCTCCCACAATACTGGATATGTTCCGCGAAAGCTCATCGTTTGTCGGGCTGGATCTCCCCAAGGGTAAATGGCTGTAAAAATGAAGGGTATCCGGCCAGCTAAGCCCATTGTCTATGCTTATGGCCACCATAAAGATCGCCTGGAACTGACGGGCATAGGAGGTGAATTTCAATTCTACATCGGAGTGGCCCGAAAGGTTTATAGTTGGGGTGGTAAGCCTGCCGGTATGTGGAGCAGGGGCGGTTCCATTTCCCTGATTCCCGGCAATACCGCCATTATCGAGGAAGCCCGAATCAAAGATCACAAATCCATTTGCCCGGGTAGCCGACTGTATAGGGGTGCCAGCGCCAGCATACCCTCCTCTTGATCCGGTATTGATGCCAGGTGTTGTAGAAGACCCTCTATATTCCCATAGGGCAGAGGTGCTTGAACCGTTATTTCCCCAGGTGGTTGGAATACCATTCGAAAAATCTTCACTCCAGATTATAGGGGTTGAGCTTTGTTTATTCAGTGTTTTAAAACGGGAAGAAACAGGTGCCGCTGCTTTTTCTTCTTTGGCAGGAAGAAGAGTTAAGGCCTTTGAAAAAGTGCCGTTTTGAGCGTTTGTAACCAGAGTAGAAATGAGTATTGCGGTTGAGAAGATAGCTCTTTTCATAAGGGCAGGTTTTAGATTGTTGGAAAGCAGTTTTCTTAAAAAAGGACAAGTTAAACAAAACTAGAAAAGATGGCGCACGGCGATAAATATCCCGAAACCCAGCAGGATAAACCCGATGATCTTTTCAATAATCTGTAGTGTACGCCCGGCCAGGCGCGCTTTAAACCGGTTGGCGTAAAATATTTTAAGCAGGTCAAGGGAAAGATATACAGCCATCACCGTACCGTAGAAAAACCACATTTTTTGCGGATCGTGATCTACTACCGAACCGATCATTACCGTAGTGGCGATCCAGTAAATAAGCACCCCGATATTCAGGAAGTTCAGCAAAAAACCCTTTACAAAAAAGAAACGCTTGCGTGTGATCTCTATGCGGTGCTGGAGCTGCCCGCTGCGCCTGGATTTTACAATGTAGTAAACGCCAAAAACCCCTACGAGCAAACCACTGATCGAGGTGACCCAGGGGTTGTTCTTTATAGAGTCTAAAAGGCTTTGGCTGCCATAAAAGGCAATGAGTATGAAGACGAAATCGGCTAATACTGCCCCCACATCCAGTGAAAAAGCAGCCGCTTTTCCTTTGGAAATACTGGTTTCGATCACTACAAAAAAAACGGGCCCGGCAGCCAGGCTAAGGGTTATGCCTAAGGGAATGGAGTAGAGTAGGATCTCCATAAATCATAGGGTAGTTAAGCTTCTTCCTGCGAGGGAGGGTTGTTTTCTTCGCGGGCTTTTTCCAGCGCTTGCTCCAGCCCGGAAATTTTTTCCTGTGCTTCTATAAGTTGTTGGTTGAGGCCGGCTTTTTCGTTTTCCAGCACCTTGTTTTGTTGTGCTTTTTCTTCCAGAGCTGCCTCTTTGCGTTTTATCTCGTCTTTCAAAGATTTAACGTGTTGTTGCAGATTGCGTATTTCCTTATTCAGGCTGTTGGTAGCGAGCCAGTTATACACAATATATACCAGGAAGCCTACGGCAATGGAAATGTTGGTGTAAAAAATGCTATCGCCCCCGCTAAGTGCTCCGGAAAACATGAGAAAAGCTGAGGCTGTTAACACCAATAAACCGATAATGAGCGCCAGTATTTCAATGTTGCTTTTTTTCATGGATCAGTGTTTGTAATTGTTGGTGTATAAAAGTAAGCGGAATTTTAAGCAGGCACAAAGTCTAGCTGTTTTTTCTCTAAATCAGCGTTTTTGACCCGGATCATGATCTGGTCGCCCAATTGAAACACTTTGCCGTTGCGTTCGCCTACAATGCAAAAGTTCTTTTCGTCAAAATTGTAGTAGTCGTCTTTAAAATCCCGTATGCGGATCATGCCTTCGCAGTAATTGTCCAGCAGCTCTACAAAAACCCCCCACTCCGTAACCCCGCTGATTACCCCCATAAACGCTTCCCCAACATGTGCTTCCATAAATTTCACCTGCATGTACTTAACAGAAGAGCGCTCGGCTTCGGTAGCTAGCCGCTCCCGGTCGCTGGCGTGTGCACAAAGCTCCTCGTATGCATCTTTACCTGGGCTTTTGCCGCCATCCAGATAGCGCTGAAGCAAGCGGTGCACCATCATATCCGGGTACCTGCGGATGGGAGAGGTAAAGTGGGTGTAATACGCAAAAGACAAGCCGTAGTGGCCAATATTGTCGGTGCTGTAAATGGCCTTAGCCATTGTGCGTACGGTGAGGGTTTCGATCATATTGCCTTCTCCTTTACCCTTTACTTCGCTGAGCAGCTTGTTGAGGCTTTTGGAGATGGATCGCTTTTCGCGTGTAGATACACTGTAACCGAACTGCTTTACGAAGTTGGCCAGGTCCAGGAGCTTATCCGGGTCGGGGGTGTCGTGGATGCGGTATACCATGGTGCGGTCGGAAGCTTTTCCATCTGGTTTACGCCCTACAAAAGTCGCCACCGAGCGGTTGGCCAGCAACATAAATTCTTCGATGAGGTGGTTGGCGTCCTGGCTTTCTTTAAAATACACTCCCGTAGGCCTGCCCTCCGCATCCAACTTAAATTTCACCTCGCGTTTGTCAAAAGCTATGGCCCCTTCTTGCATGCGTTCTTTGCGCATGATCTTTGCCAGCTTGTCAAGGGTGGTTATTTCTTCTGCCAGCTCCCCTTTCCCGGTTTCAATAACCTTTTGTGCTTCTTCGTAGGTAAACCTTCGGTCGGAGTAAATTATGGTGCGCCCGAACCATTGCTTTACCACCCGGGCTTCCGGATTCATTTCAAAAACGGCACTAAACGTGAGCTTTTCTTCGTGGGGGCGAAGGGAGCAAACTTTATTGCTCAGTTTTTCAGGCAACATAGGCACTACACGATCTACCAGGTATACGGAGGTGGCACGCTCCACGGCTTCTTCTTCCAAAGCGCTGCCCGGGCGTACATAATGGGTTACATCGGCAATATGTACCCCTACTTCTATGTTGCCGTTTTGCAGCTTTCGAAAAGAGAGCGCATCGTCAAAGTCTTTTGCATCAACGGGGTCTATGGTAAAGGTGGTCGTATTTCTAAAGTCCCTGCGCCTGGCTATTTCGCTTTCCGGGATCTTTTCGATCACTTTTTCTGCTTCTTGTTCAACTGCAGCGGGAAACATGCGGGGCAAGCCGTATTCGGCCAGGATGGAATGTATCTCTACTTCATGCTGGCCGGGGTCTCCCAAAACTTCAATTATTTCCCCGAAAGGGCTGCTTGCTTTTTCAGGCCATTCGGTAATCCGGGCAATGGCCTTTTGCCCGTGCCGGGCACCTTTCAGCTCGTCTTTGGGAATGTAAAGGTCTACCTGCATCTTACGGCTGTCGGGTACTAAAAAACCATAGTTTTTAGAGAGCTCAATCGTACCCACAAACTCCATGCGGGCACGCTCTATGATTTCTACTACCTCACCTTCGGGTTTGCGGTTTTTTCGTTGTGCGTACAGCAAAACCTTTACCAGGTCTCCGTCCAGGGCATGGTGTAAACCCCCTGGTGAAATGTAAATATCCTCCGTGTTTTCATCATCCCGTATAACATAAGCGGAGCCCTTGCTGGTCATATCTACCCGGCCGCTTATATAGTTGGGGACGTGCTTATAGCGGTATTTCCCCCTTTCCGCTTCCTCTATTTTGTTAGCCTTGGCAAGCTTTTCGAGTACAGCCAGTACCAGCCTGCGTTCCTTTTCCGATTTGATCTTCATCCGGGCGCTCAGCTGCTTGTAGTTAAAACTTTTAAGGCCCTCTTTTCGCAAGGTATCCAGTATAGCTCCTTCGAGCTGACTGGCTCCTTTCATCTTTTTCTTTTTCGGTTTCATATGGGCCGCAAGGTAGGCATAGCATATCAGGCAATTGTTAACGAAGCGAAAGGAAAAAGTTTTTTAAACCTATGCAGCGAATGACCCGGGGCCTGCCGTCTATACAACTGAAGAAAAGAAGGAGGAAAAAAGAGGTGCGCCCACTTGTCTCTTACAGGGAAAAGTACGAGGCACCTACTTATAAGACCTTCTTATGCAAAAAAAAATACCGCTAAACGCTTTACTGTGGGCGATAGCCTTGTTGCCTTTTGGATATTGGTTGTTTCTTCACCTGAATCAAGATGCCTGGTGGGATGAGATCCTGTCGTTTAAAAATTACGCACTGGTTGAGGTAAAAACCACGCTTACTTCTTACCCTGATCCAAATAACCACATTTTTTTCAATCTTTTAAACGGAATGTATGCCCGTTTGCTGGGCACTGCAGATCTTTATGAGGCGCTGGATCAATTGCCCCTTTACAGGGCACTGCAGGCCGTGTTTGCGTTGGGATGCCTGCTATATGTTTACCTGCTGGGAAGGCAACTTACAAACCCGGCCTATGCGGTTTTTGGGGTACTCCTGTTGACATGCACCCTCCCTTTTCTCAATTTCTCCCTTCAGCTCCGCGGGTATAACCTCAGCGGCTTTTTTTTGGCTGGGAGCCTATATCATGGTTGGAAATACCTTGATACCCATAAGCAGGCACACCTGGCAGCACTATTTGCGGGCATCTTTCTGCTGCTGTACACCTTGCCCTCGAACATTTACCCACTGGCTGTTTTTTTGCTTTTCCTGTGTTGGGAAGGGTATACAAAATTTAAAAAAAGCCCCCGGAAAGAGAAGAAAAAAGCAAGGCGTTACCTCATATGGTTGCTGGCGGCATTGGGCACGGGTTTTCTATTGGTTTACCTGGCCTATTTACCTGTCTTGGAAAATGTGTTGAACAATAGGTTTGTTACCAAGGAACCGCCCACTAAAACCTTTGCAATAAGCACATTGCTCCCTAAGGTGCTTACCTATTTTGTTTCGAACCGCTGGGGCTTGCTCCTGTTTGTTGGCATAGGATTTATAGCGGGCAAAAGGAAAAAGACCTGGGCGGGCCTGTCTTTTAGAGCAAGGGTGCTCTTGTACGTGCTCTTTGGTACTTTTCTATTGGTGTTCTTGCATGGCAAAGCGCCCTTTGAAAGAACGCTGGTTTGCCTGGCGCCTGTTTTTGCACTTTCGCTCAGTACGCTGGTATACAAGGCTGCAGAGGTTATTGAAATTAAGCGCGTGGGAAAAAAGGCCATAGCGCTCATTCTTTCGCTATATAGTTTGGGCACCTGCTTGTTCGAAATCGAGCAAAACGATCAAAAACTGATACAGAACCTGGTGCTTGAAAAGCGGGAACAGAACCTTTACCGCAACTACTACCTCTCTTCTAAATTTACACCCGATGCGGTAGCCAAAAAAATAAGCCAAACCCGGAAGTTGAAAAACCCCGTAATTATGGCGGACGAAATAGACAGGGTAAGTGTTTTGTATTACTTGCTTAAGTACAATATAGAATCTTATGGGGTAGCCAAGGTCCGGCATAAGAAACAAAAAGTAGGGGGTCAGGACTACAATTATGTGGCTATGGTACAAAAAACAAACGGCAGGGATCAGGATGTACACTATATCAACATGCCGTGCCGGCTTCCGGCAAACACCGGCATGAAAGAGTACCTCGTATTGCTTAGCCTGTATCAACAGAAACATCCGGGGCAGGGTTTTTTGCTCCTTACGGCTTATGCACATAGACTGGAAGACAACAGAAAGCTATTTCAAGGCTATACATTTTTAAAGCATGAGGAGGAAAGCTATCTTTCCGTTTTTGAGGGAAGCCGGACTTAAAGCGTCTTATGGCATTGTGTACGAAGCACCTTAGCACATGCAGAAGTGAGAAGATTTATTTTTTTATAGGATGCAGCGTTCAGGCTTTTCGCTCTGTCTTACAAAGTAGAATCCCTTGGGATTGGAGGAGAAACACAAGAACGAGCAAGCATTAATAAAGGAATGCCTGAAGAATAACCGCAATGCGCAGCGCGCTTTATATGAGCGGTTTGGCCCTCGGATGAAAGCCGTGTGTATGCGCTATTGCTATAACCGCTCGTTGGCGGAAGAAGTAATGAATAAAGGGTTTTATAAAGTGTTTAAAAACTTGGCAAGCTTTCGCAATACAGGCAGCTTTGAAGGCTGGATACGGAAGATTATGGTGCGGGAATGCCTGGATGAAAACAAGAAAAACAAACTTCCGCTTGTAGACGGAGCCGTTGAAGAATACGCCCCGGCTAAACTGCCCGGAGCCGGCCAGGCACACGATGCTCAATACCTGCTTAATTTAATAAACGCTTTACCGTACGGCTACCGAATGGTGTTTAACTTATACGAGGTTGAAGGGTATAGCCACAGGGAAATAGCAAAACAACTGGGTATAAGTGAAAGCGCCAGCCGCTCGCAACTTACCCGCGCAAAAAAGATCCTGCAGAAACAAATAAAAGATTTACAAAAGGCTTGACCGACTGGGACGACATAAAAAAACAACTACAGGAAGCCGAGGAGCCTCTAAGTGAAGGTGCCTGGACCGATATGGAACAAATGCTGGATGCCGGTCGGTCCAGGCATAGATACCGTTGGTACTGGGCAGCCCTGTTAGCGGCCTGCATCATAGGGCTTTTTCTGGCTGTGCCCATGTTGTGGAGCGAGGAAGAACCACAAGGCTTTACCACCCCACCTGGAAACAATACGGTACTGGAAGGTTCTGAAAACAAGAAGGCCCGCAGCATAGAGGATGAAGAGGCTTCTCAACAACCGCTGCAAAATGAAGAACAGGAAAGTAGCCAAAGCGGAGAGCGGCTTCTCAGCCCCTCGGAAACAATAGCGCAAAGCCAAGGATCTGAAGAAGAATTTGCCGGTGCTCTCACACCGGAACGCATAGAAGCACAGCAAAAAGAAACAACAACGCAAAAAGAGGATGCAGCGAGCAGCGCAATGGCCGGGCCCGGTAGAAAGCTTCCAGGCGCCACGTCCTCTCCTTTCGAAGAAACAGACCAGACCGGTAAGCTAACCGATATACCCGCTAAAGACCTTGGGCTGCCCGGCCTTTCTTTATCTCCTCCTTCACTAAAAGAAATCGGTGCGGGCAGCCCAATACCCTTAGAGGAAAGCACACAGAAGCAAACTCAGGCATACCCGGACTATAACTATCGATGGGAAGTCCGGGCCTTTGCTATGGCCACCTATAACCTTGCCCCGGAGGGGTATGTTACAAACTCACCCACTACACACGTTGATTATGGCCAGGCGGTAAACAATGCAGTAAAACCGGGCATAGGTTTTGACGCGGGAGTTGAACTGAAATACCGGGTATTTAAACATTTTAAAATAGGGGGAGGTATAGAATACCGCAAGCTTACGCAAGCAGTTAATTATGCGTATGAAACCAATAAGATCCCGCTTATCGACTCCGCCTCCGGGCACATTATAGATTACCTCACCGGCACCAATGTGTCTGCATATAACTACAGGGGTAGCAACGAGTACACTTTTATCAGCCTGCCCTTCAGCGTATACTACGAGGTGCCTTTAAAAGGAAAATGGAGCCTGGGAGGAGAAGCCATTTACAACCACAGCTTTTTACTGGGGCAAAACGCCGTACAAGTAAACCCGACCCAGCTTACGCTCGAGGAACAGGAAAACACAGCGTTTCGCAGTGCCGTAGGCTCCGTACAATTTAGACTATCCCTTATGTATGCCTTGAGCCGAAACCTTTATTTGGCTGTAGAACCCGGTTATCGCCAGTATTTACAGAACTTTGACAAAAGCAATAATGTACAATGGAAACCAAGGGACATCAACTTGTCGTGGAGCATGATTTACAGATTTACAAACGAGCAAAATAAGTAGCACATGAATTTAAGGAGGAGTATATTTCTTTTACTATTTGCGCTTGCCCTGCAGCAAGGAGTGGCGCAGGTATGGAATAAAGTAGGGAGTGGCTTGGACTATGGCGGTTCGTTAAATCCCACTCCGGTTTCGGTAGAGGATAATGGGAACCTCTATGTGGCCTACCTTGATACGAATAGCAACCTTGCTGTTTCAAAATGGAACGGGCTTAGCTGGAGCTTGTTTCCAACGGTTAACCTGCAGGCGCAGGCACCAAAACTGTACGACATAGAGGTGGCTCCCGGGGGCGATATTTATGTAAGCTACTCTTCGGGTATAGATACAGGAAATGTATACCGGTTTAACGGAACGAACTGGAGCAAGCTTTTTGCACAGGACTTTTCAGGAAGTATCCGGGATCTGCTTTATGCCAACGGGCAATTGTACATGGGAGGGCCGTTTAGCAGTGGTGCCCCTTCCCTTACCAATGTGGCGGCTTATAATGGCACGTCTTTTACGGACCTCTTTAGCTCTTCCCTTTTAGGCTTCGACACAATTGTAGCGCTTTCGTTCCTAAATGCGGAACTATATGCTTCGGGGACCTTTGGCAATCTTACGTCTGGAGATACGATCCCCGTAAGGGTACGCAGAAATAACAATTGGGAAGTACCGGCCAGCATGTTCATTGGGTTCAGTAAAATAAGCTCTTTAGGGGTTTCCTTTTTTGAAGAAAGTGGTAGCTTTTGGCTTTTGGCTAAAGAAAGGAGCTTAGGGCCAGGCTTAACTCTTTATGAAATCGATGGCGATAGCATTTTCTTTAGAGATAGCCTCTCCATAAGCCTGGGCTCCCACCCCCTTATAGGGCAGGCCCGGTTGGGTGCTGAGCGCTTCTTTTCCTTTTCAAATAGTGGCATAAGCGAGGTTTTTCAGGTAGACAATGGGACAATCAACCGTTTATCGAACCTGCCTGCCCTGATAGGACATATCTCCGGTTCTTCAAATGAGTTGTTTCTTCTTGCACGGGATACGGCGTTCGACCCCCAGCTCTACCCTCATCCCTACAATTATGCGTATTCAACAAATACAGGTTTTGCGCGGATGAGTGGTCAGGTATTCCTGGACCGGAACGGGAACTGTATACTCGATCCGGGCGAGGAGCATTTACCCGCATCTTTATTAGGGCTTTCCCAGGGAGGAACCTCCTTGCATACCACCAGCAATATATCGGGGAATTATTCCTTCTTAATTCCTGCAGGGGTGTATAGCTTTGACTCTCCGCTGAGTATCTCCCGCTTGTATAAGCGCCTGCATAGTACATGCAACCTGCCTAGCTCTATTGCCCTTAGTGCCAACCAACAGCTTCAGCAAAATATTGCACTGGAGCACGATGGCGACATAGATGCCTTGATAGACGGGTCGTCTTATGCAGGGGTGGCGCTTTACGGCTTTACACAGAATTACCAAGTTGCGATTCAAAATCCGGGTATAGACATAAGCGGCCTGGTAAATGTGGAGTTCACCTTACCGCCCACCATGACCTTTGTAAGCGCAGTACCGCCACCCACCAGTGTGGCAGGCAATACCTATTCCTTCAATTTTAACGGCCTGGCCATGTTTGAGGAAAAGACCATTGAGCTGCAGTTGAGAACGGATACCGCAGGCAATAAGCTGGGCGACACCCTTTCTTTGGTCTCCCTTCTGAACGGGATAAACGGGGATGTAGACCTGAGCAACAATACCGATACCTTAAAACTGGAAGTAAGAGGGGCCTTTGACCCCAATGATAAAACCCCTAGCGCGACCCAGATCAAGCCGGGTACCAGCCGTATCGATTACCGCATCCGCTTTCAAAATACCGGGAATGCACCAGCGGTAAAAGTTACCGTAGTAGATACCCTGGACCTGACCCTGCCCGTTACAGCTATTATTATGAACAGCGCCAGCCATGCCTATTCCATCAGCGCACAGAACAACATTCTTATATGGGAATTTAACGACATCATGTTACCGGATAGCGCTATAGACTCCCTGGGTAGCCAGGGCTTTATCAGTTTTTCAGCAGGTTTGAACCCCAGCCTGGGCATAGGCGATACCATTGACAATGATGCGGAGATCTATTTTGACTACCAAAAGCCGATCCATACGAACCACGCCAAAACGGCCATTGTAAAAAATGTATCGTTGGTAGAGAATGCGCTGCAGCAGTGGGTGGAGGTATACCCGAATCCCGCCCGGGATAGACTTTATATAAAATGGAAAGGAACAGGCAAGGCTACATTTACCCTGTTTGACGTAAACGGTAAGCCGGTAAAAGCCTTTGAGATAAAAGAGCATGAAAAAGACCACCTGCTCGAAATTGAACGCCTGCCCAGGGGGATATACTTTATTCGATCTGAAAGATCTGCGCATAAGATCGTGATCCGGTAACCTGTTTTTTCATTTGAGGGAAGCCGGCCTTGTAAAAGAGGCCGGTTTTTTTTTGAACATGCAGCGTTTTGAAACAGGCGTTCGTCTTAGTATATGGGGAGGGGATAAACCCATGTTTAATCAATACTATCAGCATCATGAAAAAATTACTACTAACAAGTGCACTTAGCCTACTTACCCTACTGGGCTTTGGGCAGATCTGGAACCAGGTGGGTTCGGGGCTTTCCAACTCCGTATCGTATGTTCCTATCGCGTACGAGATCGGAGGCTCCATAGCAGTGAGCTATGGGGATTACGACAACGTAAACCAAACGACCACTTTTCACACAGAAGTATGGAATGGAGCCAGTTGGAGTGCGTATCCCTCATATACCGCCTCTAATTTGCAGTATATAAGCGGTGCGGCGGCTGTAAACGGAATACCTTATTTCTCTTATTATAACGGAGGCATTAAGTATTTTAACGGAAGCACCTGGAGTACCTTAAGCCTGCCCAGTACGGGAGATGTTTGGCAAACGCTTGGTGTAAACGGACAGCTCCTGATACACGGAAGTTTTTCCAATGGGGACTGGGGATACCTGTATGACGGTACCAGTTTTACGGTTTTGCCCACTCCGGCAACCAATACAGCGGGAATAAGTGATGCTTTGTACTACAACGGAGAGCTTTATATAGCCGGTGCCCTGGACTCCAATAGCATAACAGGCCCGGTGAACATACTTAAACTTTCGGGCGGAAGCTGGGTAAACCCGATTACCACACTAACAGGCGGTACTCTTTTTCCAGGTCAAAACACGCGTAAACTGCTGGAATACAATGGAGACTTACTCATATTTACAAACAGCGAAATCCTGAGAATGTCGGGCAGTACGGCTATTTTTGAAGGAAACACCGGCCTCAATATGCGCGATGCCGAGGTGTATAATGGAGAGGTGTATATTTCTAACGGGGCTACTGCCGGTAATTTGGCGATGGCCAAGTTTGACGGGAACGTGATAAGCACCATTACCCAGGCCCCCAGAAACCTGAATATGCTTGTATTCCAGGGGGAGTTGTACGGGTTTAGTAACCAGGCCACATATAACGGCGTAAACTACAACAGTGCCTACCGCACCTTGGCGGGCTTTTCGTTTGCAGACGGCGCGATATTCTTAGACGCCAATCAGGATTGTCTCTTGAACGCCGGCGAACAAGGCGTGCCAGGTATGGCGGTGCATTTCAGTGATGGCACCATTGCTACCACCGATCAAAATGGTATGTATTCCGTAAACCTCGCCCCGGGTACCTATACCGTCAATTCCGTTACCTCAATAGACCAGGTCTCCTCAAATGTGAGCGCGAGTTGCAGCTTGCCTGGTTTTACGTTAACTGCAGCCTCAACCTCTACAAATAATGTAGGGGCAAGCCTGGCCAGCGTTGAAGATGTCTCTGTACATGTAATAAGCGCCTGGAGAGCGCGCTTTGGGTTTACGGAAAATTACAATGTAGTGGTGTCTAACTTAGGCCTGCCCGTTGCTGCAGGGGGTACCCTGGAGCTGGATATTCCGGCCAGCGTGAACCTGGTAAGCACCAACCCAACGGCTACGGTGAATGGCAACACCCTATCCTGGACCCTGGGCGCTATGAACAGTTTCGATAAAGATCATTTTAATGTGGAGCTGGAAGTAGATACCAGCACGAACAATGTGGGCGATACGCTCCACTTACAAGCCAGGTTGATTGGCTTTGGCAATGATGCCGACCTGAGTAACAATACCGAAGACATACACCAGGAAGTGCGTGCTGCGTACGACCCTAACGATAAGCAGGTAAACATTGAGTTTACACAACCTGGGATAGCCCTTGCCCTGGATTACTACATCCGCTTTCAGAACACGGGCAACGACACGGCTTATAAGGTGGTGATCGTAGATACCCTTTCTTCAAAACTGGATGTGGAAAGCTTCAGGATGATCGGGGCTACGCATGAATACGAAGTGCGTATAGAGGATAATAAAGTAGCCATTTTTACCTTTGACAACATCCTGCTACCTGATAGCACCACAGACCTGGAAGGCAGCCAGGGGGGCTTGCGTTTCAGCATCAATACAGCAGCGGCACTGGCAGATGGGGAACAGGTAAGCAACGATGCCTACATTTACTTTGACTTTCAACAGCCCATCCACACCAATTATGCAATTACTGAAGCACAGGCCACCTTTAGCCTGGTGGAGCAGCGCAGTGGTGTGCCTACCCTGGAGATGTTCCCGAACCCTGCCCGCGATGTGGTACAGTTGAAGTCCCTGAGCAACCATCGGGAAGAAATAAGTCTGTATAGTATGAATGGTCAACTGGTGAAGCGCTTCCTCATTCCTGCTAAGGGAACCGTACAGCTCGAGCTAAACGAATACCAAAGTGGTATATACTTTGTTAAAACCACTCACGAGACATACAAGTTGAACATAACCCGGTAATACTATATATTACCTATTTCCCGGAATCCCGGCCCCTGCAAAGGGCCGGGATTTTTATTTTGGGATAGAGAAGTACGAACACTTTTAACCAGGCCTGCTTGTTACCTGATCAGGGATTAATTTTTTGCCTGTCAATCAAAGGGTTAAAATTTTTTTAACCCCGGGCAACCTATCTTTGTTTTAAGAGTGTCTTTAACATACAGCCACCAAAAATGGGTAAACTGTTACACTTACCAACAAACGAAGAAAAGCTCATCAAGCAATGCAGGCGTGGAAATGCCAAGGCACAACGTGAGCTTTATCACAAATATGCAGCGGGGATGCTGAGTGTTTGCAGACGGTACGTGCGCAGTTTGGAAGATGCAGAAGAAGTATTGTCCAATGCCTTTATCAAAGTGTTTAATAAAATAGACCAATACCAGGGGTCGGGCAGCCTGGGAGGGTGGATAAAGCGTATAATGGTAAACGAAAGCTTAAACTATATCCGCTACCAAAAAAACCTGTTTGTAGAAGTTGAAGAAGAAAACCACCGTAGCTTTTCGCATCAGGATGTAAATAACAAGCAAGATGCAGAACATTTAATGCGGTTGATCGATGCCTTACCCTTAGGGTATAAAACAGTTTTTAACCTATATGCCATCGAGGGGTATACGCACCGGGAAATAGGGGAAATGCTGGGGATATCGGAGAATACTTCGAAATCACAGTTAAGCAAAGCGCGCAAGGCGTTACAGAATAAATTAGGAGAACAGAACGAATTACTATACAAAGAATCATGAGTGACAAGCATCCCATAGATGAGCTCTTCAGGCAAGGGTTGGAAGAGCACTCCATAGAACCAAGCGAAAAAGCCTGGACTAAAATAGAAGCGGCCACGCAAAGCAAAGGAGCAAGTGCCGGACTAAGGCCGGGGCATTTGTTGCGTGCGGCAGCCGTAACGCTGCTTATCGGGCTGAGTAGTTTGCTCTACTTCTACAACCATGAAGAAAGCATTAGTACGCCACAGGGCGAAAAGGGCATAAGCGTACAGCCGGATAAGCCGGGGAGTGGAAACGATACACCACCTTCTGCAGGCGCTGCCCAGCCAAACAAAACAGAGCCCGGTAAAAAGGAGGAGCCAACTAAAAAAACGGGAAACAAAACCAAGGCAGGCAAACCGGTGAAAAAAAGCGTACCCGTACTAAAGAGAGGAAGTACAGGGGGCAACCTGAGAAGCTATGTATATGAAGAAGCAGAGTGGGAAGAAAGCTTTGCCCAAGAAAACATGCCGGCATTGGAAGAGGTTGCTTTAAACCCTGCACGTGTGGCAGAATTAGATAAGCCTAAAGTAAGCATTAAATTGCGTTACACCCGACCCGTTTCCGGGGATTGGGCAGCAGAAACACAGGCCCAAAAAGAAAAGCAAAAAGACCTTAAGGATAAGATCTTTGCCTACGCTAATAACCAGTTCAACAACCTTAAGGCAGGCAAGGGCCTTGAATTGCCGGAAGCGCCTAAAGGAAAACCTCAACTGGAGATCAACCTGGATAAAATTTTTTGATAACGAATCAACCGTAAGATGAAAAAAGTATGGCTATTGACCATTTTGTGTGGCACATTTTGGGCCTGCGGCCAAAACCAAAATGCCCAGCAGGAAAGAAAACGACAAGAGGCACTCAAAAAAGAACTGGCGGAGATGCGGGATGAAATGAAGGAGTGGACGGATGAGATCCATGAAGAGTTGCGCAGGGAAAGGAAAAGCCTGGACAGCCTCTCAAAAGACGAACGTATAGCCAGGCGCGATAGCCTATTCAGGTATATTGAGAAACAACTGCAGCGTTCGGCTGACGCACTGGAAAGGTGGAGCGAAAAGAATGGCCCTGAAGTAGAAGCCTGGGCAGACGAGTACGCAAAAGAAATAGAGGCCTGGGCTGACGAGTATGCGGATGAAATAGAAGAAACATCTTTGCGCCTAACCAAAGGAGTAGCCGAATGGGCGGAGAAGCTGGCCCATGACCTGGAGAAAGCAGCAGAAAGAGCAGAAAAAAGAGAAGAAACAACGGAACCAAAATAAACAACACTAAAACAGAAGACAATGAAAAAAGCAATGTGTGTATTGGCAATGCTCGGAGCATTTGCCGCCATCAGTCAACCTACGGGTAAGGAAAATAAAGAAGAGGTAGAGATTGAGATCCAGGGAAAAAAGATCATCATAGAAGCAGATGATCCCTCTAAGCTCATAGGGGTAGACCTGAATAAGCTTATAGCGGATGTATACAAACAGGCAGCCGAAATAGAGAAGAAAAGGGCAGAAACACTGGAGCGTATCGATCGGCAGTTAGCCGCAGGCGACATTACCCGCGAAGAGGCGGAGGAGCTGAAAGAACAGGCCAATGAAAGAGCCGAAGACAGCGGCGAAATGCTGGAAGACGTTATGGAGTCCTGGGGAGAAGCCTATGAAGCGCGCTGGGAAGCCTGGGCCGAAGCCTATGAAACGAAAATGGAAGCCTGGGAAGTGGAAATGGAAGCCCGTACGGAAGCCGGGGAGCCCGTGCCTCCCATGCCTCCTTTGCCTCCTTTGCCGGGAATGAAGCCTACCCCTCCTCCCGTGGTTATGGATACAGATAGCAATAAAACGGTTATCATTAATGAAGACGGCATTATCATCAAGAGGAAAAACGGAAGCAAAGAACCCTTCGCCTTACGCTTTGATCAGGAAGATACCGATGATGAACCGGAGAATAAAAAGATTCACCGGACCGGTGCTTATTTGGACATCCACTTTCTTGGCTTTAACCAGCAATTGGTAGATGGGAGCAGTGCCCTTCCCTCTACCGGCCCGCAAGCACTTAATTTCTGGAGGTCAACTTCATTCGCTATTGGCTTTGGATGGAAAAGCAGGCTAGGCAACCCGTTCAGCAAGTTTTACATAAAATACGGGCTTGAAATGAGTGCGCACAACTTCAGGTTAACCGACAACCATGTACTTGCACTCAGCCAGGATTCCCTAAACCCCGGGGTTGTATTTGAAGAGAGGAACAATGTGACCAATTTCAATAAGAGCAAGTATTACATTTCTTATTTTAATATCCCGGTCATGTTTCAAATGGATTTTAGCGAAGTGGGTGAAACGGATGAATCTTTTACAGTGGGCTTAGGAGGCTACGGAGGCATCAGGATGGTGGCCAAGCGGGAGCTGGAATACACTACTAATGATTTCAGGGAGTTGGAGGAAAAGGCTTATGATGACTTTTTTACCACCCGCTATCGATACGGGCTTATGGCCCAGGTAGGGTGGAATGCCTTTAAGGTAACGGCCTCTTATGACCTAAATCCGTTTTTTGAAGAGAACCGTGGCCCCAACTACAATATGTTTAACCTGGCTTTGGGCCTGACCTTATAAACGCACAATTTTTTACTTTAGAAGCCCCAACATCAAGGTTGGGGTTTTTTATGCACTATGTGCAAACATCCTAAGTCGTATGCCGTTGAATTTTATGTATTGCGTATGATCTATGCCTTGCCCGAAAGGCTGTAAACTCAAGAAAACATCAAGCATGCAAATCATTTCCCGATCTTTTTCTGCGCTGAACCTCAATGAACTGTATGCTCTGCTTAAATTGCGCCAGGATGTATTTGTGGTAGAGCAACAATGTGCATATCCTGAGTTGGACGGCTTCGATCACATGGCGCATCATGTTATGGGGATTGGCGAAGACGGCCTCTTAGCCTATGCCCGTATTCTTCCGCCCGAATCGGTATATACAGAGCCCTCCATCGGTCGCGTATGTGTAGCGAAGCCCTTAAGGGGGTATGGCTACGCCCGGGAAATATTCCGCTTTGCGCTGGAAAATAGCGAGAAGCTATACCCGGACCAAAACATTAAGATCCAGGCACAAAGTTACCTGGAAGAGTTCTACGAGCGTTTTGCCTTTACAACCGTTTCGGAACCTTACCTGGACGTAGGGATCTGGCATGTAGATATGATACGGAAAGCCAAACGCTGAACCTTACTCATCGTAGCTTACCACCACCCGTTCCGTAGTAGGGTGACTTTGACAAGTAAGCACATAGCCATCTTCTACTTCGTCATCTTCCAGGGCATAGTTCATGTCCATTTCTACAGCACCCTCAATAACTTTGGCACGGCAGGTACAGCATACGGCTCCTTTACAGGCATAGGGAACATCGGCCCCGGCATCCAGCGCGGCATCTAAAATGGAATCTCCACCAGCCTTTAAGTCAAAATGCGTCTCATCTCCATCCAGGATTACGGTAATGGCGCTTTGCATGCTGCTTTCCTTGTTTTCGGCTGAAGCCTTTGTTTTATGCGCCAGGCTTTGCGCGGGAGAGGTAAACAGCTCGTAATGGATCTTGTCTTTGCTCACGTTAAGCTTTTTAAGGCTTTCGCTCACGCAGTTGATCATGGCCTCCGGCCCGCAGAGAAAATAAGCATCGATCTCTTTAGGGTCAAAGAAGCGATCTGCAAAAGCAAAACACTTGGCTTCATCGATGCGGCCCTTTAAATAATCCGTTCCTTGGTCTTCCCTGCTCAGCACATGATGCACTTCCAGGCGGTCCATATACTTACTTTTAAGGCCATCGATTTTGTCCCGGAAGATTACCGTTTTGCTGGTTTGGTTGCCGTAAAAAAGGGTAAATGTGCTGCCTGCTTCTAACTCCAGCACGGACTTCATAATGGAATATACGGGTGTAATGCCCGAACCTGCCGCAAAGGCCACATAATTCCTTTGCGCTCCACTTTCCGGTTTTATACAAAAATTACCTTCCGGGGTCATTACCCGCATTTCGGTACCTACGGTAAGTTTGGTATTGGCCCAGGAGGAAAAGGCACCTTGCTCTACCTTTTTAATGGCCACCCGCAACTCCCCGTCTACCGGGCTGCTGCAGAGAGAGTAAGAACGCCTTACGGTTTCTCCTTCGATATCAGCTTCAAGGGTGAGGTATTGCCCCGGCAAAAAAGTATACGCTTGTTGCAGGTCTTCCGGCACTTCAAAAGCTACGGAAACACAGTCTTCCGTTTCGCGTGTTATATCCTGTACTTTTAGCGTATGAAAGGTAGCCCGGCCTTTGCTTTTACTTTCAGCGATCAGGCTTTCCTTTTTCCGGGTGGCTTTTTTAAAGAAATTCAGCATCTTTTTGTTGAAATAAGAACCGCAAATATACACGCCAGCGCGGGAGTTTTTCGCAGCTAACATAAGTCACCGGAAGCGTGTACCTGCGCGATTTTTATGGAAAGGCCATAGCGCGTATCTTTGTAACAGAATCAACGGTTAAGATTATGACAAAAGAAACGAGCCTGGAAGACCGCTTCCAGCAATATGTAGATGGAGAAAACAAGGTAGAGCCCAAGGATTGGATGCCCGAAGCCTATCGCAAAACACTGATTCGCCAGATCAGCCAGCATGCGCACAGTGAGGTGGTAGGGATGTTGCCCGAAGCCAACTGGATTACCCGTGCACCTTCCTTGCGTAGAAAAGTAGCCCTTTTGGCCAAGGTACAGGATGAAGCCGGTCACGGCCTGTATCTCTATTCGGCAGCAGAGACACTGGGGGCCGACCGCATGGACTTGATCAAAGACCTGCTGAGCGGGAAGGCCAAATACTCGAGCATTTTTAATTACCCCACCCCCACCTGGGCCGATATGGGGGCTATCGGGTGGTTGGTAGACGGGGCAGCCATTGCCAACCAGGTAATGCTGTGCAGGACCTCCTATGGCCCTTACGCCCGCGCAATGGTACGCATTTGTAAGGAAGAGAGCTTTCATCAGCGCCAGGGGTATGAGATCATGATGACCCTTGCCCGCGGAAGCGAAGCGCAAAAAAAGATGGCACAGGATGCACTTAACCGTTGGTGGTGGCCATCGCTCATGATGTTTGGCCCTACAGATGACCACTCCCCCAATTCGGCCCAAAGCATGAAGTGGAAGATAAAGCGGAAAAGCAACGATGAACTTCGCCAGGAGTTTATCGATAAAACCGTTCCCCAGGCCGAGTTTCTGGGTTTACGTGTACCCGATGATGCATTGAGGTGGAACGAAGAACGAGGGCATTACGACCACGGGGAAATAGATTGGGAAGAGTTTTACAATGTGATTAAAGGCAATGGGCCCTGCAACAAGCAGCGTATGGATGCGCGTAATAAGGCACACGATGCAGGGGCCTGGGTGCGTGAGGCTGCGAATGCTTATGCTGCTAAGCAGGCACAAAAAAAACAAAGCAGTGCTGCTTAAAACCTGAAAATACCACTAATGAGTAACAAAGACAACTGGAAGATCTGGGAGATTTTTATCCGCTCGCGAAACGGCTTAAGCCACAAACACGTAGGGAGCCTGCATGCGCCGGATGCAGAAATGGCCATTAAAAATGCACGGGACGTATACACCCGCCGAAGCGAAGGGATCAGCATTTGGGTGGTACCTTCCGAATCTATCACCGCCAGCAGCCCAGATGAAACGGAGCCTTTGTTTACGCCTGCAGATGATAAAGTATACCGCCACCCTACCTTTTACGATATTCCTGACGAAATAGGACATATGTAAGGCTTAAGCCCGTACTAAGGGTATAGGCTTTTCCCGGTGTTTCACCGGGACGAGTAGAATAAGTAACTTGGATTTAGAAAAGAGTAAGCGTGCAAAAAGAATTATTGGAATACACCCTTCGGTTAGGCGATAACGCCCTGATCCTCGGGCAACGGTTGGGCGAGTGGTGTGGCCATGGACCGGTTTTGGAACAAGATATTGCCCTCTCAAACGTGGCGTTGGATCATTTGGGGCAAGCCCGTATGTTAATGCAATATGCGGCAGAGTTGAAAGGAGAAGGGTATACCGAAGACAAAATGGCTTTCTTCCGCGATATTACAGAATACCACAACTGCCTGCTGGTGGAACTAAAAAACGGAGATTGGGGGAAAACCATAGCCCGCCAGTTCCTTTTTGATACGTTCAACTATTTCTTTTACACAGGGCTTCTGCAAAGCAAAGATGAGCGCCTGCAAGCCATAGCGCAAAAAGCTATAAAGGAGATCACCTATCACGCCCAGTGGAGTGCCGAATGGCTTATCCGCCTGGGCGATGGGACAGAAGAAAGCCATAAGCGTGTACAAAAAGCCATTGATGCCCTTTGGGAATGGACAGGAGAGCTTTTTGAAATGGATGAAGTAGACGAAAAGATGTGCGAAGCAGGTATAGGCGTAGACCTGGCGGGTGTAAAACAACAGTGGCACGAAAAAACGGCTGAGATCCTGGAAATAGCTACCCTGAAAAAACCGGAAGATGGCTGGATGCAAAAAGGAGGCAAGCAAGGAGAGCATACCGAGTATTTAGGCTACATGCTGGCCGAGATGCAGCACCTGCCGCGCATGCATCCGGAAGCAAGCTGGTAAACGCGCATCCACCTTGCTTAGGCAACCAATGCATCTTTTTGTTTCTATACTACAAAAGATGAGGGTATACCAACCATACATAAAGATTTTTGCCGTAGGGCTTGCCTTGGTGAGCCTGTGCTCTTGCGGGAAAGTATACCGCGATTTCAATGAAGCCATTTCCAACCCCCGTGACGTAAAAAAACTAAACCTCAGCAACAAAAAGATCGGGCGGCTCCCGGCAAGCATTGCCCTGCTCTACAACCTGGAAGAGCTGGTGCTTTACAATTGCAACCTGTACGAAATTCCCCGTGAGATAGGGCAATTGCCCAAGCTGAGAAAGCTCATCCTAAGCAACAACAACCTTACCTCCCTACCCGTAGAGATACAATACCTGGATAGCTTGAGAGATCTTTCCCTGGCGTACAATAAACTGACAAACCTTCCCCCTGAAATAGGCAAGCTAAAGAAATTGGAACGCCTGAAGCTCGACAATAACAAACTGGAATACCTGCCTCCGGAAGTAACCCAAC
Source organism: Owenweeksia sp. (assembly GCA_028285465.1). GTDB lineage: Bacteria > Bacteroidota > Bacteroidia > Flavobacteriales > Schleiferiaceae > JANQPD01. The sequence continues at coordinate 24,064 of JANQPD010000076.1, read as the reverse complement.
TGAAAAAACTCAGGTACCTGTTTCTCAATCAGAATGAGCTAACGGCGCTGCCGGAAAGGATGGACAAGATGAAGCGCCTGCAGCGTATTTACTTAGGGAGGAATCACTTTGTAGAGCTACCTGTAGGTTTGTTTGAACTGCAAAGCCTGATTGAATTAGATGTGGCCTTTGCCGGTTGGGGCCTGATCTTGCCTGAAGTTATTTGTGACATGCAGGCATTGGAATATCTCTATATTGACAATAGCCTGGTAGTACCGGCTTGTTTAACCGTGCCGGCCAACCGGCAGCTCCGGGTGTTTTACAGAGCAATGTAGCCGGATAACTTTTCGCATCTAAAAAGCCTTCGCGAAACGTATCTTTGTAATATGCTTACCGAAAATCAAATATGGCAATACCTCGAAGAGGTTACCGATCCCGAGATCCCGGTACTTACCGTGGTGGATATGGGCGTGGTACGCCAGGTTGAGGTTTCTGCCGAGGGGGCAACCGTGCAAATTACCCCGACCTACAGCGGTTGCCCGGCCATGAACGAAATAGAGCAAAACATACGGCAGAAACTCAAAGAAGAAGGCCTCGAAAAAGTAAAGGTAGAAACCGTGCTTTCGCCCCCCTGGACTACCGACTGGATGACGGAAAAGGGAAAGGAAAAACTCAGGGCATACGGCATTGCCCCTCCGGAGGGCTCTTCTGCTGATAAATCCGTTTTGTTTGGAAAGCCTAAATCCGTGCAGTGCCCCAACTGTGGCTCTAAGAAAACCGAGTTGGTAAGCCAGTTCGGCTCTACGGCATGCAAAGCACTTTATAAATGCACCAGTTGCTTAGAACCCTTTGACTATTTTAAGTGCATATAGCTATCGGTGTTGTGCTTTATTAAAAGAAAATGACGACTATCGAGTAAATTTGATTATTTTGAAAAATCGAAATGAAGAAGTCAAGTGCAATAAATATTAACTCGGAAGTTCTCGTTTGGGCAAGAGAATCCCTTGCACTTTCCAAAAACCAGGCTAGTGAGAAAACGAAAATCAACACCAAACGATTTAACCAACTAGAGCTGGGTGAAAAGCTTCCTACTTTAGACGAACTCCGTGCGTTTTCAAAAACGTATAAGAGAACAATTGCTACCTTATTACTTCAAAATCCACCGAAAGAAAAGCCCCTGCCTAAAGATAGAAGAACTATTGATTCTTCTGAGATAGGAAATTTCCATGAAAAAACGATAATGGCTGTTAGAAAGGCTCGGGCTTTGGCACAATCATATTTGGAGTTAAGACAAGAAATGAATGTCCTTTTTCCAAAATTTACTCTAAAAGCTTCAATAAAAGAAAGGCCGCAAGTAGCTGCTACTAAAGTAAGAAGGCTGTTAGAATTAGATAAGATAAGAAAAGTATCCAACATCAACTACGCACTTGAAAGATATATTGAAAGGGTTGAGTCATTGGGTATTGCTGTTTTCCAATTGAGCCTTACACAAGATGGATTAAGGGGTTTTTCAATAACCGATGACGTAATTCCCATTATCGGTATAAAAAGGGGTAGCGAACAAGCCCATTCGAAAATATTTACACTATTTCACGAATTGGGGCATGTTCTATTAAATGAAGGAGGGTTGTGTGATGTCTCAATGCAGACCAATATTCAAATTGAAAAGTGGTGCAATGCATTTTCTGCTGAGGTACTGGTTCCAACAAGAGAGCTTCTTCAAATGCCATCTGTTCTTGAACACCAAAGGCAAAACCAAAAAGTTTGGGCTAAAAAAGAGTTAGTAGAACTTGCGATATATTTTCATGTAGGTCCGTTAGCTATTCTGCGCAGTCTATTAGAACATGGATTGACCTCAAAGGCATTTTACGCTGAAAAGCATGAGGCATGGAGTAAACCAACTTTTGGAAGATCAAAGGAGCCAAAAGGAAGAGAAATGCACAAGGAATCATTCAAAGAAAGAGGGCGAACGTACATTTCACTCGCATTCCAGGCTTATGACCAAAATAGAATAGGTATGAAAGACCTTTCTGATTTCTTGGGCCTAAGGTTTTCTTATATCCCAAAAACTAGAGAACTTTTGTACGCTTAATATGGACTTGTTTAATTCTGATAAACGAGTCTATGTTATTGATACAAATGCCTTAATCCATTTAGATTTTACATTTAAAAGAGAGATACCTGTTTTTACAGCAATCTGGGAAGAAATTGAAGACTTAATAGTAATAGGCGCGTTCAAAACCATTGACTTTGTTGAACAAGAAATCAATGACTATGAAGGAAAAGAGGAGTTTCTTAAAAAATGGATAAAGACATGGAAAAAGCATTTAGTAACCCTTACCGATGCAGCAAGTATTAATGCCACTATTCCAATAATCAATCAAGAATATAATACGGGATTCCTAAAAGCAAGTAAACAGGCTGAAGGAAAAGAGGAAGCAGACCCCTATTTGATTGGTTATTGCAAAACTCACCATTGCGTACTTATTTCAAATGAGAACAAAATAAAACCTAATAGGATACCAGCCATTGCAAGAAAAAATGGTGTTGAATGCATTGACTTGAACGATTTTTTAGTTGAAAGAGGATTACGAGTTGAGAGAAAAAATAAATAACGAAGTACACAAGACATATAAATATAGCAGCTTGTGGAATCCTGCTCCTCCTTGCTAGGGCATCACACTACAAAGCAAGGTTAAAAAGAAAGCGTGTAGTTTATGTATAAGGAATACCTTTGGGGCAAAACCCAAGAATGTCCACATATATCCTTACTGAGAAAATGGAGGGGGTACTGAAAATTACCCTCAACCGACCGGAGAAGTACAACAGCTTTGTACGCGAAATGGCCCTGGACCTGCAAGGGGTTTTAAAAGAGGCAGCCAATGACGAAAGCGTGCGTTGCGTTTACCTAACCGGGAACGGAAAAGCGTTTTGTGCAGGCCAGGACCTCGCAGAAGCCACAGACCCTGAGGGTCCGGAACTTACTAAAATAGTAACGGAGCACTACAACCCGATCATTATAGAAATGCGCACCCTGGAAAAACCCATAGTGTGTGCGGTAAACGGGGTAGCAGCAGGAGCGGGAGCAAACATAGCCCTGGCGGGGGATGTAGTAGTGGCGGTTGAATCAGCCAGCTTTATCCAGGCCTTTTCAAAAATCGGGCTAATCCCGGATAGCGGGGGAACGTACGCCTTGCCCAGGCTTATCGGTTTTCAAAAAGCCTCGGCTCTGATGATGCTGGGCGATAAGGTGAGCGCCTCTGAGGCAGAAAAAATGGGGATGCTTTACAGGGTGTTCCCGGAAGAAAGCTTTGCGGAAGCAGCCATGCAGATCGCACAAACGCTCAGTCAAATGCCTACCCTGGCTTTGGCGCGTACCAAAATGCTGCTCAATGCCTCTTCGCAAAACAACCTCGAAGAACAACTGGCCTTAGAAGATGAATACCAAACAGAGTGCGGACAAAGCTATGATTATGCGGAAGGCACAAAAGCATTTTTGGAGAAAAGAAAACCCAGGTTTAAAGGAGAATAAGCTGTAGACTTCCTCCCGCAAAAATCTACTAACGCTAAATACCAAACTAAACCCCGCAAACCATAAATCCCAAATCACAAACCTCAAATACGAAATTCTAAACACTCAAGTCTAACTACTAACTACTAAACTCTAACCACTCAAGTCTAGCTACTCAAGTCTAAATACTAACTACTAGACTCTAACTACTAATTTACTAAGCTCTAACTACACAAAACCCCACACATGAAAACATCGGTCATAGGCGCTGGCTCCATGGGCTCCGGGATTGCCCAAATTGCTGCGCAGCAGAAAAATGAAGTGGTCCTTGTGGACACCTCGGAAGAAGTACTTCAAAAGGCACGAAGGGGTCACGAGAAGATTCTAGCGCGTTTGGTAGAAAAAGGCCGGCTCAAAGAAGGGGAAAACAAAGAGGTATTGAGCCGGATTACCTATACCATCGATATGAACCTGGCTGCCGGGAGCGACCTCGTGATCGAGGCGATCGTTGAAAAGCTGGAAGTTAAAAAGAAAGTGTTTGAAGTGCTGGAAGGCATCTGTGGAGAAAAGGCCATCCTTGCCTCAAATACTTCGTCTTTATCCATCGCCAGTATTGGCGCATCGGTTAAAAACCCCGGGCGGGTTATCGGGATACACTTTTTTAACCCGGCCCCGCTTATGCCTTTGGTAGAGGTCATACCGGCTGTATCTACTTCGGAAGAAACCACGAAAAAGGCCAAGGCGATCATCGACAGCTGGGGGAAAGTAAGTGTGCTGGCCAAAGACACCCCGGGCTTCATTGTAAACCGGGTAGCACGCCCCTTTTACGGCGAAGCAGTACGGATGTACGAAGAAGGCATAGCGGACCCCGCTACCATTGATTGGGCTATGACCGCCTTGGGCGGTTTCCGAATGGGGCCTTTTACCTTGATGGATTTTATTGGCCACGATGTGAATTATGCTGTAACAGAAAGTGTGTTTTCAGCTTTTTATTACGACCCCAGGTACCGCCCCAATTTTACCCAAAAGCGCCTGGTAGAAGCGGGTTGGCTGGGCCGCAAAACAGGCAAGGGTTTTTACAACTATGAGGAAGGGGCTCCAAAACCCGAACCGGAAGAGAACGAAACCTTGGGCGCACAGATCTTAGAGCGTATTCTTGTAATGCTGATCAACGAGGCAGTAGATGCCCTATATTTAAACATTGCTTCAGCCGGGGATATAGACCTGGCTATGACCAAAGGGGTAAATTACCCCAAAGGACTACTGCAATGGGCGGATGAAAAAGGGATACAGCAATGTGTGGATACATTGGACCACTTGCATGGCGAATACCTCGAAGACCGCTACCGTTGCTCTCCCCTTTTGCGGAAAATGGCGCGGGAGGGCAAGACTTTTTTTAAATGACCTGGAACAAGAGTATCACAGAGTAGATCAACCCGTAAAACTAAGATGATATGTACGGAACCTTATGGGCACACCAATGGAAAAAATCATTGCGGGCCAAAGCCTTTAGCCAGGGGTGGGGGGTTAAGATCCTGGTCGGGTTTTTGATCCTGTATTTCGGGGGCATGTTTTTGCTGGCGGGCCTCTTCTTACCGGAACTCCTGCAGAAGGCCTACCCCGAAGCGAGCAGTGTAACGGCTATTTACGGGCAGTTTATCTTATACTATATGCTTGCCGATCTGGCGATGCGCTTTTTTCTGCAAGACCTGAATATGCTTACCCTTCAGCATTACCTGCTTACCCCTGTGCGCAAGAGCAAGCTGATCCACTTCTTACTTGGGGGCAGTGTATTTAACTTTTTTAATGCCCTCCCCTTGCTGTTTATTATCCCCTTTGCTTTTCGTGGGGTACTGCCCGAGCTTGGCTTGCCCGCCATGTTGTATTGGCTTTTAGGAATGCTGCTCTTGGTGCTGTTTGATCATTTTGTGGCCATTTACCTGAAAAGAGTAGCTGCAGTAAAGCAAATGGCTTTTATCGCTTTTGCTCTTTTCGTGGGCTTGTTGTTTACGGGCAACGCCTTGCAGTGGTTCGACCTTCAATCCTGGTCGGGAAGCCTTTTTGGGCCGCTTGGGCAGGCCTGGTTTACCGGAGTTCCCTTAATTGCGGTAGGCTTGCTATACGGGCTTAACTATCGCTTTTTGTTTCACCAAGGTTATATCGATCAATGGAAAAAACACGACAAGGAAGCCACTACCCAAAGCTTTAGCTACCTGGAATCAAAAGGAGCGGTAGGTACCATGATCGCCAATGAACTGAAATTGATCCTGCGAAACAAGCGCACCAAAAGCATCTTGTTTATTACCGCGCTCTTTAGCTTCTACGGTTTGATCTTTTACGGGGAGCCCCAATATGCAGATAGCTTTGGTATATTCATTTTTGTCGGCATTTTTATGACCGGGATATTCATGATCAATTACGGACAATTTATGGTAGGCTGGGAAAGCGCCTATTTTGACGGTATTCTTACCCGGGCTTACCCGATGGAGTCTTTCTTCCGGGCAAAGTTCTGGCTGTTGCTGGTCTCCTGCGTCATTACCTACCTCATTTCCTTAGGGTATGTATATTTCGGGCTTAAGGCCCTGTGGATAAACACGGCCTGCTTTCTCTACAACATTGGGTTTAACTCCTTCGTGCTCTTGTACGCCTCTACTTACCAGCGCAAGCGCATAGACCTCAGTAAAGGCTCGGCCTTTAATTACCAGGGTACCAGTGCCGTGCAATTTATTATTGTGCTGCCCCTTATGCTGCTTCCTATACTCATTTGGCTTTCCTTCAACGCTTTTGGCAAACCCTATTGGGGCTTAGTCGCCCTGGGAGCCGTTGGCCTGATCAGCCTTGCCTTCCATAAACAGTGGTTTGCGGCCATTGTCCAGAATTTCAAGGAGAAAAAATACCGGAACGCTGCCGGTTTCCGGGAAGGCTAAACCCTTTCAGTCAGCACATTACAAACAAAAAATCACGTGATTATGGATCATATCATTTCAATCTCCAACCTGAAAAAAGTCTACAATGGCGAAACGGTACTGGATATTCAACAGCTTTCTTTGGAAGCAGGGCAAAGCTTTGGCCTGGTAGGAAACAACGGAGCAGGGAAAACCACCCTGTATCGCTGCCTGCTCGACCTTATTTTGCCGGATAGCGGCCAGGTGAGCATCAAAGGCATTGAAGTAGCCAAAAGCGAAGCCTGGAAAAACTTTACGGGGAGTTTTATTGACGAGGGCTTTCTTATCGATTATTTAACTCCGGATGAGTATTTTGCTTTTATAGCAAAACTGCATGGGCTGGGTAGCAATGAGCTAAAAGAGTTGCTGAGCATCTATGAAGATTTTTTTAAGGGGGAGATCCTGGGGAGAAAGAAATACATACGCGACCTTTCCAAGGGCAACCAAAAAAAAGTGGGCATAGTAGGCGCCTTGCTGGCTGGCCCTGAAATACTGGTGCTGGATGAACCCTTCGCCAATCTCGACCCTTCAACGCAATACCAATTGCGCGATCAATTGAAAAGGCTGGATGAAGAAACGGGCATGACCATGCTTATATCGAGCCACGACCTGGGGCACGTTACCGAGTTTTGCCAGCGCATCGTAATCCTGGATCACGGGTTTATTGTGAAAGACATCCAAACGACCTCAGAAACACTAAAAGAACTGGAAGACTTCTTTGTAAACAAAGTAAGGCCCCAGAGTGAAGCCGGCACAGAAGCCTAGCAGAGCAACCTGGAAAGAAGATCTCAAGGTGTTTTGACACAAGGGACATAGGCGGTTTAAATGAAGCATTAAAGCCGCGCGTTTTTTCGAATTTCAAAGGTTTACCTTTGCCGGATGAAACACCAGAACAAAGACTTCATAGCAGAAACCATAGCGGATTATGAGGCGATGAAGGCCGATGAGCAGGGAGCATTGCTGTTGCAGATCATGGATGACCAGCCCGTACTTATGGGGTTTATCACCAACTTGGCGGATGACTTCAGCGACAGCGAGCACGAAGCCCTGGTAGGAGCCACGGTAGTTTTGATCAATGCCTTTGTATCGGCAGGCATCCCCGTTCATATGGTATCGCACCAACTGGTAGACGAAGTGATCCATGAACGCCTGGAAGTATATGAAACGCAAAAACGGGAAGTAGATGGCACTTTGATCGTTGAGCAGATCAGCGCAAGTCCAAAAGTGTTCGAAGACCTGCGCAATTATGCTCTTTTCAAAAGCCGGTTGGCAGAAGCCGATTACGAAGCACAGGAGAGTTTTGCCGTTGCTTTGGATACCATTATTGCATTGGTAGAACGCTCTGCGGCCGCTGAAATAGGAGAGCAGGAATGAACCCGGGCGAAATAGTAGAGAAGATGTATACGAACGATGCCTTTAGCCAGTGGCTGGGTATAAAAGTGCGGGAAGTAAAACAGGGTGCCTGTAGTTTGCAGATGACCGTTCGCCAGGAAATGACCAATGGTTTTGGCATTGCGCACGGGGGCATCAGTTACTCACTGGCAGATAGCGCACTCGCCTTTGCCGCGAACAGCCACGGCATACAAAGCATGAGCATCGAAACCAGCATTTCCCACCTCAAAAAAATAGAAGCAGGAGACGTTTTAACGGTAGTAGCCAAGGAGGTTTCCCTTAACCGGAAAATAGCCGTATATCAGATGACGGTTACCAACCAAAACGAGGAAACGGTAGCGGATTTTAAGGGAACCGTTTACCGTACCTCAAAACCCTGGACTTAAAAAAACAAAATACAGCATACATGAAAGAAGCATATATTGTTGATGCCGTACGCACCCCCATAGGCAATTTTGGAGGCAGCTTGTCGGCCGTACGGGCCGATGACCTGGCCGCTCACGTGATCAGGGAGTTAATGGCTCGCAATACCTCTATGGACCCCTCCGCTATTGCCGATGTAATAATGGGATGCGCCAACCAGGCCGGAGAAGACAACCGCAACGTGGCGCGCATGGCGTTGCTGCTGGCAGGCCTGCCCTTTACCGTACCCGGAGAAACCGTGAACCGCCTTTGTGCTTCGGGGATGAGCGCGGGTGCACAAGCCATGCGCGCCATCCGGAACGGAGATGGGGAGGTGTTTGTAGCCGGGGGAATAGAACATATGACCAGGGCTCCTTACGTAATGAGTAAACCGAGCAAGGCCTACGGTACAGATTCAAAAATGTACGACAGCAGCTTCGGCTGGCGTTTTGTAAACCCCGAAATGTTCAAGCGTTTTGGTACAGACGCGATGGGCGAAACAGCAGAAAACCTGGTAGATCAATTCGGGATTAGCCGCGAAGACCAGGATAAGTTTGCGTACTGGAGCCAGAAGAAAGCTACTGAAGCACAAGAGAGCGGCAGGCTGGCAAAAGAAATTACAGCGGTGCGCATCCCGCAAAGAAAAAAAGACCCGTTGGTGTTTGACCGGGATGAGTTTATTCGCCCCAACACCACCACGGAAGTGCTGGCTAAGCTACGCCCGGCTTTCAGGAAAGAAGGAGGCACGGTAACAGCAGGAAATGCCTCCGGCCTGAATGACGGAGCAGGCGCTCTACTGATAGCCTCTGAGGCAGGTATGAAGGCACACGGTTTAAAGCCTATGGCCAGTATGGTGTCTATGGGCGTGGCAGGTGTAGAACCGCGTGTTATGGGTATAGGCCCGGTATATGCAAGCGAGATTGCCCTTAAAAAAGCAGGGCTTACCCTGGCAGATATGGATGTGCTGGAGCTCAACGAGGCCTTTGCCGCCCAGGTACTGGCTTGTACACGTAAAATGGGCCTGGCCGATGACGATCCGCGCATTAACCCCAATGGAGGGGCCATCGCCCTTGGGCACCCGCTGGGAATGAGTGGCGCCCGGCTTTTGCAAACGGCAGCTCTTCAACTGCTGGAAAGCGGGAAAAGATATGCCCTTTGTACCATGTGCATTGGAGTAGGACAAGGGTATGCAGTAGTGTTGGAAAGGGCGTAAACGAAAAAGGTGGGAAGAGAACTTAAAATCATATACATATGCCTAAACCCAAAACAGTAAGCGCTTATTTTAAGCATATAGAAGGGACTCTCGCGCACCCAATTTTAATGAAGGCGTATGCCGTGATCAAAGGCACCGCTCCACAAATCGAAGAAAAAATAAAATGGGGAGCGCCCTCATTGGAGTATAAAGGAGTGATGATTACCCTGGTAGCGTTTAAAAACCATGCGGCCATTTGGTTTCATAAAGGGGCCTTATTGCAGGATAAGCACCGCGTCTTGGAAGCTTCTTCGGAAGACACCAAATCTATGCGTAAATACATACTTACCAGCCCGGAAATGCTCAACGAAACCGCGCTTCGCGACCTGGTGTTGGAAGCCGTAGAGAAAAATGAAACAGGAGAACAAGTACAGGGCTTTAATCAGCGTTCCGGTAAGTACGAGCACTCTGCGCTTTTAAATGAAGCACTGGAAAACAACCCGCGTGCACAAGAAACGTTTGAGGGCCTTACGGATTATAAAAAACGGGAGTACATAGAACACATTGAAAGCGCGAAGCAACAAGCTACCAAAGAACGCAGATTGCAAAAAGCAATGGGACTGCTGGAAAAAGGCCTCGGGTTAAACGATAAATACAGGAGCTAAACCAATAGCTTCTCGATTCAACGAACTTATGCTAAAGCATCGAAACCATGATTTACGAGTTTAAAGGCATAAAGCCGGTGATCCACCCCAGTTCGTTTATTCATAAAACCGCTGCGGTGATCGGAGATGTGCTCATCGGCAAGGATGTATACGTGGGGCCCGGAGCCGCTATACGCGGGGATTGGGGCCGCATCACCATCGAAGACGGCTGTAATGTGCAGGAGAATTGTACCGTTCATATGTTTCCCGGTGTTTCGATCACCTTGCAGGAGTCTGCGCATATCGGGCACGGGGCCATTATACACGGAGCACAGATCGGCAGGAATTGCCTGGTAGGTATGAATGCCGTGCTTATGGACAATGTAGAACTGGGAGAAGAATCCATTGTAGGCGCCCTTTCTTTTGTCAAGGCAGAAACAAAGATTCCCCCGCGTAGCCTGGTAGTGGGCAATCCGGCTAAGATCGTAAAACAGCTAAGCGATGAAATGATTGCCTGGAAAACAGAGGGCACTAAACTATATCAAAAACTTCCCCGGGAGTGTTTCGAAAGCCTGAAAGAATGTACGCCCTTGTTGAAAAAAGAAGAAAACAGGCCCGAAAACTCAGCTATATACAAACCCTGGCAAAAGCTTAAGTAAAGTGTATTTGTCTGTAAAGCAATGCGCTAGTCCTTTTTGCGGTTAATTTTTTAACAAAACTTTTCTTAGAGGCTAATTAAATGTTAAATTTCTCCTTCTTTTAAATGAGGAGATAACAAATAGATTAGTATGAAAAGAAAATTACTATTAACCGGGCTTTTGACTTTTGTCATGGGCTTAGGTCAAAGCCTGCTGGCTCAGTTTACAGAAGACTTTGAAGGCACGTTCCCACCTACCGGGTGGAGTGTAATTAACAATGGAGATGCCAATACCTGGTTTCAGTCTGCACCGGGTACCGGAAGTGCCAACTCCGGCACAAATGTAGCGCGGATCGATTATGATGCATCCACTGCACATGATGACTACTTGGTTACTGCACAATTTACAGTAACAGCAGGGGTAAGCGACCGCCTTTCCTTTTATGCTAAAAACAGAAGTGCTTCCTTTACAGAAGAGTTTAATGTGCTTTTGTCCAGCACGGGTAATACTGCTGCAGACTTCACTACAACCATCGACACTTTAGTAGGGCCGCCGTCCAGTTGGCAACAATATACCTATGACCTTTCGGCTTACGTAGGGCAAACGGTGTATATTGCCTTACACGCCATATCTTTAAACGAGTGGGAGCTGTATATTGACGATTTAGTAGTAGACGGATTTCCATCCTGCCAGGTCCCCTCTGCCCTGGGAGTTATCACGGCTAATACGACCACTACCACGGCCGAAGTTTACTGGACTGGCGGTGGGGCTTCCGATTGGAATGTAGAGTATGGAACTACGGGTTTTACTCAGGGAGCAGGAACCATGATTAACGCTACAAATGATACCATAACCCTAACCTCATTATCCGCACAAACTACCTACGATTTTTATGTGCGCGACAGTTGCGGAGTAGGGGATGTATCGGCCTGGGTGGGCCCTTTTAGCTTCAATACACTGGGGCCGGACCTAGTCTTAACCTATACCAACGACTTTGAAACTACCCTTACGGATTTTGTTAATGCTGCAGGCAATACAGATGATTTTGTAATTGATACGGCCAAATCATCAGGTACTACCTCTATCCGAAACGAATATAGTGCAAACGCTACCAACCGGCTAACACTGCCTAACCCGATTAACTTATCTACTTACCCCAATGCTGTTTTAACGTTTGATCAGATTGCGAAGACGGAAGGCACTTATGATGAGTGTTATGTCGAATATAGCACGGATGCAGGCGCTACCTGGCAGGTTATACCTGCAGCCAATTATACCGGAGCATCAACCGACTATGCCACATCAGAATATTTCCACGAAGATTCCTATTCAGATTGGGGCACTGGTGATGTACCCATTTCAAACAGCTGGTGGAAGACAGAATCCTTTAACCTTTCTGGTCTTTCTACGGGCTCTATCCTGATCCGGTTTAGCCTGGAGTCGGATGGGTCGGCGCAAAGGGATGGCTGGTATATCGATAATCTTATCATTTCAAATCCCTCTTGTGTTGACCCCTCTGCTTTAGGAGCTACGTCTTTGACTGCTACTACGGCAGATATTTTCTGGACTACCGGTGGTGCTTCTAATTGGAATGTGGAGTACGGAACCACTGGTTTTACGCAAGGAGCAGGAACCATGATTAATGCTACCAACGACACCCTAACGCTGACCTCATTATCTGCTCAAACGGATTATGATTTTTATGTGCGCGATAGCTGTGGTGTGGGTAATGTTTCCGCTTGGGTAGGCCCTTTTAGCTTTACTACAGCCTGTGCGGCACCGCTTAGTGGTGCCTATACGATTAACCCGGGTATGGCTACCGGAGGCACTAACTTTAACAGCTTCAATGATGCCCTGGCAGGTTTGTCTTCTTGTGGAGTATCCGCTGCAGTTACCTTTAATGTAGTTGCCGGAACCTACACCGAAAACATTGTCTTAACCGAAATACCCGGGGCAAGTGCTGTGAACAAGGTGATTTTTAATGGAGGAAGCGCCTCTACTGCCGAAATCACGCATACCTCTACCACGGATGAGCCCACCATTTATTTTGACGGAGCCGATCATGTGGAGATTAGAAACATGACGATAAGCAATAACAGCACAAGCGATGGCTGGGGAATCTTGCTTGAAAACAGCGCAGACTCCAATACCGTAGACAGCTGCCACATTAAAATGCCGGTTACTACTACTACGGATATTATTGGTATTGTAGCGAGTAATAGCCTCTCTTTTGAAACAAGTACCGGAGATAATGCCAATTACCTCACAATAAGCAATTGTACGATTACCGGAGGGGAAACAGGCGTACACCTGACCGGAGGCTCTTCTTCTGCCTCGCATAATTTGGGAAATAAGATCATCAATAATGTTTTCCGCAATCAGGATGACCACGGCATCGAAGTAGATGGACAAACGGACCTTTTGGTAGAAGGAAATGATGTGGATAGCCTGAATAACTCGGGTGGAGACGGCATCTACCTAACGGATGTAAATGATTTTGAAGTTTTGGCTAATCGCGTGGTTGCACCGGACTGGGGGATTTACGTAACCGATGGAAATGATGGATACTCAGCCACTGTAAACTCCAGGGTTATCAACAATATGTCTATTTCATCTACGGATTATGGCATCTACCTCAGCGATTTTGAATTTGTAGAGGTATACCACAACAATGCCGTAGGAGAGCCGGCCATGGCGATTAATGACCAGGATACGACCGTGATCATAAAAAACAACATTTTCTATTCTACTGCTGACTATGCATTTGAATCGCTGGATGCGCTAAAATCCAATGACGTAATAGACTACAATGTATATTATTCCGGTGGGACCAACGCTTTCGAGATATTGAGTACCACTTATGCCGATCTGGCTGCCTGGCAGTCTGGTGATGCTACCCGTAATGTAAACTCGCTTGAAGGTGATCCTGCCTTTGTGGATGCAACTTTTGACCTTCATGTATTAGGCACTATTGCCAATGATGTAGCCGACCCATCTGTGGGGGTTACCATTGACATTGACGGAGAAACGCGCTCCGGTACAACCCCGGATATAGGAGCGGATGAATATGCTCCGGCTAGTTGTACCCCTCCGAGTGGCCTGGGTGTTTTCAACATTGGCTTAACCACTGTAGATGTTTTCTGGACTACGGGAGGCGCTTCCAACTGGAACGTAGAGTATGGAGCAGCAGGGTTTACACTGGGGTCGGGAACTTTAGTCCAGGCCACGAATGATACCCTTACGATTTCAAGCCTGACCGCTGCTACTATGTACGATTTCTACGTGCAGGATAGCTGCGGAGTAGGAGATGTAAGCGGTTGGGTAGGCCCTTTTAGCTTTGTTACTTCATGTGCACCTTTTACAGCTCCCTACAGCCAGAATTTTGATGGTGCAGCTGCCCAGGATCCTTTTGGCGGTATCGCTTGCTGGTCCGTTACCGGACCGGGTGCCAATGACATAGAGCTCAACGACTCTCCCGATGCAGGGGTTGACCCCGCACCAAGCTTACCCAACTCTGTGGAATTAAATGATGGTGATTTTGGAGGAGGTGATACCGCGATATTGGTAAGCCCCCAGTTCTCTGACCTTCCTTCCGGCTTGAACCAGATCCGGTTTAAGGCAGCTTTTGAAGACGGAGGACAAGAGCTATATATCGGAGTGATGAGTGATCCACTTGTTGCTTCTACTTTGGTTATATTGGATACGGTGACCAACTCTACCGCAGATGTATATACAGAGTTTACCATACCGCTGGATAATACAACCGCTATTGGTACTGCAGAGTACGTGGCATTCGTACACGGTACAGATATATGGGAGGTATACGTAGACGATTTCTTTTACGAAGCCCTGCCTGCATGCCCGGATCCCACAGCACTGGGTGTAACCAACATCACGGCTACTTCTGCGGATATCTTCTGGACCACCGGGGGCGCCTCTAACTGGAATGTGGAATATGGCCCGGCAGGTTTTGCATTTGGTACAGGCACACCTATGGCTGCAACCAATGACACACTGAGCCTGTCAAGCCTTACAGCTGGTACAGGATACGAATTTTATGTGCAGGACTCCTGCGGTTTAGGTAATGTGAGCACCTGGGTAGGTCCTTTTGCTTTTGCTACCAGTTGCGCCTCCTTTGCCTCTAATGTGGCTAACGACAGTATTTGTACACCTGGACTTACCGGGTTCAATACAACACTGGGCAGCAACCTCGTGCTGTTAAACGGGGCCAACCAGGTAGTGTTTAGCGATGACGATACGCTATCGTTCTTTACGTCTAACGACACCACGGTTAGTGTCATAGAGGCAGCCTACGGAGGGCTCACCGGAAACGTAGGTCCGTTAACGAGCATCGCGGCCAGTGGGTTTGGCAACTTTAGCAATGGGCAATGGATTACCGTAATGGATACCATTCGCATTGACAGCATGACGGTACGTGCAAATGGCGAGGTAACAGCTGCCGTGCGTATTTCGTTAGACGACAGCGGAAATACAGAATTGCAGCGTAGCGCTGAATTCACCACAGGGACTACCACCGGAGACTACCAGGTGCCTGTAGGCCTGGTACTCACACCAGGGGTGTACTTCATGAATGTAGATTTCATCAGCGGTGCAGGTCAGCTCTTCAGGTCTACCGCGGGAGCATCTTACCCCTACACTTTGGCTGGCCTGATGAGTATTGACAGTACTAACTTTTCCAGCCAGGCACGTATTTATTACACCTTTGATCTGGTAGTAAGCAAAATGTGCATGGGTACTGCCCAAACCGTTACCTCGTACATCATAAGCCTTAGTGCCGGAAACGGCAGCACCCTGGCCTTCTGTGATAACGGAGGTACTGTAGACATGAGCACTTTCCTTACCGCAGATGCCGCAACCGGTGGTACCTGGGGCGGTACAGGTCTTGGAGGCAGCCTCACAGGTAGTATACTAGACCCTGTGGCATTAGCAGGTAATTACACCCTGTATTATACCGTACCAGGTATAGCCGGCTGTCCTGCGGATACGGCATTCTTTGACATACAGGTTGATGCCTGCGCTAGCTGTGCAGGTCTCCTGGCCCCGGTTCTTACGGGTGATACGACTTGCGGCCCCGGTACGGCTACCCTTTCAGGCGTTACTTCGGCCTCGGATATTTTGTGGACAGATGCCAATGATGACTTCATTGCCTATGGCGACAGCGTTGACGTACCTATTACGGTGACCAGCACTTTCAAGGCCCAATCTGTATTGAGCAACGGCCCTGGTGCTGTGGTTGGCCCCGGGCTGAACATCAGCGCCAATGCCTACCCCACAGGGAACTTCACAAATGGCCAGTTTATCACTGCGCATCAGGATGTGCGTATTGATTCGGCCACCTTTGCTGTAAACGGAGCGCTGGATTTTGTAGTAGCCATTTTGGATCCTACAAGAACAGATACCTTGCAGGTAAGTAAGCTGGTGAGCTTTGCCGGTGCGGATACAAGCCAGAAAGAGGTGGGCATCTTCCTGGCTGCAGGTACCTACTTCATGGGCGTGATCCCCATTAGCGGTACAGGTATTTTGTGGCGCCCAACGGCAGGTGCAAGCTATCCTTACGGGGTGCCTAACCTGCTTACTGCAGACAGCTCAGACTTTGGTCCTACGCGCTACTACTATGTTTATGAGATGATAGTGAGCGGTGCTTGTATCAGTACGGCAGATTCTGTTCAGGGTGTGGTAGAAGCAACCCTCAATGCCGGAACGGATGCAGCGGATACCCTTTGCGATACGTCAGCTGTAGTAGATCTCAGCACCTATTTAGGTGGAGGCGTAACGGCAGGTGGAACCTGGGTGGATGTGAACAGCAGCGGTGGCCTTACCGGCAGCAACTTTGATCCGTCCGCAGTGACCGCAGGAGCGACTTATGACTTCCGCTACGAAGTGAGTGGAGCTGCGTGTCCCGATGATGATGCTACCGTAAGTATTTATGTAGAAGATTGTGATATAAGCCTGGATGAACATGAGCTTTCTACGGTAACCTTATATCCGAACCCGGCCAAAGGAGCGTTCTATGTTGAAGATATGGATAAAAACAGCCAGAAGCTGGATGTAGAGATATTGGCCATCGATGGCAGGCTTTTGCGCAGCTACAACTTCAGCAACACCGGCCGTCAGGAGATAGGGATTTCTGATTTGGCAGCAGGTGTATACAATGTGAAAGTGAGTAGTGAAAAAGGCTTTAAAGTGTTTAGAGTAGTTTTTCAGGATTAGACACTTTCTTTCTTTAAAATAGAAAAGTCCCTGCCGGTATTACCGGCAGGGATTTTTTTTGAAGTTAGCTGCTTATATTTACCTGCCCTATGGTTCATGCCAAAAAACCCCAAACAATATGGAAAACAAGAAAATTACTGCACTGGTGGCCCTTATAGCACTTGGTGCGTGTAGCAATCCCGCAGAAACAGAAAACGAAACCACATTGAACTATCCCGAAACCAGGAAAGACACCAGTGTATACGACACGTATTTTGGTACAGAGGTGCCAGACCCGTACCGTTGGCTGGAAGATGATCTAAGCGAAGAGACGGAGTCTTGGGTAAAGGCACAGAATGAAGTCACCTTCGGTTACCTGGAAGAGATCCCTTATCGTGAAGAGATCAATTCCCGTTTAACAAACCTTTGGAACTATGAAAAAGTAGGGGCTCCCTTTGTAAGGGGGAATTACACCTATTTTTATAAAAATAACGGTTTGCAGAACCAGTATGTATTGTTGCGGTTTAAAAACGGTGAAAGCAAGGATGAAGCCGCAGTTTTTCTCGACCCCAATGAATTCTCTGAAGACGGCACTACTTCGCTGGCTGGTTTAAGCTTCACGGATGATGGCAGTTTGTTGGCGTACCAGATCTCAGAAGGAGGCTCGGATTGGCGCAAAGTAATTGTACTTAATGCAGAAACAAAGGAACAGGTAGAAGACACCCTGGTAGATGTCAAGTTCTCGGGCCTTAGCTGGAAGGGCAAAGAAGGCTTTTACTACAGCAGTTACGACAAACCCAAGGAGGGCAGTACATTGAGCGGAATGACTCAATACCACAAGTTGTACTTTCATCAATTGGGCACCCCTCAAAATACAGATAAGCTCATTTTTGGCGGAGAAAAAACGCCACGCAGGTACGTAGGAGGATATGTTACGGAAGACAACAACTACCTGGTAATCTCCGCAGCTACTTCCACCACAGGGAATGAGCTGTACATACAGCGCCTGGACGTAGCTGGCGCTCCCATCGTAAATATGGTAGCCAATTATGAAAATGACCATAGTATTATTCATACAGAAGGAGAGCAGCTATTTATTGAAACCAACCTGAATGCACCAAATGGCAGGGTTGTAAGCACCACCTACGATAAGCTGGGGGTTGAGCATTGGCAGGACTTCATCCCCGAAACAGAGCACGTATTAAGCGTAGGTACCGCTGGGGGCAAATTCTTTACTACCTATATGGTAGATGCTACCGAAAAGGTATACCAATACAGTATGGAGGGAGAGATGGAACGTGAAATTGAGTTGCCTGGCCTTGGTTCGGCAGGAGGCTTTGGCGGTAGGGTGGAAGATACGGTGATCTATTATGGCTTTACCAGCTACGTATATCCGGGGACCACGTTCAAATACGACATTGCCAGCGGAGCGTCATCGGTGTACAATAAGAGCGGGGTAGACTTTGATCCGGAGCAGTATACTTCTACCCAGGTATTTTATCAATCAAAAGACGGGACAAAAGTACCGATGATCATTACGCATAAAAAAGGAGTGGCCCTGGATGGTACAAACCCTACTTTGCTGTATGGCTATGGAGGGTTTAACATCAGTCTTACTCCGAGCTTCAGCACCTCAAACATTCTGTTTTTAGAAAATGGAGGCGTGTATGCCGTGGCTAACCTGCGTGGAGGAGGAGAATATGGGGAGGAATGGCACAGTGCAGGTACCAAGATGAACAAACAAAACGTATTTGACGATTTCATTGCCGCAGCGGAGTACCTGATAGCTAATAAGTATACTACAGGAGATAAACTTGCCATAGCCGGAGGGTCTAACGGAGGTCTGCTGGTAGGAGCAACAATGACCCAGCGCCCGGACTTGGTTAAGGTAGCTTTTCCCGCGGTAGGTGTTTTGGATATGCTGCGTTACAATAAGTTTACGGCAGGTGCCGGTTGGGCATACGATTACGGTACTGCAGAAGATAGTAAGGAAATGTTTGAATACCTGTATGGCTATTCTCCCTACCATGCACTTACAGAAGGCACAAGCTATCCGGCCACCATGGTATTTACCGGAGATCATGACGACCGGGTGGTGCCCGCCCATAGCTTTAAATTTGCAGCGCGTTTGCAGGAGTATCATACAGGAAAAAAGCCCGTATTGATCCGTATTGAGACCAATGCCGGGCATGGAGCCGGAAAACCAACCGATAAGATCATCCAGGAGCAGGCAGATAAATGGGCATTCCTTTTCTGGAATATGGGCTATGGAAAACTACCCGGAAGCAAAGAGACAATGGAAAAGGGATAAGGCTTTTTAAAAAGCGATATAGAAAAATAAAGCGCCCCGCATTGCGGGGCGCTTTGGTATGAGGATAATTGTGTCGCTAAACAAATTAGGGTTGCAATACAGCACTAATGCGGTGCACTACCCCATTCGTTCCCTGTATATTCGTTTCTTTAACTGTGCTTGTACCGTTAAGGGTTACTTCGCTACCTACGACTACGTCAATAGAATTACCGGGGAAAGCAGTAGGTACAGGGCCGTTAGAAAGATCTTCTGCTCTGATATTACCCGATACAACATGGTATAACAAGACATTAGCCAGCACATCTGTACCGCCTAAATTGGTGATCAGTTCGTTTAAGTCAGCGCTACCGGTAGTGGTTAACAAATCGGCAAAGGCATCATCGTCCGGGGCAAAAACGGTGTATATATCTGTTTCGCTACTCAACACAGCCACCAAATTACCATCTGCAGCACCTAAGGCAGCGGTAAGGGAAGAATAGGTTTCTGTGTTCAAAGCAACCAATTGTACAATATTTAAGGGCATAAGTACCGCAGTCACTTCATGAATTACCCCATTTGAGGCCATAATGTCGGGGTCTTCCACATTGCTGATACCGTTGACAGAAACACCTCCGCTGCTGCGGGTAAACAAGCTTAGCTTATCCCCGTCTGCATTTGTGGCTTCGGTAGTGGCGTATCCGGTAGCTACCATATCAGAAGTAACCTTAGCACCTAATACATGATACAGTAAAATGTTGCGTAAAACAGGAGTGGTTAAAGCCGTTTCCAACTCAGCAACACTGTTGTATCCCATGTCTCCCAACAGTGCCGTAAACGCAGCATCATTAGGCGCAAAAACCGTAAACTCTGCACCGGCATCTGCCAAATCATCAACCAGGTTGGTGCGGGTTAAGGCGTCCAGGAGGAGTGTAAAACGGGCATCCCCCTCCACAGTGGCAGCAATGGTTTTTTGGGTATCATTGTTGCCATTATCGTCATCATCATCACTACAGCTCACTGCAAGCAGAGCTGCGGTAATCAATAAGATAGGCCATTTTAAAAGGAACTTTTTCATAATCAACAATTTTTGTTTAACAATTTCTTCAAAAACATAAACAAAAACGGTTTTGTTCACATGACGTTAATATTTTTTTATCAAAGACATAATGCATTTACCGGATGATGTACAGGGTAAAAGCGGACGCTTAGTAGGCAACATGTTTAAAGAGTAGAGTTTTTCGTGTTTTTTGCGGTTCTTTGCGTCAAATCTGTACAGCTTCTCTCCTCTGTTTTCGGATTGAGAACGACAATCGTGCAACATGAACATCAAAATAACAGGAACAGGGGCTTATATCCCTACGGAGGTAATACCTAACGCTCGGTTCGCCCATGCCCATTTCTACGATGCTTCGGGTAGTAAAATAGACAAGGACAGCGCGGAGATCATTGAAAAATTCAAGGCCATTACGGGCATTGAAGAGAGGCGTTATTTAAGCCGGGAACTCCAGACTTCCGATATGGCCAGTATAGCCGCAAAAAAGGCAATAGCCGCTGCCGGTTTAGATATAGAGGTATTGGACGGCATTATTGTAGCGCACAATTTCGGAAACATACCCGGTGGCACGGTGCAAACGGATATCTTACCAAGCCTGGCTTCCCGTGTAAAGCACGACCTTGGGGTGAGAAATCCTGACTGTGTGGCGTATGACATCCTTTTTGGTTGTCCGGGTTGGATACAAGGACTGATTATTGCCCGCAATTACATACTAGCGGGAGAGGGAAAGAAATTCCTTATCATTGGGGCAGAAGCGCTAAGCCGTGTGCTAGACCCGCATGACCGGGATTCTATGATCTACGCGGATGGAGCCGCCGCTTCGGTTATAGAAGCAGTAGAAGGAGAGGGAGACCAGGGTATTCTTTCGGTGGCGGCACAAACGTTTACCAAAGAAGAAGCGTATTACCTCTATTATGACAAATCCTATAATACCAATTTAGGCGAAGAAACGCGGTATATTAAAATGAAAGGGCATAAGATCTATGAATTTGCCTTGAACCAGGTGCCTCTGGCTATGAAAAGTTGTTTGGACAAAAGTGGGGTGGGCGTTGAAGAAATAAAAAAAATATTGATCCATCAGGCAAATGAAAAAATGGACGAGGCCATTGTGAAAAGGTTTTACCGTTCCTATAAAAAAGCGGTGCCCGAAGGGATCATGCCGATGACCATTCAGTATTTGGGCAACAGCTCTGTGGCTACCGTACCCACGCTGCTCGATATGTTATTGTTGGATGATTTTGCGGGGCACGAACTTAGGCCTGGGGATGTTGTACTTATGGCCTCCGTTGGCGCAGGTATGAATATAAACGCGATTACCTACCGCATTTGATCGTGAAAAACCTATTGATCTTTTGTAGAAAGCATTTGTTGCCTATTGCAGTAGTTGCATTAACCCTGGGGCTTGCCCCCTTTTTTCCGGAGCCGCATATATGGGGTAAAGTGAAATGGGTGGCCGGTGGTGCAGAGGGGATGCAGCTTATGGATTGGTTTGACCTGCTACTGCACGGCACCCCTTGGGTATTGTTGCTTTTGGGGGTGATCGGCAAACTCGGCCGGAAGAAGGATAAGCAAAGTACCTCCCGGCTTTAAAAGAAACGGGTTAAGCGCGGATAACGTCTTTATACAAAGCTCCTACCTCATCAGCCACCCGCTGCGTAGAATAATGCTTGCGTACTTCATTTTGCGCATTTTGCCCGAGTTGTTTGCGTATAGCAGGATTTTCCAACAGGTGCAGTAAAGCCTTTGCCAGTTGCTGCTCATCCTGTTCATCAAACAAAAGCCCGGTTTGCCCATGCGTTAAAATTTCCTTGGTACCGTCTACAGGGGTAGCCACAATGGCTTTGCGCATGGCCATGGCTTCCAGGATTCCTATGGGAAGCCCTTCCCACAAAGAGGGCAGGCAATACACATCCAATATATTCAGTACAGCGGGCACATTTGTATGAAACCCTGCAAATGTTACGCTGGCTTCTATGTTTAGTTCTTTCGCCAGTTGGCGGCAACTTTCTTCCAGGTCGCCTCCTCCAACTAAAACAAAATGAACGTGCTCAAGTACCTTTAGTACCGCGGCAGCTGCTTTGAGGAAGGTGTGTGGATCCTTTTGTACAGTAAGGCGCGCGATCATGCCCACAAGAAGTTTTCCTTCCGGTATTCCAAAGTGGTTCCGGGAGAGCTCAAAAACTCTGTCTGGGTCAAACTTTTGGAGATTGATGCCGTTTTTTATGACCACCGCGTTGGGCATACCGAGCTTCTTAACGCCTTCTTCACGGTTGCTTTCCGATACCGCTACATTCCTAACGCTTTGGTTCACCAAAAAACGCTCACTGAGCTCGCGTACCGTGCGCGTTAACAAACCTTGATCCTGGTGAAAAGACCATCCATGAATGGTATAAACCAATGGCAGGCCACTTTTTTTAGAAGCCCTGAAGCTGTTGGAGCAAGCCCGTGTGCCATGCGCATGTACCAGGTCAAAGTTTCCTTTCCGGATCAAGTCGTACACCTTTCCCCAAACCTTGTAGTCAAAGCCTTTTTCCGTATAAATAACCGTGCAAGGTACGTTCAGTGCAGCGAGACGGCTCACCATTTCCCCGTCTGTAAACGACAACACCTCCGATTCGAAAAGCGCTGGATCCAATGCACTTACCAAGTCCAGCACATGCGTTTCGCCTCCACCGATCATCCCCTGGCGTATGGTATGCAATATCCTGATTTTGCTCAATTTAATGTGTCTTGTTGTCGTAAAAGCTTGCACCCTTCGGAAGGGTTCAAAGAAAGGAAAATTTGTGTTAAAAAGTGCGTAAGCAAAATATTACCTGGCCAGGAAACCTTCTTTTTGACCGGCATCTTTATGGGCTTTAACATAGCTCCGTAAAGCACGCACTTGTACTCCCTGGCTATAGCCCGTACCTTTAGCCCTCCAAACAAGTATTTTCTTCCGAATGAAAAATATACAAAACTATGTGCTGGGTGCCTGGACCGATGGGGAAGGCGAAGAGTTACAAGCCGTTGATGCCATCACCGGAGCCCCGATCGGCATTGTATCCAGCCGGGGCCTTGATTATGCATCCATCCTGCAATACGGGCGTAAAAAAGGAGGAGCAGCACTGCGCAAAATGACCTTTCAGGAGCGTGGACGCATGCTTAAGGCACTGGCGCTCTATCTCCATGAACGCAGGCATTCGTTTTACGAAACCAGCTATCAGACCGGGGCTACCAAGATAGACAGCTGGGTAGACATTGAAGGGGGTATAGGCAATTTATTTGCCAATGCCTCTTTGCGCAGGCAATTCCCGGATTTACCTTATTACGTGGATGGGCAACCCGCAGCCCTTTCAAAGGGAGGAACCTTTATCGGGCACCACATTATGGTACCCAAACGGGGCGTTGCCGTGCACATCAACGCCTTTAATTTTCCGGTATGGGGTATGCTGGAGAAAATAGCCGTGAACCTTATGGCAGGCGTACCCGCAGTGGTGAAACCCTCAGAGTATACCTCTTTTCTGACAGAGGAAGTAGTGCGGGCTATTGTAGAGGCTAACATTTTACCTGAAGGAGCCCTGCAGTTGGTGAGTGGCCTGGGCCGGGGCATTGTTGAGCACGTACAAACGGGCGATACCATCACCTTTACGGGCAGCGCAGCCTCGGGTAAAAAACTACAGGCCTTGCCCCATATCGTTGAGCGCTCCGTTACATTTAACCTGGAAGCAGACTCGTTAAACGCAGCGGTATTAGGGCCAGATGTAGAGCCGGGTATGCCGGAGTTCGATATTTTTATTAAAGAAGTACAACGCGAGATCACAACCAAAG
>JANQPD010000031.1 GCA_028285465.1 Owenweeksia sp. | reverse complement strand
TCATATGCAGCGTGATAATGCTCCATTAAGGTGTCCATAAGTTTCTCCGACTCCACGAGGTCGGGAGTCAAATGAGCCATATAGTAAAACTGTTTTTTGAAAAGAAGGGGTGTGCTTTCTGCTGCAGACGCCAATTCTTTGGGTAAGCGCTTGTTTTCTTCGCCCTGTATGCCTTTGTCAAAGTGCTTCTTAAAGGCAGGTTTGGCGAGGAGTCTTTCAAAGCGCTTGGGTTCCTGAGCAATTGCCTGGCGTAAGGCAAGCAGCTTATCGGGCGGTAAAAAATAGGCACCTCCGCCTAAAGAAACCTGCTCCGGACCCAGCGCCACATAAAAACCGGGTACACTGTGGTCTTTTCTTCCCCCACTGGATAAAATGGCACTTCGGTCCAGTTTATAAGGGGTTTTGTCTTTGCTGAAGCGTATGTCGCGGTTGATCCGGAAAATGGCATCCTTTGCGGCTATGTTTACCGAAGGGTCGTGCTTGTGGATATTGGCCAGGGCATCTGCTACAAAGATGTCAAAAGGTTTCTTAACGGAATTTTGGTAACGCTTGCGGTTGGCATCAAACCATTCTTTGTGATTATTCGCAGCCAATTCCCTGAAAAATACATTGAAATCTTCTGTAAAATACGCCATGATATACTTGTTTGGATTGGATATTCTGCCCCTTCGGGTTTAGTTTACGATATTTGTAGGCCCATAAAAATAGCATAAATGCAGGCTTCAGAAAGCAAAACCCTGAGCGTTTCCCAAGAAATACTAAAAAAAGCCTTCCGGCTGATGAGCACAGCCAAAGCAATGGCGGATTTGTACGAGGCAAACAAAGAGGTCACGGCCAAGTATGTGCATGCTACCTCCCGCGGGCATGAGGCTATACAACTGGCGTTAGGTATGCAACTTGAACCCTACGACTTTGTATCCCCTTACTACCGGGATGATTCTATTTTATTGGGCATCGGGATGCGTCCTTACGACTGTATGTTGCAGCTACTCGCCAAGCGGGACGATCCGTTTTCGGGCGGACGCACCTATTATGCACACCCCAGTCTCAACGACCCGGATAAACCCAAGATCCCGCATCAATCATCTGCAACAGGTATGCAGGCAATTCCTGCGGCAGGTGTGGCATTGGGCATACGCTATAAGGAACTGCAGGGGCTGGCTAAGGATAGTGAAAAAGCAGTGGCCGTATGCTCTATCGGGGATGCCGCCCTCACCGAGGGAGAGGTCTCCGAAGCTTTGCATATGGCTGCCTTGAAGAGCCTGCCTATTTTATTTTTGGTGCAAGACAACGAATGGGACATTTCAGCAAACGCCAAGGAGATCCGTGTGCAGGATGCGAGTGAGTATGCACAGGGGTTTAAGCATATTGAGGTAAGGACTATTGACGGTACGGACTTCGAACTGTGCTACCATACCATACAAGAGGTTTTACAAACCATACGGGATACGCGAAAGCCCTTTCTGGTACACGCCAAAGTGCCTTTGTTGAATCACCACACCTCAGGGGTACGCAAAGAGTTTTACCGGGATGACCTGGAAGAGCATGCCACACGTGATCCCTATCCGAAACTGCGCGCACATTGCCTTGAAAATGGCTTCTCGGCACAAGCGCTCGATCAGATAGAAAAAGAAGCTCAAGAGCGGGTGCGCTCAGATTATGAGAAAGCGCTTCAACAAGAAGATCCCCGTCCTGAAGATCTTTTTACGCACGATTTTGCCCCTACACCCGTTACGGAGGAAAAAGGGGAACGTGCTCCGGCCGGAAAAGACAAGACGGTAATGGTTGATGCGGCCCTGTTTGCCATCCGCGAGCTGATGGAGGAACATCCCGAAACCTTACTTTACGGGCAGGATGTAGGTGGACGCCTGGGCGGAGTATTCCGGGAGGCGGCTACCTTGGCGGAGCGCTTTGGCGATGAGCGTGTTTTTAATACACCTATACAGGAAGCGTTTATCATAGGGTCTACGGTAGGTATGAGTGCTGTGGGTTTAAAGCCTTTTGTGGAAGTACAGTTTGCCGATTACATCTGGCCCGGCTTGAACCAGTTGTTTTCTGAAGTAAGCCGCTCCTGCTACCTTTCCAACGGGAAGTGGCCGGTAAATACCGTTATACGTGTGCCTATAGGGGCATATGGCAGTGGCGGGCCGTATCATTCTTCCAGTGTGGAGAGTGTTTTGACCAACATCAGGGGCATAAAAATAGCTTATCCCAGTACGGGAGCCGATTTAAAAGGGTTGATGAAAGCAGCTTTCTATGACCCCAACCCGGTGGTAATGTTGGAGCATAAAGGTTTGTACTGGAGTAAGATTAAAGGCACGGAAGATGCCAAAACCGTGGAGCCCTCGGCAGATTACATAATCCCTTTCGGCAAGGGACGCATTGCCTATCCTTCTGATGAGGAAGCCGTTGCCAATAATGAAAGCATGTGTATCATCACCTACGGCATGGGCGTATATTGGGCTAAAGAAGCGCGTAGAGCTTTATCCGGTAGGGTTGAAGTAGTAGATATACGTACCCTTTACCCGCTTGATGAGGAACTTATCATGGAATGCGTGAAAAAACATGGCCGTTGTATGATCCTTACCGAAGAACCGGTGAGGAATTCTTTTGCACAGGGACTGGCGGGTTTTGTGCAGGAAAATTGCTTTGAATACCTGGATGCACCGATACAAGTTGTGGGGGCCGAGAACATGCCGGCTATTCCTTTGAACAGTACGCTGGAAAGTACCATGATCCCCAATGGAGAAAAAGTAAGAGAGGCGAGCGAAGCTTTATTGGCTTACTAAGGACTTATGACAAGTGCCTGAACGCGTGATTGTATTGCTTAAACAAACGTGCTCTGTCGGGCGAAATATGGGAGGGTTTGCTTGGTGCGTTAATGCGTTCCAATGAACTTCCACCTCCTCCAAATTGATGATCCTGGGTAAGAGCACCAAATAACTGGATGAATAAGTTCATAACTTTTTATGGTTGTGTGGATTACTGCGCCACTAAGATAACCATCTAAACGGAATAAACAAATATAACTGGTTGGCTTCTAAATAATTATTATCAGGATTCTTTTAGAGTGAGAGGGTAAGTGTTAAAGAACCAACTTGTTAACAAAGGAGAAATTTACTGGCAGTGTTTATGTGCGCCGCAACTGGCTGCCCATGAAAAAGGTTTTCCCGCTCCTTTAAATCCCATAGAAGTAATTAAACCGATACTGGCGTCATACAATTGGTTTGATTTAAAAGCCGGGTTGGAATTGATGTCTACGTGCACGTGAATATCGCTCAGGCTCCTAAGTTGATCCGCTACCTCAACGGCACGGGTAACTTCGTTCCACAAACGTGTAAAACGGTCGCTTGGGGCCGGAACAAGTTCATTTTTGTATAATTCGCTAACGCCATGCCCCACATGCCACATGCAGATCACTGTGGCGTATTTCACCGTAGCCCCACGCCTTTTTGAATCGCAGCCTACGTAGATCTTCCCGCTAGGATGTTGCCTTAGCCATTGCCTGACGTACTCTTCAACATCTTCTACAACCTGGGCTTGATGGTTCCTGAAAACAGCTTTGCCGTTTAACTTCATAGGTTATCTTCCATTAATTGCCTCTAAAAATAGGTTTAAAAAAGAAAAAGGGGGCAAGCGCCCCCTTCATTTTTGAACTTAATCAAAACAATTAACCAAACCTTAACCAACGATAATAACTAGAACTGTTTCCGAAGGTTCACGTAAAATTGAAATTTTTTAAAAAAATCTATTGGCCAATCATATCGTGCCTGTCTAGCAGGTAAATTACGGCCGCTAAAGTGGCCGAACCTAGTTCGAATTCCCTCGGGTTTACCTGTTCCAATACATCCAGTTCTGAGTGGTGTAAATCAAAATAACGCTGGCTATCCGGCCGCAAACCTATAAGTACTATTCCCTCGTCTTTGATTTGATTTATATCGGCACCCCCTCCTCCTTTAAAGAATTGATGGATGCCATAGGGTTCTAACAATTCCCTGAAACGCTTAATCTGGGCAAGTGTGCTGTCATTTGTTTTTATGCTCAATCCGCGGGGAACAAAACCTCCTGCATCAGACTCCAGGCCCAGTACATGTTTTTCTCCGGCTTCCTTAGCAATACGGGCATATTCCCGGGCACCGTTTAAGCCAAATTCCTCATTCATGAAGAAAACCACGCGCAACGTACGCTTGGGTAGCCGGCCCTGTTCCTTTAACAGGTAGGCCGCTTCCAAAGCGTGCATACAACCCGCTCCATCATCATGCGCCCCGGTTGCGAGGTCCCAGCTGTCAATATGCCCACCAATTACAATGATCTCATCGGGTTTTTCGCTTCCTCTTAATTCAGCGATCAGGTTGTAGCTATAGGTGCTGTCGTGCCAGGTGCAATGGGTCTTAAAGTGCAATTTAGTGCCGGGGACCTCCTCCAGTGCGTCACTCAATGCTTCGGCATCATAAGTACTTAAAGCCACTGCCGGTATCTTGCGTGTTGCCCCTTCATAAGTCATGCTCCCGGTATGGGGGTATTTGTTTATGCTGCTGCTCAAAGAGCGTATGGCAACGCCAACCGCCCCTCTTTTGCTGGCCTCCACGGCTCCGGCCCAACGTTGCTTAACGGCACTGCCGTAGGCAAAAAACGGATTGATGAAGGTCGGGTCCATCGGGATGTTAAAAAAGGCAATCTTGTTGTATAGGTCTACACTATCCAATTGATTAAAATCCGTAATTTCTACCACCTCGGCAGTAAGCCCTTCCTCCGGTGTGGCTACCGAACCACCCAGGGCACAGAGGCGCACTGTGCGTTTCTCGCCCCGGACAAGTATGTATCCCGTTTCTTTTTGTCCCCTTTCCCAGCGGGGTACTTTCACCCGCTGCAGGCGGGAGGTGAAGCCCAGCTTCTCTGCTACCAAAGCAAAGTCTGTTACAGCTTGTGTAGCCTCGGGAGAGCCCGCCAGCCTGCCACCAATATTCGTAAGCTGCTCCAACCATTTATATCCTTGTTGGTCGCGTAGTGCCTGGTTGTACAGCGCCCGTATAACTTTGGCATCTTCTTCTGTTGTTTGGGCAGAGAGGGAAATCCAAAAAATGCAGGGGATAAGAAGGAAAATGAGGCTTCTTGGTGGTATCATATACATCTTTAGTAATTAACTAGCTGCGGCTTGCATCAATAAGCCACAGAGGTAGGCTCCATAAGTGCCAAGTGCATAGCCTAATACAGCCAGTAGCACACCTACAGGTGCCAGTGACGGGTGAAAAGCCCCTGCTACAATGGGTGCGGAGGCTGCTCCTCCCACATTGGCCTGGCTACCCACGGCAACAAAGAAGAAAGGAGCTTTAATGAGCTTGCCTACCAAAAGCAATACAATTACGTGAATGATCATCCATATGAAGCCGACCATAAAAAGACCCGGGTTATCAAAAACGGCCATTACATTCATCTTCATGCCAATGGTGGCCACCAAAATATAGAGCATAGCGCTTCCAATTTTTGAAGCGCCTGCACCTTCATACAAGGAAGCCCTGGTGAAAGAAAGGATAATGCCAATGGTAGTGGAAATGACAATGAGCCAAAAGAAAGCACTGGTCAGACTGAATTTGGCCAGTTCAGGGTAATTTTCTTCTACAAAAGGAGAGATCAGATCAGCGCCAAAATGCCCCACTGCCGTAGCACCCAGGCCGATCGCTAAAATTACCATAATGTCTGTGAGGCTAGGTATACGGGCAATGCCCAATTGGTAGTTCTCCACCTTTTCGCGCAAGCGGGTTACAGCGGAAGCATCTGCATTAAAAAACCGGTCTACTTTTTTTGAAACACCTGCTCCGTAAAGCAAAAAGGCCATCCATACATTGGCCACAATAACATCTACCGCGATGGTGGCGGAGAACAAGGCGCCACTGGGTTTGAATACTTCAAACATAGCCGCCTGGTTGGCCCCGCCTCCGATCCAGCTTCCGGCGATAGTCGAAAGTCCGCGCCATACGGCATCCGGCCCCTGCCCACCTACCACTTCCGGGGCAAAAGTGCTCACGATCAGAATGGCCAGGGGGCCGCCAACCACAATGCCTACGGTGCCGGCCAGAAACATAAGCCCGGCTTTATGACGCAGCTTCCAAATTTCTTTAAGGTCGATGCTCAGCGTAAGCAATACCAAAGAGGTAGGCAGCAGGTAACGAGAGGCTACGAAATAAAGTTGACTTTGTTCTCCGTCAATTACCCCCAGCGAATTAAAGATGGAAGGGATGAAGTAACACAAGAGCAGGGCGGGAACATAGGTGTAAAACTTTTTCCAAAAAGGAGCCTTACTGCTGGAGGTAAAAAACACAAAACCGAGGATAAGGGCGAGCAATCCGAGTACTACGGCATCGTTGGTTAAAAGGGGAGGGGTTGTTTCTTCCATAAATTGGCTTTTGCGCCAAAAATAGGCTTTTAGGTTTTGTTGAAACCCCTTTCATAAACAATCCGCTTTTTCGGGGGCAAAAAGTTTCAAGGCGGAAGTCAACTCAGGTTTCCTTTTTGTTTTTTTGAGGTGAGGTAGGTTTTGGAACTTCTTTTTGGACAAAGTCTTTTTTCCTTTTTTTTGGTTTTTTTATTTGTTCCAGCTTTGCATCGGCAGCAATAAACTGCTCTCGCTGAAGCCAGCTTACCATAGCACCTCCAATTACCACTTTATATCTATCTCCCTTTTCCTCTTCTATAGTACCTTCTAGTTTAGAACTCAACACCCTTACCTTATCTCCGATCTTTACAGGGGCCTGCTTGAGTTTTTCCAGGGTTTGTACCCTTCTTTTTTCAGATTTGGTAAAGGTTTTTTTCTCTTCCACCTGAACCTCCCCGGCACGCTGGTTCAGCATGCCGATGAACCGCGCGATTACCTCTTTTTTGTCTTTTTGGGTCTTTTGGTCCAACCAGCTCTCTACCAGTTTTTGAAAGCGCACGCCCCAATACATTTTGCGGTCGTTTTCTTCATTTTGACGGGATTGCTTGCCTAACTTTTCTTCCAGCTTATTGATGGTTTGCTGTTGCGTGTGCTGTAGTTTTTTCAACTTGCGCAGCTCGGTGCTCAGGTCTCCCTTGGCTTTCTCCAACTGGAGTTTATCCTCCTGGATCTGCACCAGCAGCCGGTCTACTTCCAGGGTAGTGTCATCTGTGATTTGGCGGGCTTCGTGTATAATATGCTTGGGAATGCCCGTGCGCTCAGCCACTTCAAAAGTATAGCTGCTTCCCGGGTTCCCCACTTCGAGCCTGTATTCCGGGCTGAAGGTTTTTTTATTAAACAGCATGGCGGCATTTACTACCCCGGCTTGTTTGGCTGCCAATGCTTTAATGGCGTTGTAATGGGTTGTAAAAATGCCGTAGGTGCCAAACTTGTTTAGCTTTTTTAGGAAAACCTGTGCCAGCGAACTGCCTAGTTGCGGGTCAGAACCCGAACCAAACTCATCAAGCAATAAGAGGCTGTCCTCATCGGCCCATTGCAGGAAGTGCTTCATCTTTTCCAGCTTGGAACTATAGGTACTCAGTTCATTTTCGATGGATTGGCTATCGCCTATATCGCCCATCAGCGATGAAAACACCCGAAAGCTACTGCGCGGATTCACCGGGATGAGCAGCCCGCATTGCAACATAAGCTGCATAAGCCCGAGTGTTTTCAGCGTAATGGATTTGCCCCCGGCATTGGGGCCGCTGATTACTATGATGCGTTGGTGTTCGTCGAGCTTCAGGTTTAGGGGGATGGTACTTTTTCCTTTTTCGCGGTTAAAGATCTTCAATACCGGGTTGTAGCCTTCTACTATCTCGGTAGGCCCTTTTTCATACAACCGGGGCATGCACGCTTCTTCCCGGTAAGCAAAAAGTGCTTTGGCTTTTATAAAATCAAGCATGATGAGCTTTTGCTCTATAGCCAGTAAATACCCGATGTGAGGGCGGAGCTGGCCACTTAATGCCCTTAGGATACGCCTGATCTCCTGTTTTTCTTCATCGATCAGGTAAGCCACCTGGTTATTTACTTCAACTGCTTCACCAGGCTCAACGTACACCACACTTTGCTTGCTGCTGCTGCCGTGAAAAATGCCTTGTACCTGTCCTTTGAAGGAAGATTGTACGGCCAATACCCTACGGTTTTCCGAAACACTCTCATGAAAATCAATGAGCAAACCCTTGTTCTGGTATTTTTTTAGTGCACGATCAAAGATGCGGTCTGCCGCAGCGCGGCTTTTAACCAGTTCAGCGCGTATTTTTCCCAGTGCGGGAGAGGCGGAGCTTTTAACATTTCCACGTTCATCAAGCACTTTATCGATGTATACAGGGATACTTTTTTCCGGCAACAAGGCTAACACAGCTGTAGCCACCTGTGGCAGAATTTCCCTTTTTTTATAGACATAGGTGTGTATGTGCGCATAGCAAATACAGGTAGAACGTATTTCAGACAGTTTTTCTGCCTCCAGCACTACCCCCTGGGTGTTTAGCCGTTGTGCAGAGGCCGCAATGCTTTCAAAAAGCGTTGAAGGGAAGTGTTCATCGGCTTGTCTTAAACCCAGCAGCTCATTGGCCTGGCTAAGACGTTTTTCAACCTCCGGAAAATGAGACAAGGGTTGTAGCTCCTCTACTTTTTCTTTGCCCGATGGAGTTTGACAGAAGGCTTTCAAATGGGCTTTAACAACCTCAAAATCCAATTCTTTCGTAAGTGAAGGAGGGAATAACTGCATTTGCGCAAAGATAAAAGGGAGCGCCTCAACCCAGCAAAAAGGGCAGCGTTCCTTTTAAGGTATGTATTTTCCCAAATAGGGAAAATAGAATACAGATAAGTATTGATAATCAAAAAGTTATACTTTGGCACATATATTACATTTACAGTTGCACTGATCAAAAAGATTAAAAATGAAAAAAATATTTTTAGCGTTAGCTTTAGGTTTTGCAGTGGCTTCCTGCCAAAAAGATGCATCCGGCCCTGGCGCTGTAAACAACAACGTAGAGAACTTTACGCAACTCAAAGTTGCTGATTCGTTCGACTGGTCTACAACTAAAAAAATAACCCTGAACCTGGAAAAGGTGGTAAACGCAACCAACCGCCCGAGTTTACTGACGGTAAAGGATACAGAAGGACACACGCTCATCAAGCAAATGGTGCGTATGGATCAGGATGGTAGCATAGATTTTGTGGCTCCGTCTAAGACCAAAACCCTGGAAGTTACTTATGGCATTACCACAAAAGAAGTGTCTGTAACCGGCACCCAGGGAACCTTTGATTTTCTGCCGGTTTTGGATGATTCAGATCTAGACTAACCAAACTAAAAAATATCAGATATGAAAAAGATTAGTTATATAACCGCATTGCTGGCCTTAACCCTTACCGGTGCAAAGGCCCAGTTTTCGGAGAATTTTGACGCCTACAACAACCGGAATCCACTGGTAGCAAACTGCTGGGAATTCTGGGGTACCGATGTAAAGTCGAACGACAAGATAAACGGGGCGAAGAGTACCCGCTCAGGCCAGGCTACCAGCATGACCAATAAGAAGCAAGTACGTACACCATACCTGGATATCCAGGCGGGGGCTACGGTGACCTTTACGCATAAAATCAGCCGGTACCGCAGCCAGGATACACGTATTTTAGATGTAGTGCTGGTAGATACGGACGGTAATGAGTCTTCACCCATTTATACGCATACCTATTCAAGCGGCAGCGTAGTTACCGCTTCTTTTAATGTGGGTACTACGGGGATATACCGTGTGGCTATGCAACACTATGGCTCCGGTGGACAGGGTAGAGGGCACATTGACGATTTGGTGATCACCAATGCTACCTACGCTTCAGACCCCGGGAACAATTGTTTGCCCGTAGTTTCAAATCCCGATGCGGACAATGACGGAGTAGCCGATAACCAGGATGAATATCCCAATGACCCGGCCCGCGCCTTTAATACATTCAGCAATGGCGGCACTTATGGCACGGTGGCCTTCGAAGACCTTTGGCCTTCGCAGGGAGACTATGACTTTAATGACCTGATCGTAGATTACCGTTTGCAATACATAAGCAATGCATCGAATGAGGTGGTGGAGATCAAAGCAAAGTATTACGTACGTGCAGTTGGTGCGGGTGTAATCAACGGCTTTGGAATGGAGTTTCCAAGTATTCCGGTAGCCTCGGTTAGCAATGTGAGCGGAGGTGTGCTCTCCGATAATTACATTAGTCTTTCAGGCAATGGTGCCGAAGCCGGTCAAACAAACCTGGTGGTGATTCCCTTTGACAATGTGGAAGGTGTGATCAACCGTGTAGGAGGTGCTTTTTACAATACGGAGGCGGGAACACAGGAAGGTATTTCCGATACCGTTAATATGACCATCTCCCTTTCAACGGGTGCAACTTTGGCAGAAGCGAGCGACTTAAACCCCTTCCTTATAAAAGATCGGGTAAGAGGACAGGAAATTCACCTGGCAGATCACGCGCCTACAGACCTGGCCAATACTGCTTTATTTGGTACAATGGATGACGACAGCAACATTGGTTCCGGTAGGTATTACAAGACGGAAAACAACTTTCCATGGGCAATTATGCTTCCCCAGAAGTTTGAATATCCTACGGAAAAAACAGATATCGTAACAGCACATACCAAGTTTGCCAGTTGGGCGCAAAGCGTTGGGGCAAGTTTTGCAGACTGGTATACGGACCAGACCGGTTACCGTACCCCTTCAAACCTTTATTGATCATATTTGAAAGTCCGGTTTAAGCCGGGCTTTTTTTGGGAATAAAAAAAGGGAGCGTATGCTCCCTTTTCTCTTTTGAACTTAATCAAAATAATTAACCAAACCTTAACCACAGTAAAGAACCGAAAAAAGTTTGGAAAAGTTCACGGCAGGGCAAAAAAAAATCCCGCTAGGCAGGATTTTACATTTGAATAGGGTTAAAGTCATGACTCAAGCACAAAAGTTTCCATAAACTTAGTAGTATAATTCCCTTCCTGATAGTCGGCATTGTCCATCAACTGCCGGTGAAATGGAATGGTGGTTTTGATGCCCTCAATTACAAACTCATCCAAAGCCCTGCGCATTTTATCAATAGCCTCCTGGCGGGTTTGAGCCGTAGTAATAAGCTTGGCGATCATGGAATCGTAGTAAGGTGGAATCGTGTAACCTGCGTATACATGTGTGTCGAGACGCACACCATGTCCGCCGGGAGCGTGAAAAGTTGTGATGGTTCCCGGTGAGGGCCTGAAACCGTTAAAGGGGTCTTCTGCGTTGATCCGGCATTCTATACTATGCAACTGGGGTTCGTAGTTCTTACCGGATATTTTAATACCGGCCGCTACTTTAATCTGCTCCCTGATCAGGTCGTAGTCGATCACTTGTTCCGTAATGGGATGTTCCACCTGTATGCGGGTGTTCATTTCCATAAAGTAGAAGTTGCGGTGCTTGTCTACCAAAAACTCTATGGTACCAGCTCCTTCATACTTGATATACTCACAGGCCTTTACTGCGGATTCTCCCATTTTTTCCCGCAACGCATCGGTCATAAACGGAGAAGGGGTTTCCTCGGTAAGCTTCTGGTGCCTCCGCTGTATAGAGCAATCGCGCTCGGATAAATGGCAGGCTCTCCCATCCTGGTCGCCTACTACCTGTATTTCAATATGGCGGGGTTCCTCGATGAGCTTTTCCATATACATGCCGTCATTGCCAAAAGCAGCACCGGCTTCCTGGCGGGCACTCTCCCACGATTTTTTTAGTTCTTCCTGCTTCCAAACGGCCCGCATACCTTTCCCGCCTCCCCCTGCCGTAGCCTTAAGCATTATGGGGTAGCCTATTTCTTTTGCCAGTTTTTCGGCCTCCTCATAAGACTCCAGAAGGCCTTCGGAACCCGGGATAGTAGGAACACCGGCTTCCTTCATGGTCGCCTTAGCAGTAGCCTTATCGCCCATGCGTTCAATCATTTCCGGGCTTGGGCCTATGAACTTGATGCCGTTTTCTTCGCAGATTTTGGAGAATTTGGCATTTTCAGAAAGGAAACCATAACCCGGGTGAATGGCATCTGCATTGGTGATTTCCGCGGCAGCAATGATATTGGGGATATTGAGATACGATTGTGCGCTGGCGGCCGGGCCTATACAAACCGCCTCATCTGCAAAGCGCACGTGCAGGCTATCTGCATCCGCCGTGCTGTATACAGCTACGGTCTTTATCCCCATTTCTTTGCAGGTACGTATTACGCGCAACGCAATTTCGCCACGGTTGGCGATCAATACTTTTTTAAACATAAGCTGTTTTTAAATTGAACGATGCTTGAGCTCTTCCCTTAGGAAGGGTCAACCAGGAATAGGGGTTGATCATATTCAACCGGCTTCTGGTCGTCTACCAGGATCTTAACGATTTTACCGCTTACTTCACTTTCAATTTCATTGAAAAGTTTCATGGCTTCGATGATGCACACCACAGTACCTTCCTTTATTTCGTCTCCCACATTTACAAACAGGTCTTTGTCGGGAGAAGGCCTGCGATAGAATGTTCCGATCATGGGAGATTTGATGGTAACGTACTTAGAGGTATCCTCTTCTGCAGGGGGGGCACTTTCCTGGGGGGCCGGGGGTGTAGCCGGAGCAGCAGCAGGTGCTTGTGGTGCAGGTGCAGCTTGCACGGGTGCCTGTACCTGAGGTACTGAAATGATCTGTGGAGCAGGCGCCTGCCCTTCAGCGGACTGGCCGGATCCGCCGGTTTTGATGTTGATCTTGAAATCTTCGGTTTCAAGATTTACTTCGGCTGCCCCGGAGCGGGCTACAAACTTAATGAGGTTTTGTATTTCTTTGATGTCCATGTAGTTGGTATTATGATCGTCTTTTTCTAAATATAAGGTAACTGCAAAGCTACTAAAACAGCAGCAGCAAATCTAAGCCGGGTCGTATGCCCAACTGAGGTATATGGAGCCCCAGGTAAAACCACCTCCGAAGGCTGAGAATATGAGGTTGTCTCCCTTTTTAAGTTGCTTCTCGTAATCCCATAAGCAAAGCGGTAAGGTTCCGTTGGTTGTGTTGCCGTACCTGTGTATGTTCAGCATTACCTTTTCAGGGCCTATTCCCATGCGCTTGGCCGTTGCGTCAATGATCCTTTTATTGGCCTGGTGTGGTACTAAAAAGGCCACATCATCTGCCTTTAAATTGTTGCGCTCCATGATGCGTGCCGACACTTCGGCCATATTTGTTACGGCAAATTTGAAAACCTGTTGTCCTTCCTGGTGTACAAAGTGCTCGCGCTTGGCTACGCTTTCCTCACTGGCCGGGTACATAGAACCGCCTGCTTTTATATACAGAAACTCCCTTCCCGAACCATCGGAACGTAAAATAGAGTCCTGCAGGCCCAGGCCTTCTTCATTGGGCTCAAGCAAAACGGCCCCGGCCCCATCCCCAAAAATAATACAGGTAGTACGGTCCTGGTAGTCAATAATGCTCGACATTTTATCCGCTCCTACAACCAAGACCTTCTTGAATTTCCCTGTTTCTATATATTGAGAACCTGTGAATAAGCCGTAGAGAAAACCGGAGCAAGCGGCCTGCAGGTCAAAGCCAAAAGCGTGGTCGGCTCCTATTTCACTGCAAACGTAAGCTGCATTGGCGGCTACGGGCATATCACCGGTTGTGGTACAAAAGACCACAGCGTCTATTTCAGCCCCCTTAATACCTCTTTTTTGAAGCAGTTCATCAATGGCCTTGAGGCCCATAAAAGACGTGCCTAAGCCTTCTCCTTTAAGGATCCTGCGTTCTTCTATGCCTGTGCGGGAGATAATCCACTCATCGGAAGTATCTACCATGGTTTCCAAAATCTTATTGGTAAGCCTGTATTCCGGTACGTAACCACCTACGGCCGTAATTGCTGCTTTTGGAGCCATATTTGTGTTGTTCAATTGTATGGATCAGTGCCTTTGCTATATGCCTGTATGACAAATAAAATTAGGCATTGAGTTTTAATATTTGTTAGAAACTTAGCTGCAAACCTAAAAAAAGCCACGTAGTTATGATAAGCTTTTCCTGATTAAAGCAGGCTACCCTTGGCTTGAAACGACCAAAGGGGGCTATAAGCCCCCTTTTATTTGATCCTGTTAAGATTTTTTATCCAATTTAGTTTGTCAAGGCGCTATTCCTTGAAACTAAGCTGCGGCCTGATCTTTTTCCATCACCACCTTGCCCTTGTAGTAGAGCTTGTCTTCGTGCCAATAGGCGCGGTGATACAAGTGTGCTTCCCCTGTTACTGAGCATACCGCTACAGTAGGCGCTACTGCTTTGTAGTGCGTTCTTCTTTTGTCTCTTCTCGTTTTGGATTGCTTGCGCTTAGGATGTGCCATGTTGCTATGGTATTATACTCTCTTTAGTTTAACAAATCTTTTAATTTATCCCAGCGGGGATCTGTATTTTCCTGGTCTTTCTCTTCACTATCTATCTGTGCCTGCGGGCTATACTCTTTTAGTTTGCTGAGCATTTCCCTTCCCTCTTCTGATTCTTCCAAACTTGGGTCTACCTTTTTTAAAGGTACGGCTACCGCCACACCTTCGTAAAGGTATTGGCTGATATTGAGCTCGTATTCGTTTTGAGGCAACACCAGGATATCTTCATGGCTGTCGTCATAACGGTCTCCAAACTTTACCAGGAGCTCCAGTTCAGTACTTAGCGGCATTTCAAATACCTTATTGGACACATCACAACGTACTTCCACCGTTCCGGAAATGCTAAAAAGCAACTCCAGTCGATTGCTTTTTTTCTCTAAATGCACTTTTGCCGAAAGCCCGGCTTGCTCAAATTCAGAAAAACCAAAATGTTTAAAGAACGCATTATCTAATTGATAATCATAGGTGTGTGTGCCGAGTTCTAGTCCGGAGAACTTTATAGTATATGCCTTTAATGTTTTCATAAGGCTCTCCAAAATTAGAGCCCGCGAAGGTAATAAAAACTTTGCTTTAAAAACGCCTAATGTTCTTTATTTCTGTTTTTTATCACCAAGGGGTCTGCGTTGATCTCTTCTGTAGTTGCTCTCCTTCTGGTCAGGTCTATGGCCAGGTAAACTGCTTCGCGAAAGCTGGCTTCGTTGGCGAGGTTCTTTCCGGCAATTTCAAAACCTGTTCCGTGGTCGGGGCTGGTACGAATGATATCCAAACCAGCAGTAAAGTTCACGCCCTGTCCGAAAGACAATGCCTTAAAAGGCGTCAGGCCCTGATCGTGGTACATGGCCAGGATCGCATCGAATTGCTTGTGTTTTCCACTGCCAAAAAAGCTATCGGCGGGGTAAGGACCAAATGCACTTACGCCTTCATCAAAGGCATGCTTAATGGCCGGTTCCACAACTTCCTGGTCTTCGTTGCCTATCACGCCCCCATCCCCGGCATGCGGGTTTAGGGCCAATACGGCAATCCGTCCCTTTTTAATGTGAAAGTCCTTTAAGAGGGTACGGCTTAGGATATGGAGCTTGTTTACAATAAGATCTTTCGTGACCGCCTTGGGTACCTCACTCAGGGGAATGTGCACGGTTTGCAGGCCCATGCGCATTTCTTCGCTAACCAACAACATCGTGCTCTTCCCTTTGTAGCGCGCTTCCAGGTAATCGGTATGACCGGTAAAGCGAAAGATATCGCTTTGTATGGTTTCCTTATTAATGGGCGCGGTAACCAGCGCCTGGATATAACCATCTTCAAACGCCTTACAGGCATGGTCCAGAGACTTTAAGGCGTAGGTGCCTACCGTTTTGTCGGCTTTGCCAAATTCCAGTTTTACTTCTTCCTGCCAGCAATTAAGCAGGTTTACTTTTCCGGGGATAAGCTTACCTAGTTCTTTGATGGTTTGGAACTGGAAGTGCTCTGCTTCCAATGCTTTGCGGTGGTAACTGAGTGTTTTAGAAGAACCAAAAATGACCGGGGTGCAAAGGTCCAGCATATCCCCGTTACTAAAGGTTTTCATGATTACCTCCAGGCCAATGCCGTTAAGGTCGCCTACGGAGATGCCAATAGTAGGGAGTGTATGTTCCATCAGGCTTTCATGTTTTTCAGGTAGTGAAACAAGAGGCGTACACCAACTCCTGTGCCACCACGTATGCGATATCCATGGTCAGCATCTAAAAAAGCCGGCCCTGCAATATCCAGGTGTATCCAGGGGTAATCGGTAAATTTCTCCAGAAACTTGCCAGCTGTTATAGCTCCGGCCTCGCGGCCACCAATATTTTTTTGATCGGCTATGCTGGATTTTAACAACTCATCGTATTCTTCCCAAAAGGGAAATCTGGCCAAACGCTCGTACGCTTGTTTCCCTGCTTCATCGAGCTTTTCAAAGGCCTTTTCGCCAGCAGTGCCCATGCCCACAATGCCATATTTGCCAATGGCTACAGCTGCGGCCCCGGTAAGGGTAGCAAGGTCGATAACCAATTGAGGTTTGTACTTCTTGGCATATGCCAGCGCGTCAGCCAGTAACATACGGCCTTCTGCATCGGTGTTCAATACTTCTACCGTGCTTCCGTCATACATTTTTACCACATCACCCGGAACGTATGCTTTGGCTCCGGGCCGGTTATCCGTAGCGGGAATTAATCCGATAAGGTGCACGGGCAATTTGCTTTCGGCAGCTGCGATCATGGTCCCGATAACGGCGGCGCTCCCCGCCATATCGCTTTTCATGCTGTCCATGGAACCGGCTGTTGGCTTCAAGCTTAAGCCTCCGGTATCGTACACCACCCCTTTGCCTACCAGCACAATAGGTTTCTTATTTACCGCTTCGGCCGGATGGTATTCCATAATGCTAAATGTAGGAGGGTCAAGGCTGCCTTTGTTTACAGCCAGCAGGCCTCCCATCTTCAGGCTTTCAATTTTCTTTTTGTTTAACACCTCTACTTTAAAACCATACTGTTCGCCTGCCTGGTATGCTTCTTTAGCCAGTTGGGTAGCCGTTAAGTGACTAAGCGGTTCGTTTACTAAATCGCGTGCTTTGTACGTTCCTTTAACAAGGGCATTCAGATGAAGGATCTCCTTTTGCGTAATGCCGGAAATGGCTATTTCTTTAAGTTTATGTGCTTTCTTTTTCTTGTCAGAAAAGTATTTGAGAAATTGATAGGCACCCAGGGCAACCCCTTCGGTAAAGGGGATGGGATCTAATTTGCCATCGAGCGATTGTACCCGTACTTTGGGTTCTTTCTCTGCTTTAAGCATGCGTAACGTTTTGTTGCCTAGTAATCTAAGCGCTTCTGCCTGTTGAAAAGCCGGTTTATCAGAGGCTTCCGGGCGCACCAGGTGCAGGTAGTAGGGGTGGCGGTTCAGGCGTAGGATCTTATCTCCTTTTTCAGCGAGGCGATCAATCACATAAGCATGTTCCTGTTCATTTAGGTCTAAAATTTGCAGTTGATCAACATTGCCAATGAGGTATATGCTTTGCTTCACCTTTTGCGAAGGCTTAGCCATGCTAATTTTCATGGGGTATATTTCTTAGTTTTGAAACAAAAGTATCATTTAAATAGGCAACCAATAAGTATCTTGGTTTCTATAAAAATAAAAGGTAGCGCCTGAAGTTTATAAACCTGTTGGCTAATAGTACGTTTGCAGTTTACCCTACTCACGATAGATGAAGAAAAGTATATTCCTCGTGTTGTTTCTTACGTGTTTTGGAGCAGAAGCCACGCACAACCGGGCGGGAGAAATTACGTACCGCTGGCTTGGGGGGCTTAGTTATGAGGTTACGATAACCACTTATGCCAAGCGGTCCGTTACAGCCGACCGTTGTGAACTAACCTTACATTGGGGGGACAATACTACTTCCGTTTTGTTGCGCAGCAATGGCACCGGATCACCCGGTTGTCCTTCGGGTGCGGGGCAACCTTTGCCAAATGATATTCGCTTGAATATTTATAAAGGAACACACACCTACCCCTCGGCCGGAACATACATTCTCTTTTTTCAAGATCCGAACCGAAACCAGGGCGTCAACAACATTCCCAACTCGGTAAACGTACCCTTTTACGTACAGAGTGAGTTGTTTATAGGTCCGGGTTTGGGCGGAAACACTTCACCTATACTCACGAATCCGCCTATTGACAACGGTTGCCTGAACCGCACCTTTGAGCACAATCCGGGCGCTTACGATCCGGATGGAGATAGCCTGGTATATACCATGGTGCCTTGCCGTACAGCAGACGGTGTGGAGCTTACCACTACTTATGATCCCGCTTTTGTTACCGACTCTATAAAGATAGATCCCGTTACAGGAGACCTGTACTGGGACGTGCCCCGTAACATCGGGCAGTTCAATATGGCCATCAGGATCGAAGAATTCCGGCAAACGGCCAGCGGTCCGGTGCGTGTAGGCTATGTGGTAAGAGATATGCAG
Source organism: Owenweeksia sp. (assembly GCA_028285465.1). Taxonomy (GTDB): domain Bacteria; phylum Bacteroidota; class Bacteroidia; order Flavobacteriales; family Schleiferiaceae; genus JANQPD01. The sequence continues at coordinate 14,690 of JANQPD010000031.1, read as the reverse complement.
GTAGACATTAACAATTGCCGGAACAATCCCCCTATTATAGATCCTGTAGGGCCCTTTTGTGTGGAGGCGGGCGAACTGCTCTCGGTACCCGTTTCTGCTTTTGACCCAGATTATGATTCTACCGTTACGCTTACGGCTTATGGAGGACCTTATGAAGTAGCCAATCCCGCCACAGCTTTGAACCTGATCAGCACCCCCACCTTTTTGAGAGACAGCATTCTGCCACGAGTTAACGGTACGCTTACCTGGCAAACGGCCTGCAACCACGTACGTAAAGAGCCTCACTACATCACCCTGGAAGCAAGGGACGAGCAGCGTTCCCGAGACCCTGAAGATCCCTTGGTGGATGTATATACGTTTGCGGTAACCGTGGTAGGTCCTTCGCCTAAAAATCCGCTGGCTACGGCAACGCCCAATACCATTGACTTAAGCTGGGATGCCAGTACTTGCACCGAAGCCAATGGCTATAAAATTTACCGCAGGGTTGATACCATAGGCTTTGTGCCGGATACTTGTGAGACAGGCGTGCCGGGATATACAGGCTACATACAGATCGGGACCACACAAGGGCTGAACAGCACAAGCTTCATAGATAGCACAGATTTGCTGAACGGGGTGCGGTATTGCTACATGGTAGTGGCCTGTTATCCGGATGGAGCGGAAAGCTATGCCTCGGTAGAGTTCTGCGCCAGTTTGCCTTTAGTGAAACCGCTTATCACCAATGCAGATGTGCGTTCTACAGACCCGGTGAACGGGGAAATTGAGGTGCGCTGGATAGCGCCCAGGGAAATCGACAGCGCCCTATATCCACCACCCTACAGCTACCGCCTGCTTGGCCATGCCGGACCAACGGGTACTTTTGCTCCCCTGGCTACCTTGCCCACTTATAGCGATACTTTTTTTGTACATCAGAACCTCAATACGCTTGATTCTCTCTATACCTATAAGGTGGAGTTCTATTCTATGGGTATTCCAGAACCGGTAGCGGTAAGCGACTCGGCCAGTTCGCTTTATCTAACCGCTTTGCCTTCAGACGGCAGTGCGGTATTGCGGGTGAATAATGCGGTCCCCTGGCTAAACGAGCGTTTCGTTGTATTCCGGGAAAACCCAACCGGAAGCGGTGTTTTCGACAGCATTGGGCAAAGCGCAGGTCCCCTTTATGTAGACACCGGCCTGGTTAACGGTGACGAATATTGTTATTTCATAAAGTCTGTAGGTCGTTATACGGCAAGCGACAGTTTGCCCAAACCCTTGATCAACCGTTCGCAAATTGATTGTGTGGTACCTATTGATACTACCCGGCCATGCCCCCCTGTGTTAAGTGCCGATTTTATATGTGAGCGGGATTCGTTGGCACTTTCCTGGCTGTACCCCGATGACTCTTTGTGCAGCCCTGATGTGATCGCCTATAACGTGTATTATAAGCCTACGGCAGCCGATGCCTTCGGGCCCGACCCAATATTTTCGGGAATTACCGATCTGAGTCTGGAACAGGTGGGGCTGGGTTCTATAGTGGGTTGTTATGCGGTTACGGCTATTGACGATGCGGCAGGGGACCCGGGCGGACAAACCAACGAAAGCGATTTCAGCAACATCATTTGCATTGGAGCCTGCCCGGTGTTGCGTTTTCCCAATGTATTTACGCCTAACGGAGATGCCTTTAATGAGCGTTTCCTGCCCATAGAGGCCAAAGACATCGGGTTTTTATCCATAGATATATTTAACCGTTGGGGGGTTATGGTATTTTCGGACAGTAATGTAGACCTCTTTATTGAAAATGGCTGGGACGGAAACGATATGATCACGGGCCAACCATTGGCAGAAGGGGTGTACTTTTACACCGTGCGCTATAAACCCAAGGCCTTGACGGAAGTAAAGGAAGAGAGCCTGCAGGGCTTCGTGCACCTCAAAAGATAAATATGTTTACAGGTATTGTGGAAACCCTGGGAAAGGTGACCAAATTGGAAAGAGAAGGAGGAAATTTGCACCTCACTTTGTGGAGCAGTATTTCCGGGGAATTGAAGATCGATCAAAGTGTAGCCCACAATGGGTGTTGCCTTACGGTGGTCGCTCTTTCAGGCGAAGAATATACGGTAACGGCCATCGAAGAAACCCTGGAAAAGACCAACCTGGGTGGCCTGAACGTGGGGGAGGAGGTGAACCTGGAACGCTGTATGCCCATGAACGGAAGGCTGGACGGGCATATTGTACAGGGGCATGTTGACAAAATAGGCACCTGTACCCTGGCTGAGGCTAAGGAAGGCAGTTGGTTATTTGGCTTTCGCTATACCCCTGATGAAAACCACCTGACGGTACCTAAAGGCTCCATTACCATAAACGGCACTAGCCTTACAGTAGTGGACTCAAGGGAGGACTACTTTTCCGTGGCGATTATCCCCTACACCTATGAACACACCGTTTTCAAAAACTTAAAAGCAGGTGATCCCGTTAACCTGGAGTTTGACATTATCGGGAAATATGTGGCCAGGATTATGGCGATTAAAGGATAAGGTGAAGGGCATAGAGCCACAGGGCATAGATTAATAATAAGTTTAATGAACCAAACCCAGTTTAACACCTTTCGATGGATATGCATTATATACTTTACATTAACTATTGGTTATGATTTATATATAGATAGATATTTCTTTGATTCTTTTTTTGCAGCCCCTTTCTTTAAATACTCTCTCCTGTTGTACCTCATTGAAGTGTTGTACCTCCCAGTGGCTTTAAGTCTGTTTATAGCGGAGAAAAGAGCAGGTTGGTACTTGCTTGGTTTTTTCTTGTTAAGTCACTTATTGAGTGGAGCCGCTATAGCTTTGCAAGCCTTTTTCAGTAAGGGATCTTATGAGGTGAGACACGGGGCTGGGATTCTTTTTTCGCATCCATATCTCATACCCTTTCCATACGGAGCGTTTTTCGAGCTTTTAATTCTGATTGGGTTTACTAGAAAGGTGGTTATGAAGACCTATGGAGTCAAAACCAGAAGGATGCGGGTGTTTATTACGATTTTCTGTTTGCTTCTCTTGATCATGGCTATTGCGTTAAACCTTCTGACCTTAAAGGCGCATAGCGAATTAAACCTGGGATAGATATTATTGGCTTTTGTATTCTTGCTTTTATTCAACAAGAAGGCTGTATAGGAGAAATACATACAAGAAAATAACTCAATAGGGAGTGTTCGGTGATTAATTAACTTTTGGCGTTCATTTTGGCTTGACCCAAAACGAACCAAAAGGTCAAGGCTTGTAATAAAATAGCAACCTGTTTCTTGCTAATTCTAAGTTCGGCCGGGTGATTTCCGAAGCAAGTTCAGAACTTCCCGGTCTCCCTAAGTATTAGCTGTAACCAGTCTTCTATTTTCTTAGATGCCGGTCTTTGGCAAATCTATGCTCAGGAACGTAGTATTCACAAAGAATCTGTTTTAACCTCTGTAAAACTATGTGTCAATAACTATATACTTCTATAGCAGTCTGAAATGCTAATTCTCATAGTATATATCACTTTTACAAAACAAAGCACCATAGATTTTTTTAAGTTTTCCTATTTATATCGGCAACGCATGCGCAGCTAAAGCTCCTCCAGCAATTTTTTAAAGGAAGTGGCATCAAAACCAACGCTTTTAGCTAGCGCCTCCTGATCGCCATGTGGTACAAAAACATCGGGTAAGCTCAGGGTGCTGAGTTTTTTATGAATGCCTTCAGAGGCTAGCAAATGGGCAAAGGCCTGTCCCAGGCCCCCGGCACTGCTGCCTTCTTCCAGGGTAATGATGTGCGCAAAGTCATGGATGATCTCCAACGCCAGGGCTTTGTTAAACGGCTTTAGGTATATCCAGTCGTAATGCGCAAAAGTACCTTGCTTGATTACAGCTAGTACTTCCGGGCGTACAGCTCCTATACTGATTACCAGCTTTTTTGCCCCCCGCTTTACCCAGCGGCCTTTACCTTTTGTAAAAGACTCTTCGGGAGCCAAAGCAGGGCTTTCTCCCTTTGGATAGCGTATCGCAAAGGGACCCGTGGTATGTTGCAGGGCCTCTTCCAGTAAGTGGTTTAAGCTGTGGCCGTCAGCCGGAGCGCTGATGGTAAGGTTTGGAATGGGGTTGAGGAAACTGAGGTCGAAAACCCCATGGTGCGTAGCGCCATCTTCGCCTACCAGGCCTGCCCGGTCGAGCAAGAAGGTGACGGGCAGTTTTTGCAGGGCCACATCGTGTATGATCTGGTCATAGGCCCTTTGGGCAAAGGTGGAGTAGAGGTGGCACACCGGGCGAAAGCCATCGGCTGCCAGGGCTGCCGCCATGGTTACGGCCTGCTGCTCCGCAATGCCTACGTCAAAACACCTTTCGGGAAATCTTTGCCTGAAAGCATGTAAACCGGCCCCGCTTAACATGGCCGGGCTGATCACCATCAGCTTTTCATACTGCTTTGCCAGTGCCATGAGTTTGCTTCCCGCTATTTCCTGGAACGTTTCTGCGGTTTCCTTTTTCTTTTCTTTTAGTATAGTAGGAGTGGGGTAGCCCTTCCCCTTTTGGGTGTGTATAAGCAAGGCACGCGGGCCTTTTTCTTTTTTCAAAAGTTTAAATTGCCGGATCAGGGCAGCCGGATCGTGGCCGTCTGCTTCTCCCATAAATTGGAAGCCGAAGGCCTGGCAAAGTGTTTTGTAGCTCTGTAATTTTTGCAGGGCGCCTACATTCTCGTCTATGGACGTACGGTTGTTGTTGATGAGCAGGGTAACATCCAGTTGTCGCTCCCCGGCATAATTCATAGCTTCAAAGTGCATCCCCCCGGTAAAGGCGCCATCGCCCACTACGGCAATGTGCTGGCGTGTGGTGTTGCTAAGGCGGGCCGCTTCGGCAAAACCGGTAAGGGCCGACAGGGCAGTAGAGGAGTGGCCGGCTCCAAAAGGATCATAAGGGCTCTCTGCCCGGCTGGTAAAGCCCGAAAGTCCCCCGAATTGCCGGTTGGTGGCGAAAAGGTCTTTTCTGCCCGTAAGTATTTTGTGTATGTAGGCCTGGTGTCCTACGTCCCACACCAGTATATCCAGTGGGGTACGGTAGGCATAATGCAGGGCCACGCTCAGCTCGGTTACACCCAGGCTGCTTTTTATATGGCCTTCTTTGGTGGTGGTGTGTTCCAGTACAAAGGCGCGCAATTCCGTGCAAAGCAAAGGCAATTGCGCAAGGGGAAGCTTACGCAGGGCCTCGGGAGACGATATGTGGGTAAGGAGACTCAATTTTTGGCTAAAGTAGTGTGCAAGCGGCGGTTTTAAATAAGCCGGGCATAAAACCGGGGTGTATACAAAGAAAATGCCCGGGTCCTCACCCGGGCATTCCTTTGGTTAATCCTCATTAACCAAACCTTAACCTAATTAACCTGCTATTTGTCAAATGCGCGAAGAATTCCGCAACACTGACACTACAAATGTAAAAAGCTTTTCCAAATGACAAAGCGTATCCTGTACAATTTTTACGGTTTTTTTGCTAGTGCGCTAGTTATCAGAAAGAAAAATTTCAGGCAGGGATCAGCACAACAAGCCCGGTTTGAATGCCAAAGCAAGAAAAAGCCAGAAAGCTCTTACGGAGTATTTCTCCTTTAAGAGGCCGAACACACTTTATTTTATTGAAATGTAATAAAAGCATAGGCTAATAAAAATGAAAAACCGCTTTTCTCACTTAGGAGAAAAGCGGTTTTTGTTGCTTAAAAGAAAGGTATGCTAGCTGGTGCTTTTGGAGAAAGAAGCGGTCCAGCGCATGAAGGACTCTACCAGCAAGTACATTACCGGAACCACCACCAGGGTAAGGAAGGTGGCAAATACCAAACCGAAGATCACCGTCCAGGCCATGGGGCTCCAGAAAACAGCATTGTCGCCTCCAAAGTATACATTAGGTTCATAGGCAGTAAAGAGCCCGACAAAATCTATGTTCAGCCCGATAGCCAGGGGAATTAACCCAAGTACCGTGGTAATGGCCGTTAGCAGTACGGGGCGAAGACGCGTCTTACCCGACTCTTCGATGGCTCTACGCAGGTCTTCGTCACTTAGGCGGTCTTCCTCCTTCATTTGCTTACTCTCCTTAATCCTCTTCTTGGTAAGCTCAATGAAGTCAATAAGTACGATGCCGTTGTTTACTACGATGCCGGCCAGGGAAACAATACCTATACCGGACATGATCACTACAAAATCCATTCGGAAAATACCCAGTCCCAGGAATACTCCAATGGTACTGAAGAGCACCGTGGCAATGATGATCAGGGGCTTGTAAAGGGAGTTGAACTGGGATACCAGGATGATGGAAATAAGTGAAACCGCGATCAATAAGGCCGTAGCCAGGAAGTTTGAAGAATTTTGCTGCTCTTGCTGGGCACCGGCAAAACGCAGGTTGTAGCCCTCAGGCATATCAAAATCTTCCAGGGTTGCTTTTATCTGGTTGTTTACCTCTGTTTCATTGTAGCCTTCAATCACATTTGAAGAAACAGTGATCAAACGTTCCGTATCCAGTCGCTTAATGGCCCCATAGGTATTGTTAAACTCATAATCGGCTATGGCAGAAATAGGTACTTGCACAATCTGGCCGCTGGACTGGCTCCTGAACGTGACCAATTGGTTCATAAGACTGGCCACGTTATAGCGGTACTTTTTATCAAGGCGGATCTCTATGGGGTAATCGTCTTCTCCCTCTTTGTATTTGCTGGCCTCTTTGCCATAAAGCGCTGTACGCAGATCGAGGGCTACCTGTGATGTGCTTACCCCGAGCCTGCGGGCGCGTTCCCGGTCGATCTTAATGAGCATTTCCGGTTTGTTTTGCTCAAGGTCTACCTTCAGTCCTTCGATGCCTTCAATGTTTTCTGCCTCAACGGTTTGTTTTACGTCTTCGGCAATGGTCATCAACCTGCGGAAATCATCTCCCTGTATTTCCAGTTGAATGGCTTTACCGACCGGGGGGCCATTTCGTTCCTTCTGTACCTGTATGATCGCCCCGGGCATATAATTGGTGAGCTCCCGCGTTACTTCTTTTTGTATGTCGCGGGTGTTTATGCCTTCCCTGAATTCAAACTCTACAAAGGAAACCGTGATACGCGCTTTATTCGGGGTGTTTTGCCCGGCCGCCCCAAAATCATCCTGGCTGGCCGTTTCGGCACCTACGTTGGTCACCACACTTTTTACCACCTTTTCATAGGGGGTCAGTGTGTTGGCCAGTTTTCGTTCAATCTGCTGCGTAATGCTGTCCGTTACCACTACATCGGTTCCTTCAGGTACCTCCACAAATACCTGTATGTAATTCGGTTCGTTTACGGGGAAAAATTCCACCTTGGGGTTAGAGCCAAAGTAAAACCCAATGGCTAAAACCATCAAAACAATGGTCCCGAAGAAAACCAGGAATGGCCTGGCTCCCCGCAGCGCCCAATGCAAGGTGCTTTCGTAAACGCTTTCAAGGCGGGGCAAAAACCGGGTTTGAAACCAAACGCTTAAAGGTTGCAGCACGTAAGCGAACAGCAAGATGAGCAAACCGGCCAGGATCATCAGGTTTCCGAGCGCGTATATTTTGCCTAAAACCAAGAGGAAACCAAGCCCGCCAAAAGCGGCGGCAGAAAGCAGTACTTTCCTGTTCTTGGGCTTGGCCTTGAGGTCTTGCTTGCGCATAAGCTTTGCAGCCAATACGGGGTTAATGATCAGGGCAACAAACAAGGAGGAGCCCAGTACAATAATCAGGGTTTTGGGGAGGTATCCCATAAATTCCCCGATGATATCATCCCAGAAAAGCAGGGGCAGGAAAGCGGCCAGGGTAGTAAGCGTGGAGCTGATGATGGGAACGGCAATTTCACCCACCCCTTCTTTGGCAGCCTGCCAGGGAGAAAGGCTTTTCTGCTCAAAAAGGCGGTAAATGTTTTCTACCGTTACGATGCCGTTGTCTACCAACATACCCAATGCGAGGATAAGGGAGAAAAGCACCATGAAGTTGAGCGAAATACCCAATGCACTTAAAATGATGAAGGAGATGAACATCGACATGGGAATGTCGATACCCACAAAGAGGGCATTGCGTAGACCCAGGAAAAAGAAGAGCACCAATACCACGAGGATAACCCCACTGATGATGTTGTTTTCCAGGTTGCTCACCTGGTTTCGGGTTTGTGTACTCTGATCGTTGGTAACCGTAATGTTCAGGTTCTTGGGCAGGTAGTCCTTACGCGCTTCTTTAATGATCTCGTTGATCTGATCCGTAGCATTCAGCAGGTTTTCGCCTCCTTTTTTGATCACATTGAGCGAGACTACCGGCTTTCCGTCCAGCCGGGCAAAGCTTTCTACTTCTTTAAAGGTGAAGTTTACGGTGGCGATATCTCTCAGGTATACGATGTCGCCTTTCTCATGCTTTACGATCACATTGCGGATCTGCTCCATATTCTCAAACTCCGCATCTGTGCGGATGCTTCTCCGCGTGTCTCCCAATAGGATATCGCCCGCCCCGATGTTTATATTTTCCCCGGCAATGGCCTGCTCTACATCATTGAAGCTGATCTGGTTGGCCTTCATCAGGGGGAGGTCCAGGTTTACCTGCACTTCTTTTTCTTTATCCCCGGTAATGGTGGCTTCCGAAACTTCACCGAGTTCTTCTATTTCGTCCTGTAAGTATTCGGCATAATCTACCAATTCATCTATGCCAAAATCTCCCGAAAGGTTGATGTTCATGATGGGCACGCGACTGAGGTCCACATCGAGCACCACGGGGTCCTGGTCCAGGTCAGTGGGCAGATCGCTCATCGCACGGTCTACGGCATCTTTTACATCCTGCAGGGCTTGTTCGGTATCTATATCTACATTAAACTCTACCGTAACAATGCTCACGTCTTGTACAGACTGGGAGTTCAGTTTTTTGATCCCGTCTACACTCTTGATCTCTTTTTCAAGCGGACGGGTGATCAGGTTTTCAATATCCTGTGGGGTATTGCCCGGATAGGGAGTTTGAACGTAAATGATAGGGAATACGATCTCCGGGAAGCTTTCTTTGGGCATCGTGATATAAGAGAACAAGCCAAAGAAAACGAGGAGTACAGTAAGGATAAGTACGCTTATGCTGTTGTTCAGGGAAAGCGTGCTGAGTTTAAATTCTTTATTGGTGGCCATGAGAAAAGATCTTATTGGTTGGTAATGGCTGCGCCCTGGCTTACCTGGTTAAAGCCGCCTGTAATTACTTGGTCAGAGGCATTCAGCCCGTCAATTACTTCTGCTTTTTCGTTAAAGGCCTTGCCGGTTTTTACGTAGCGTTTATCAGCAACCCAACTGCCTCCGTCTTTTTTCGCCACAAAAACAAAGTCTCCTTTCAGGTCGCGCCTGATGGCTATGCTGGGCACCACAATAGCTTGAGGAGCAAAGTAATCTTCGATCATCAGGTTGGCGAGTACGTTAGGTTTGATCAACTTGTCGGTATTCTTCAAACCTACTTTTACCGTAAAGCTCCTGTTGGCGGGGTTGATCACCTGGCCAACAAAGTCAACCGTTTCCTTACGCTCAATACCCAGGGCAGGGATCTTAACCACTACGGTGTCTCCCTTTTTTACGTTCGGAAGGTATTCTTCGCTGATTTCTGCTTCCACTTCTACTTTTTCCAGGTCAACAACGCGTACGATAGGAGATCCGGCCGAAACGAATTCCCCTTCATTTACCGCAATATCGTCTACCGTTCCATTGATAGGAGCTTTGATAAAACTGTTGCTGTACTGGGTTTGTAAAACGGCGTATTGGTTTTGTGCACGTTCATATGTGCTTTTTGCCTGGAGGTATTCAATTTCTGAACCTATTTTATCTTCTTCCCAGAGTTTTTTGCGTTTGTTCCAGGTGGTTTCGGCCAATTCGTATGCGGAGTGTGCCTCTGCCAGTTGGTTGCTTACCGTTTGGTTGTCCAGCCTTACCAAAGTAGTTCCGCGCCCTACGCGCTGTCCTTCGCGGGCAGGAATGGCCACTACACGACCGCTGGCTTCAGCACTCACCATGATGTTTTCTTCAGAGGAAACCGTACCTGTAAGTTCTACATAATGGCTGAAAGGGGCGGGCTTTATTTTAGTGAGCTCTACCAGGGTAGGGGCTTCATCAGTCTTAGCCGTGTCCAGTTCGGCAATCTCTTTTTTTAGGGCTTTGATCTCTGTTTGGAGCTCGCCAATTTCAGACTGCTTTTCTTTAAGCAGCGCCTTTTTGCCTTCCAGGGTATCGGGGTTTTGTTCGCAGGCAATGGCTACAAACAACAAGGATAGTATTGTTAGCTTTTTCATCGTGTGTTTTGTTGGAGGTTTATAGTTTACCAATGGCTTTTTGTACATTTTCTTTTGCGGTAAGCAGGCTTTGCATGGCATTTAGGTAGTCGCTTTGGGCGGTAAGCAACTGGTTTTCGGCCTGGGTGAGTTCCAGGCTGGAGCTCAAGCCTTCTTTAAATTTGATCAACGTACGGTCGCGGATCTTCTGGCTGATCACCACGTTCTTCTTTTGGGTGTTGTAATTGTCGACCGCAAATTGATAGTCGCTTTTGGCTTGTTCATAAGCCAGTTGCAACTGACTTTGGGTAATGGTAATAGCCAGTTGGGTGCGTTGCACATCTATTTTTGCCTTTTGCACTTTAGCGGGCCGGGCCAACCCTGAAAAAAGGGTCCAGTTCAGGTTGAGCCCTAAGGAAGTACCATCTGCCCAGAAGCGATCATAACTAAAGGCATTAAAGTCGTTGTTGTCTGCATTCAACTGGCTGTGAAGCGCAAAGAAGGAAAGACTGGGTAAGTACCCGGCTTTTTCATTCTTTAACTGTAGGCTTGCCGCCCTGAGGTTGTTTTGCGCAATGCGGTAGTCAATGTGGTTCTCCAACAGGAACTGATCTGTAAGCAACACCGTTTCGCTGTTATTAAGAGCGCTTAATTCATCTACTGTACTGGTTAGCGATACTTCTGTTTCCAGCGGCAAACCCATATAGAATTTCAACAATTGATAAGCCAGCTCTTCCTGGCGACTGAAATTACGCACGTTATTGCTGAGGTTGTTCATAAGCAACTCCAACTGGTCGGCATCTTGCTCTTCAAGAAATCCATTTTCGTAGAGCGCCTTTGTTTCGCGGTAGTTTTCTTCAATTACTTTGAGATTTTCTTGCGCAATCTCCCGGGCTTCCCGGGTTACCAACACTCCGTAATAGGCATTGGCCACATCCGTGCGGATGTCGATCTCGGCCTTCTGTATGTCGAGGCTAGCGATATCTTTTACTACCTGCGTAGCCTGTAAGGCCACGAAATAGCTCCCGTCAAAGATCAACTGGTTTAGACTGAGGTTAGCTCTTGTTTGATGGGGTACGCCAAAGGGCGCATAGGCAATTTTATCCTCCGGGGCATTTGGATCAAACAGGTTTGCCGGCACGGGTTGCCCTAAGATCTTTGCATTGTACGTATACTGTGCATCGGCTGTGATCTGTGGGAGGCCTGCGGCAGCTGTTTCTTTAATGGTCTTTCGCGCCTTTTCATACTCTAGCCTTTTATCCGTTACCGAATAACCGTTTTGAAGGGCATATTCCTGCGCCTCCTGCAAACTAAAGCTTGTCTTGGTTGCCTGCGTTTGGCTGTATCCCGGCATAAGCCATACGGTCATCAGCAAGCAAAGCAGTTTTTTCATTTTTATCTGTGTTTGTATTGGTTCAATTTGTTTTCTAAGTACTCGATGCCCTTTGGGGTGGCAATGCCACGGATGTGGTAGATCAGGGATTCAAACATCATCTTGCGCATATCATACTGTTCCAGCAGCTTGGTGTCTTCCTCAGGCAAAGTTTCAACTTTGTTACAGTATAAATAAGTAATGATGTTCGACTCAAAATCCGTACGGTAAAACCCCTGGGTACGTCCATTTTGTATATTTTCAGCGATCATCTTCCGTATCATCTTTTGCCTGCCTTCATTGATGAAGCGATGTGTCTCCGGATAATACTTGGCAAGCTGAAATTGCATCCCCGGATTGTGGTTGGCCATGATGGTACCTACTACGTCATCGATCTCAAAAAGCTCATCGATGGCGTTTTTTGTTTTGGCATGAATGCGCTCCACATGGCTTTTGATCACCTCAAAGATACTCTGCACGCATTTGTCAACCAGGTCAGCCTTGTTCTCAAAGTGCTTATAGATGGTTTTTTTGGAAATGCCCATTTCACGGGCCACATCGTCCATGGTCACACTGCGTATGCCATATTTGTTAAATAAGGCAAAAGCACTTCCTACAATCTCTAACTCCTGCTTTTCCATAATTCGGGCGCAAATGTAGAAACTATTTTCAAATGGAAACTAAAGGAGTGTTAAAAGTTTCCTAAGTTTCTTTTTTTAACGCCTTCACCCGGGCTATGCTTTTTGCTTCATTTTTGCACCTTTGCAGCTTCATTTTTCAAAGAGCGATGAACGAATACATGTCTATAAGATCCCTACTGCGCAGTGAAGATACCGGAATAAACGTACAAACCGCAGGTTGGGTGCGTACCTTCAGGAGCAACCGCTTTATAGCACTGAATGACGGTAGCACGATCCATAACATACAGGTAGTGGTGGATTTTGAGAAAATGGATGAAGCACTACTCAAGAAAATAACTACCGGGGCTTGTATAGCCGTAAGCGGAAAGCTGGTGCCCTCGCAAGGGGCGGGGCAAGACGTAGAGATACAGGCCGAAAGCCTTATAGTACTGGGAGAAAGTCAGGCGGAAAAATACCCCTTACAGCCTAAAAAGCACTCTCTTGAGTTCTTACGGGAAATTGCCCATTTGCGGCCGCGCACGAATACTTTTGGAGCCGTTTTACGGGTGCGGCACGCATTGTCGTACGCTATACACCAGTATTTTAATGCACACGGCTTTTACTGGATGCACACGCCTATTATTACGGGTAGTGATGCCGAAGGTGCAGGGGAGATGTTCAATGTTTCCGTTTTGGATAAACAAAATCCTCCTAAAGATGAAAAGGGGAACATTGATTACAGCCAGGACTTTTTCGGCAAAGAAACCAACCTCACCGTATCCGGTCAGCTGGAGGCAGAGTTGGGGGCATTGGCCCTGAGTAAGGTATATACTTTCGGGCCCACTTTCAGAGCCGAAAATTCCAATACCGCCCGCCACTTGGCGGAGTTCTGGATGATCGAACCTGAGGTAGCCTTTAACGACCTGGAGGACAATATGGACCTGGCGGAAGACTTCCTGAAAAAAGTAATTGCCTATGCGTTGGACCACTGTGCGGATGACATCGCTTTTTTGGAGAAGCGGTTAAAGGATGAAGAGAAGAGCAAGCCTCAGAACCAAAGAAGCGATCAGAGCCTGGTAGAAAAACTGAAGTTTGTAGTAGAGAACGATTTTAAACGCCTGAGCTATACGGAGGCCATTGAAGTACTTAAGCGGTCCAAACCGAACAAAAAGAAAAAATTCCAGTACCTCATAAACGAGTGGGGGGCTGATCTGCAAAGTGAACATGAAAAATACCTGGTACAGCACTTTGGAACACCGGTGATCCTGTTTGATTATCCGGCCAACATAAAAGCCTTCTACATGCGTGCCAATGACGATGGCAAAACCGTGCGGGCTATGGATATCCTGTTTCCGGGCATTGGAGAGATCGTTGGGGGCTCACAGCGTGAGGAACGCTATGAAGTATTAAAGCAAAAAATGGCGGATTTCAATGTTGATGAAGAGGAGCTGTGGTGGTACCTGGAAACGCGCCTTTTCGGTACGTGTGTGCACAGTGGCTTTGGATTGGGTTTTGAAAGGCTGGTACAATTTGTTACCGGCATGGGCAACATCCGCGATGTAATTCCTTTTCCGAGAACCCCGGGAAGTGCAGAGTTTTAAAGCGGCACAAAAAAACCGACGACCGGCAGGTGTAAGAATCGGCAAAAGGCAGGGCCGCCTTAAGAATTAATTGGCATTGCGCTTATCAATTTCATCGCGAATGCGGGCGGCCTTTTCATAGTCTTCTTCTTTTACGGCCTCATCCATTAGCTTATGCAATTCTTCCAGGTTTTTTTCTGCAAGGTTGGAGGTTGCCGGAACAGGTTCAACGGTAGCGGGCGCACTGCTCTTTTTGGGATCGTTGCTTTCTTTGAGAATAACCCCGGCTTTATCCAGTATCTCGGGAAAAGTGAAGATCGGGCAACCGAAGCGTATGGCAAGCGCCACAGCATCTGAAGTACGGGCATCCAGGATTACTTCTTCGTCCTTTTTCTTACATACTAAAATGGAGAAGAAAACACCATCCTGAAGCTTGTGGATCACCACTTCTTTAAGCGTAACCCCAAAACCATCTGCAAAATGCTTAAAAAGGTCATGTGTGAGGGGACGGGGGGGATTTACATCTTTTTCCAGTGCAATGGCAATGGATTGTGCTTCAAAGCCCCCGATTATAATGGGCAAACGCCTTTCTCCTTTTTCCTCCCCCAAAACCAGGGCGTAGGCCCCGGTTTGGGTTTGGCTGTATGATAGTCCTTTTATAAATAGGCGTATGCGCTTGTTCATTAGTTGTTTTCTTTAAAGGCTTTGATCGCTTCGGTAAGTTTAGGCACTACCTCGAAGGCGTCACCTACAATACCGTAATCCGCTGCCTTAAAGAACGGAGCTTCGGGGTCGTTGTTTATAGCTACAATGGTTTTTGAGTTGCTTACCCCTGCTAAATGCTGTATGGCACCTGAAATACCCACGGCTATATAGAGGT
>JANQPD010000095.1 GCA_028285465.1 Owenweeksia sp. | reverse complement strand
GGGTAGCGTACTCCCGTTAGGCATCATCGAAGGGGTTATGATCTGCGATAACTGGTTGTAGTCGGTGATCGTATCGATCGGAACGAAGTTACCCGTACCATCATCCGCATAGATCAGGTAGTAGTTCCAGAACAAACCGCTGTCTATGGCCGGCTGGCCCCAGCTTAGCTCTATATCACCCGAGTTGTCCTGTACGTTCACACAATGAAAGGGAGGCGTGTCGGGATCGCCCTGCAATACGTTGACCACTACTGTGACCACCCCTATGGCGTTGGCCGGGCAGCCATTATCCCGCACCCTGAAAGCAAAAGGATAGGTATTGGTATTACCCCGGCAGCCGGTTTCCGTAGCCAGGTGCGAACAGCCCGGTATCCAGAAAAACTCCCCTTCTATATAAGCGTCCTGATTTACAAAGCTGCTGCCCCCGATACGCGTTAAAGTAGCACAGGGCGTTTTGCCGCTCAAACAACCTGTAGTGGAAGGGTAAGGATTCCCCAGTTCATCGTTGGCTAAGTCCAAAGTGATCTTCTGAAGTACGTAGTTAGGTGGGCCATGCGTTTCAGTTTCCGTAGCCGTTAACCTGAACTGTACTGTATCACCGGGATAGACTTCTGTATAAAAATTATCGCCCACCTTACGGATATTGGGCCAGGCATTTAAGTCAATGTCGGTTGTGGGAGGGTTGTTGTTGGCACAGGCCGGATCGGTGCTGTACACCACGGCCAGGTCGCGGAAGATCTCCGCCTTTAACTGGCAATTCTTCCAGGCTTCTACCTTTACACAAGATATGTAGTTCCCGGCAGTGGGGTTGTATGCCTCCACGGTCATCTGTCCGGTTACCCCGTCCAAAGTCACCGGGCCGTTGGCCGGGTTCTCTGACTGATCCGGAAAAGGAGCAGTATGGCTGTAGCCCATATTAAAGCCAATATTGCTCCCCAAAGAGCGTATCGGGTAATCCCATGCATAATGCAAGGAATCCAGTTCTTTATCCCCTGCTAAATGGTTGTAGTTAAATTTATAGTCACTGCAGATCACACTTGCAGGTATAGCCAGAAAACGGGGGCTACCGTCATAACAGGGAGAGGCAGGAAGATTAGTTCCCCCAGCCCCTGCAGGGCTATACGGATACATCCGGGCACGCACCACCAAAGACTCACTGCTTGAATTTGTGAGGTTTACACTGGGGGGGCGCGCAAATAAGCTAGTCGTAGAGAACGTCCATCCCCCTGCAGGAGGAGGTATAGCAGGTAAGGCAACGGGGGCTGCCCTACCCATTTCCCCATCATTGGTATAGATCAGTTCGTGCACTGCACCTCTGGGGTCGGTACTGGTTCCATTGATACAATCGGGAATGCCTGTACCAAAACAAACAGGGGTAATGTCTATACGAGTGTCGAGAGACAAAGAAAAAGAAGCACCCCCAGAAAAGTTTATCGTTTGTGTGGTTGCACTTATATCCGCACCTCTACAATCCCTGTACAACTTAAGGGTAAAGATGTATTTCCCTGCATGTGCCGGGTTGGTTCCGTCATAACACCGCCAGGTTAGCTCCCCCCCTAAATAGTGGGAAGCCCGTACAGAACCCACGCTGAAGAGCATCAGGGTGAGTATCGAGAAGATTAATTTCTTGTTCATGATCAGCCGAGGTTTATTGTTCAAAACAAATATAGAATACACAGGCATGCTGCTATACTAAAAATTATTGAAAGCTTTGTGCTGCTGTATTTCCGAAAGCTACATCTAAAAATACACGTTAAAACAAAAAGAAACTACCTATCTATGGCAATATATTGGCGTTGGCTCATTCAGAAACGCATAACGGCCATTGCTCCGACCGTATAATTGAACTCCTCAATAAGTTGCTTTACGATCTCTTCGGCCGGAAGAATCTGGTTTATCAAACTGCTTACCTGCCCTATTTCGAGTTCTCCCTGGTCCATATCCCCTTCAAACATGCCCCGCTTAGCCCGGGCACGCCCTAAGAGCCGCTTCAACTCGTCCACGGTAGCGCAATCGGCATACGCTTGTTCTATATCCTCGAAAAACCGGTTTTTAATAAGCCTTACCGGAGCGAGTTCTTTGAGCGTTAACTTGGTTGCCCCTTCTTGCGCAGCTATAACCGCTTGCTTGAAAGCTATATGTGCCGAGCTTTCTTCACTTGCTACAAAGCGCGATCCAACCTGTACGCCCTCTGCCCCAAGTGCTATTGCGGAAAAGGCCTGCCTGCCGGTACCTATTCCCCCCGCAGCAATCACAGGGATGCTCACTTTTTGGGTTACTTCGGGAATAAGGCAAAAGGTAGTGGTTTCATCTCGCCCGTTGTGCCCTCCCGCTTCAAATCCTTCTGCCACCACTGCATCCACTCCTGCCTCTTCAGCTTTTAACGCAAACTTTACGCTGCTGACCACATGCACCACCTTTATTCCCTTTTTTTTGAGAAAAGAGGTATAGGTTTTGGGATTACCCGCTGAAGTGAACACAATGGAAACGCCTTCTTCTTCGATAACCCGGAAGAGTTGTTCCAGGTCGGGATATAGCATAGGTACATTTACCGCAAAGGGTTTTTGGGTAGCTGCCTTGCACTTTTGAATATGGGTGCGCAGTATTTCAGGGTACATGCTTCCCGCACCAATGATGCCCAAACCACCTGCATTGCTTACTGCTGAAGCCAGCTCCCATCCACTGCACCAGATCATGCCGGCCTGTATGATCGGGTAACGGATACCAAAAAGTGCGCAAACGCGGTTCTTACTCATTATTCAACAACAAGTTCTTGCACAAAATGCCATTCCCTGTTCGTAACGGTGAATAAGTAAACTCCTTTGGCTGACGGGGCTTTTATGGTGTTGGGTGCCGTTTCACTTATGTATACTTCTTCTGCATATACCACGCGCCCGCTTAGATCCAGTACCTGAAGTTTTGCAACAACATCCGCGGAAAGCCCCTTGATGCGAAAACGTATGTTTTCTTTCACCGGGTTTGGAAAAAGTTCCAGCTCCAATGCGGCCACTTCTTCCTCTGCCAGGTTAATGTTATAAGCCGCCAGGGCAAAATTGGGAATGCCAAACCCCACGTTAAAGTTAGGCGTATAATAATGAGAGGCCGAATGCTTAATGGCACGGTAAATTTCCATGTTGCTCAGGCTTGGGTTATACTGCCACAAACAAGCGGCCAGACCCGCTATAAGCGGAGAAGAAAAAGAGGTGCCGTTTGAATTGCGTACCACGCCATTGAAACCTAAGGTAGTGGTTGATTGCGCCATAGCTACTACATCAGGCTTTATTCGCCCATCTGCCGTTGGGCCCCTGCTACTGAAGGCTACATAGTCTTTATTGCCATCTACACCGCCAACGGTGAGCACGCTATCCCCATCACCCGGAGCGCCAATAATGGGCCAGGAAGAGGTGCCGCTGTTTCCCGCACTAGCCACTACCAATATGCCCTTTTGAGCGGCCATATCCGCACCAATGGTCACAACAGCTGTATTTCCATCCATATCGCTTTGTGCAAGGTTCCCTATACCGCCGTCAAACGTGGTATAGCCCAGTGAAGAATTGATCACATCGGCCCCTACGCTATCTGCAAACTCGGCTGCCCTTACCCAGTTGTCCATTTCAACCGTAGTTTCCTGCAGCTCATTTTCCGACTTCAACAGCCAAAAGGAAGCATCGGGTGCACTGCCCGCTATTTCATTTTCTTTATACCCTCCCATAACAGAAAGCACAGTAGCACCATGACTGCCTACATCAAAGACATCGGTATCGTTTTGTATGAAGTCATAACTCCCCAGGATCTGACCGCGAGTGTAAAGCGAGTCGAAACCCGGAGTAGTAGGCAGGGCTCCGGAAAATCCCCCGTCAATTACAGCAATCACCATCCCTGCTCCGGTAAACCCAAAACCATGTAGTTCATGTCCGCGCAACATTTCGATCTGTACGGTAGCCTGCCCGTAATTGATCGCCTGTGCAGCGCAACCCGCATCTGAAAAGAGCGGTACTAGCGGTACAACTGCCTCTACCTTTTTTACGAAGGGCAAGTCCGTAAGTTGCTCGATAGCTCCTCCTTTTACTACGGCATAATTGAGCCATTTGCTATGCATCCTGATCTCTTCTACTTTACCTTTTAGGGCACCCAGGTAATTTCGTGATACAGGAAGGTCTGTTTCGTCTATTGCGATGTTTTGTTTTGCCCTGCGCCAAATGGCTTTACCACTCAAAAAACGCTCGGGCTGATCCAACAAGGCCAGCTGTTCTCCCTTATCGGTAAAATACACGCGATACATTTCACCTTGTGCGGTACCCAAAAGGGTGGCTACCGCTAGAGAGAAGGAAAGTAAATATTTATACATAAACGGTCTTTAAAAATCAATAACCCCGGACCCAACCAGTTCATCCTTTGTATACCAGGCTGCAAATTGTCCGGGCGTAATTGCCTTCATAGGTTTTTCAAAAATAAGGTAAAGCCCCTGCTTTTCCATATGCAAGCTTCCCTTAACCAGCTTTTGGCGGTAGCGGATGCGTATAAGGTACTCTGCATTTTCACCCGGGCGGAGCACCAAGTCCGGGCGGAGCCAATGCACATAACCCGCTTGTATGAACAATCCTTTTTTACTCAAGCCGCTATGCGCCTCGCCTTGCCCGGTATAGATCACATTGTTCTCCGTATCCGTTGCCAACACGAAAAGAGGTTCAGGGGTACCTCCAACGGCCAGCCCTTTGCGTTGCCCCACCGTAAAATAATGTGCACCATTATGTTCACCAACTCGTTTTCCCATACTTGGTTCAAAATGATAGGGCAAAACCTGCGCGTCATAACTTGAACCTTGGACGAGCTTTTCCTCTAAAGGAAGCCTGGTGCCTTCGGGAATTTCAATGATCGGGCCTTTCTTAGGTTGTAGCTTTTGTTGCAAAAAGGTTGGCAGACTAACTTTCCCCACAAAGCAGAGCCCCTGAGAATCTTTCTTATCTGCTGTAACCAGATCGAGCTTTGTGGCTATCTGGCGTACTTCGGCCTTAGTCAACTCACCTATGGGGAAAAGCGCTTTACTCAATTGCTCCTGCGTCAACTGGCATAGGAAATAGCTTTGGTCTTTGTTTTCATCTACCCCGGCTTTTAATTGGTAGATGGTCTTCCCTTCCTTTTCAACATAGCTCTTACGGCAATAGTGGCCGGTAGCCACATAATCCGCTCCCAGGCTTATGGCCGTTTTTAGAAAGCTGTCAAATTTTATTTCCCGGTTGCACAATACATCCGGGTTTGGCGTACGCCCGGCTTCATACTCTGCAAACATATAATCTACGATCCGGGATTTATACTCTGCACTCAGGTCCACTACCTGGAACGGTATGCCGAGCTTATCGGCCACCAGCATAGCATCGTTGCTGTCTTCTACCCAGGGACATTCATCGTGGAGGGTCACGGTTTCATCGTGCCAATTGCGCATGAATAAAGCAATCACCTCGTGGCCTTCTTCCACCAGGAGATGTGCTGCCACACTGCTGTCTACCCCTCCGCTTAATCCAACTACTACTCTCGCCATTATCTTTCGTACACCTTTCTTAACTCATCTATTGTTTGAATGGGTGATGGGCTTTCCGTATCCTCCTCCCTAGTGGTAGATATCCTTCTTCCCAGCTTCCATACTTCCTCAAAATCCAGCTTGCTTTCACGGGTATAATACTTCCATAAACCGTCCATCAGGCCTTTTCGGTAATTGCCTTTTGCCCGTAAATAACCTTCCGTTTCAAAGAAATACACTACTCCCTCTAACCGGTCGTTTACGTAAACGCCCCGCACTTTGGTTTTTCCACTGTCGTAAAACTGCTCCCACTCCCCTATTTTTTTTCCCATGTCGTAGGTGAGCTGCTCCGCTACCTGCCCATTCTCATGAAAAGTGAGTGAAGGGCCATGCTTCACTCCTTTAATGTAGTTTTCTTTGGCCAGCACGTTTCCATTGACATCGTAAAATGTCCATTCCCCCACCCGTTTGGTATCCAGGTATTGCCCTTCTGCCGCCAGTATTTTTCCTTCCCCGTACTGGAAACTTTTGCAAAAGCCCTTCTGCTCTCTACTGAATACATTTAAGGCACGTAAGGCCCCTGTATCAAAGTAAAATTTGAAGGTATCTACCTCTACCCCATGCTCAAAACGTCCTTCAAAGCGCAGTTTGCCATTGTCAAAATATTTTTTCCACAAGCCATGTTTGCGTCCTGCCGCGTCTGTTGGGGTTTCATCTTGTGCACACAGAGTAAAAGCGCAAAGGAGTAAAGCGGGGAAAAGGAGTAATCTCAACATGTGGCAAAAATACAAGCTATGTTCCAGACAAATGCTTTGGTTTTAACTATGAAAGCATAAAGTTATTTTGAACTTTTGCAGCAAAGTAAACGCATGAAAGCCGTAATACTGGCAGGAGGTAAAGGCACGCGCCTTGGAAAGCTCACCCACGACATTCCCAAACCCATGATCCCCCTATTGGGAAAACCCCTACTGGAATACCATATAGAATGGTGTAAACGCTATGGGATCGAGGAAGTGATCCTTATTGTGAACCACCTGAAGGAGCCTATTTTACAGCACTTTGGAGACGGAAGCGGGTTCGGCATTAAAATAAGTTACTTCGAAGAATCCGCCCCGCTGGGCACTGTTGGGGGAATTAAGGAAATCGAGCACCAACTAACCGATGACTTCCTCGTTCTTTATGGGGATGTATTGATAGACCTGGACCTGGAACGCCTCTTGCACTTCCATCGTGCTAAAAAGAGTGAAGCAACCCTGGTAGTGCACCCCAATGATCACCCCTACGACAGTGACCTGGTAGAGTTAGACAAAGAAGAGCGCATCATTGCTGTATTGCCTAAACCACATGAAGAAGGGGTCTTTTACCACAATATGGTGAACGCGGCCGTTTACCTTTTTTCCCCTAAAGTGCTTAAACATCTGCCGAAAGGGAAAAAAGCAGATTTTGGTAAAGACATCTTTCCGAAATTGTATAAGGGGGTCGCCATGTATGGCTACAATACCACTGAATACCTTAAGGATATGGGCACCCCGGACCGCCTGGCGCAGGTAGAGTCGGATGTCAAAAGCGGAAAAGTAAAGGCCCGGAATCTTGCACGTAAGCAAAGGTGTATTTTCCTGGACCGGGACGGTGTGCTCAACCCGGACCATGACCTGATCCATAAAATGGAAGATATGGAACTCTACCCATGGACCGCAAAAGCCGTTAAGCGCATCAATAAGAGCCTTTTCCTTAGTGTGGTTACCACCAACCAAAGCGTAGTGGCCAGAGGGCTTACCGACATACAGGGCCTCGGGAATATCCATAAAAAAATGGAAAGCCTCTTAGGCAATCAAGGGGCCAAGTTAGATGCCATTTATTATTGCCCGCATCATCCGGATAGCGGTTTTGAAGGAGAAAATCCCGCGTATAAGATTGAATGCGACTGCCGTAAACCCAAAGCCGGCATGCATAAAGAAGCAGCCGCTCGCTTCCACATTGACCTGAAGCAAAGCTATATGATCGGCGACAGCGAGCGCGATACACTGGCCGGAAAAAATGCCGGTTGTGTAACGCTTGGGGTACGGACAGGGCATGGGCACAAAAACGCTTTGGTAGAACCAGACTATCTTTTTGCCCACCTCAAAGAAGCGGTAGATTTCATTTTAGACGAGCCTTATAAAGAAGCGGGCGACTGGATACTTCAAAAAGCCAGAGGTTTGCATGAATCGCCCCTGGTAATAGCCCTGGCAGGAAATGCACGGAGTGGGAAGTCTACCTTAAGCGCCTACCTTAAAGAACGCCTGGATAAAAACGATACCCCTATCCTATTGGTAAAATGTGACGACTGGATCTTACCAAAATCCCAGCGGCCCCAAGCAGAAAATGTGCTGGATAACTTTCAGCAACCCAAACTGGAAGCCGATCTGAAAACGATCCTTTCCGGGAAAGCGGTAAGCATACAGCGGTACAAAGTGCACCCGGATAAACCCGAGATGCACAAAACTTACCAGTGGAAGGGCGAAGCCGTAATACTGTTGGATGGGGTAACCACCCTGGCCACAGAAGGTATACGGGCATTGAGCCAGCTAAAGCTGTTTAAGGAAATCCCTGAAGAGCAGCGCAAAGCACGCTTTGTTGATTTTTATCGCTGGAAGGGAAAAATGGACGAAGAAATTGAAATGCTTTGGGAGGAACGCCGGGAAGAAGGCGCTTTTATCCAAGGTACTAAAAAGTGGGCTCAACGCGTGTTTTAGCCCGTTTGTTTATGCTTTCTTTGCAGTATGATCATTACAAAAACTCCTTTCCGGATAAGTTTTGTTGGAGGGGGCTCCGACCTGGAGACGTTCTATAGCAAGAGTAAGGGCGCTGTGTTGAGTACGAGCATCAATAAGTACATGTACATAAGCAGCCACGCTTTTTTTGAGTCAGACAAGATCCGTACGAAATATTCACAAACAGAAACGGTGGGGAACGTTGAAGAGCTGAAACATCCGATCTTGAAAACGGCCCTGAAAAAGTTTAAGATCGAAGGTGGTTTGGAGATCAGTTCCATAGCAGATATCCCCGGTGGTACGGGCATGGGGTCTTCTTCTTCTTTTACCGTTGGCCTGCTGCATAACCTGTATGCCGTAACCCATCGGTATGCCTCTAAAGAGGCCCTGGCGGCCGGAGCATGTGAAATAGAGATAGACCTGCTGCAAGAACCGATAGGCAAGCAAGATCAATATGCCGCGGCTTATGGCGGGCTCAATGTAATCGAATTTCACCAAAACGGGCTTGTATCGGTTTCTCCTGTTTACCTGCAAAAAGAGACCCTGCACACCTTAGAGCAGAATTTATGCTTGTATTACATCGGAAATCAACGCAGTGCCAGCAGCATTCTTAGCGAACAAAAAAAGAATACCGGCGAAGAGGATAAATTCAAGACTTTGCAGGAGATGGTAAAGCTCGTATACCAATTGCGCGATGTACTCATGCAGGGAAACCTGGATGATTTTGGACGCCTGATGCACGAAAACTGGGCCATGAAACAACGCCTGGCCAAAGGCATAAGCAACCCTATGATCAATGCCCTCTACGAAACGGCCTTGCAAAATGGGGCCTTGGGCGGAAAGCTATTGGGTGCAGGAGGGGGTGGATTTATGCTCTTTTACTGCCCATGGGAAAAACAAAAAAAATTAGACGAAGCATTGCATAAAGTGAGGCGCTTTCCGTTTGCCTTTGAGCAGGATGGGTCTAAAATAATTTACTACGGAAATGAATAAAGCTACTGAATACATAAACCTGGTTAAGGAAACCCTAGACAAATTGAAGCACGAGGCCATTGCCGATGCCGCCGATGCGTTTTTCGACACGTATCAAAAAGGAGGGAACATTTACGTATTTGGAAATGGCGGAAGTGGCGCAACCGCTTCCCATGTAGCCGGTGATTTCTTAAAAGGTGCCAGTTATGGGCTGGACAAACGCTTTAAAATGATTTGCCTCAACGACAATATTGCTTCTATGATGGCCATAGCCAATGACATTGGGTATGAGGATATTTTTATAGAGCCTTTAAAGAATTTTATCGGCCCTGACGACCTGGTAGTCGGCATAAGTGGAAGCGGCAATTCTGAGAATGTAGTCAGGGCTCTTCGTTATGCAAAAACACGGGGCACAAAAACATTGGCCCTTTCAGGCTTTAACGGAGGAAAAATAGCAGAGATAGCTGACATTTCCGTACACGCTCCTGTAAAAGACATGGAAGTATGCGAAGATGTGCATATGGTGATCTTTAACATCCTGAAAAAGGAAATGCAACAACGCCTTATGGGAGATAGCCCAAGCATGGGGGAAGTGTATGATGCCCGTGTAAGGTAGTTTTATACCGGGAACCTCATTTCTACACAGAAGCCCGGGTTTATGATGGATAGGTTTAACTTGCCTCCCATTTGTTTTACAGCCGTATGTACAATATACAGGCCTAGTCCGCTCCCATCCGGATCATTGGTTGACTTGTAAAACATATTGGTGAGTTTTGAAAGGTGTTTCTCCTGAGTTCCTTTTCCATTGTCGCAAAACGCCAATTCTAAAAAACCTTTTTCCGGCTCATTTATAGAAACGTTTATTTGCAACTCTTCCGTCCTTTTTCCGGCATGCCTCAAGCTGTTTTCAACAAGGGCTTCAAAAATTTCTCTCATCAGAAAGGGATCTAGCTCCAGCAACATATCCTCTGAAAAATGTAGGTTGATGTGCGGTTCCCGGCCTTCCATTTTACAAACTGTCCGGAAGGCTTCCAGAACTAAAGGGTAAATCCGTACCTGTGTGTATTGCACCTCATGGGCCAGTATTCTTCGGGAAGCCAGTAATTTCCTGATCACGCCATCCATTCGCCCGTTGAGCATTTCAATATGCTCCAGGTACAACACACTTTCTTCCCGGGAAGGAGGCATACGCTTCATTAGATCGAGCAGACCTGCCATGGTAGCCACAGGTCCACGCAGATCATGAGAAGCGTGATAGAGAAAGCGTTCGAGTTCCTCGTTAGCAGACTTTAAGTATTCTTCCTGTTGTTTTTCGCGTGTTATTTCGGATGAAATACCCAATACCATGGTTTCACCATCTACGCGTATGGGCATCTTTATGGTTTTGAACCAAATGGTATTCCCCTGGGCAGTTACTTCTTCTTCAAAAGGACCAATCGCTTTTCCTTCTTTTATTACCTGCTGATCAATTCTCTCAAAACCAGACACTTCATCATCCAATAAGTTGAGTTCCCTGTCTGTACGCCCGAGGATATCCTTGCGCTTCAGACCGATTATCTCACAGAGCAACCTATTTGCCATACGAAACTTTCCCCTGGCATCTTTTATGAAAATCATGTTTGGACTCTTATCCATGATTTTCACATGGAGGTCCAACTCATCCTGAGTATTTATCCTCTGCATATGCTTAACGAATATTACAAAGAAAGCATATAAAAATAAACGGACAAAACGAGCTTACAAAAGCAAACCGTTTTGTTTCCCCTGCCACTGGTAGGCTATATAATTTCTGGCAAAACCATAGCCATACCCAAGTAACATTGTAATAGAGGTTACTACCGCTAAGCCGGCTACATATAATGAACGGTTTTCAAATAAACTGCCTAGAAAAATGAGAAAAAAGTAAAAGGAAAAAAATAGAAAAAGAGAGGCGAACAGAACGGGAAACACCTGGAAGAAAGGGAGAAGCAGCAACGTTCCCAACAGGCCCAGAGAAAAGAAAAAGGGGAACATATGTGTAAGCTTTAATTCTTCGGGGTGACGTTTCCAGATGTTTATCCGGGCTGCTCCGAAACGAAACACCTGTTTATAGAATTGCTTTAGCGAAGTTCTTCGTTTATGATACACGAAAGCTTCCGGGATAAGGCCCGTTTTAAAGCCTGCCTTTATCAGGCGTATACTAAGCTCGATATCTTCGCCACAGCGAAATTCAGAATACCCTTTTACGGCTTCAAAGGCCGCTTTACGAATGCCCATGTTAAAGCCCCTGGGATGGAATTGCCCTACGTGCTTTTGCTTACCCCGTATGCCTCCGGTTGTAAAAATAGACGTCATGCTATACGAAATGGCCTTTTGCAAAGCAGTGAAATCTTTGTGTGCTACATCGGGGCCACCGAATACATCAAGGGGTTCTTTTTGCAAATGCGCTTCTACCCGGTTCAGGTATTCCGAAGGGATGATACAATCCGAGTCGAGGAAGACAAAGTATTCTCCTTCTGCTATTTCTGCCGCCCGGTTGCGTCCATCGCTTACTGACACAAATTCCTCGTAGTAGATCTTAAGCGGGTACCTGGCGTTGCCTTCAAAACGCCTGAGCAAGGGCCGAAGTGTATCGCCCGGAGTGCCATCTCCTAAGATCACCTCGAAATCTGTATGGTTTTGGGTTAAAAGGCTTTCCAAAAACTCTGTTACTTCTTCCGGTCTGCCGAACGTAGGTGAAATCAGGCTAAATTTCATGTGGGTTTTTACAGGTTTAGCTCACGATCTACTGAATAGCTTGCTTTACGGCCACTATTGCGCACAATAAGCTCTGCAATGAAGCCGGTTAGAAAGAGCTGTGTTCCGAGGATCATAGAAGTAAGACCGATGTAAAACCAGGGACTATCGGTAACCAGTTTCACCCGGGCTCCCTGGTGCTGGCTAAGTGCAATGAGCTTATCAATACCCAGGTACAAAGCAATGCCGAAACCAAGAAAGAACATAAACGTGCCAAACATGCCAAAGAAATGCATGGGGCGCTTGGCAAAGCGGCCAATAAAGGCAAGCGTAAGCAGATCGAGAAACCCATTGATGAAGCGCTCTAAGCCAAATTTAGTTGTACCGTACTTGCGGGCACGGTGCTCCACTACCTTTTCCCCGATTTTCCTGAAGCCTGCATTTTTGGCCAGAAGCGGTATATAGCGATGCATCTCGCCATGCACCTCTATGTTTTTGATCACCTCATTTTTATATGCCTTTAATCCACAGTTGAAGTCGTGTAAATGAATTTTACTCACTTTCCTCGTAGCCCAGTTAAACAATTTGGTGGGCAGGGTTTTGCTGAGCGGGTCGTAGCGCTTTTTCTTCCAGCCGCTGATCAGGTCGTATTGCTTATGCGCAATGAGGCGGTACAGTTCCGGGATCTCATCAGGGCTATCCTGCAGATCTGCATCCATGGTGATCACTACCTCTCCTTTTGCGGCGGCAAAACCTACATTGAGCCCAGCTGATTTTCCATGATTGCGCCTGAAACGAATCGCTTTACAACGCGGGTCTGACCCGGAAAGTGCTTCCAGTACTTCCCAGCTTTCATCGGTGGAGCCATCGTCTACAAATACTACCTCAAAAGAAAAACGATTGGCGTCCATCACGCGAACGATCCAATCGTATAATTCTTTTAATGACTCTTCTTCGTTATAAAGGGGTATTACTACCGATATGTCCATTTGAATATTAAAGTAGAGCCAGGTATCTAGCTAAATTCCGAAGGCTTTTTTTGGATGATTGCTGCCTCTATAACCGCAATTATCGCGCCCATTATTGCACTGAATAAAATTCCGAATAGAGCCATCATCCAGGGAGTGGTAAAGTTGCCCATCATACTTATCGCCTGGTCCATCTGGTCATCACTCATATCGGGATTTTGCTCATACATCTGCTCAATAGCCGCTTCCTGTGCCGCTTCCTGGTAGCCAGGCTCCAAAACCAATGTGTATAAAAGTATCCAAACTACGTTTATAAGCGCGGAATAGATCACTACACTAAAGGCAAGCTTAAAACCCTCACCAAAAGTGATAAATCCTCCTTGCTCCTTCTTAGCCTTTAGTAAAGCAAGTAAAGGAAAGAGCAGGGTTAACACAATACCGGCAATGGCCAAAGCCCCATTTCCGCTATCCCTTACCGCCATATTAAAGTCCTCAACAGTTACGTATTGGATTACGCTGATAACCACTCCTGCGGCTCCTAGTAATAAGCCATAGTTTACCGCCAGTTTTTTTCTTATTTCTGCGCTCATGCTCGTTTGGTTTTAAGTACGAGCAAATATAACCAAAAAGCCCTCCTACAAAAGTCTACAGACCTTTTGCAGTTAAAAACTTTGCCGTACTTTTGCCGGCTAAGGCAAGTCCCATACAACCAGCTCCCGATGAACTCCCCCAGGGCGGGAACGCAGCAAGGGTAATTGGTCGTAGCGGTGTGATATGGATCGCTTGCCTTTCTTTATACTTTCCATTGCCCAATTGTTTTAACTCCATTACATTAGCGCTCTATTGCTTAACACACAACGCATTGGGGCGCTTCTTTTTTCACTTTTCTTTTCTGCTGCTGCTTATCGCCGGCCCTGCGGTACATGCCCGAGAGATAAAGCTGCCCAATGAGCCTTTTGACCAGAAGATCAGCCAGGACTCAGCCTTACACTATGTCGGGTTTTCCGGAAACCTGGAGGCCCTTAGCTCTTATCAGATCGACTGGTTGATACACACCCTCAAGTTTGCAGCAGGACGCCCGGGAATGATGCACGATTCTTCCCTCGTTCTCATCGAAAGGGCCGAGGATATTGCCAAACAAACCGGAAAAATGCGGCATCTGGCCAGCATTTGCATTCAAAAAGGCAACCTGTACGTTCAAAAAGGCGACCTGAACCAGGCCTTTAGGTGTTTTTACCTGGGCATAGAATTTTTTGAGAAGATCGGCAGTGTTGAGCGCATTAGCGGATACCCATACATTGAAATAGGAAACGTCTTTTACAAGCTTCAGCAATATAAGAAGGCCCGTGTTTTCTATAATAAGGCGTATCGTCATTTTTTGAAGTATAGCGAAAAGACACCCTTATGGGGAAATGCGGTGTCGCTAAATAATATTGCTTTAACTTACCGGGAACAGCAAAAGCACGATTCGGCCCTGTATTACTTCCACAGGGCTTATATGGTGCGGGAACAGATCGGGGATTCCCTGGCCCTTCTGCACTCAACTTTGTACCTTATCCAGGAGAACCTGGTGCTTGGAAACTTTGAACAGGCCGCTTCTCTTTTAAATGAGGCTAGACATTACCCCTATTTTGTTGATAAGGACGCAAGGACAGATTATGAAAAGGAAATTCATTTAGAAGAAGCGAAACTTCACCTGGCCCAGGGCCGATACCAGGAGGCACTCAAAAGGCTGAGAGAAGCAAAGGAAGCAAAGGCATTTCCCTATCATTTATCTTTTAATATAAACGTATACGATGCTTTTCATAGGGTTTTTGTGGAAAAAGGTCAGATACAAAAAGCAGATGTCTATATAGATAGTGCTTTGTTTTTGGCAAAAGAACTGAACAATGCGCACCTCGAAATGACACTGCTTGAGAAAAAAGCAGCTCTTGTATCCCTTCTGAATGATGCCTCCCGGCTTAAAAAACTGACTAAGCGCATTTTTGATTTGCACCACTACCTGGATCGGAAACAAACCGAAACCCTGGGGGAATTGTTTGATTCAAACCTGGAGCTGGCCGCAACCAAGGTACGCAACGAATCGCTTACCCATGAAAGTATTGAAAGCAAGGAAGAGGCTCAGCAAAGCCTGTTCTGGTTGTTTATTACCCTGCTTGTACTTACCGTATTTGTGATCATCGGAATAGTTGCCATAAGGCAAAGTAAACGTGCACAAATCTCTGAAGCCAACGAGCGAAGCGCACACAACCGCATACGAACCCTGATCAACAGTATTGAAAACACCATACTCTCCCTTGAAGCCAACGGAAACATTCTGTTGATAAATACTGCCGCCATTAACTTTTACAAGAATGTTGTGGATATTGAAATACACGAGGGAGATAATTTTTTGAAAAAACTGGAGAAGGAACAACACATAAGCCTGTGGGAAAAAATACTGAAAAGAGCTGAAACGGATAAAACTCCCTGGACAGAAGCTTTTTATGTAAACAGCGTAAACCCCATGCATATCCAACGCTCGCTTACCCCGGTTTTGGATGAACAGGGGGGATTAGCGGGCATTATTGTAGTGGGAACAAATACTACCAAAGCGAAAAAACAGGAAGAGGAGATCCTTGCCCAGAAAGAAAAACTCGACAAAGCAAACAAGGCCAAGCAACAAATGCTGGGTTTACTTGCGCATGACCTGAAGGATGTGATCTACAGTGCACATGGTTTGAGTGAAATGGTTTTAGATACTCCCGAAGCTTACGAGAAGGAAAATCTCTTAGAGTTTTTTGAGCTCCTGTTTGCCAATTTCTCTAAAAACAAAATCCTGCTTGAAAACGTGCTTGACTGGGCAAAAACACAAACGGGCGGCTTGCACATTGTGATCAAGCAGGTAATACTCGAAAAACTGGTGCATACCCTGTTTGATACACTCGAAAGCAAGGCTGGGCAGAAGGGCATAAAACTCGAGCGGGAAATAGAGAAGGACCTGGCGCTTGAAACGGATGAAGACATGCTGATGGCTATCTTACGGAATCTTTGTTCCAACGCCATAAAGTTTTCTCCTTCAGGTGTTGGCGCAGTAAAAGTAAAAGCCCATTCAATTGAGAATGATATGTGCCGCATTTCCGTCATCGACAACGGCATTGGCATGAAGCCCGGCAAAATCGAACAGGTGCTTAAACAACCTGGTGCAGGCAGTACCAGTGGTACGGCAGGTGAGCAAGGGGCTGGCTTCGGGCTCAGCATCTGTGAAGAATACCTCAACATGCTCCATTCCACCCTTGAGGTACGTTCAGAACCCAACAGGGGGAGTACATTTTATTTTGACCTTCCATTGAAAAGGAAATGAGAAAGTAGTCTCTGGCATAAGGCTAATTGCTAGCTTTGTGGCCTTATAAAATTTGTACCCATATGAAGTTTTTCATAGACACCGCTAACCTTGAGGAAATAAAAGAAGCACAAGACCTGGGTGTGTTGGACGGAGTAACCACCAACCCTTCTCTTATGGCTAAAGAAGGCATCACAGGAGAAGAAAACATCAAAAACCACTATTTAAAGATCTGTGAAATAGTAGAGGGAGACGTAAGTGCTGAAGTTATTTCTACCGACTTTGATGGCATGGTAAAAGAAGGAGAAGCGCTGGCCGACCTGCATCCCCAGATCATTGTTAAGATCCCAATGATAAAAGACGGAGTAAAGGCATTGAAGTATTTTTCCGACAACGGCATCAAAACGAATTGCACCTTAGTCTTTTCAGCAGGGCAGGCGTTACTGGCTGCCAAAGCAGGAGCAAGTTATGTATCGCCTTTTATCGGACGCCTGGATGACGTTTCCACAAATGGGTTGGCGTTGATTGAACAAATACGCCTCATCTTTGACAACTATGGTTTTGAAACGGAAATCTTAGCGGCCTCCGTACGCCATACCATGCACATTATTGAATGTGCCGAAATTGGAGCAGATGTAATGACCGGGCCACTTTCCAGCATTACCGGCTTGCTTAAACACCCCCTTACGGATATAGGGCTGGAAAAGTTTTTAGCAGACTACGCAAAAGGAAACAAGTAAGAGGAAGCTGAACACTTACCTGCCTTGAATGGAATACGGGGCAAACCTCATTTTTGAAAGGATTAAAGGCGGGGCAAAGCGAACAAATTTGCCTCGCCTTTCTTATTTTAAAGCAATAAAAGAACAGCTATGGCCGAATTGGTAAAACTATACCCTGAAAATCCCAACCCAAAAGAAGTACAGAAAGTGGTGCGCGTACTAAAAAACGGTGGCGTTATTATATACCCTACCGATACCGTATATTCTTTTGGGGCAGACCTTACCAAAACAAAAGCTTTAGAGCAGGTAGCAAGGATAAAGGGATTAAAACTGGCCAAAGCCGATTTTTCTGTTGTCTTTAACGACCTCAGCTTGCTTTCCGGGTATACCAAACAGGTAGACACACCTACGTATAAAATACTTAAGAAAGCCTTACCGGGCCCTTTCACTTTTATCCTGGAGGCAAATAATACAGTACCTAAGATCTTTAAAAACAGGAAAAAAACAATTGGCATCCGTATTCCCGACAACCGCATTCCGCAGGCTATCGTAAGTGCTTTGGGCAACCCTATTATTGCCAGTTCCGTACATGATGACGATGAGATCATAGACTATACTACCGACCCTGAATTGATCCTGGAGAAATACGGCAAAGTAGTAGACCTGGTAATAGATGGAGGCTTTGGCGACAATGCGGCCAGTACAGTTATTGATCTGACGGAAGGAAAACGGGAGGTTATCCGTCAAGGGAAAGGAGATGCGGCTTTAATTCTTTAAAGAAATAAAGGCCTTTCCGAGTTCGTCAATTATATCGGAAGCAATGGTCGACTCTATCCCCTCTTCTTCTCCTGCTGAACGCCCGGCCATAGCGTGCAGAAATACCCCTAACAAAGCTGATTCGAGGGGCGTGTAACCATTAGCCAGCAAGGCGAGAATCACGCCTGTAAGTACATCTCCACTACCGGCTGTGGCCAGGGCCGGGCTTCCCTCATCTATGAAATATACATTGCCTTTTGTGTCGATTATGCTGCTGATGCTATCCTTTAAAACCATAACAAGCTCGTGCGTTCTGCAAAAGTCTTGCGCATTCAGAAGGTAATCATGGGATAGATCTTTTTGCTGAAGCAAGCGCTTGAATTCGCCTATATGGGGGGTGAGAACCGTATTTCCCGGCAGCCTGCCCAGTAGTGCAGGGCGCTTAGCCAACAAGTTTAGAGCATCTGCGTCCATAACCAGGGGCGAGGTGCACTTTTCCAGGAGCTCTTCTAAAAGCCGGGCGGTTCTATCTTCCTGACCTATTCCTGGTCCAAAGCCAATGGCCTGGTATTTTTGCAGGGGGGGCAGGCTACCTAGTTGATCTTCATATTTATCTTCTACCGGCATAGCCTCCGGCAGATACGTATGAAGGGCATGGGCTAGCCCCTTGGGTAAAGCCACATCCAGCAAACCCGTACCTGCCCGCATGCAGGCCCTGGCGGAAAGTAAGGCCGCACCCGGAGTATTTGCAGAACCTGCCATAAGCAGGGCATGCCCAAAGCTGTTCTTAAACGTGAACTTCTGCCTTGGCCGGTAGATGGCCCTGGCTTCTTTGCTTGTAAAGTAGTGGTAAAGGGTTGCTTGCTTTTTCAGTGCTCCGGGATGTATGCCAATATCCAGTACTTTGAGCTCTCCTACAAGAGAAGCCGTGTCCCGGTGCATGAAACTGAGCTTAGGCGCTTGCAACGTATAGGTAAAGTCCGCTTTTAGCGGGTAACGCAAGTCGTTGTCCACATTATCGTCAGCAAACAAACCACTGGGAATATCTATGGCAACACGTGTATTCGGCAGGGCATTAAGCGCACCTACCACCTCCTTAAAACCACCTTCCAGAGGACGGTTTAACCCACTTCCAAATAAGGCGTCTACAAGCAGTACCTCATCCGAAGAAGGAGATTCCCATTGATCCAATGTTTCTATAAACACAATGGGCATACCCGACTTTTTGCCCCGTTCCAGGTTGGTGTCAAAATCGGCCGAAGTGCCTTGCTCAGGTAGTTTTACAACAAAGACCCGCACATCCACCCCGGATGCATACAATAACCTGGCAAGGGCCAGGCCATCTCCTCCATTGTTTCCCGGTCCGCAATACATCCAAAAGTTTCCGGAGCGCCCAAAGTCTTGCAAAAATGCATCTCGCAATACACAGGCCGCACGCTCCATGAGGTCCAGGCTGGAAATGGGCTCGTTGGCTATCGTGTATTCGTCAGCTTGTTTTATTTGCCTGGCGCTTAATATCTTCATGTATGCGCAAAACTTGTTTTATAAGCGATTGTGTGCCATCATTATAAATAACGTAATCGGCACGCTTTAGTTTTTCAGTTTCAGGCCATTGGTGGGCCATCCGGGCGCGTACCTCCTCTTCGGTAATCCCATTCCTTTCCATCACCCTTTTCACGCGTACTTCTTCCGGTGCAAAAACCGTAATCACCCGGTCGCAGTCTTTAAAGGAGCCGCTTTCGTATAATATAGCCGCCTCCCGCAATACGTAAGGTCCGCCCTGCTGCTTATACCAGTGTACAAAATGCCGCGCTACCGCAGGGTGAATGAGGGCGTTAACCTCATGCAACAACGCCTGGTTATCAAATATCTTACGGGCCATCACAGGGCGGTTGATCTTCCCCTCCTTTACAATCCCGGCACCTAGTAAGTCAACCAGGGCTTTTTGCAATGTATGGTCCGTGTCGATGAGTTTTTTCGACTCTGCATCCGCATCATACACGGCAATATTCAATTGAGCAAAGATCTTCGCCACCGTACTCTTACCACTGCCTATGCCTCCTGTAAGCCCGATGATCATTTCTTGGTGAGGATGAATTCAACCCGCTTGGGCTCTAAGATTACCGCACGTACAAAGCCTGGCAATTCATCCAACCTTACACGCAATTGGGTTTCGTCCGGTTGCTCAAAAATATCGGCTATGTTTACGTAAGGGGTTATATCAATAGACTGCAGGCGACCAAAGTCCTGCAGAGCAAGCTGTACTTGTACACTTACCGTTCCCGGAAAAACAACGGCATCCACGCTATCGGGGGCATTGCGGATCTCAATATCCTGCTCAAAGCTCTTTTCCGTAAGCTTGACCAGGCGCAGGCCAACCCCAACCTGCTTATGTGAATAGCTAAGCCCCTTCTTAGCAGGCAACTGCAAACTTATTTTCTCGTAAACGCTATCCTGGTCGTCATTCAAATACAAAGGCTCTGTAACAATAGAGTCCAACTCAGCCAGCTGTTGCACGCTGCCTATTACCTCAATACTATCGGGAAAAAGCTGCGGTGCGGCATACAGGCTGGTAAATGCACTAAAATTTTTCTTTAACTGAAGCCGGACGGGTAGTTTTTTAGTAAGTAGTTTACTGTAGCGAAAATGAATGGTGTCCGGGCGAATGGAAAGTACTTCTACGTCTGCCTCCAATTGTCTTTCGATAAATTCCTGCTGACTGTTGGTAAGCCAATACCCATGCTCTTCACCTCTCACCGCTTGCAGCGCTTCTACATCCACAACTATAGGTTTGAACGACCGAAACGTATATTTCAGGAGGTTAAAGCCCTGGGCCTTTAAGCGAATGGATATTTGTTCGGGCGGGTTATTCTTAAGCTCTTTATGTGAAGGGAAATTCTCATACACCACGGGAAAATCTATGGTTTGTACAAAGCCCTCCTCTTTGGACAGTTTGATCAAAAACCAAAGAAAAACGGAGAGCACCAAGAAAAAAAGCTTAGCCTGGTTGTCACGCCTGCCGAAACCCTTTTTTAACCTTTGCCAAAAATTGGTTTTGCCTTCTTTTTTCATCTTAAAATGCTTGTACCCGTAACATAAGTCCGGCAAATTACGGGAAGTATTTCTTTGAGCGCGCACCTTCGCTCCCTTTTAAAGCTTTTTTACGGCTAAGCTTTGCTCGCGTTGAAGCAAAAAAAACGGGCACCGGGCCCGTTTTCTCTTATTTTTTGGCTTCTGCCTTTTTCGGCTTAGCCTTTTCTTCCTTCGGCAGGTATATGGCGCTTAACTCTTTGCTTATCGCACTGCGCTCCACTTTCAACCGTGCGTTTTCACTCTCCAGTATAATAGTGGTTTCGCCTAGCTCCAGGATCTTGCCGTGTATACCACTACTGGTTACCACGCGCATGCCTTTTGCTATTTCGGATGAGAATTTTTTTTCCTCTTTCTGCTTTTTGATTTGCGGACGAAAGAAGAAAAAATACATTACCAATATAAGAGCGGCAAACAAGAACAGGTTGTTGAGTCCTGCGCCACCGCCTCCGGCCGCTTGTAATAAAATATGCGTCATTTGTATGTGTTTAGCTCTGTGCTGGCGTTTCTGCCGCTGTTTCAGCCGTAGGCTCCTTAGGTGTTACCTGGGCGCTGATGTATATCAGTTTAGTAGCAGGTACCGTATTGGCATTTATGGTAACGGTTTTTTGCTGGTTACCAGGCTTACCGGTACTGTTAAAGGATACTTTGATCTTGGAAGATTCACCGGGAGCAATTGGCTCGTTTGGCTTTTCCGGAACGGTACAGCCGCAACTTCCGGTAGCGCTTGTAATAATCAAAGGAGCATCACCCGTATTGGTGAAGGTAAATTCATGTTCCACAATATCTCCTTCGTTAATCGTACCGAAGTCATACTTTTCCTCGTCAAAGGCAAATACGGGTGTACCGGCATTGTCAACGGCATCTGCCGTTACTTTGGTTTCCGTGTCTTCGGAGATTTTGTCAGCTGCGTTATTGTTATTACATGCAGTAAAACTTACTGCTACAAACATACCTGCGATCAATAAAGCTGTTTTTTTCATGGTTTATTTTAAATAGAATTAGTAAAACGGTTCTAATTTGAAGGGATCAAAAATAATGCTAAAGTAAACCCCTGCCAACTTTTCTTATTTCTCCTTCTCCCTGCATCTCATTCCTGATCTTATCGAGTATCCCATTTACAAAGTTTCCACTCTTGGGAGAACTGTATTCTTTGCTCAGTTCAATGTACTCGTTAAGCGTAACTTTTACCGGGATATCCCTGAACTCTACCATTTCAGTGATCCCCATTTTGATCAGGATTATATCCAGCAAGGCAATGCGTTCCGTTTCCCAGTTTTTAGCCTTTTGCTCAATGCGTTTCTCCAGGTTACCCGAGCTAAGCACCACTTTCCTGAAGAGGCGCATGGCAAACTCCATATCTTCCCGGTTCTTGAGCAAAGGGATCAGGGGGGTTCGTGAGTGACTTTCTTCGTTAAACTTTCTTATGGTCTTTACCACCAGCATTTGCGCGGCATCCAGGTCGTCTGCCCAATGCAAAGAGCGTTCTTCATAAAACTGGTGAAAGCGCTCATCGTGCACAAAGCCATTTCCATAAAGCTGTTTCACCAATTTCACATCTTCTTTCAGATCACCTTTGCGGGATGACATATATTCCAGGTAGGCCTCACTTTTCTGAAACGCACGCCATACGCTTTTTATCAAGTCACGCTCGTCTCCCCACTTAATGTGGTTTTGTTCCAGTTCTTTGGCAAGTACCTCACTGGTATCCAGCCAGGCCAGGAAACGGTTGTTTAAAAAGCGTAGATTGGGGTTGAGGTCACCCTCGGTTGGAAGTTTTTTATTGCGCTTTATCTCTATCTGTTCCTCGGCAAATTCCCGCACCAAAGCCAGGGCTTTAAGCTCATACAAATAGAGCTCATAAATGTCGTTGATGCTACTGCTCAACTTCTTTTCAGATTTGGCCATATCTGCATCTTCCTGCTGGAAGTACTCGTACAGGGCCTGCATTACTTTAATTCTGAGGTGTCTCCGGCTGAGCATGTTTTCTGGTTAAATAATAAGAGAACTGGTTTGTAAGTTAAAACGGGTCAAGCCTTTTTTGCTTTTTGCACTCTTTCTTCGGCTATCGCCAAAGCTGCCTGGTGCGTGGTCATGTTTTCTGATTCGGACCTCGTCAGGATATCAAGCGTGGTATGGTAAATATTCTCGGTTCTACGAAGCGCCTCCGCCCTATCGTATTTTGCTATTTCAGAGTATACGTTGATCAGCCCACCGGCATTGATCAAAAAGTCCGGCGCATATACAATACCCGCTTCTTTAAGCATACGGCCGTGTTCAAGTTCATTTGCCAGTTGGTTGTTTGCTGCCCCGGCAATCACACTACAATTCATCTGAGGGATGCTTTCTGTATTAATGGTGGCCCCAAGCGCACAGGGGGCATAAATGTCCATCTCCTCTGCAAAAATGTTATGCCCTCGCACGATGGCGGCGTTAAACTTTTCCGAAACCTCCAGCAGGCGGTCTTCGTGAATGTCGTTGATCAGTACATCGGCACCTGCTTCGACCAGGTGTTTCACCAGGGTTTCCCCTACATGGCCAATGCCCTGCACCAGTACTTTCTTTCCCGCAAGCTCATCCGTTCCCCACTTGTATTTGGTAGCTGCCTTCATCCCCATAAAAACTCCGTATGCCGTTACCGGAGAAGGATCTCCGCTGCCGCCCATACTTTGCGGAATGCCGGTTACATGATCAGTGGAGAGTTTTACCATTTCCATGTCGTGCGTGTTTATGCCTACATCCTCGGCTGTGATGTAGCGGCCGGAAAGTGAATTTACAAACTCCCCGAATTTGCGCATCAAAGCATCCGTTTTATCTACCCGGCTATCACCAATGATCACTGCTTTTCCTCCTCCCAAGTTTAAACCCGAAATAGACGCCTTATAGGTCATGCCGCGGCTTAAGCGCAGTACATCCCGGATCGCTTCCGACTCACTTTTGTATTTCCACATGCGGGTACCGCCAAGGGCAGGTCCCAGGGTAGTACTGTGTATACCTATAATGGCCTTCAGGCCCGTTTCTTCATCTTGACAAAAAACTACTTGTTCATGATTTTTAAATGCTTCGGAGCCAAAGATCGGCCCTAGCTGAGTGGGGGATTCCAGTATGCTGATGTCACTCATCGGTTTTATCAATAAAATAAATAACAGTTGTGAGAGGGAGAAAAAGTACTTTTGCCCCTTCATTCGTTAAAGGAGAAAAGCGCATTTTTTCAAGCTGCGAAAGTAATTTAATTTTTCTTCGCTTACAAGGTATATGAAGTCACTCTGGGTACTGAATAAGTATTTTTACAAATACCGACTCCGGCTTTTGCTGGGAGTGGCTTTTGTAGCCATTTCCGTTTTGTTCGGAGTTTTTCCGGCCATTTTTGTGCGCGAGTCCTTTAACCTCGTGCAAGAGGCCATTGCCCAGTACAGCAATGGGGGCAACGACTACGGAAAGGCTGAATTGCGCAACCAGCTTATCTTCTATGGGGTAATCATTATCGGGGCCTCAATTTTAAATGGGCTTTTCACTTTTTTTATGCGTCAAACGATCATCGTAGTAAGTCGTTATATTGAGTTTGACCTGAAAAACGAGATCTTTGAACAATACCAGCGCCTTTCCCTGGCTTTCTACAAGCGAAATAATACAGGCGATCTCATGAACCGCATCAGCGAAGACGTAAGCCGGGTGCGTATGTACCTGGGGCCAGCCATTATGTATACCATTAATACTGCGCTCACGGTAATTATCATCACGGCCATTATGTTTACGCAAAACGTACCGCTCACCCTCTGGGTGTTGGCTCCCCTGCCCGTTTTGGCTTTTGCCATATATAAGGTAAGTGCCAAGATCAATGTAAAAAGCGAAGGCGTACAACGCCAGTTGAGCAGCATCAGCACTTTTGTGCAGGAATCGTTTTCGGGCATCAGGGTGCTCAAAGCGTATGTGCGCGAAGAAAAATCCATCGAGGATATGGAAAAAGAGGCCAATACGTACCTGGAAAAAAATGAAGAGCTCTACCGGATCAATGCCCTTTTCTTTCCCCTTATGATCCTGCTCATCGGTGTAGCGAATATCC
The DNA here is from genome assembly GCA_028285465.1 of Owenweeksia sp. Taxonomy (GTDB): domain Bacteria; phylum Bacteroidota; class Bacteroidia; order Flavobacteriales; family Schleiferiaceae; genus JANQPD01. Next base: position 59,666 of record JANQPD010000095.1, on the reverse strand, counting down.
TGGTAGTATACATAGGCGGTATGGAAGTGATCAACGGAAATTTACAGGTGGGAAATATTGCCGAGTTCATCATCTATGTAAATAAGTTAACCTGGCCCGTAGCTTCCATCGGGTGGGTTACTTCTTTGGTACAGCGGGCAGCCGCTTCGCAGGAACGCATCAATGAGTTCTTAAGCGTAAGCCAGGAAATTCAGAATACCGTTCAGGAAGATTTTCAACTTGAAGGCGCCATCACGTTTAAAAAGGTAAGCTTTACCTATCCCGACACCGGCATCAAGGCACTGGACGAAGTAAGCTTTACTTTAAAACCCGCTAAGTCTCTGGCCATTGTTGGAAAAACAGGCAGCGGAAAAAGCACCATAGCCGCCCTGGTAGGAAGACTTTACGAGGCTGATGAAGGCGAAGTGCTGATCGACCATACCCCCATAGAAAAGCTAAATGTATACAAGCTGCGCAGAAGCATAGGCTATGTGCCGCAGGAAGCTTTTTTGTTTAGCGACACCATTGAACGCAACATTGGCTTTGGCGTGGATGAACCTTCCCGTGAGGCGGTTCAGGACGCAGCCAAAAATGCCGAGGTACACGAAAACATCATACACTTTCCCAAAGGGTATGAAACGCGTGTCGGGGAACGCGGCATAACCTTGTCAGGAGGGCAAAAGCAACGGGTAAGCATTGCCCGTGCGATTATGAAAGAACCCAAAGTATTGATCTTTGACGATTGCCTTTCGGCCGTAGATACGGAGACCGAAGAAAACATCCTGAACAATCTAAAGCGCCTGATCGATCAAAAAACCACCTTGATCATAAGCCACCGGATGTCTTCCGTAAAGCATGCCGATGAAATTATGGTGCTCGAAAACGGACGTGTAAGTGAGCGGGGCACCCACGAGGAATTAATGGGCAGGGCCGGGTATTACAAGGAGATGTACGAGCAGCAACTCAAGGAAGAAGGCTCGGAAGCGCTGTAGAGAAACAAATACGGGCGCACCGTTCAGGATGTTGGTTTTTTTTTAGATTTGCCTCCTATCAAATGACAATGACTATGAGTGACTATGATCAAAAAGAAGCCGCTGAAGAGATTTTTTCAAAAGTGTTAAGGGCGGGGCGCAGAACCTACTTCTTTGACGTGCGTTCTACCAAGGCCGATGACTATTACCTGACCATTACGGAAAGTAAAAAGCATACCAACGACAACGGTACTTTCTATTACAAGAAACACAAGATTTACCTGTATAAAGAGGATTTTGAAAATTTTGCCCAAATGCTGGGAGAAGTAACCGATTTTATTGTGGAGGAAAAAGGCAGGGAGGTGATCAGCGAAGCCCACCAGCCTGATTACCATAAGAAAAATGAGACTGGTGCCGATCCGCTTAAAAATGAAGAGCAAACATCTAAGGCATTCACAGATGTGAGCTTTGACGATATTTAGGGGAAACTCTTGCTCCTAAACCTTTTTTCAAAGCTTCCTCAAATGGGGAAGCTTTTTTCTTTTCAGAACTTCAAGAAACCCTTTGCCTGTAGCTTGAGCATTTGCTGCGTTTCCGTATCTGTCAACTCCCCTTCCTCATTAATAAGCATATCCAGTCTGCTGATGGGTACTTTAAGTGAAAAAACCTCCATACGCAAATGGTGCAATACATCCGTAAGGTGGTCCATACCCCTTAAATTTCCGGCACGCCCGCTGGCTACCCCAACCAAAGCTACTTTTTTCCCCAACCACATGGCTGGCTTTACACCGTCCAGAAAAGCTTTGAACACGCCCGGGTAACTCCCGTTGTATTCGGGGGCAACAATAACCAGTTTATCGGCCGGAACCAATTTTTCGTGGATCACCTTTTCCGTCTCCGCACTGCGTTCACCAAAACTATCCGCCACGATAAAGTTCTCCGGCAACTCATCCATGCGCATGATGTTTGCCTCTACGCCAAGCGCAACAAGTATCTGTTGATATTTTTCTACAATACGTAGGGTTTGATTTTGAGGACGGTGTGTGGCACAGATGATGGTTATCATACAAATGTGTGAATTTTGTTGGTTTTTTAATGGCACCCGGCCAAATTAGGGCCGGGCGAAATTGTACCTTTAAGGCCTTCTTAAAGTCAGGGCACTGATGGTGCAAAGGTGATCATCCTAGCCCGGCCAAACAGTTGTTTTTGATACTTTTTTAAACTCAGTTAATAACCAGAACTAAAGAACAGATGGGAAAAACGGTAGCCGTAGCCAATCAAAAAGGAGGGGTAGGGAAAACCACTACCGCGGTAAACCTGGCAGCAAGCCTGGGCGTGCTGGAAAAAAAAGTACTGCTTATTGATGCCGATCCACAGGCAAATTCTACCTCAGCCCTGGGTTTTGACCCGGATAACATCAGCGTAGGTACCTACCAGGCATTGGAACATGAATTGAAAGCGGAAGAAGTAGTGGTGAAAACCAAATCGCCCAACGTAGACCTGATGCCTTCCCAAATTGACCTCGTTGCCGTTGAAATTGAACTGGTAGACAAAGACCAGCGTGAGCAGATGTTAAAAAAAGCCCTGGTAGACATCAAAGACCAGTACGATTACATCCTTATTGACTGTGCTCCCTCCCTGGGCCTGATTACCCTGAATGCATTAACGGCAGCCGACTCGGTTATCATTCCCATCCAATGCGAATATTTTGCCCTTGAAGGGCTCGGTAAGCTGCTCAACACCATTAAATCCGTACAAAACCTCCACAATGCAGACCTCGACATTGAAGGGCTCTTGCTTACGATGTACGATTCGCGCTTACGCCTGAGCAACCAGGTGGTAGAAGAAGTAAAAAGCCACTTCCAGAAAATGGTATTCAACACCATTATCCAACGTAACGTGCGCTTGAGCGAGGCGCCCAGCTTTGGCGAATCCATCATCATGTACGATGCATCGAGCAATGGCGCGGAGAATTACTTAAATTTGGCGCGCGAATTTTTGGAGAAGAACAAGCAGGTTTCACAATCTGTTTAAATAGTAGAATAGACACCGCGCTCAGGCGCAACACTTTAAAGCGAAACGTTATATATGGCGGCACCCAAAAGAAAAGCCCTGGGAAAGGGACTTTCGGCCCTATTGAAAGAATCAGCCGAAGAGGGCGTTGGACAACATTCGGAAAGCGCCAATAAGATTGTGCGCAGCATTGCGGAAATTGAACTGGACAATATTGAAGAAAACCCTTTTCAGCCCAGAACCAATTTCGACAAGGAAGCCATAGAAGAACTGTCTGCCTCCATAAAGGAACTGGGTGTTATACAACCTATCACCGTACGGGCATTAAACGGGAGCCGCTTTCAACTGATCAGCGGAGAGCGCAGGTTCAGGGCATCCAAACTAGCCGGTTTAAAAACAATTCCCGCTTACATTCGCCTGGCCAACGACCAGGAAATGCTGGAAATGGCTCTGGTGGAGAACATACAGCGCGAGGAATTAGACCCTATAGAAGTAGCGCTCAGTTACCAGCGGTTAATTGAAGAATGCGCGCTTACGCAGGAAGAAATGAGCGAACGGGTTGGAAAAAAACGCTCTACGGTAACCAATTACTTGAGGTTGTTAAAGTTGCAACCCATCTTACAAGCAGGCTTGCGTGATAAGATGATGAGTATGGGCCATGCCCGGGCCCTGATCAACGTAAAGGCCGAAGAAGCCCAGCTTAACCTTTACCAGGACATCATCAAAAAAGGCATGTCGGTACGCCAGGTGGAAGATGCCGTACGCAGGTTAAAAAGCCAAAATTCTGTTAAAAGTGGTTCCAAGACCAACAAAAAAGAACTACCTCCGCGTTATTTGAAAATGCGTAAAAACCTTTCGCAACTCTTGGAGACAGAAGTAGACCTCAACCGCAGTCAGCGGGGAGCAGGTAAGATCACCATTCCCTTTAAAAGCGACGAGGACTTGGAACGTATTTACACCCTGTTAGAGCATTGATCTACCGGCAGTACATACCTATTCTGCTCGTGTTTTGTTTCTGGAGCAATAGCTTGGAGCTATCCGCCCAAAACAAACCTGATCCCCAAAACAGGGATACCACGCAAATGCAAACCCTGAGCGCGCTAAACCTTAAGGTGGAGCCTATAGACAGCAACCGGACGCATAATGTAAAAACAGCTACTTTGCTCGCCTTAATGCCCGGAGCCGGGCAGATCTATAACCGCAAATACTGGAAGCTCCCCATTGTGTATGCGGCCATCGGCACAGCCCTTTACTTTGCCTACGACAATCACCAAACCTACAGGCTGTATTTGGATGCCTTTTATGCCGTAAATGGCGACAGTACCTTGAGTGATCCTTTTAACGGCTTTTATACACCGCGCCAACTCATTGAATTACAAGATATTTACAGGCGGTACCGCGACCTGAGTATCATCTTGGCCGTTTTGGGATATGGCTTACAGATCCTGGATGCACATGTAGATGCACACCTCTTTTATTACGATGTATCAGACGACTTGAGCCTGAACTGGCAGCCCACCCGCCTAAATATGCCCTGGGGCAGGCCTTCTATAGGTATTAAAGCAGTACTCCACTTTTAATGAAAATTGCACTGATCGGTTACGGACGCATGGGTAAAGAAATTGAACCCATTCTCGAAGAAAGAGGCCATACCCTGGTAGGCCCGCTCACGCGTGAACGCTTCTCCGAAGAGCTATTAAAAAAGGCCGATGTAGCCATAGAGTTTACCGTACCTGCTGCCGCCTACCAAAACCTGAAAGGCTGCATAGAGGCAGGTGTTCCCGTTGTTTCGGGTACTACCGGCTGGCTGGACCGTTATAGCGATGTAGCACAACTCGCTGAGCAAAAGCAGGTGGGCTTCCTATACGCTTCTAATTTCAGCTTAGGCGTAAACCTGTTTTTTGAGCTCAATAAAAAACTGGCAACACTGATGGATCCGTATCCTGAATACAAGGTGGAAGTTGAAGAAATACACCACACTAAAAAACTGGACGCCCCAAGCGGTACAGCCATTACCTTAGCCGGGCAGGTGATTGAACAATTGGACCGGAAAAAGAAGTGGGCACTCGGTGCCGATGCTGAGGATACACTCAATATTACAGCCAGGCGCGAACCCAACGTACCCGGTACACACCGCATCCGATACCATTCTTCAATTGATGATATAGAAATAAGCCATACCGCCCACAAACGCAGGGGGTTTGCCCTGGGGGCCGTGATTGCTGCCGAGTATATAGCGGGCAAAAGCGGGGTATTTACTATGAAAGACGTACTTAATCTAAACTAATGGTCGATTCAAATCTTCTCTCCTTTTTTATTGTATTGCAAGTAGTAAGCTTTTTGCTTACATGGAAATTTTACGTAGCCGCGGGCCGCAAAGCCTGGGAAGCCGCTATTCCCATCTATAAAACGTATGTAATGATGGGCATCATACAACGCAGCCGCTGGCAAACCGTTCTCTTTTTTATCCCGGTGGTGAGCAATGTTATGACTATTGTAATGGTGTATGAGCTGTTGCATGTTTTTAACTACCGGAAGCTTTCGCACACCTTGCTCTCTATTGTAACGCTTGGGCTGTACCTGGGCTATATCAACTACACCGCCAAGCTCAACTACGTAGGCAAAAGCGAGCAAAACATCAAGAAAACGGTAGGTGAACTGGGTTCTTCGCTCATTTTTGCCATTGTTGCCGCCACCGTGATCCGGGCCTTTACGTTCGAAGCTTATACCATCCCTACCCCTTCTATGGAAAAATCGCTCCTGGTAGGAGATTTTCTTTTTGTAAGCAAAATGCACTACGGCAGCCGCCTGCCCGTAACGCCTTTAAGTGTTCCCCTGGTGCACAACAAGATCCCGCTTACTACGCTGGATTCGTACCTCGATTGGGTACAGTGGCCTTATATACGCCTGCCTAAGATCAGCACTCTAAACCGGATGGACCCGGTGGTATTCAACTACCCGGCTGAAGACATCCGGCCCATTAATATGGAAGGTAAGGTAAGGCCCATCGACAAAGGAGAAAACTATGTAAAGCGCTGCGTAGCCTTGCCGGGAGACACGTTTAGCGTTAGGGATGGTTTTGTACACATCGATGGTGTAAAAGAAGTGTTTCCCGACCGTGCCATACCGCAGTTCAATTACCGTGTAAGGTTAAGCCCTGATTTCAACCAGAAATTACTTAAAAAGAACTACGACATAAACATCCAGGAGGCCCAGGTGAGTCCCTTTTCCAATCAAACCGTTTTGCCCGCGCCTATAACCGCGGCCGAAGAAATCTCCGGGTTGGCCGGGGTACAAAAATTTGAAGCGGACATCGCCACGGAACCACACCAGGGAGGGATCGTATTCCCCAACACGCAACACCAGGAGGTGGTGCGCTGGTCGAGGGATAATTACGGCCCGCTGTACATACCAGCCAAAGGCGCTACCATACAGCTTAACGAGCAGAACTATTACACGTTTAAGCGCGTAATAGAGATGTACGACAGCCCGGAGATGCGTAGCCTGACAAAAGAGGGAGATGCCTATTTACTGGATGGCAAACCCATAAAAACCTACACTTTTCAGCAAGATTATTATTTCATGATGGGCGACAACCGGCATATGTCGGACGACTCCCGCTTTTGGGGCTATGTGCCCGAAGACCGCATTGTAGGCAAACCCGTTTTCATTTGGATGAGCTGGGATAGCTTTGGAGAGAGCTTCATGGAGCAGGTCCGCTGGGACCGTGTATTTACTACCGTAAGTGGCGAAGGGGAAAGGAAATCTTATTTCTGGCATTTTGTAGTTTTTGTGGTGCTGTTTTCTATCGGGAACCGCTACTATAAAAAGCAAAAAGCCAAAAAAGCGGCCTGAGCATGAAGGGGCGTTTTAGCATGGCGTATGGAGGCCCCTTATCGTATTTCGCTGCCTTGATCCACTGCCGCGAGGCCTTTATAGACCCTGCTGAGGCCTGGCAAAAACAGAGCTACCGCAACCGTTGCTACCTGGACGCCCCAAACGGTAAGCTCATGCTCAATATTCCCATTGATCATGTACAAAGCGGTAAAACAAGCGGGAGTATTCTTGTAAGCGATGCAGAGAACTGGCGCAGCAAACATTGGCAGGCCTTCAAAACAACCTATAACTTATCTCCCTTTTTTGAAGAACTGGCCCCGGATCTTGAAGCGCTTCTGTTTTCGGAAACTACAAATCTATATCAGTTCAACCTGGACATTACCCGCATGGTATTAAACTGGTTGCGGGCAGAAGTACAGCTCAGTACAAAAGCCTTTGAAGAAACGCACACGGACTTTACCGAACAGTTTCATCCCAAGAAGGAAAAGGAGCATAAAATGCCCCCCTATGCACAGGTATTTGCACACAAGCATGGGTTTCTGCCAAACCTTTCTGTTTTCGACCTGCTTTTCAACGAAGGTCCGGCAGCATACGATTACCTGGCCAACCTTTAATTTGTATTTTCGCCCCTGATGCATCAGCAGCCCTTTGTATGAAAAAGATCCTGGCCTTGTTTGCCCTCGTTTACTCTACTGCTTTACCTGCTCAGGAAGCACCTTGTACATTCTCCATGGAGTGCCAGATCATCGCCCCATCCGGTATGCGCATGCGCGGAGCACCTAATTTAAAGGCCAAAGTAGTAACCTATGTGCCTTACGACAGCAGTTTAACGGCCTGCACGGAAACTTTTGGGGCAATGACCTATGAAAAAATCGAAGGTTTCTGGCGAAAAGTCAGGTACAAGCAGTTCGAAGGCTATATGTTTGACGGTTTTATGAAGATCACGGGTATGCATGAGCATGCCCAGGTCCGTGAAGACACGCTTGTATCCCCCGTCTCCGAAGCACCCTCTTCTGCTCCCTCCCCTACCGAAAAGACCAAAGAAGCAAGCACATATGCCAGTAAATACAGCTTAATGACAGAGGCCTATAATTATTGTGGCGATGTAAGTCAGCTCGATCCCGGCATGCTTTGGTACGGAGTGTACCCGAAAAATGAAAAAAGCGGGTCGGACAACTACCGTATAATGGAAGTAGATGTTGACGTGGTACTTAGCAAGCAAAAAGTAGGCGATGGCCTGGAGTTTGACATCATTACTCCCCAGGAGGAGCGCAGTATCTTTTTGATCGGGATGAACCGCCCCCTGGACCTGCGAAAGCTAGCTATTGAAGATAAGAGCGAGCAATTGCGTTTTGCCGGAAGAAAGGTTTTCCCGGGTCAGCAGTTCCTGCTGCAAGAGGGTAAAGAACCTATAACCCTGTCCGCCACCGGGAGCGTAGAAAATACCGGCCCTTGTCCCGAATTAAAAAACTACACCCTGCTGTTGAAGGGCACGAAATACTTCTTAAAAGTAAAGCAGGATATTACCCAATTGCTGGTAAGCAAGGGGCAATGCGGAATGCCTGAACTGTATTGGTACGGAGACCTTACGGGTGACGATATACCTGAAATCATTTTCGTATCGGTTTACGATGAAAAGAACCATTTCACCCTTTTTGTAAGCAACCCCACTCGCGATGACATCCTGCTGGAGAAAAGCGCAGAGTGGATCATAGACAAATGTTATTAAAATATGGCTCAAAACCTCTCTTTCAACAAAAATGAAGACGCCCTGAAACTGATGCTGTCTGATGTGCGCAGCAAGCTCAATAAAATTGCGCTGGGCGGGGGTAAATCCAAAATAGAAAAACACAAAGCGAAAGGGAAGCTGACCGCGCGTGAGCGCATAGAACTCTTGCTGGATAAAGGCAAGCCCAGCATCGAGATCGGTGCCTTTGCCGGTTGGGAAATGTATAAAGAACACGGGGGCTGCCCCGCAGGAGGCGTAGTAGTGGTAATGGGGTACGTAAGCAAAAAACTGTGCATTATTGTAGCGAATGATGCTACTGTAAAAGCAGGCGCGTGGTTTCCCATTACCGGGAAAAAGAACTTGCGGGCACAGGAAATTGCCCTGGAAAACCGCATTCCCATACTGTATTTGGTAGACAGTGCAGGGGTTTACCTGCCCATGCAGGATGAGATCTTTCCGGACAAAGAACACTTTGGACGTATTTTCCGGAACAACGCCATTTTAAGTTCGGAGGGCATTACGCAAATTGCTGCCATTATGGGGAGCTGTGTGGCCGGTGGCGCCTACTTACCCATTATGAGCGATGAAGCTTTGATCGTAGATAAAACGGGAAGTATCTTTTTGGCCGGGAGCTACCTGGTAAAAGCGGCCATTGGGGAAGATATCGACAACGAAACGCTGGGTGGCGCCACTACCCATTCTGAAATAAGTGGGGTAACAGACTACAAAAGCAAAGACGACCCCGACTGCTTAAAAAGCATACGCAACATTGTGGATAAGATCGGAGCTTTTGAAAAAGCCGGTTTTAACCGTATAAAAGCTGCTCCCCCGGCCAAAGATGAAAAAGAGATCTATGGACTCTTTCCTGCCGACCGGGCCAAACCCTATGATACGCGTGAAATAATAGACCGCCTGGTAGACGACAGTGCCTTTGAAGAATACAAGGCGGGATACGGCCAAACCATACTCACCGGCTATGCACGTATAGACGGCTGGGCGGTAGGTATTGTAGCCAACAACCGCGAGATCATTAAAAACAAGAAAGGGGAAATGCAGTTTGGTGGCGTGATCTATTCCGATAGTGCCGATAAGGCCTCCCGCTTCATTGCAAACTGCAACCAAAAAAAGATACCGCTGGTGTTCCTACAGGACGTAACCGGGTTTATGGTAGGCTCCCGTAGTGAGCACGGAGGGATTATTAAAGATGGCGCTAAAATGGTAAACACCATGAGCAATAGTGTGGTACCCAAGTTTACAGTAGTTATGGGCAACAGCTATGGCGCAGGCAATTATGCCATGTGCGGAAAAGCCTATGACCCAAGATTGATCGTAGCCTGGCCCACCGCGCGCCTGGCCGTGATGGGGGGTGCACAAGCCGCTAAAGTGTTGCTGCAGATAGAAAAAGCCAGCCTGGCGTCTAAAGGGGAAGAAATTACACCGGAAAAAGAACAACAGTTGCTGGAAAAAATACAAAAGCGCTACGACAAGCAAACCACTCCAGAGTATGCGGCATCCCGCTTGTGGACAGATGCAATCATCGACCCCCTGGAAACGCGAAAGTGGATCAGTATGGGCATAGAGGCAGCCAACCACGCGCCCATCAAAAAGGCATATAACCCCGGGGTATTACAAGCTTAATAATGAACAGGCCCCGGTTAAAGATAAAGCCCAGCCGCTGGGAGCGTTATGTAGAACTGCTGAGTATGGTAACAGCTTTTGCTTCGCTCTTTTACCTGATCTCCCAGTACGCGTCCATCCCTGAGGAAGCGCCTGTACATTTCGGGCTTTCCGGAAAACCGGATCGCTATGGCCATAAAAGCATTTTGTTTCTTCTGCCCTCGTTAAACATCTGTCTTGTAATAGGCCTCAAAATATTAAGCGGCTACCCGCACCTTTTCAACTATCCGGCAAAGATCACCCCGGAAAATGCCGAGAAGCACTACCGTTCCGGGCTGCGCGTATTGCGTTATCTAAATTTGTTTATTGCCTTACTGCTCGGCTATATTTCTTTTGCAGGCATTAATACCGCCTTAGGTCGCACCGAAGGCCTGAACCCCTCTATAATGGGGATCCTTGTTGGCGGGCTTTTCTTGATGGCGCTTTATCACTTTATAAGAGGATCTCGTAAATCCTAGCTTTTTGTGTAACGGCAAAACACCCCTTATGTCTATAAACCATAGGAACCTTTCCCGACTGTATGTCATCCTTATCGGCTCCGTTGTACTTTTCACCTTAATGAGCCAGCTTATCCTGCAATATGGGCTTAAGCAGAAAGAGATGGACAGCAGGCTTATCAACCTGGCGGGCAGGCAGCGCATGCTCAGCCAAAAACTCACCAAAAACGCCTTGCTTATCCAGAATAAACAAAAACCGGATGCGCAATACCTGGAAGACCTGGAGCAATGGAATGCCGTACACATCGCCTTGCAATATGGATCGGATAAGCTAAATATTCCCGCCAGCGAAGATCCGAGGATAAACCAGAGCCTTGCTTCCCTTTCTCCTTTGCAAAAAGAACTTTATACATCCTTTCAAGATTACTTTCTGGACCCGCAGCAAGCCACCCTAGACCAGATCTTACGTTTGGAAAAGCCCTTCCTGGAAAAAATGGACGCCACGGTGCTCGCCTTTGAAATAACTTCCCGGGACAAACTGGATCAATTGGTATTGCTTGAATTTATTTCGTGGTGCATTGCTCTTCTGATCTTGTTATTAGAGGTTCTCTTCATTTTCAGGCCAAGCCTGGAAGCCCTTCGTTTAGAAAAAGAGCGCATGGAAAAGATTAGCTTTATCTATGCCCATACCTTGCGCGCGCCCCTTACCAATATTATGAGCTTGGTAGACCTGATGGAAAAAGCAAAACGCCCGGAAGAGAAAGAAAGTTACCTTAAGCTGCTTAAAGAGACGGTTCAAGGCTTTGATCAAACCGTACATGACGTAATCGAGCTCTCCAAAAAAACCCACGGAGGCTAATGGCCGATACCCAAAAAGAGATCGTATACGATGCGCTTGTTATCGGAGGTGGAGCCTCCGGTTTTTTTGCAGCCATACAAGCTGCCGGGCATGGGAAGAACAAAGTATTGCTCCTGGAAAAAACACCCAAACTCCTCAGTAAAGTAAGCATAAGCGGAGGTGGCCGCTGCAATGTAACGCATGAAGCATCTAACGTCAATGCCTTAAGCAAGTCTTACCCCCGGGGCGGCAAGAGCCTTAAAAAGCCCTTTTCGCTTTTTAACAATACCCATACCTGTGCATGGTTTGAACAACGGGGAGTAAAACTGAAAACGGAAAGTGACGGGCGGATTTTCCCGGTCAGCGACAAATCTGAAAGCATTGTACAGGCCTTAATGGACGAAGCAGGTAAAAACCATATAGAGATAAAGACTAGGCAGGAGCTACGTGCCCTTAAAAAGACGGAAGAGTGGTTTGAGGTACATACCTTTACCCAGGCGTATAAGGCAAAGTTCGTGGTTTTGGCTGTAGGTGGCCATGCAAAGGCAAGCTTCTACCAGCTTTTCAAGGATATAGGCCTGTCTGTACATAAGCCCGTACCTTCCCTTTTTACCTTTAATGTACCCGATAGCCCGGCTAAAGAACTGATGGGACTCTCTGTACCCAAAGCACAGGTGCGTATCCCCGGTAGTAAGTGGAAGCAGGATGGGCCCCTGTTGATCACCCATTGGGGGTTTAGCGCACCTGCGGTTATCCTCCTTTCAGCCTGGGCAGCCCTGGATCTTTACCAAAGGCAATACCAGTTTCCCATTGCCCTGAACTGGACCGGGTTAAACGAGGAAAAAGTGCGCATTTCGCTGGCAAACTTCGCCCGGGAACACCACCTGAAACAAGTAAGAAACCAGAACCCTTTTGCCCTCCCCTCACGCCTGTGGCAATACCTGGCCGGGCGGGCGCAGGTAAAAACCACCCAAAAGTGGCACGACCTTCCCAAAAAGCAATTCAATAAACTGATTACGCATTTAGTAGCGGATGACTACGAGGTAAACGGCAAAACTACCTTCAAAGAAGAATTTGTAAGCTGCGGGGGTGTAGAACTGAAGGAAGTGGCATTGCCCCATTTCGAAAGCAAGAAAATACCGGGGCTCTTTGTGGTAGGCGAATTACTGAATGTAGATGGCATTACCGGGGGATTTAATTTCCAACACGCCTGGACCAGCGGTTACCTGGCCGGAGAGAAAATAGCCAGCTACCTGTAGGATAAATAGTGCTTTTTGCCAAAACCCTATTTACTACAAGACTTGAGTATTGTTTTTTCATTCACAATGAACTAAATCCAAGTATTATTTAACTAGCTTCTCTTCCAAAAAAGCCGTATCTTAGAAGCTTAGCAGAAAACAATAATGGTATGTGTACAGAGCATAAAAGTAAATTATGCTCAGAACTTTAAGCCAGGTACTTTGGTTACTGCTAATGATAAACATGTAGGCGTATGAAAACAGGAAATGCATTAATTGCCTTGCGTAAAAAGATCATTACCCAAGGCAATGCTTCTTCTGCCGGAGAAAACGGTGTGCAAAAAAAGAAGTCTGAACAAAGCTTCCAAAAACTGAATGCGGCACGTGTAAAAACTTTGCGGGAAAGAGGACAGCGTTTAAAAGCGAGTGTAAAAGAAAGGCTGTGTATGAGCTCTTCCAGCGATAAGCTCGATGAACTGATAAGTTTTGAACGCGGGCTTTAAAGTCTATGAAGCTTGAAAACGCCCGGTAAATCAAAGTATTTACCGGGCGTTTTCTTAAACCTTACTCCGCCTGGTTTCGTTTATAGAGTATGAGAATTTTTGCCCTGTTGCCGTTTTGTTTTAGTATCTGCCTCTTACCCGTTTCTTCCTTCGCCACAGAACGAGACTCACTGGCCACTTATTTCAGTCAAAAAACATACCCCCCATCTCTCGAATCCGTATTGCTCGAAGCCCTGAGTTACTATCCCGAGTTTAAGGATCTACCCATTGCCTTTGAGTATAGCGAACAGATCTCTACTGCGCTTATGGAGGCACAACCCGATGTAAATAGCCTATTCAGGGCAAGAAAACACCGGAAGTATACCGTATTTATGACACCCGCCCTGATGGTGGATGGGGTACCAACATCCATAAACAAACTCCCGCATGATGTATTGCTGGGATGGTTCGTTCATGAACTGGGACACATTAAAGATTATGAAAAACGCAGCACCTGGGGCATGATCTGGTTTGGCATTGCTTACTATTTTAGTGCAGATTACAAGATAAGCGCAGAGCGGCAAGCCGACCTCTATGCCATATCAAAAGGGTGTGGAAAATACCTGATTGCCACCAAAAACTTTATATTGAGCAGTGCCGATCTCCCTGCATTCTACAAGCGCAAAATTCGCAGTTTGTATATGTCTCCCGAAGAAGTAGCGCAAATTATTGAAGATGAACTGGAGCTGGAAGAAGTAGAAGAATACAACCGGGAAGAAAAATGATACGGAATTACGCCCGCGTTTTAGCCGAAATTGAACAAGAACTGGATTTTGAACAGCGCCTTGGGCAGCCCGCTGATTATATTCCCGAACTCAGAAAAGTAAACCCCGATCATTTTGGCCTGCACCTTTGCTGCCTGAATGGCGATGCCTTTTGCCTTGGCGAAGACAAAACGCACTTCAGCATCCAAAGCATCAGCAAAGTGTTCAGCTTAAGTATGGCCATGCGCATTTGCGGTGATGACGTATGGAAACGGGTAGGCGTAGAACCCAGTGGGAACGCCTTCAATTCATTGATCCAGTTGGAAAGAGAAGACGGCATTCCCCGCAACCCGCTTATCAATGCCGGAGCCCTGGTAATTGCAGATATGCTGGTAACGCATTTCTCAGATCCCAGGCAAGCCCTGCTGGATTTTGTACGTCAGCTTACGCAAGACGACAGCATCACTTTTGATGAAGACGTGGCGGTTTCAGAGCAAAGCGTGGGTTACCGCAATTTCGCTACTGCCCATATGCTCAAGTCTTTCGGGAATATGGAAAATGAGATAATGGAAGTACTCGACTTTTACTTCCACCAATGCGCTTTAAGCATGAATTGTGCCCAACTGTCCAAGGCTTTCCTGGTTTTCGCCAATGAAGGCAAAATTCCAGACAGCCACACGCAGGTTTTGAGCCCCTTGCAATGTAAGCGGATCAACGCACTAATGATGACCTGTGGTTTTTATGACGAAGCCGGAGAGTTTTCGTTTCTGGTGGGTTTACCCGGGAAAAGTGGTGTAGGAGGAGGTATTGTAGCGATACACCCGGGTGAGTATAGCGTAGCGGTTTGGAGTCCCCGCCTTAACGAGAAGGGAAATTCGGTACTGGGCATGAAAAGCCTCGAACTGCTTACTACCAAAACGGCTTATTCAATTTTTTAGCGATCGGAAATTTTACTTTCATTACCGCAATTATTATTTACTTTCACGCTTCAAGCAAGCGGTTATATGCCTTCAACTGTAGATCAGCTCCAACTTCATTTTAACGAAGAGGCCCTGCACACACTCAACATCGCCCTGGCTGTGGTTATGTTTGGTGTAGCCCTCAACATAAAGCCACGTGATTTTGCTTTATTGGCAAAGCAACCAAAAGCAGCCTTATTGGGCATCTTTTCACAGTTTATTGCCCTGCCCGCCCTTACCTTTCTGCTTATTCTTTTGTTGAAACCCATACCCAGTATCGCTTTAGGCATGATGTTGGTCGCCGCCTGCCCCGGAGGCAATATTTCCAACTATATGACGCATCTCGCCAAAGGGAACGCGGCTTTATCAGTTTGCTTAACTGCTTTTGCCAGTATAGCCGCTGTTTTTCTTACTCCTTTCAACCTTCAGTTTTGGGGAAGTCTGTATCCCCCTACAGCAGAAATACTCACCGCTGTTGAGCTGAATGTATGGGAGGTTTTTCGCATTATCTTTTTGATCCTGGGCTTGCCGCTGGCTGCAGGCATGTTGGTCAACAGGTTTTTTCCACGCCTGGCAAAAAGGCTATCGCTGGTATTAAAGCCCTTGAGCTTTTTCGTTTTTGTGGCCTTGGTATTCATCGCTCTGGCCAATAACTTCGAACAGTTTCTGGAATACGTACAATACGTTTTGCTCCTGGTTTTCTTGCACAACCTGATCGCATTGACCAGCGGGTATGGCTTGGGTGCTCTTTTTGGCTTAGGACATGCCGATAAAAAGACGTTGAGTATAGAAACGGGCATTCAAAACTCAGGTTTGGGGCTCCTGCTTATTTTCAGCTTTTTCAACGGCCTCGGAGGAATGGCATTGGTGGCGGCATGGTGGGGGATATGGCATATCGTAGCGGGTCTTAGCCTCGCAAGTTTCTGGAACAGGAGAAACAGAAACGCCCTTAAACGAGCTTAATGTTTATACGGCAGGGGTTGGGGTATAAAGCGACAGTGCCCTCCTTAGTTTTCCATTCTCTGTAAACAACAGCTCAGGTACGGTAAATACATTTTTAGGTTTTTCATACTTTCCTAAAACGCCCTTCAGTCTTTCCAGCAGGTTTACCTCTTCTTCTTTGGATAGAGCTTCCTTGGCTCCGCAGATCAACACCAGCTTTTCCCCGAGTAAAGCATCGGGCATACCCGTCAGGAAATAAGGAAAGCCTAAATCTCCGATCTTTTCTTCCAGTGTCTCAGGATGGAGCTTAATGCCTCCGCTATTTACTACATTGTCATAGCGCCCAAGCCAGGTAAAGCGTTCCCTGTCAATAAGTTGAACCATATCGTTGGTAACCAGCCCATTTATACCCATATACGGGGCATCAATCACCAGGCATTTACGTGCATCCAACGAGAACCGGGCACCGGGTACCGCTTTAAAATAATCCGCTTCCCCGAAAGGACGCAGGGCTACGTGTGAAATGGTTTCCGTCATTCCGTATGTATGATATAACCGGGTTGAACTTTTCTGAGTGGCCTCTTCAAGTTTCCGGTTTACACCTCCACCTCCAATAATGGCCGTTTTCACTTTATACAGCCCTTCTAAACTGTGTGCCAGTTGATAAGGAACCAATGCGGTAAAATCTACCTGATGCTGAAGAGCACTTAGAGGATCGTGAACCGGCTCAGACAGGTAAAGGTCAAGATCTCCCTCCAGCCAGCGCACCAACATCATCATCCCACCAATACGCTTAGGAGAAAGGCAAAGCAATGTGCGCATACCTTGCTTCAAAGACAATGCTTCGATGGTTTTTTGTGCACTCGCACGCATGTGACTTTTGCGTATTTTTATTTTTTTAGGATCGCCTGTACTGCCACTTGTTTGTATTTCATAATCAGGCTCGGGGTTTAAAAAGGTGTTCAGAGATTCGCCTACTTCTTGCCAAAAGGGTGTTTTATTGAAATTTATTTCACTGATATACAACCTCTTACCAAAGAATAAAACTTTTTTCTCCATCTTACCCAACCCATTTACCGTTTTTGCCGTCTCCTATTATACAGTTCCTTCAATATAGTGGATGCTAACCCGTCCCATTTCCTTAAAAAGGTGGCCCAACAGCCACCTTTTTGTTATTTATGATGTTGATCAGGCACGAATTTTGTGCAAATTCGCGCAAAATTTTTGAATGCGCTTCTTACTCCTTTGCCTCCTTCTCTCTCCTACTCTAGCGTGCGCACAAGTACTCAGTGTAAGTGATGCTTCTACCGGGAAGCCGGTGCCGAATGTATATGTTTTTTGTGAGCTTGGCGGGGTACTCACAGATGAAAAAGGACAGGCCAATATCGAAAGCCTAAGCAATTGCGTATTCATTTCCGTACAGCATCCTGCTTACGGCTCAGATCACATTCGCTTTAGCGAGTTGCAAAGAAATTACTTCACCTTAAGCCTGAAAGAAAGCACCATGTCGCTCGCTACGGTACAGGTAAAGTTCAATAAGTGGGAGCAGGAAGAAAAACAGGTGCCTATAAACATTGCACGCATACCTCAAAAGGAAGTCAAAGCCACCAACCCACAGACTACAGCTGACCTACTGGCAGCCAGTGGGGAGGTATTCATTCAAAAAAGCCAGCTGGGAGGGGGCAGCCCTATGATCCGTGGTTTCGCCACCAGCCGGGTGCTCCTGGTAGTAGACGGAGTACGCATGAACACCGCTATTTTCCGTGAAGGCAACGTACAAAATGTGATCGCTCTCGATGCCAATGCCGTAGAAAGTGCGGAGGTGGTCTTCGGTCCGGGAGCCGTGGTATACGGCAGCGATGCCATGGGAGGGGTTATGGATTTTCATACCTTGAAACCGCAGTATGCCCATAAGCCTGGTGAGGAGGCTTCCATAAATTACCTGCTACGCACCTCCAGTGCCAGTTTTGAAAAAACAGCGCATGTTGATTTTAACCTGGCAAGCCAACGCTTTGCCGCATTAAGCAGCTTTACTTTTAGCGACTACGATGACCTGCAAATGGGGTCTTTTGGTCCAAATGCCTATTTACGGGAAGTATATCAAACCCGGATAAACGGGATGGATACTGTTTTAAACAACCCGGATCCGCGCAAACAGGTACAAACCGGGTTCAGCCAATTTAACCTGATGCAAAAACTGCGGTATCGCCCTATGAAAGACCTGGATATCCTATACGGTTTTCATTACAGTTTGAGTAGTGAAGTACCACGGTATGACCGGCTTGTAACTACCGATGGTGCGGAAGGGCTCAGAAATGCCGAATGGAATTACGGTCCTCAGCTTTGGCTTATGCACAACCTCAGCGCCAACCTGTACCGCTCCACCTCTTTTTTTGATCGCGCCAAGACAACGCTGGCGTACCAGGAATTTGAGGAGAGCAGGATAGACAGGCGGTTCGGCAGGGATATACGTAGAACCCGTACTGAGAAAGTACGCGCCTATTCCGCTTCGTTTGATTTTGAGAAATCCGTTTGGCAAAACGCAACGCTTTACTACGGCACGGAGGCTGTTTTTAACCAATTGCGTTCTACGGGTTTTTCCGAAGACATCACCACCGGCATAAGTCAACCTATTGCTTCCCGGTACCCGGATGGAAGCCGTTGGGCCTACCAGGCTCTTTACGCCAACCTGCAGCAAAAGGTCAGCGACCGCATTAACGTGCAAGCCGGTATACGCGGCAATCTGGTACAATTGCGCGGCACACTTAGTGATGACTTTTATGCCTTTCCCTTTACCTCTATCGACAACGATTTTAACGCCTTAAACGGAAGTCTGGGAGCGGTTTTCTTACCGGGAGAGGGCTGGCAGTTGAATTTGAATCTAAGCAATGGATTTAGAGCACCTAATATCGATGATGCCGCCAAGATCTTTGATTCGGGTGATGAGATCGTGGTGGTACCTAACCCTCAACTGGAACCGGAGTACCTATACTCTGCTGATCTTGGACTTATCAGGTCGGGGAAAAACTGGAGGCTTGAAGGTACTTTGTATTATTCATACCTTCAGAATGCTTTAATAAGAGCACCTTTTTCTTTCAATGGACGGGATAGCATCGAGTACGATGGGGTGTTAAGCCAGGTACAGGCCTTGCAGAATACGGCTGCGGCCACGGTATATGGGGCTCAGTTCTCCGGGGAACTGCGCTTTGCCCGGCATTGGAAAGTGAACGCTTCCTATCATTTCAATGAAGGTAAAACCAGTGAAGGAGAGCCCATACGGCATGTAGCGCCAAACTTTGGCCGCGCACAGTTGCAGTATGAGAAAGGGCCGTTTTCCGCTCGCGGTGTTTTTAGCTTCAATGAATCCATTTCCTACGCCTGGTTAGCGCCCTCTGAAAAGGAAAAACCTGAATTTTATGCCCCGGACGGACAGGGCAACTTTTACGCTCCGGCCTGGAGTACTTTTGACCTGCGTACGGAATATCGTTTTGCCAAGGCAATAAGCCTGCAACTGGCTTGTGAAAATATTTTTGATGTCCGCTACCGTCCTTATTCTTCGGGCATCTCTGCCCCGGGACGCAACTTTGTTTTGGCCTTAAGGGGCAGTTTTTAAGGCTGGTGTTTCCCTACACAGTTGCAACATGTGTCAAATATCAGTTCAAAAGCCTAAAGGTGTGAAATCCCAATTCTGTCCGGGATCATAGCCTATTTCTCCGTTTGACACAAAAAGCGGAGCTTGTACATTGTTGGTGTATAAGCCTCCTGTGCCCAGGCCAGAGGGAATGGGGTTTTGCAAGGTATAGTTCCATTGGGCAATCGCATTGAGGCCTACATTGCTTTCCAATGCGCTGGTTACCCAATAGCCTGCGCCCACTTCCTTTGCCAGGGCAATCCACTCCCCGGAACCCCGCCACCCGCCTATAAAACTCGGCTTTAAAATGATGTATTGAGGTTTTATGGCCTGTAGCATTTCACGTTTCCGGGCCCTGCTAAAAACTCCGATCAGCTCTTCATCTAGCGCAATAGGCACAGGTGTACGCGCACAAAGCGCAGCCATATCCTTCCATTGCCCCGCCTTTATGGGTTGTTCAATGCTATGTACTTCCAGTTCGGCCAGCTGATCCAGTACTTTTTTGGCTTTTTCGGGTGAAAAAGCCCCGTTGGCATCTACGCGCAACTCCAATCTTTCGGCCCCAAAATGGCTGCGGATATAGTGCAGCAAGGCCCACTCTTCTTCCCAGTGAATGGCTCCAATTTTCATTTTCAGCACCTTGAAGCCCGCTTCTAACTTTTCTTCTATTTGGGTCTTCATAAAGGCACTATCGCCCATCCAGACCAGGCCATTAATGGGCATTCGGCTTTCCCCCCTTGTAAAAGGAGAGGGAAACAAAACATGCTCTTTACCCGCAATGTCCCGCAACAGCATTTCGTAGCCAAACTGTATGGAGGGAAAAGCCTCCAATTCCGCAAAGAGCTCTGCGGCACTCAAATGCGCATTCTTTGTCAACCAGTCCAGCTTTGCTTCGTAATCCGGCCGGTCATCAATACTTAGTCCGCGTAAAAGCCCGCACTCCCCTATACCCATCTGCTCTTTTCCTATCCCGGAAAGCAGGAAGTAGGCATCTTTTGTCTGCAATACACCCCGGCTGGTTCCTGCCGGCCGGGCAAAGTGCAGTGTATGTTTATGCCAGGTGATCTGCATATTTATGTATTGAAGCAAAAGTAAACCATACCCCCGGTGCTCAACGTCTTGAACTAAAATGGCTACAACACCTGCCCAAGCCCGAAGGTGAGTGAAAAAAGAAGGGTGGTAATGGCTAAAAACTTGAGCATGGGATCAAACTGGGCAGGTTCCTGTGCACGCATAGCACGTACCATGCTGATAAGCAGTAACGGCAAACTCACAAAATAAAGATTGCGCCATGGGGCTCCGGGATTCAGTATGTTGTACACAAAAGCCAGGTCAAAAGCAAGCACGATCAACGCGGCCTGGTAGACCTTGGCATTGCCCAGGCCTATCATTACCGGGATGGTTTTCTTTCCGGCCAGCTTGTCGTTTTCCATGTCGCGCATATTGTTCAGGTTGAGCACTCCTACGGCCAGCAGTCCTACGGCTGTAGCGGGAAGAAAAACCTCCCAGTCCCATACATTACTCTGTAGAAAATAAGCGCCCACTACGCCCACATAACCAAAGAAAAGCAGCACCGAAACATCTCCCAAACCATGGTAGCCATATGCCTTGCGGCCCACGGTATAGCCGATGGCCGCTAAGATCGCCAGCACGCCCAACGCGATGAACACAAGGGTAACGATTAAAGGCAAGGAGCGGGTAGCTAAAACGCTGAGAGCTGTTCCGCTAAGGAAGGAAAGAACGGCAAAAAGGGCAACGGCCTTTTTCATCTGCCGGGCTGAAATAACACCGGAAGCCACAGCCCGTTGTTCCCCGATCTTATGTGCATCTGTGCCCTTTACACCATCGCCAAAATCGTTGGCATAATTGCTCAGCACCTGGTAAAAAAGAGTGGTAAGAAGGCTAAGCACAAATACCCATAGGTTGTAATGTCCTTGCGAAGCGGCAAGGCAGGTTCCCAAAATAATGCTTGAAAAAGCAAGCGGTAACGTACGGAGGCGTGCCGCCCCTATCCATGGTTTTAAATGCATGTGCGGAATTGTGCCCGCAAGGTAAGGTGCAGCGGGGCTTACATCCAACTTTCATCAGACGACTCTACCCGGTATAATATGTAGTCGTAAAGTTCCCGGGCAACAACATAGGGCATGTGCGGCATATTCAGGTCTCCTGCAGCCGAATGAAAAATCAAATGCGCCAGGCCCCTGCGTTTTTGTAAAAAGCTTTGTTTCAGGCTTACGTTTTGCACTTTGTAGAACTTGATTATATAAGACCTGGGGTAAACAAAGCCCTTGCTTAAAACCAGGATGTCTTTATTCCAGCGCAAGTGCACACTTTGGTAATATTTAAAAGAGAAAAAAACAATACATGCTGTTACAACCGGAATGGCATACCAAATGATGGGATACCAGAAACCCCCGATCAGTAAACCGCTAACCGGCAAAAAGGAAATAAAAAAACTTAGTTGGCTTGCCAGCAGCCAGTGTGCCTGCGCTTCCCTGTAGTGCTCTTTCTTGCGTTCTTCAAAAAAGAAATCAAGCACCGTTTGTAGCTGTGCTTCTTTAGCACCGGGAATTTGTAAACTCCTGCGGTCTGCCGCTGCTTCGCTACCCGCCTGCTTTACAGTAATGGTTTTATAGCCGATAAGCTTACGCAGGGGGTTACTCCCCCATTTGATGTATTGGATCTTATTTACCGGGATGTGGTACTCTGCTTTTTTTAGCAAACCTGAGGTCATGCGTACTCCTTTTTCATTGGCATAAAAACGCAATTGAAAAAACCGCAACACTGTTTGGATAAGTGAAAACAGAGTAGCAATGACAAAGAACAGCAGAACGGAAATGGGTACCAAAACAAGGCCATAGGTTAAGATACGGTCGGCCGTACTGTCAATGTAGTTTTCAAAAGGCTTTAAGATGTATTCCTCAAATTGCCAGATGTAGCCGTTCACCACGGCAAATAAAATAAGGCCTGAACGCAAGTGATTTTCGGTAAGCCCTACGCGCAGCAGGTCACCTAAGCCAAGCCTCAGCAAAGGTTCCGGGCCAAGTCCCTGGTCTTCGAGGATCGCCTCATTGAGCTCGCTTAAAATTTCTTCCTTATCCTCCTGCTCCTCTTCTCCTCCGCTTTCTTTTTTAAGCTCCAGTAATCTTTTCTGCAGAGCACGAGCGTAGCTTTTATCCAGTGCAGGTATCTCCATCTCTTTGAATTTAGAACCTGCCGTATCTACTTTTAAGGCCGTAACTCCCAGCATCTGCTGTATGATGTTTTGGCTGAGGTTTACTGCCTGTATCCGGTCAAAAGGAATGGTCATTTTGTCCCTTTTAAACACCCCCTTCTCCAATACAAACTTTTCTTCCTGGATGTAAAAGAAGAATTTACGGTACTGATAATAGGAAAGCACCAGAAAAAACAAGGCGATTATGCCGGCTATGCCATATAAACTCAGGGAGAAGAAATCGAGCCGCGACCCGAGCTGCACAAAAACAATGGAGATAAATACGTTCAACGCAATGCGCAGGTTCTTAAAAAAGATCACGGCTACTCCGAATGGATTCTGGCGCTGAGGCAGATGGAGGTTTAAGTCGTTAGGCATATGTAGCCGTCAACTTGGTTATGTGTTCCCGCAGTTGCTGTGCCTGCTCCTTTTCCAGGCCACTAATACTCAGGTCGCTACCAGACCCTCCTGCGGTGTACACATTCACAGAGGCCAGATCAAAGAGACGCCCGAGTGGTCCCTGGCTCAATTCGCAATGCTGTATGCGGTTAAAGGGAACTGAGGTCATCCTGAAAAACAACAAGCCCGTTTTATACGTAATGTCGTGCTTTCGCAGGGTATACCCCTTCACTTTAAACCCAACGATCTCCAAGGTAAAAACCAATGCCAAAACTCCTGTATAAACAGCCAGGGAAGGCAACCAGGGAAGATCTGTAGTAAAGTACAATACGAGGAGAACTGCCAACAGCAAAAAAAACAAGATCCCCCATGAGCTAAGGCGCAAATACAAATATTCACGTTCTAAGGGAATGAAGTGCTCCATTTCAAGTTTTGGCAGTTGGTCTGGAGCTACAGGTGGGTTTTCAAATAACTCCGGGTTTTCTTGTTCCATATAGCTCAGTTATGTGCTTTTAACAATACTTTCTATGATCAGTGACTCCAACGCAAAAGTTTGGTCGCCTCGTGTTTGTTCAGGTTCTTTCACCTCCGTAATGCTTTTTACTACAAACCCGTGCGTTGTGAGCAAATCTACCACTTGCGCCTTACTGTAAATCGCAAACCCAAATTTTGTAACGGGAAGTGCTTCCATAATGTGTTTGGGACGAATGGAAAGAATAAGTACACCCCCAGGCGCAAGCACTCTTTTCAGTTCATTCAATGCCTTGCGTGTATCCTCCCAAAAGTATATGGTATTCACCGTGAATACTTTTGAAAAGCGTTTGTCCTCAAAAGGGAGTTTTGTAATGCTTCCCTGAACAAAATGTGCCCGCCCTTTTCCTACAAAAGCGGCATTATTTTGCTCAGCTTCTTTTACCATTAAAGAAGAATAATCACAACCGGTATACTTGATGGAGTCATCATACAGCAGTATGTTTTTCACAAAATACCCGTTACCCATACCTATTTCTAAAACGTGGTCCCATGCCTCTGGGCGCAAAACCGCCAGGGTATGCAGATTCATAGCTGCATTCCCCTGGTTCATAGAAACGGCCACCTCGCTGCCCGCCTCTCCTTCAGGCTTTCTCAATTGAGCCGCTATAACTCTAAGGTCTTTGTCTTCCATGCTTTTACCGGTTCGAATACACTATGCAAGGAAGTGAAAAGTGGTAAACCTGTTTACTTTCAGCCATCCTTTTTTTCGTTTCGCAAAAATGTAAAGTATTCCTTTAGCACTTGAGGGCTTTTTTTCCTGGACGTGCACACTTCCAGGATCTTTGGAGTATCTCCCGGCATGTAAAAGGTTTTGAGAGCATCTTGTAATGCACGCTCATTTCCCACAGAAACAAAGGGCAATGCAAAAGTGCGGGCCACTCCTTCCAGGTGGTGTTGATGTACTGTTTCCTGGTAGGCTTCAAAATGAGCGCTGTCATCCGGCCCCTCAATGATCCGGAAAATATTTCCTCCCTGGTTATTGAGTACTACCACCCGCAGGTTGGTGGGCAACTGGTCATTCCAAAAAGCATTGGAGTCATACAAAAAGGCTACATCTCCGGTAATAAGCGTAAGCATTTTATCCGTTGCCATAGCATGGCCTACGGCCGTGCTTGTACACCCATCAATGCCACTCGTTCCCCGGTTGGCGAAATGCAGGATTTCCTTGGGGTGATCGAAAAGCTGGGCATAGCGTACAGCGGTACTATTTGCGCAATGCAAAATACTATCCTCGGGCAGTTGAGCCAGTATGTGTTTAAAAGCAACAAAATCCGAAAAGACCGCCTTCTCCAGGTATTCCCGGTGTGCCCGCATCCGGCTTTGGTCCAAAGCTAAAAAATGATCGCGCCACGCGGCCGGTTTTTCTTCTACCTTTTCCGCCAGCTTCTTGAAAAACAAAGCCGGGTGCACCTGAATGTGCTGGGTGAGTACCCCGTAGGTGTCCCGGAACTCTGTACGTTCATCGAGGTACCAGTGTTGCCTGGGAGAAAAGGTACGCAGGTACTTTTTTACCATTTTGCTTACTACCTCCCCCCCGATACTGATCAGCAGGTCCGGCTGTAAATGCGCTTTCTCTTCCTGCCCGATCGTATTGATCAGACGGTCAATACTATGGATGTTACAGCCACAATGCAGATTGCTTAGGGTTTCTGAAAAGATCAGGAACGGACTTTTTTGATTGAGTCGGTTCAAAGTGTCCTCCAATTCTGAATTGGGTAAAAGTTGTCCCGCCAGTACCCAAACCTTTGCACTCTCTTTCCACACCTCTGCCAACTGCTGCAGTTTTGGCGTGCGCAATACGCGCTCTCCCTTCAACTCCCCAATGTACCGCGCTTCGTTTATTTCCGTAGTAGTCTCATAAAGCGGCTCGTCAAAAGGTACGTTCATATGCACCGGCCCCTTGGCCGTGGCTAAAAGGGCTTCATTTACAATCCGCTGGTTGTACGCCTTTGCCATGTCATCTGCCGGATCGCGGAGCAGGTTAGCGCTGTATTGGATGTGCTGCGTAAAAATGTTTTCTTGCCGCATTGTCTGTCCAACCCCCTGATCTATAAGTTCTTTAGGGCGGTCGGCTGTAATCACCACCAGGGGTAATTTTTGGTAAAAGGCTTCTACTACAGCCGGGTAGAAGTTTACCACCGCCGAGCCGGAACTGCACAATACGGCTACCGGTTCCCTTTCAGCCAGGCTCATGCCCATAGCGGTAAAAGCTGCTGCGCGCTCATCCGGCACTGAAATGCAGCGATAGCTCCCGTCTTCCACAAAGCTGATCAAAAGAGGTGCATTTCGACTTCCGGGAGCGATGACCACCGTTTTACACCCATGTTTTTTAAGGAGCTGCGCAACATATTGCGCATTGAGCTTAGTGGATGATTTTCTTTGTTGTTGCACGACAGATTTAAAACTGAGCGGGGTGATATGGCTTCAAAAGTACAGGACAGCGGCCGAACGACAAGATTAATCCAGGCGTTCCCATACAGATTGTAAGGTTTGCATTTTTGCTTCGGTTTCCATCCATTCCGCCTCGGGGTCAGATCTCTTCGTTATGCCTCCGCCTGCATACAAACTGCAGCCCTCTTCAAAAACCTGCATACAGCGCAGGTTTACAAAGTATTGGAAATCCGTTCCTGTTTTTAATCCAAAATAGCCGGCATAAAAATGCCTTGCAAAAGGCTCTCTATCGGATATAAACGCCAAAGCTTCTTTTTTGGGAAAACCCGCCACAGCCGGTGTGGGGTGAAGATCCCTTAATAAAGAACTTTCCTCGAAGCCTGCCATTACCCCGGCCTCTATTTCATTTTTAAAGTGTACGAGGTTGGCTGCCGGGCTGAGTTGAGTAGGATGTGTTTTTACATCTTTTACCCCATTATGTCGTTTAAGGGTTTGCTCGATATAGCGGGTCACCAATTCCTGTTCTTCTCTTTCCTTGGCCGTAAAGTTATGTTCCTCCCCTATCTTTTGGGTGCCTGCCAAACTCATTGTTCTCAAACGATTTCCTTCTCTTTTGAGGAGCGTTTCCGGGCTGGCCCCCAGCCACGTGCCACAGTCCGGGTGGCTAAAAAGATATACCGCTGCCTGCGGATAGCTCTCTGCCAATACCTCAAAAAGTCGAAAAGGTGCTACTTTACGGTTAATGTACCTGGTACGTGCCAATACAATTTTCCCTAAGCCTTTTTCCTTTATATAGCCTATGGCTTCTTTTACTAAATCCAGGTGCTCGGCCCTACTGGCAACATGCGGTACGGTTTCCCGGTATACCAAAGTAAAGGGCACAGTCTCCGTTGCCTTGCTCATGCGCACCCGGACCTTCTCCCCTTTCCCAAAGGGAGCAAAACAAAAAGTCTGTTTTCCATGAGGAGACTCGCAGTAGGCACTAATCTTGCTTGTACCAGGCAAACTCAGCCATAGATTTGCTTTCATGCTCACTTCTTAAGCGGCATAATTACGTTCGTAAGCTTGCAGTGTGAGATCATTTCGCCCGCTTCATCAGTAATGACAATTTCCCAAAGATGCGTGGTTCGGCCCTTATGCAGGATGTTGGCCGTACCGAAAACATACCCCTCCCGCTTACTTTTGATGTGGTTGCAGCTCAACTGCAACCCTAAAATGGCATACTCTTCCGGGCGGGCAAACATCGCACTGGCCGCGCTACCCACCGTTTCAGCTACAGCTGCGGTAGCCCCACCATGCAACAAGCCCATGGGCTGATGCACACGCGGGCTTACCGGCATCCTCACCTGCAACATCCCCTTTTTCGGGTCTACATCCACATATTCCATTTCCAGGGTTTCCATCAACGTATCTTTCAACGTGGCGTTGAAGGCAGCCAGTATTTCCTTTTTATCCATAGGTATTTAAATCAATAAGGCCGGACTTTGTTCCAGGCAAACAGATTTTCCGGTGTACAGGAAAGGCAAAAGTAGCGCACATAAACTACTCCCTTCTGAGAAAAAACAAAGCTTTTCGCTTAACCTCCTTTTCTATCTTTGCGCTCCTTTAAATTTACAAAAGGCATGATCAACATCACTTTGCCCGATGGCAATGTAAAGCAAATGGAAGAAGGCAGCAGTGCCTTTGATGTAGCCAGTAGCATCAGTAGCGGCCTGGCCCGGAACGTACTTTCCGCCACCTTTAACGGAAAAACCGTAGAGGTGATGGACCCACTACCAGGAGATGGTAGCCTGGTATTGCACACCTGGGATAGCCCCGAAGGAAAAAAGGCCTTCTGGCATTCCAGCGCCCACCTTTTGGCACAAACGCTGTTGCAATTTTACCCCGATGCCAAACTCACTATAGGCCCGGCCATAGAAAATGGGTTTTATTATGATGTGGATTTCGGAACGGACAGCATAGGCGAAGGAGATTTTGACAAGATCGAAAAGAGAATGCTTGAAAATGCCCGTGAGAAATATGCCTTTAAATTACACCCGGTAAGCAAGGCCGATGCCTTGGCTATGTATACAGACAACCCCTTCAAGACCGAGTTGATCGAGAACCTGGAAGATGGAGACATTACCTTTTGCGATCATGCCGACTTTACGGACCTCTGCCGCGGTGGACACATTCCCAATACCGGTTTTATAAAGGCATTGAAGATCATGAGTGTAGCAGGTGCCTATTGGCGCGGAAATGAGAACAACCCGCAACTTACCCGGGTATATGGTATTTCCTTCCCCAAGGCCAGTATGCTGAAAGAACACCTCGAATTATTGGAAGAAGCCAAAAAGCGGGATCACCGCAAACTCGGTAAGGAACTGGGGCTTTTTACTTTCTCCCAAAAGGTTGGGCAAGGCCTGCCCCTTTGGCTGCCAAAAGGAGCTGCTCTGCGCGAACGCCTTGAAAACTTCCTAAAAAAAGCACAGCGCACCGCCGGCTATGAACAAGTGATCAGCCCGCATATTGGCAATAAGGAACTCTATGTAACCAGCGGGCACTACGCCAAATATGGAAAAGATAGTTTTCAACCTATCCATACACCTGAAGAGGGAGAAGAGTACCTGTTAAAACCCATGAACTGCCCGCACCATTGCGAAATATTTAAAAGTCAACCCCGCTCGTACCGCGATTTACCTGTACGCTTTGCAGAGTTTGGTACCGTGTACCGCTATGAGCAAAGCGGTGAGTTACACGGCCTGACCAGGGTACGCGGCTTTACCCAGGATGACGCCCATATTTTCTGTACCCCGGATCAGTTGAAAACTGAATTTAAAAAGGTGATTGACCTGGTTCTTTATATCTTCAAAACCCTTGATTTTGAGAACTTCACCGCGCAGGTTTCACTGCGTGATCAGGAAGACCAAAGCAAATACATCGGCAGCGAAGAGAACTGGGAGAAGGCGGAAGCCGCCATTTTAGAAGCGGTAAAAGAAAAGGATTTGCCTTTTGTGGTCGAATATGGAGAAGCTGCTTTTTATGGTCCTAAGCTCGATTTTATGGTAAAAGACGCGTTAGGGCGCTCCTGGCAATTAGGCACTATACAGGTGGATTACAATTTGCCGGAACGTTTTGAGCTGGAATACAAAGGAGCCGACAACAATATGCATCGCCCGGTTATGATACACCGGGCGCCTTTTGGCAGCATGGAACGTTTTGTAGCCGTGTTACTGGAGCACTGTGCGGGAAACTTCCCCGTATGGCTTACCCCGGATCAGATCATGATCCTGCCCATTTCGGATAAATACCTGGACTATGCGCAAAAAGTTTCGTATCTCCTTAAAAATTACGACCTTCGCGCCCTCGTTGACGAACGGGCCGAAAAAACCGGCAGAAA
The DNA here is from genome assembly GCA_028285465.1 of Owenweeksia sp. Lineage (GTDB taxonomy): Bacteria > Bacteroidota > Bacteroidia > Flavobacteriales > Schleiferiaceae > JANQPD01. The sequence goes on along the minus strand of JANQPD010000095.1, from coordinate 30,252 downwards.
GATCCGGGATGCCGAGGTGTCTAAGATTCCCTACATGCTCATTGTAGGTGAAAAAGAAGCAGAGGCAGGCACCGTTTCCGTGCGTAAGCATGGCGAAGGCGATAAGGGCAGCATGCTGCTCGAAGAATTTGTACGTATGATCCAAAAAGAAATAGCGGATCAGATTGCTGTTTTTGAATAATAACGTTTAACTAAAGAAAAGAACAAACTGGCTAAAAGATTTAACCAAAGAGGAAGGTATCAGCCCCGCGTGCAGGAAGATGCACATTTGATCAATGATAAGATCCGTTTTCCTAAAGTGCGGGTGGTAGGTGAAAATATTGACGAGCAAGGGGTATACCCTATTGATAAAGTACGTCAGATAGCAAGAGAGCAGGACCTGGATGTAGTATTAATTGCAGATAAGGCCGATCCTCCCGTAGTGAAGATCATTGACTATAAAAAGTTCCTGTACGACCAGAAGAAGAAACAAAAAGAGATTACCCAAAAAGCGCAGAAAACCGTAATAAAAGAAATACGGTTTGGTCCGAATACCGATGATCACGATTACGAATTCAAGCGCAAGCATGCCGAAGGCTTTTTGAAAGAAGGCTCTAAACTAAAAGCATATGTTTTTTTTAAAGGTCGTTCGATCGTGTTTAAAGACAAAGGCGAGATCCTGCTGCTTAAACTCGCACAGGACCTCGAAGAAGTAGGCAAAGTAGAGAGTTTGCCCAAGTTGGAAGGCAAGCGCATGATCATGATGATCGCGCCAAAAACACAGAAGAAGTAGGCTCCGCGTAAGATTGGAGACCTGAGATGCAAGATTTGAGATAAGAGATCTAAAACATAAAAATAAGTAAGAACCCGGATAAAGAAGAAAGAGAAATGCCAAAAATGAAGACAAAATCCAGTGCCAAAAAGCGATTCAAGCTTACCGGCACCGGTAAAATCAAAAGAAAACACGCGTTTAAAAGCCACATCTTAACAAAAAAGGCTACTAAACAAAAGCGTAACTTGACTCAAACTGGTTTGGTAGACAAAGCAGATGAGGCAAGCATTAAAAAACAGTTGACTATCTAATCAAATAGAGTTATTAATTAACCCTGTGTGTGTGCACCTAAGTGCTTGAAGTTGTCAGGCCGCCTTACACAAAAAATTAAATTAAAATGCCAAGATCAGTAAATTCAGTAGCTTCAAGAGCACGTAGAAAAAAAGTAATGAAGCTTGCCAAAGGTTACTTTGGCCGTAGAAAAAATGTATGGACCGTAGCTAAAAATGCCGTAGAAAAAGGCCTTCTATACAGCTACAGAGACCGCAAAACCAAGAAGAGAAACTTCCGTTCTTTATGGATCCAGCGTATTAACGCAGGCGCAAGAGAACACGGTATGTCTTATTCTGCCTTTATGGGTAAAATGAACAGCAGCGGCATAGAGCTGAACCGCAAAGTACTGGCCGATCTGGCCATGAATCACCCGGAAGCATTTAAAGCCGTTGTAAACAAGGTAAAATAACCCACCCGGATCTTACTTATTCAGAGCCTCGAAGAAATTCGGGGCTTTTTTATGGTTTTATTGCCGCCCTGAGAAAAACATGCTGCCCTTCCCCGGTAAGCCGCTCGAGGCTATATACTACAATACTTTCTTTGGTAGACATGGGCCGGCAGCTATACTCGAAACACTTTCCGTTAAAAGTGCACTTCAATACTTTTGCTTCCACCCCTTGTGCGCTAATAGACACAGCCCCGGGACGTACCAACTGCTTTTTTCTAGCCGGATTCTGTAAAGGCAGTCCCAGTTTAACACATAGGGCATTAGATAGCTGGTTTACCGGCCCTAATAATTCAGCCACGTACTTGCTTACGGGATTCCGAAAAACATGCATCACCTCACCTTTCTGCACCACTTTGCCCTGCTTCAAGACCAAAAGCTCGTCACAAAGCCTTAGCACATCAGCAGGCTCATGGGTTACCAATAACGTATAGGTGCTTTTCCATCTGTTTTCAAGCTCCCCGATAAGCTTCTCCTTCAGTGGATAATCCAGGTTTGAAAAGGGCTCATCCAGCAACAATACCTTAGGCTTTGTAAGCAAAGCACTTCCCAGGGCAAGACGCTGTTTTTGTCCACCCGAGATCTGGTGACTTTGTTTTCCTTCAAGTTTTTCGAGGCGTAACTTTCTCTGCAAAGCATTTGCCTGCCGCTGGCTTTGTTTCTCGTTTACCCCCGCTGACTGGTTGTATAGGTTTTCTTGCGCCCGCACATACTGCCGTAAAGCATAATCCTGCGCTACCAGTTTTATACCTGCATAGCCGGGGACTAAACTCCTGTTGTGCCCATTCATCTTTATTCCATCCAGAAGTATCTCACCGCTTGCAAGCGGAAGTAAACCCGCCAGTACTTTCAACAAGGTAGTTTTCCCCGAACCGCTGCTTCCCATAACCCCCAACACTTTTTGAGGGGGAAGCTTTAAAGCGACTCCTTGTAAAACCATTTCTTCCTCGTAGGCGAAAGAGATACTTTTTGCAGTGAAAGCGTTCATTGACCTTGTGCTTTTAACATATAAACGCCCCTAGCGATCAGGGCCTGGTGTTGGTATAATTGTCCTCCTTACTCATCATGAGCAGCCAAAAGCTTTAACCGTGTGCACATTCAATTTCTGACAAATCATGCCTTATATGTCAAAATTACTTTACCGCGTGTAACACGTGATACGGGCTTCAACTTAACCAAAGTAGAGAGAAGAAAAAAGACCAAAGCAAGAATACACATTAAAAGGACTATTGCAAAAGAGCCCAAGGGGAAAAAGGCAAGCATTCCTATTGTCGTAAAACCGATGAACAGCAAAGTATACCTACACAAGACCCTTTTAGTTGCATCGCCCTCAAAAGGGATTTGTTTCTAAATGGAAGCAGCGATATGGTCGAAAGAATCGTCTTAATAAAAAAGGAGCAATGGAATCCGCCAAAAAGAAATTCTGAAACAGATAAAAATGGCTCGGTTTTTGTTAACTCTAAGGTAGAAGATTAGAATTTTTGTTTGGTTGGTTGAAGAGCCGGGCGTACTTTCTGTAAGGCGTCCGGCTTTTCTTTTTTACTCTAAAAGCTGCTGCAACTTCGCTACCGCTTCCTGGTTGCGTTCGGCCTTCATGGCTCCTACTACATAGCGCTTCTCCGCTTCTGTTAAATGCCAGCTTAAGGACAGTTGGTCTTCCTTACTGAAGAGAGAAAAACGAACCAGATCCATAGAGAAAGTCTCCTGTTCACTGATCAATTCCATCAAAAGAGCTTTGTTGTAAATCTGCAAATTGTGGAAACTTTGCACAATTCCTCCGATTGGCTTTACCAGCTGATCAAAATTGGTTTGCCCTTCTTCTACGATCGGGATCTCGTCTGGCCGGTTGGCTTTTACCTGCACGAATACAACGCCGGAAGTATGTTGTTTTATCCACTTTTTCATCTTCAGCACATAGCGCAAAGCCAGCTCAAAACCTTCGTTATCCCGTGCACCTGCATCAATGAGTTCTATTGGCGGGTTTGAAGGCAGATTTACCAATGGCGTGATATAGGGAAAGGAAGCACTCATTCTGAGGGCCGTTGCAAAACGCAATCGCTCATATCCTTGCTTGGCAAAGAGCCGTTTAAACTCCACTGCATCGTATTCCTTTTTTACATTTAACCCCTTAAAAGGTTTGCTATAGGTCAAAAAAGAAAGGCCCTGGTTGCTCATCAGCATTTTACGGCCATCCCCGATAACCGTAGGCGACAAGATCAAAAGGGGCGCATCACTTTGCTTTTCGGCCTGTGCCCAATCTCCCAAAGTACCCGCTAAAAAACCATTTGAGTTTTCTACCAATTTGTCGTCAAAAGCCTTTCCACGGTCCACTAAATACGTATGGGACTCGTAGTCAAATCTGCGAAAGCGTAAGAACAGGTCATTCACAGCCAGGCTAAAAGCTACCGGGTTGAGCAAGTCCGCACCCATGCGCTCCAGGTGTTTTGTATGATGTGGGTATACAAGGCTGTCGAAAGATTGCTGGTACTTCAGTTGACGGTAATACGAAGCACCCAACATACCGCCACTTGAACCCACCATAAGATGCAAACCCGGGTAAAAGCCTTCAATAGCACTATCGAGGCTCTGCAGTACCTTCGTGGTCCATAGTGCGCTGCGCAACCCACCGCCACTTACATTCAGGATCACCAATTTGGGTTTGAAGTCTTTTTGTTTGGCTTTCCACCGGTTTAGCAGTGAAGTAGCCTCCCTCAAGTCGTTTTGCACTAGTGTATCGGCAGTAATCGACTCAAGTGCCTGGTAATCGTAAGTAGCAGGAGTACTTGTGTAATCCATCCCATAGGCATAGTGCTTCCGGCTAAAGCGCTCAAAGCCCGAGAAGTAGTTGAGTACCAGCACGGCAATCACACCCACCGTAAGGGTCCAGGTTTTAAGCCTGCTGTAAAGCGCCCCTGTTACCATCAGGTACAGGGAAAAGATGAGAAATACACTGGCCCCTGCCGGGATACGAAAGAGGGTGTAATCGCTTAACAGATTAATCCCTAACACCATTAAAAGCAGCACCAGGAAGAAAGCAGAGGCGGTAAAGTGATGTTGTTCTATGGTTTGCAGCAAGTGTTCGGATTGATAATGCCCTACCCCACGGGTTACTTTGATGCTCGAAAAATTCTTCAGATAGTAATTCACTACCGAGCCGCTGTAACGCCTTATTTTTTCAGGGTCGTTTTCCTTTTTGATCAACTTATCCAAAGCGCGCTCCGTTTTTCCGGGAGGAACATCTGCTTTGCTTCGTATCGTGCTGAAAAAATACCCCAGGGTAATGAGAATGGTAAGTACTGAACCGCTAAGCAGCCCCAACACGCAGAGCAGTATAAAGTCAGATTTTTGCCCGTCCACACGCAGCAGGTCCCATATTTTTACTATGTAAAGCGCGTAAAAAAACAAAGGAATAGCCGAGTTATTGATGCAAAACTTGTAGAGAGGCCTGTTGAGCGTGGCCAGGAACGGATAACGGTAGCTGTAATAGATGTAGCTGCTGATGTGGAAAGCCATTACAAATAAACCGGCCGTAATGCCTACCAGAAAATAGCTGGCAAAACTTACCCGGTCAAAATATTCAGGACTCAAAAAGAGATAATGAAAGCCATAGTCACTCCCCAGGTAACCCGAGATAAACAGAAACAGGATGGTCCAGAAAATAACGAGAATGTGGCTTCTGCGCAGGTGCAAAAGGAACAGCTGTATAGGAAAAAAAGTAAGCGCGAAGTACCATACGTTCTTCACCCACTGCCCTATTTGGTTTAAGACAAACATCAGTGCAGCCCAAATTGACGGAAGTGGTGTTCAAAATGCTTTTGATGCAGGTGTAACCACTCCTGGGGACTGAGTTCTCCAAAGCTGGGGTGTACGGATCTAAAGTCCGGACGTGCATCGAAAAAATCGAGCATCTCCCCAATAACGCGCAATAATTCCTTTTTCAGCGGTTCCAGCTCTTCTGGATAAGCCGGTACCCGGTTAAAACCCGACGGCTGTGGCAGGTTTTCCCCGAAAGGCTTATCGCTCATCAGGAAACGTTTATAAAGCGGCAGCTTCTCCGCCGGGGTAGTGATCTCTGCCTTTTCCGGTGAGAAAGAAAACAGAACTGCCCTGCGCAGGTGGTCTACCATTTGAGGAACCGTCATGCTGCCCCAAAGGGCTTTATCTTCCGCTTTCAGTTGTTGAAGTTTTTGGGGCACTACTTCTGTGAGGTAGTTTTTTTTCATGTTTTTAGCGGACGGATTTGCACCACAATATAGTTATCATTAGTAGAAATGGGCAAGTCTTTATAAGGACTTGCTTTGTGCACTTTTACTTTTTCGGCTGCCACGCCCTTGCGCCTGATCAACTTCTCAAGGGCGCGGGCACGCTGCCCCGTAACGGTGCTGTTGTTGATATTGTCATACACGTAAAATTCGTATTGAAGCCCTTCGCTTTCCGCCATCATTTCTGCCACTAAGCCCAACATAAAGTCACCACTGGGTTTCAAACGGGCGCTATTCTGGAAAAACTTGATGTTCAGCACCGGTGCACGTAGATCCAGTATGGCTTCTCCTGCTTCGTCAACGTCTGCCCTTCTTGCGGAGTTTTCCCTTACCTCAAGTTCTACCCTGCGATTCAATGCACGCTCTTTTTCCGTGCGCTCCCGGAATAAAGGTTCGCGGTTGCTGTAGCCTTCGTAACTCATCCGCGACCGGGAAATGCCGTTGGCCAGTAAAAAACTGTATACCGTAAAGGCACGCGCAGTGGAAAGCTCCTGGTCGTCCGCACAACAAACATGCCCTTGTATGCTTACCTTCAGATCGGGGTTGCGCTTCATCAGGCGGGTAAGATCTTCCAAAGCAGGCATACTTTCCCAGACGGGAACAGGCTGGTTGCCCACAAAGTTCAGGTTGGGAATGCGCAGTTTATCGCCTTTTTTCAATTGCAGATCGCTCAGCTTCTGTTCGGGTTGAGGAAGTAACGAACGGTCTATGCTCAGCCATACCTCACACCTGCGGTTCTTAAAGCGCTCTTGAGGTCCATTGTCGTATTTGGGGCGCTCTTCTCCGTAAAAATCCGTCCTCGCCTTTAAGGGGTCCAGGCCTTTTAAAACAAAATATTCCAGGATGCGCAATACCCGCTCCTTGGACAGTTTCCGGTTGTATTCTATTCCCGCCAGGCTATCGGTGTGTCCGTAAATGACCAGCTTTTTTACAATAGATAAAGGAGCTATTTCCAACACACTATCCACCTTACTTTTTTGTGTCGCTGTAAGCCTCGATTCGTCCAGCGGGAAATACACTTCAAAGTTCAAGGTACTGTCTCCCTGTGCTTTCCCTGATACTAAAGCAAAGAAAAAAACACAAAAGGATAGAAAGTACTTATACATACGTTTGCGAAGCTAGTATCAAGATAAAAGAAAAGCCCCTTTACAACGCATAAAGGGGCTTTGGATTATGAAGGTTTTATTTACAGGTGTATCACCTCATCATAGGCAGCGGCCGTAGCTTCCATCACGGCCTCACTCATGGTAGGATGCGGGTGTACTGCTTTCAATACTTCCATACCTGTGGTTTCCAACTTACGGGCAACCACTGCCTCCGCAATGATTTCCGTTACATTGGCCCCGATCATGTGACAGCCCAGGAACTCCCCGTATTTGGCATCGTAAATTACTTTAACAAAACCATCTTTATGGCCTGCTGCACTGGCTTTTCCACTGGCGGAAAACGGAAACTTGCCCACTTTGAGCTCATAGCCTGCTTCTTTTGCGGCTTTTTCGGTATAGCCTACACTGGCAATTTCAGGAGAGCAATAGGTACAGCCCGGAATGTTGTTGTAGTTTAAGGGTTGCGGGTGGTGGCCGGCTATCTGCTCTACACAAATGATCCCTTCTGCCGATGCTACGTGCGCCAGTGCCTGGCCAGGCACGCAGTCTCCAATAGCATAATACCCTTCAACGTTTGTCTTGTAAAACTTATCTACCGTTATTTTTCCTTTTTCGGTTTTGATGCCTACTGCTTCCAAGCCAATATTTTCTATGTTGGCCTGTACGCCTACCGCAGAAAGCACCACATCACATTCCAGCTTTTCCTCTCCTTTTTTGGTTTTCACGGTTACTTTGCAGCCATCTCCTGATGCATCCACTTTGGTTACCTCGCTGCTCGTCATTATTTTAATACCCGCTTTTTTGAAGGTCCGCTCCAGCTGCTTGGAAACATCCTCATCCTCTACAGGAACAATATTGGGTAAATACTCTACGATGGTAACTTCCGTGCCCATGGCATTGTAGAAATAGGCGAACTCTACCCCAATGGCACCGGACCCCACCACTACCAACTTTTTAGGTTGCTTCTCCAGCGACATGGCTTTGCGGTACCCAATGATCTTTTTTCCATCCTGCTTGAGGGCTGGCAGCTCCCGGCTGCGTGCGCCCGTGGCAATGATCACGTGTTTGGCGCTGTATTCTTTGGTTTTGCCATCCGCATCTTTAACCGAAACCTTTTTACCTGCTTTCAGGGTGCCTTCACCCATAAGCACTTCGATCTTGTTCTTCTTCATCAGGAACTGAACGCCCTTGCTCATGCCGTCGGCCACTCCCCGGCTGCGCTTTACCACGGCACCAAAATCCTTATCTGCATTTTCTACGGTAAGGCCGTAGTCTTCGGCATGATTGATGTATTCAAAAACATTGGCGCTTTTTAGCAACGCCTTGGTGGGGATACAGCCCCAGTTAAGGCAAATACCTCCCAGGCTTTCGCGCTCTATAATGGCTGTTTTTAGCCCGAGCTGCGAAGCTCTGATGGCTGCTACATACCCCCCGGGGCCACTGCCCAATACAATTACGTCAAAATCCATGTGCTATTTTTTATGTGAACAAATATGGTCTGCTCTGATAGAGACCGCGAATTTAAGCGATAAAGAGGAGAATAGATACATTAGGAAGCACGGGAAAGAGCCTCTGTTATCCATAAACTAATAGGGACTCTATAAAAAATACTGGAAAGGTTTTGAAGACCTTCCTGGTCTCCCTAAAACTCTATTGATTTTCAAAGGCTGACATAAACCAGGCAAAAGCGTTTTACCAGCTTACTCACTTAACCGCCACGCAAGAGATCTCCACCGCTACATCTTTGGGTAAGCGGGCTACTTCTACCGTTTCGCGCGCCGGTGGATCTTCATCAAAGTAGCGGGCATACACTTCATTGATCTCACCGAACTGATCCATGTTTTTAATAAAAATGCTGCACTTCACTACATGTGTATAGTTCATATCCGCTGCGGCCAATACCGCGGCCAGGTTCTCCATCACTTTTTGGGTTTCAACTGCAATAGTTTCATTTACGAGTGTCCCTGTTTTTGTATCCAGGGCAATTTGGCCCGAGCAATACAGGGTATTGCCACTCAATACGGCCTGGCTGTACGGGCCAATGGGAGCGGGGGCTTCTGGAGCATATATTGTTTTTTTCATAGGGGTTATTGTTAGTTATTGCTTATTATGATTGCCTGAGTTTGTTTCCGGTTAGGCACTTTCTGGCGTTCTTTGCAGCGAATATACTTTGCTTTGCACGTACTCATACTCGACAATTACGATTCCTTTACATACAACCTCTATCATTATGCGGAACAGCTTTGCCCCCGGGTAGAAGTACACCGCAATGACGCCCTTAGCCTCGGGGAAGTGGCGCGGTATTCACACGTCATCATTAGTCCGGGGCCCGGACTACCCGAAGAGGCGGGCATTACCATGCCTTTGATCAGGCGTTACGCACAGGAAAAGCCCATTTTAGGCGTGTGCCTGGGCTTTCAGGCTTTGGCACTATGGGGGGGCGCATCGCTGTACAACCAAAAGCAGGTAACACACGGCCTTAGCCGAAAGGCCAGGCGCCTGGGAGAAAGCTGGCTTTTAAAAGGCCTTCCCCAAACCTTTGCCGTTGGCCTCTATCACTCCTGGGCCGTACAGCTCCCGGCTAAAACGCCCCTAAATCCTATTGCCTGCCTGGAAAACAACACTTTAATGGCCTTTGAACATCCTGAATTGCCGCTGGCCGGGGTGCAGTTTCACCCGGAGAGCATTATGACGGAACATGGACTCGATGTCCTACGGAACTGGCTTGAAAAATAGGGTTCATCTGCAGGGAACCCGTTACTACCGGTTAAAATCCCCGATACCTCTTCTGCGCTCTAGCTTCAGATCACTGAGCACATTGGCCCGTACGCGAATGGTAAGGGTATATTGTTGCTGAAAACCAAAGGGGATCCAACTGCACACCATTTCCCAACAGTGAAGGTTGCGCACAAAATTAAAGGACGTATACGTAAACTCCTCCGCTTCAAGATCATATCCCGTACTAAAGGTCACCGCCCAATTTTCGGTTAAGGTAATGCTGCCATCGAGCGTAACGGCCTGGCGTATGGTGGGCTCCAAAGCCGGTTTGGAAGAGGTGAGGTTGTAGCGCACCGAAATATTCCAGGGCACATTGAAGTCTACAAAGCCCTGGCGTGTATAATAATCCACATCACCCCCCGTAAGCCCAAGTGCCCGGGCCTCATCGCTATCGGGAGCTTCCGGTTGGCCATCGTTCTCATCTGCCGTTCCCGTATTTTGGTTGTCATTTTTCTTGTCTTTGTTGAAGGTATCTGCACCCAGGTTAAAACTAAAAGCAAAGGTTTGACTGGTGTTACGCAGCCATTTCCCGTTTACATCAAAAGCAGACCGGTTTACCCGCTGATTAAGCTCCTCATCATACCCGTAAAAATCGTAGGTCGCATTGTAGTTTAACGAAACCAGGCGGTTAAAAATGCTCGAGGTAGCCGCCAGTTGTAAAGGAGCCCAGTTAAACGCATCGGCAGCCAGGTTGTGCGAGGTACTTAATGTGAGACGTTCCAGAAGCTTTATTTTACGGGTACCGCTGCCCGTAGTATCCTTTTTATCCCGCACTTTCGCTTCAAGCGTGTTTAAAAGATTAAAGCCCACGCTGCCTTGCCTTCCGGCAGAAGCTGAACCATAAGGGCTGGCCTGGAAGCGGTTGAAGCGTTGCGTATTGCCCAGGCTGTCTGTCTGTACTTCCTGGAAATATCCCCAAAAGTCGGTGGAGAAATCAGGGCGGTAAGAAAAGGTAACCGTTGGCGTAGCTACGTGGCGCACGGCTTTTAAAAAGCCATTGTAGTTCCACTGCCCGTAAACATTGGTATTGAAGCCTGCCGAAGTGGTAAAATCACGGTTGGCAAAAAACCCATTCAGCGTATCCACCACCTGTGCGCGGTTCAGGCTATCTACATAGCCGTATTCAAATTTATTGAACAGCCAGCGTTCCCTATACTGAATAGAGGGCTGGAAATTGAAATACTTAAACACTTTATAGCTTGCGCTGATGGGCATACTATGGCTGAAACCCGCACGTGTGCTATCCCTGAAAACCGTACGTGTAAAGAGAGGTTCCCCGATCTTGGTTTCAATATCATTTTTTGCATCAAGGGTATAGGTAAAGAAGATCTCTTCGTACCAGGCTTTGGGCCCTACCCGCGTGCTTCGTTTAAAGGGAAAAATGCGGTTTACGCCAAAATTTACCCTGGGCAACCCATACGTAACGTCCTTGGTGTTGTTGTTCTGGCTATGGTTTAAAGAAATGGTCAGGTTTAAAGGCTTGCCGGGAAAGAGTTTCTGAAAGCTGATGCTCGAAGCCAGTTGCTGCGTAAGTACATCGGCCGGGCTGGTTCCGGTTATCGCGAAATAATTCTGGGTGGCGATGTTTACCTGTGAGTTAAACTTAAAATCCGGGCGGGCTTTCGCATCCTGGTTATGGGTCCAGGTAATCCTGTAATCCGAGCTGTTTTGAAAGGCCTGCGGAATAAATGTCTGGAATTCAGGACGCCCAAAACGCAAAAGGTTGTAGGAGAAAGAAAAATTCCCGTTGTACGCATAGCGTTTGCGGTAATTGCTGTTGGCTTGTATGCCATATCCCCCCTGGGTGTATACATCTCCTGTAAGGGTTACGTCAAAGTAATCGCTGGCCGCCCAGTAATAGCCTCCGTTTCGCAAAAAGTACCCCCTAAAATCAGAGCTGCCGTAAGTAGGTATAATAATACCGGACTGCCGGGTTTCTGAAGTAGGAAAAAAGCCAAACGGGACTGCCAGAGGTGTGGGGACATCCAAAACCTCCAGATACGCAAATTGCGTCACCACCTTTTTACCGGTAATCACCTTGGCCTTAGGCGTATTGATGCGAAAGTGTGGGTGCTCATGGCTACAGGTGGTAAAAGAAGCATTCCGTACAAAAAACACCTCATCGCTTACCTTTTTAACTCTAGCTCCGTGCAAAAAGCCCTCCCCTTCCTTGGTGATCACTTTTTTTATCGTAGCCTTCTTCGTATCAAAATTGTACCGCATAGCATCCGCACGGTAGCTTTTTCCCCCTTCGCTAAAAATAGGCTTCTGACTAACCTGCCCCGTGCTGTCTTTAATCCCTTCCGCATAGAGCTCCTTATTGTGCATATCAAAACGTATGTAGCCTGCTTCAAGCTTTATGTCCTGGTACGTTACTACGGCCTGGTTATAAAGAAAAACGACTCCGTCTGACGGGCTCCCTATAATACTATCTTCAGCGGTATAGGCTACATCACTCACCAGAAAGCCGTTGTCCTCGTCTCCCGTTTCAAGAGGTGTGGCGTATATCGAATCCGTGCTTAATCTTATTTTCTCCCCTGAAAGAGAATCCGCAGATACGCTATCCGAACGGGTAACGTTTAAAGAAAGGCTGTCTGCAGGGTTTACCTGGGCCTTTGCCCCGTGCAGATATCCAAAAAAGGTCGTTAATAAAAACAAGTGCTTTAAAGCTGAAACTCGCAAAGGCTCTGCTAATTTTGCTGTGAAGATTAGTTACAAAGAGTAAGTCGGGCCAAAACTAATCAAAAAACATTCCATTGAAGCTAAGATCACTATTCATATCCTGCGCAATCCTGCTGCTGTTAAGCGCTTCGCCCCCGCTCTCCCTTCCCCTGCAGGGCGATGGTGTAAAGACGGTAGTGATCGATGCAGGGCATGGCGGCAAGGACCCCGGCAACCTCGGTACCGGGCGCTATAAGACCAGGGAAAAAGACATTGCTTTGCAGGTTGCTCTAAAGCTCGGGAAATACATCAAAGAGAATTTTGCCGATGTGCGGGTCATCTTTACCCGGTCTACAGATGTGTACGTGAAGTTGGAGGAGAGGGCACAAATTGCCAACCGCGCCAGTGCGGACCTGTTTATCTCCATACACTGTGATTCATTTAAGAAATCCAGTGTACAAGGCTCATCTACCTTTGTTATGGGAAAAGACCATGATGACGACAACCTGCGGGTGGCCCAGCAGGAAAACTCGGTGATCTTCCTGGAGGAAGACTATGAAGAACGGTATCAGGGTTTTGACCCCAGTAAACCGGAAAGCTACATCGCCCTTACGCTTTACCAGAATGCTTTTATGCAGCAGAGCATCAGCTTTGCACAAAAAGTGCAGCACCAGTTCAGGGAAAGAGTAAAACGCAAAGACCGAGGCGTAAAACAACAACCGCTTATGGTGACGAAGATGGCGGTAATGCCGGCGGTACTGATCGAGTTGGGTTTCCTGACCAATCCCGCAGAAGAGGATTTTTTGAATAGTACCAAAGGCCAGGAGTATATGGCCTCTGCCATTTACCGGGCATTTAAGGAGTATAAAGCAGAACGGGAATCCTTTCATTTTGAGGTTCCTGAAACTACGACCGGCCCAGGTGCGCAGGCGCAAACCCCTCCGGTGGAGCAAAAGGCCGAAGAGCAGGTTTCTTATACAGATGGCAATACGTTGGAGGGAAAAACACCCGCAAAAACGGAAAGCGGTGAACCAAAGAGTACCGAAGAAGTTTACTACGCGGTACAGATTGCCACGAGTGCACGTAAACACGACTTAGTGCCGGAAAACTTTAAAGGAGTGGAAGGAGTAAGCTATTACGAGAGTGGCGGCTTCTTTAAATATACCGTAGGAAGATCTGCGCAACTGGATGAAATTGAAGCGTTAAAAGTACAGCTACGCAGGAAGGGGTATAAGGATGCTTTTGTGATTGCCATCGCCAACGGCAAGCGCATTTCGCTACAGGAAGCCAAGGAATTGCTACCGTAAAATTTTTAATATTTGTTCGCTAATCTCTAAAGCATGTTCCGTTGAAAATAAGCAATGAATTCAAAGTAGGCATCATCACCATCGTTACGATGCTTTTGCTCTACTGGGGCTTCAACTATTTGAAGGGAGCCGACTTGTTTAGTGAAAGCCGGAATTTTTATGCGGTATACGACCGGGTAGACGGTCTTTCTTCTTCCAAGCAGGTAACGTTAAACGGCTTCACCGTTGGCCGGGTAGCAGACGTATACTTTCACCCCGATGGTTCGGGGCGCCTCATCGTAAACCTGGAGATCGAAAACGACATTGCATTTTCCAAAAGCAGCATTGCCCGGATCAGTGGCGACATTTTGGGAGACAAAAGCGTTGCTTTGGAGCTTGGCCTTGATCCTGAACCGGCTGAAAATGGGGATACTTTGAAATCGGATATTCAGCTTAGCCTGGCGGACGAGGTAAACAAACAGGTAGCTCCCCTTAAAACCAAGGCTGAAAAACTCATTGGCAGTATAGATACGGTACTGATCCTGGTTACCGGCTTTTTAAACGAAGAAACCAAAAACAATTTTTACGAAACCTTTAACAGCCTGCGCAGGAGCTTCCAAACACTGGAAAACACCGTGAAAACAGTGGATATTACCGTAATGGAAAGCCAGGAAGACCTGGTGACCACCATTGAAAGCATGGCCAGCATTGCCAAAAACCTGGCAGATAACAACGATGAACTCTCAGCCATTTTCACAAACTTTGAAAGCATAAGCGATTCCCTGGCCAAGGTGAATTTTGCACAAACCTTCACCGCTTTAAACGAAGCACTCGTGGCAGCTAACGAAGCCATACAGAAAATAAACAACGGAGAGGGTACGGCAGGGAAGCTCCTGAATGATCCCGAGCTATACAATAATTTGCAAGATGCCTCGGATCAATTAAATCGCCTTATCTTGGACGTGAAGTACAACCCGAACCGCTATGTGAATTTTTCCCTTTTTGGAAAGGGCAAAACCTATAGCGATGAAGAAATAGCGGAGATGGAAGCAGACCGCAAAGCCAAAAAGGATAAACCCGGTAACTAGAACCGCTTAAAACCAGACCCCATGCATTTTGGAATACAAAATATCCTCTTCATTATAGCGCTGGCCGTAGCCGGGTTTGTTTTTGCCAGGAAGTTTGGCAACATCTGGCGCAACATAAAACTTGGTAAAGAGGTAAACCGCACCGACCGCAAGGCGGAAAGATGGTCGGTAATGGGCCGGGTAGCCCTTGGCCAGACGAAAATGGTAAAAAGACGGTATGTAGCCGGTTTTTTTCACGTGGTGATCTATGCCGGTTTTCTACTCATCAACATCGAAGTACTCGAGATCCTCATTGACGGCATTTTTGGCACACACCGCTTGTTTGCCGCTCCCCTGGGAGGCTTGTATACCGCTGCCATTAATTTTTTCGAGATCCTGGCTGTCCTGGTTATCGTTTCCTGCCTGGTGTTTTTGTGGCGCAGGAATGTAGTGGTGGTAGACCGTTTTAAAGCACTAACAGGCTGGGCAAAAAGGGATGGAAACAACATTCTCATAATTGAACTGGTATTGATGGTTGCCCTCCTGGTGATGGGCGCCGCAGAAGCCAACATGGCTGAGGTAAAAGCAGGCCCTTTCCTGATCAGCGGCCTCATTGCCCCTGCATTTGAAGGCGTATCACAGGCCAACCTGCACCTGATAGAGCGCACTGCCTGGTGGTTGCATATACTGGGCATCCTGGCTTTTTTAAATTACCTCCCCTACTCCAAACACTTTCACATCATTATGGCCTTTCCCAATGTGTGGTACAGCAAACTGGAGCCAAAAGGGCAATTTAGCAACAATGAAACGGTAAAAAAAGAAGTGGAGCTCATGATGGATCCAGCTGCCGATCCATACGCGGCACCTGCTGAAGCAGATCCCGACACCCCCCCTGAGCGCTTTGGGGCCAAGGATGTTACCGACCTTAACTGGGTACAGTTAATGAACGCCTATGCCTGCACGGAATGTGGCCGCTGCACCGCCAGTTGTCCTGCGCATATCACGGGCAAAAAGTTATCACCGCGCAAAATAATGATGGATACCCGCGACCGCCTGGAAGAGGTAGGAAAAAATATAAATGCCAATAAGGGAACCTTTGTAGATGATGGCAAAAGTCTTTTAGGCGATTATACCACTGCAGAGGAGCTTTGGGCATGCACTACTTGCAACGCCTGCACGGAAGCGTGCCCGGTAAACATCGATCCGCTTTCTATAATCATGGATATGCGCCGGTATATGGTAATGGAAGAATCCAATGCCAGCCAGCAGGTTAATATGATGATGACCAATGTGGAAAACAACGGAGCGCCCTGGGCATACGCGCAGGCTGACCGTGCAAACTGGACAAATGAGCTCTAAGAAATCTGCCAATAAGGTAATTGAAGAAAAACTAAGGGCATTGAGTGCCGATGGCAAGAACGTGAGCCCTGTTTTGCCGGAAGAGATAAAGAATTACCTGATAGATATAGACGGCACCATTTGCGATGACATTCCCAACGAGGAACCCGAGCGTATGGCCACTGCCGAGGTATACCCCGATGCACTAACTACCCTGAATCGTTGGTATAAAGAAGGACACATCATTACGTTTTTCACTTCGCGTACGGAGGAACACCGTGCGGTAACAGAGACCTGGCTTGAAGAAAATGGTTTTTTGTACCACGGATTGCTCATGGGCAAGCCAAGAGGGGGGAACTACCACTGGGTAGACAATCACCTGGTGCGCGCCACACGCTACAAAGGAAAGTTTACCGACCTGGTGGAGAAAGAGGTAACCATACAAGTATTTAAATCCTGAATGCGAAAAGCTGGTTTGTGGTGCATATTGCTGCTGGTACTAAGTAGCTGCCAAAAAGATAATTTTCTGCGATTCAGCAATAGCCCCCGTGCTTTGGGCTTACTCCCCGATGTACCGGAAGCCGGCCTGCGTTTTTTTTCCTCGGAAGGGGACACGGTTGAATTAAAAAAGCTGAGTTCCGCAAATAGCTTTCTGCGCGGCTTGCCTTTAAGCGGGGATATTGGAGGGACGGATAATCTGGATTACGTGGAGCTGGAAAACAACCGCCTGGTCATTGGCGCGGATACGCCCTATTTCAGGTTTACATACAGCATAAGCTCAGAACAATCTCCCATTGAAGCACGTGGTGCTTTCGATCGCTTTGCCTTGAGTTGGGAAGATGAGAACGGCCCGGCAGACTCCGAGCTACTCCTGAGCATAAGCGATACGATCGTGTGCGAAAATGAAGCCTGTGCCTATGCCGATACCTTAAGCTTTAGCGGGGAAACCTCTGTTTTTCTTTCGCTATACTACACTCCGCGCAGCAATGCCGGTGATACACGCCTTTTTATAAATAGCAACAATGGCCTGGTAGCCTTTACTACCGCCAATAATCTTACTTTTGAAAGAATACCTTAAAAAATGGAAGCAGAGAGAATAAAAGTGCCCACCATGGCCGAAATGATGGCCGCAGGTAAAAAACCTGACGTGCTTTTTTGGGTGGGTTGTGCCGGCAGTTTTGATGATAGGGCAAAAAAGATCACCAAGGCTTTTGTTAATATCCTGCATAAAGCCGAAGTAGAATTTGCCGTTTTAGGCACAGAAGAGAGTTGTACCGGCGACCCCGCCAAACGTGCCGGTAACGAGTTTCTTTTTATGATGCAGGCCGTGGCCAACATACAGGTTCTGAACGGGTATGAAGTCACGAAAATTGTAACCACCTGCCCCCACTGCTTCAATACCTTAAAAAATGAATACCCCGAACTGGGAGGGAGCTACGAGGTAATGCACCATACCAAGTTCATCAACCAGCTCTTGAAGGAGGGAAAACTGAGTATCGCTGGCGGGCCTTATAAAGGCAAGCGCATTACTTTTCACGACCCTTGCTACCTGGGACGTGCCAACGGCATTTATGAAGCCCCCCGGGAGCTGATCCAAAAGCTGGATGCCGAGCTGGTGGAAATGCGCCGGTGCAAAAGCAATGGCTTGTGCTGTGGTGCAGGGGGTGCGCAAATGTTTAAAGAACCTGAACCGGGTAACAAAGACATCAACATTGAGCGTACAGACGAGGCCCTGGAAACCAAACCGGATGTGATTGCCGCAGCCTGTCCCTTTTGCAATACCATGATGACGGACGGAGTAAAGAACAGCTCCCGTGAAGGGCAACTCCCCGTAATGGATATCGCTGAACTGGTGGCCCGGGCCGGGGATCTTTAGCGCCCACTCTATGGAAGGGAGTGCTTTAAAGCATAGCGATCTTGCTCTTTAAAAAGTCCTTTTCTATTTTATTTTGCGCAAGGTCCAGCGCCTTTTTGTAATGGACAGATGCCTGTGCCTTATTGCCAAGTTTTGTATTAAAATCGGCCAGGACAGCATAATACAGGTGATGTTTTTGCAAATCAGGTTCCAGCTCTTTTACTTTTTCCAGTGCTGTTTCCAAACCGTTGACCTTTGCGTACACCACCAGGCGGTTTAGTTTTAAAAAAGGAGTAGCGCGGTACGCCAGTAAATGATCATACAACTCCAGGATGCTCGCCCAATCCGTGTCTTCAAAGCTTCTCGCTATATGGTATTGATACTCAATACCTGCTTCCATCAGGAGCGGGTGATTTTCCTTGAATAGGATCGCCTGGTTAAAGTGATAAAAGCCCCAACGCACATATTCCTGGTTCCAGGTGCTTCTGTCCTGCTCCTCCAAAATAACCAATGCTCCCTTCTCATTTATGCGCGCATCAAAACGAGCAGCTTTAAAGCACATTAAGCTCAGCAGGGCGTGTACCCGGGAATTCACGCAATTGGGATGCCGGGAAAGCAATACAGCCAGGCGCAGAGCCTCCCCGCAAAGGTCCTGTTTTATAAGCTGATCCCCATCGCTGGCCTTGTACCCTTCATTGAATATGAGATAGATCACCTTTACCACGGAACTTAAAGATTGAACCAGCGCGGCCCCTACAGGTATCTCTATCTTGCTTACTGTTTCCCTGAAGCGCTTCTTTGCACGCATTACCGACTTTTTGGCGGCTTCATCCTGCAACAGCAGGGCTCTGGCAATTTCACTAATGCTGAACCCCCCGATAAGTTTAAGGCTAAGCAAGAGCCGGTCTCGTTCGTGTAGCTTTGGATTACAGCAGGCAAAGATCATTTTAAGCTGCTCGTCTTCAATCTCCCCGGGAGTTAACGTATCAAAGGGAAGGTCCACTTGCTCGGAAGGACCTTCATAATTTAATTTTTGCCGTTTGCGCAGTGTATCGATCAGTTTATGCCTGGCTACTTTGTAAATCCAGGCCGAAGGATCATTAGGCGTCTCTCCATAAGCCCAGGCCTGCATCGCCTTTAGTAAAGCTTCCTGTACGGCGTCCTCCACGCTTTCCAGGTGTTGCGTACCAAAAGAGGAGGTCAGCACAGCCGTAATTTTTCCGTACTCGTGCCTGAAAAGATGATCGATTTGATTTTTGACGCGGGTATCCATAAAAAAGCCCCTGTTAAATGAGGGGCTTTAAAGTAAAGGATTTTGCGGATCACATATCCATACTCATGATCTCCCGTATCTCCAGGGTGCCCTCGTGTTCAAAAATGGGGCAGCTTTTCGATATTTCAACGGCTCCTTCCATGTCTTTTGCCTGTACAATAAGATAACCGCCAACCACTTCCACTCCTTCAGCAAAGGGGCCGTCAGTAATGGTTTCTGCATGGTTAGACAATACTTTTCCACCTTGTCCTAAAGGCAAGCCGTCTACCAGGGTTCCGGCCTGTGCCAGGTCTTGCATCCAGGCTCCCCATTTTTGCATGTGGGCTTGCATTTCTTCCGGAGATTGCTCCAGCCTGCGGGCGTCACCGCCACGAAACAAATACATAAACTTTGTCATTGTTATTTGATTTTGAGATTTAATATACAGCTTTACTATTTTTTAGCCTGATCCACCTGGGTAGGTTGTCCTTTCCCGGTTTCAACAAGATCTTTTAAGCTCTTCATATAGAGTGCCCAGTGGTAATTGCAAATGCCGAACAAAGGCGTGGTTTCTTTCCAGCCCGAATGCGTGAAATGTAGTGCGGTATCGTCCCCATCCTCCATCAAGCGGAAATGCACCTGGGTGCCCACCCATTCGGGAGTACCTTCTATACACTGCCAGCTTACTTCTTCTTTGTCTGCCCGGGTAATTTTGAATAACTTGCTGTATGCGCCCGGAAAGTGAAACCTCCAGTGCGTTTGGCCTGTTTCACTTACCTTGTTGGTCCACCAGCCTTCCAGGCCCTCTTGAGTAGTCAGGGCTTTGATTACATTGGCTGGCCTGGCTTTTACCTGTACCACTTGAAAAATGCTTTCCATACCTGCTTGTTTTACAGTAAGACGTAACACGTGTCTAAAAAGGGACACTTGCCGGAAACTTTTTTAAACTTTTTACGCAGTACCTTTATCCCTTTATAAAAACACCTTAAGATGTATCTCGAATTTGATGCCTTGCCGGATGACTCCAGGGTTTGGGTATTTCAATCTAAATCGCCCCTGCCTTTTGAACAGGTTGAGCGTATTTCTGCGCACCTGATGGGCTTCCTGGATCGTTGGGAAGCACACGGCAGCCCGCTTCAGGCTTCATTTACCATAAAGTACAACCGCTTTGTTATTGTGGCCCTGGACGAGGCAAGCTACCAGGCAACGGGATGCAGCATCGATAAGCTTACCCACCTTTTCCAGGCACTGGAGCAGGAACTAGCACTGAGCCTGCTCGACCGTATGGAAATCACCTATAAGGAAGACGGGCTTGTACAAAGCATGCCCATGGCCGCGTTTAGGGAAGCGCTCGAAGACGGGGATTTTGATGCCGATACCATTGTATTCAACAACCTTGTAGAAACCAAAGGGCAATTGGAAAAGAAATGGGAAGTACCTGTGAAAGAAAGCTGGCATAAACAAATGCTGCCCGTTGCTTAAATCCAGCGCACATTAAACAAGATCGTTTTTTGTGGAAACTCAGGACATAAACAGCTGCACCTGGTCCAGCATTTCGCGATGCAAGGCTTTACTTCCTACGGCTATTTCTCCCCCAAAGAGGTAGTTTTCTCCTCCTTTGTAATCACTTACCAAACCTCCCGCCTCCTGTACTAAAAGCGCTCCTGCGGCCACATCCCAGGGACTGAGCCCGTATTCAAAAAAACCGTCAAAGCGCCCGCAGGCAACATAAGCCAGGTCTGTGGCAGCAGACCCAATCCGCCTTACGCCCCGTGTATGGGTAACCATATGATGCAAGAGGTTCAAAAAGCCTTGTATCCGGCTAAAATCGTAGTAAGGAAAGCCAGTAGCAAAAAGCCCTTCTTTAAGGGCCTTTTTTTGCGATACCCGGATGGGATTACCATTTAAAAAGGCGCCATTGCCCTTGGTGGCGGCAAACATCTCTTTTTGCCCTATTTCGTATACCACCCCTAAACGTATCTCCTTGTTGAAAGCAAGGGCTACGCTAATGGCAAAGGTAGGCAGGCCAAACAAAAAATTAGTTGTGCCATCCAGAGGGTCTATGATCCAGTTGTACGTAGCGGCCGGAGTACCTGTGCCTTCTTCAGCTATAAAACCTGCTTCCGGAACGAGCGCCCGCAAACCCTCTACCAATTGTTGCTCGGCTTTCTTATCCACATAACTCACCAGGCTGTTCAGGTCTTTGATCTCTACATCTTTTTGTGCGACTTTGTCTTTCTGAGACCAAATAAAATGCCCCACTTTTTCTATAAGTTGCACCACCTCCGTGCACACATCCGGTAAATGCATTCAATGAGGCTTATCAGACAATACTTCCATGCGATGCAATACCTGGGTGCTGTTGCAGCATTCCTTGATCTTGTCCAGCAGCACGCGATACTTTGTCACTTCTTTCAGAGACTGCGTCTCAAGGTCTTGGTGTTTACCCCACTGCAAATAAGAAATATAAGAGATTTTAGATTCCTTGTGGAGGATGGCTTTTTTTACATGTCCGTCCGCTTTGAGTTCATTAGACAATTGCACCCAAAGTTTAACGAAATCTCTTTCGAAAATAGGGTTTAAACGGAACAAACGAAGGGTTGCATACATATCAGGCTAAGGTAAGTATATTCTGCTGTTCCTCAAACAAAACCATGCCCTCTTCATCAATGCTTTTTAGCACAATTTTCTTACTTGTATTTACTAAGTTCGGGTCCCACAATTGTTTAACTTTCACATAATTTCCCGTAAACCCACTCATATACCCTTCCTTAAAATCGCCCTCCAGTAAAACCTCCTGTGTACTTCCCAGTTGGCTTTCATAAAAAGCCCTTCTTTTCTTGGCACTAAGTGCACGCAGCATTCTTGCCCGTTTTTTCCGCTCGGCATAAGGAACGGCATCCGGCATGGCGGCTGCTTCTGTGTTGTCGCGTTCGCTGTAGGTAAATACATGCAGGTAACTAACCTCCAGTTCATTGAGGAAGTTATAGGTTTCCATGAAGTGTTCTTCCGTTTCTCCAGGGAAACCAACGATCACATCTGCACCTATTGCGCAACCCGGTATCTCTTGTTTGATGTAAGCCACCCTGTCTGCATAAAGTGCGCGTAAGTAGCGCCTTTTCATTTTCTTCAATATGTGGTCGCTCCCACTTTGCAAAGGCACATGAAAGTGCGGCATAAAGCGCCTGGAGCGGGCTACAAAATCTATAATGTCGTTATTCAACAGGTTTGGCTCAATACTGCTTATGCGAAAGCGCTCTATTTCCTCTACTTGATCAAGGGCCTCTATGAGCTCTAAAAAAGTATGGGCATGGCGTTTGTTGCCAAACTCGCCTTTGCCGTAATCCCCGATATTTACCCCGGTAAGAACGATCTCCTTGGCCCCTTCCGCTGCAATTTTACGGGCATTGGCTAAAACGTTTTCTACCGTGTCGCTCCTGCTAATGCCCCGTGCAAGAGGTATAGTGCAATAGGTACATTTATAGTCGCAACCGTCCTGTACTTTCAAAAAAGCACGGGTCCGGTCTCCTATGCTGTAGGCACTTACGTAAAAATCGGCCTCGTCAATTTCGCACGAGTGCACTTCTCCCTTATCGTATTTCTCCAGGTCGCCCAGGTAAGTGGTAATGTTAAATTTCTCGGTAGCGCCCAGCACCAGGTCCACCCCTTCTATTTTAGCGATCTGTTCAGGTTTTAACTGTGCGTAACACCCCACAATAATGACAAAACCTTCTGCATTTGCTTTCAAGGCCTGCTTCACCCAATATTTACATTCCTTATCGGCATTTTGGGTTACCGAGCATGTATTGATCACATATACATCCGCAGGATCGTTAAAAGCCACCTGGGTGTACCCCTCCGCCATGAAGTTCCGCGCTATTGTACTTGTTTCCGAAAAGTTGAGTTTACAACCCAATGTGTGAAACGCTACTGTTTTAGTATTCAACATCATCCGGCAAAGATACATTGGCAAAACCGGCTTTCAAATGTGCCGGGGTTTCTACTTGATTTATATATTTGGCTTCGACATGAAAAGCAGCCCATGAACGAAAACTTCGCAGAGATCCCGGTCGACTCAAGTCCGCCCAAAACCTGGCTGATCGAAAGCATTCTTGTTGCCGTTTTCTGCTGTTTGCCTTTTGGTATTGTGGGTATAGTAAATGCAAGCCGGGTTGAATCTCGTTTTTATGCAGGTAATCCAATGGGAGCGGTAAGGGCTTCAAAAGAGGCAAAACGTTTTACCATGATCGCCTTTTTTACAGGACTCGTTATAGGCATGGCAAGCCTCATATTCAATTTTGTTGTTGGTTTTGGATTTGATTTTTAAAGGAAACATAAAAACCTGGCTATGGATAGCGGCAGGCACATTAGGCCTGCTCTATGTTTTCTGGCTTGACCCTGCCCAAAGTGCCTCCTACTACCCCCGGTGTCCGCTTTATTCCTTTACAGGTATAAAATGCGCAGGTTGTGGGGCACAAAGGGCTTTGCACCAGGTGTTGCACCTTAACTTCGCAGAGGCCTATGCACTTAATCCCCTTTTTGTCGCAGCTATTCCTTATATTTTGGGAGGCTTTGCCTTTGACTGGTTAAAGCCTACCGGCAAAAGCTTTCTTGCCCTGCGCAGGATCCTTTATGGAAAAGTGGCGATTTACCTCGTTTTCCTTACCGTTATTTGCTTTACCATTTTTAGAAATCTATCATTTTGATTAATGGATCTATTTGAAAAAAGACAGGTGTTGAAAACACCTCTAGGCCAGCATATGGCGCATACAGGAGATTATATATACCCAAAGCTTGAGGGGCCTATCGGCCCGCGTATGCAGTTTAAGGGAAAAGAAATGATCGTTTGGAGCGTGAACAATTACCTCGGCCTGGCCAATCACCCCGAAATACGCGCGTACGATGCGCAGGCGGCCAAAGATTGGGGCCTTGCTTACCCGATGGGTTCGCGCCTATTGACCGGGCATACCGAACAGCATGAGGCATTGGAGCGCGCGCTCGCGGCCTATGTAGAAAAAGAAGACTGTTTCCTGTTGAACTACGGCTACCAGGGAGTAGTGTCTATTATTGATAGCCTGGTAGACAGAAATGACGTGATCGTATACGATGAAGAATCACATGCCTGCATCGTAGACGGTGTGCGGTTGCACATGGGTAAGCGCTTTGTCTTTAAGCACAACGACATGGAAAGCTTTGAGCAGCAGCTTCAACGGGCAGCAGCTATTACAGAGCAAACAAACGGAGCCATACTGGTTATTACCGAAGGGGTATTTGGCATGAGCGGAGACCTGGGCGACCTTCCCTCTATCCTTGCTTTGAAAGAAAAGATCCCCTTCCGCCTTTTTGTAGATGATGCACACGGTTTTGGTACAATGGGTAAAACAGGTGCAGGTACCGGTGAAGCACTGCAAGTGCAGGATGGGATTGATGTGTACCTCTCTACCTTTGCAAAGTCTATGGCCAGCATAGGCGCTTTTGTAGCAGGTGAAAAACGCATTATCGATTATTTGCGCTACAACATGCGCTCCCAGGTATTTGCCAAGGCGCTCCCTATGGCGTTTACCGTTTCCGCTATGCAGCGCTTGAAGTTCGTGCGTCAGGAAAACGGCCTGCGCGCAAAACTCTGGAGAAACGTTAAGGCATTGCAGGAAGGTTTACGTCAGCAAGGTTTTAACCTCGGCAATACGGCTTCTCCTGTTACGCCCGTGTTCTTGTCGGGCAGTGTCCCCGAAGCACTGGCCTTAAATCATGACCTGAGGCACGCCCATGGCATTTTTTGCTCTGTAGTGGTATACCCCGTGGTACCTAAGGAAGTAATCATGCTGAGACTTATCCCTACGGCAGCACATAGTGACCGGGATGTGCAGGAAACCATAAAAGCCTTTATTGCGGTGCAGAAAAAGCTAAAAGAGGGACTTTACAAAGAATCGCTCTCTGTGTAAAGAAAGGAACGTTCATGAGAACAACTTCATAGTCAATAACCTAAAGCTTACTTTTGTGCCGGGATGAAAAATACTTTGAGATACTTTGGTCTGTTATTGGCTTTATTTCCGCTGCTAAGCGCCAATACCTATTCGGTAGAAATTGCTGTATTAAAGTACAAAGGCGGAGGCGACTGGTATGCCAACCCCAGCAGCCTTACAAACCTGGCTCTTTTCTGCAACCAGAACATAGGTACCCATATTGATCCCGATTACGCCACGGTAGAGGCCGGTTCCCTGGACCTTTTTAATTATCCCTTTGTTCACATGACGGGACACGGCAATGTGCTTTTTGAAGAAGAGGAAGCGCGGAATCTGCGCACCTATCTACTCGCCGGAGGATTTTTGCATGTTGACGACAACTATGGAATGGATCAATACATCCGGGCAGAATTACAAGCCGTATTCCCCGACTTTGAGTTAAAAACGATTCCTCCGGATCACGCCATTTTTAAGCAAGCCTATTTTTTTAAGGATGGCTTGCCAAAGATCCACCAACACGACCAAAAACCGCCTAAGGCAGAAGGCTTGTTTAACCAGGGGCGTTTAATGTTGCTTTATACCAGTGAGTGCGACCTGGGTGATGGATGGGAAGATGCCGAAGTGCACAATGATCCCCCTGAGATACGCCTCAAGGCATTACAAATGGGGGCAAACATTATACAATACGCCTTAAGCGCTGCCCCATGAAAAACAGCATAACCACTACCGTTATTCGCTCATTGTTTATTATTGCGCTTATCGTGGGATTACTGCTTTTGCTATGGAGCGTCCGCTATACTATTATTTACATTTTGGTAGCGGCTATACTGGCGCTCATAGGAAAGCCTTTGGTAGACCTGCTAAGCAACCGCCACTGGAAAAAGATTAAAATAAACAGGTCTGTTGCCGCGGCTTTTACCCTATTGCTTATGCTGGCCATTTTTGGAGGCTTGCTTGGTGTGTTTATTCCCTCCCTGGTAAGTGAGTTGGAAGTGCTCTCAGAAATTGATGTAAATGAAATATTTGAGCAGGCAGAAGTTAGCCTGCTTGATTTCCAGGAAAGATTAACCGGCAAACGGCCCGCACCGGAGGGCAATAAAAAACTGCTACGGACAACCGCAGAGCGCGTGTTAAATTTTGAAAATGTATCCAACACTTTCGAAAGCCTCGTAGCTGGCCTGGGAAACCTTGTTTTTGCCTTGTTCAGCGTGGTTTTCATGACCTTCTTTTTCCTTAAGGAACAGAACTTGTTTCGCAACATCATACTTGCTCTCGTACCAGATACTTACGAAGGAAAGGTTTTACACGTAGCCCCTCGCCTGAAGAAAACCTTAAGCCGGTATTTTATAGGGCTGGTGTTGCAGGTGTCTCTCATTACCAGCCTGGTTTCTATTGGCCTTTCGGCCATCGGGTTTGAAAATACTATTGTCATCGGCTTTTTTGCCGGTCTGCTTAACCTGATCCCTTATATCGGCCCTATTATCGGTATGAGTTTTGGGTTGATCTTAGGTCTTTCCCAAAGCATAGCCGGTGAGTTTTCAGTGGCCTTCCCTACCCTCGCTGTGCTCATCATCTGTGTGTTCTCTGCCATACAATTGCTTGATAATTTTGTGTTTCAGCCCCTTATTTTTTCCAGCTCTATCAATGCGCACCCCCTGGAAATATTTATCGTGATCTCCATTGCCGCTACCGTGGCAGGCATCAGCGGAATGATCGTTGCCGTACCCACCTATAGTGTTATCCGGCTACTCGCAGCAGAATTCTTCCCTCATGTAAAGCTGGTAAGAAAACTTACCGCCAACCTGAAATTGCATGACCCTTAGCGAAAAGGCGGCTCTGCTCCACTCTGAAAGTGCCCAGGCTTTTTTAAAGGAACACGCGGGAAAAGAGGATACAAAGCTTTTACTCAAGTATGCGCATAAGCCGGAGGAGCGCTGGTTGAGTGAACAATTGTTGGCACGCAAAAAGCTCTCAAAAAAAATCCCGGAGTGGGCTGCCCGTACCGATCTTATTTTTCCGGAGGGCCTCCCCCTGGAACAAGCGAGCAGTGAAGAAACTGCACGTATAAAATCAAAGCTTGTAAAGGGAAGGGCAATGCTTGATGTAACAGCGGGTATGGGCGTAGATGCCTATTACCTCGGCAAGCGTTTTGAACAAGTAGACCTATTTGAACAAAATGCCGAACTGGCAGCCATTACCCGATACAACCTAAGGCAATTGGGAAGTACTTTTTCACTATCCCCGCAGCCTTTCTCTCCCGAAAAATGTACGCAGACCTACGACCTGATCTACGTAGATCCTGCCCGCAGGGACAGGCATAAGAAGCAATTGGTTTCGCTTAAAGCATATACACCCGATATAACCGCCTGGTTGCCCGGCCTGCTTACCTTAGGTAAAAAGGTTTTGATAAAAACCAGTCCCATGCTCGACATAACTACGGCACTTGCGCAGCTGGATAAAGTAGAAGAAGTATGGGTGATCAGTTTGCGCAACGAGTGCAAAGAACTCCTTTTTTTATGCAGTGCTTCGGCAAATGCAGGCTCCAGGCACTTTCGCTTGTTTAACCAAACACCTGATACGCTGCAAAGCAGGGGGTATGCCGAAAACCAACTCAAAGAAAAAGCACCCATAGCCACAGGAGTTAACACCTACCTGTATGAGCCGAATGCCAGTATCTTAAAAGCCTTTGCAGCAGATGCCCTGGCGCTTGAAACCGGACTGGAAAAACTGCATCCAAACACCAACCTGTTTACATCACAGTCGGTTGTACCAAATTTTCCCGGCAAGCGTTTTAAGGTAGATAAATTGCTAAAACCCTATCACAAATCGCTTAAAGACCAACGTTTCAATGTAATTAGCCGTAACTTCTACGACAAGGCAAACAAAATTTCACAAAAACTGAATATAAAACCGGCTGGAGAAGCATACCTGCTGGCGTTTACTATGCAGAATGCAAAGGGCCAAGCCCAAGTTGCTTTTGCAGTGGCTAAGCATGAATCCGCGTAAATACCTGCTTTTCAGCGCTGAATAATTTAACTTTTTAACCCGATCCGCTGTTAACAAAATGCGCTACATTTATAAGTTGATATTAACCCATGCTGGCTAAACGGATCCACATATGGCTCTTTCTGCTTTCCTTTACCGGATGGGCGCAATCCGTGCCATTGCCAAGCGAAGCGGTTTTTGTTAAAAATAACGGGCAATGGGCGGGAAGTTTTAGCCACCAACTGCGTATAAACGGGGGAGCCTTTTTTTTTGAGGAAACAGGGTATAGCCTTGTGCTCCACCACCCTACAAAGCATGAGCATGCGCACAACCATCCTCACGGAGTTTGCCATCACAATCGGTCCTTCGCGCTAAAAATGCGCTGGCAAAACGCCAAGCTTCCTTATGTTGAGGCCGAAAAAACCCTTAAACATACACACCATTACCTCTTGGGGAACGACCCTGCACGCTGGAAACAACATGTTCCCCTTTCCAAAGACCTGGTTTACTTCAACCTATACGATGGCATCCATGTAAAGTATTTTGGCAATGGGCCACACCTGGAATATGACATTGAAGTAGAACCCGGTGCAGACCCCGATCAACTGGCCTTTCTTTTCAAAGGGCCTGAACATGTACAATTAAGAGGTGATCGCCTTTTGATCAAAACACCCTTTGGCGACCTTGTGGAACGCATCCCCCTCGCCTACCAGGAAATAAACGGGGTCAAATACGAGGTTTCCTGCCGTTATCAAATGAAGGGGGATACCGTTTCCTTTAAGTTAGGGCGCTACGACCCAAACCATACCCTCATCATTGATCCGCTCTTGGAGTTTTCTACCCTTACCGGCTCATCTGCGGATAATTTTGGTTTTACCGCTACGTATGATAATGCAGGCAACATGTACGCTGCCGGTATCGTTATGGGTACGGGGTATCCCACCACCACAGGCGTACTGCAAAACACCTACTCGGGTGGCCGCACCGATATAGGCGTAACAAAATTTGACCCGAGCGGCTCCCAGGTATTGTACAGCACATATATAGGAGGGAGTGAACTCGATCTACCTCATAGTATGGTATGCGACCTCAACGGCAAGCTGTTTATGCTGGGCAGCACCGGATCAAGCGATTTCCCGGTTACGGCAAATGCCTACCAGAGCAGTTTTGCGGGAGGTCCCCTCGGGGGAACCGGTTGGGAATTTACTTCCGGAGCTGACATCTTTGTATTGCAGCTGTCGGGAGACGGAAGTGATTTGCTGGGAAGCACTTTTTTGGGAGGAAACCAGATCGATGGAGCCAATACCGGTATTTACAGGAACTACGGGGACGATGCCCGGGGTGAAATTGTGCTGGATGCACAAAACAACGTATATATCGCCTCCAGCACCAACTCTACCAACCTCCTGTTGAACGGTACCTCTACAAGTGTAATGGGTGGGCAGGATGCATTAATTGCCTCCTTTACCCCTGATATGCGTACTTTGAGGTGGGGCAAATTACTGGGAGGAACGGCTCCTGATGTGGGCTATAGTCTGAAACTTGACCGCAACAATAAACTCTTTGTAACAGGCAGTACCCAAAGTGTTGACCTGGATTTAGGGGCCAATTCGGGTGTTGCCTTTGCTCAGCGGAAAAACGGGTATGATGGCTTTGTATACCGCCTCAATGCAGCCAGCGGGCAAATAGAAAGAGGGAGCTATATCGGGGGCTCCGGTTATGACCAAAGCTTTTTTGTTACCCTCGATCGCAACGATAACGTATACCTTTACGGGCAAAGTTTGAGCGGCCTCAGTGTAAGTGCAGGGGTATACAGCAATGCCGGTTCGCGGCAGTTTATTTGCCGGTTGAACAACGATCTTACAGCCTTTGATTTTTACACTTTGGTAGGAAGCGGACAGCAGAAATTTGACCTGGTACCTACCGCTTTTTTGGTAGACGATTGCTTTAAGATCTACATCAGCGGTTGGAATGGAACCAGCAACCGCGCTGGCGTGGGCGGAAATACCTATAACCTGCCTGTAACCGGTGATGCTTTCCAAAGCACTACAGACGGCAGCGATTTCTACTTTATGGTGTTGGACCGGAATGCCTCAGACCTTATATACGGTAGTTATTTCGGAGGCACCAGTGGCGAGCACGTAGATGGCGGCACCTCCCGTTTCGATCC
>JANQPD010000093.1 GCA_028285465.1 Owenweeksia sp. | reverse complement strand
TTGAAATTGCCCTGGAAGTCGATAGACATACCGGCTATGGCTACTTTGCGGTTGCCGGAAAGCCCGATGTTTCCGCTCACGGAAATGACATCGCCCGAGAATTCTATTTGTGAAACGGTAGCGGAATACTGGCCGAAGGTAAGTTGTTGCTGGTTTTGCAAGGTGATGTCGCCTGGCAGAAAGTTGCCGGAGGAGGTAAACCCAAGTTGCGTGACGCTCAGCGTACCTATGCCGTTAAGGGCCATGCTGCCATCCATGAGCACGGTACCGTCCGACATGCTCACATTGCTTACGTTCACTTCAAAGTCGTGCCATTTTACCGGTTTGGAAGAGCTCATGGCTACCGTTCCGTAGTGTGTGATGCCTGCCGAACCGAATTCCAGGTCGGTAACGCTGAGTTGTACGGTACCTCCCGGCAGAGTAAAGCTTCCGCTGAGTTTAGCGCCATTGCCTGGGAGAAACTCGGCATTTTGCAATTCGAGGGTATAGCCGTGGTAGGCAATGGCTACTCCGCTGGCGTTCAGGCTCCCGCCACTCACATTGCCGCTTTGATCTACTTTAAGGTTTTCCAGCGATAAGGTTTGGCTGTTGCCCGGCAGGGTGAGGTTGGCAGAGATCACCAGGCCGTTGGACCACTGCAATTCGGTAAAGGCCAGGTCGAAGCCTTTGTATTGCACTTCAACGTTGTTGGATTTTATACTGTCTATGCTGAAACTGCCGTCGGAGCCGATCTGCAAGCCGTTAAAGGATACCTTGGCGCTATCTCCGAATATGGCGGGCAGTTGGAGAAAGCCGTCTACATCGATGTTCCCGTTTGCAAAGGTGATGGCCTGCGGCACTGCGGTAAAGCTGCCTAAAGTGAAGCTGGCATTTTCCGAACTCAGGGTGGCTTGTTCAAAAGTCCCGTTAGTGAGATCGAACTCCAGGTCTTCTACATTAAAAGTCCCGAAGGTATTGAGGTTAATGGTGCCGTCCAGTTCCAGTTCTCCGCCTTCGATGGAAGCATGTGTAAGGGCAATGGTATAATTGTGGTACCCCATGCTAATGTTCTGCACATCTACATCGGCACTCAATAAATTGCCGGTAGTGGTGAGGCGCATATTGTTTACATCTACTTCCCCGGCATTATTGGGCAATTGCATTCGCGCCTCGATCTCAATAAAGTCTTCTTCGAGCTTTACGGAATCGATAGTAAAGGAGGTACTGCCCATGGTCCAGGTCTGGCCGGCATAGGTGATGTTGCCGTGATCGGTGATTTTTCCGGAGGTAACGTTCATCACGAGGCCTGCCACATCGAGCTGCCCCAGTTTGGGAATGGCAATGTGCCCGGTGTAGGTAATATTGCTTCCGCTTACGGTGAAGGTATCTACTTTTACATCAAAACCTTTGTAGTAGAACTCGGTGTTGAGCAAGGTCTCTGTGCCGAACTGTATGTTAAAGGGATCACCGGTAATTTTCGTGCCGGTCATAATGGCCTTAACGCTATCGGTAGCTGCTTCCACCACCCGGGCATCGAGGGTGATGCTGTTGTCGGTGCCGAGGGTAATGTCGGTGGGCAGTACCCGGTATTTTCCATTGTTAAAACTAAATCCCTGCCCGCTATACAGCAGGCTGCCGCCCGTAAATTTGCCATCGGTGGTAATGTCGATGTCCCTGAAGAGTATCTGGCCGTTGTTGCCGGGCAGGCTCAGACTGCCGCTGAATTCAAATTCATTTTGTTGAAACACCAGGCTGTCCAGGGCAATGGCCATGGAAGCGAATTTCAGTTGGGCATTGCTGGGCATAAAGGTTCCTCCAAAGAATTCACCCGTGGTGCTGATCTGTATATCGGTGGCATCCAGGGTGCCGTATTGGCCAAAATCCAGCTTTCCGGAAAAGCTGAATACGTCATTGCTGAAATTCAGTTGCACGAGCTCAAAGGCATAACCTTTCCACTGAAACTGCACATTGCTGGCGTTGATCTGCCCGAAGTCGGAGATGCCGGAGGGCCCAATTTTCATCCCGGCTACGGATAACTGGGCATTATTAGGTAGGGTTAGCGCACAACTGGCGGTAAGCTCCGTTCCGTTAAACTGCAGTTGCGTAGGCTTGAGGGTAACCCCGTGGTACTTCATATTGAGCCCGGAAAGATCGAAGTTGCCCCCGTAGAGCGCACCGTCTGTGCCGATCTGTAAATTGGTTATGGCGGCACTGCCAAAAGTGCCGGGCAGGCCAAGGGAACCGTCTATCGTGATCCGTTGCTGCTGCTCGTCCCAGCTTACCGCGCTGAGGTTGGCGCTGAAACCGTTGATCTGCAGGGCTACGTTGTTGGCGGCAATGCTGTTGATCTCGATATCTCCGGAAGTGGTGAATCCCAAACCATTGAAATCCAGGCTTCCGCCAATAGAAGGAGGGAAGTGGATGGTGCCGTCAAAATTAACATCGCTGTTGCTGAGGTGTACTTTGTCAACGGTCATATTCATCTGGCCAAGGGTAAAGCCCTGGCCATCATAGGTAGCTTCCCCGGCAAGGATATTCCCGGCTGTGTTGATGGTGAAATCCTCGATGGTGATCTTGCCGTAGCCCTTCGGCAAGCGCATATAACCGGCCAGGGTGATCAGTTCGTTGTTGCTCACCGCGGCTGAATCGAGATGAAAGGTGTACCCGGCATAGGAAAGGCTATCCAGCGTTACTTTGGCGCTGATGATCTTTCCGTTCATATCCACGTCTACGTTCTTCAGGCCCAGGGTACCCATATTGTCGGGGAGGGTTACATCAGCATCGAGCAGTATTTCATGATCGATGATGGAAGCGGTATTGATCTGCGCAGAAAGGCTGCCCCATTTCCACTCGGTTCCCTTAAAAGTGACGCTGCCTCCGCTGAAAGCACCCTGGGCGGAAAGGCTGAGCTGGTCTACCTCAAATACACCCATGTTGTCTATGGAGATGCTCCCGTTAAAAATGAAATTGTTGTTGAGGTACTGGCAACTGGTCAGGTCAATGTGGAAGCCGGAGTAGGTGATGTTGGCATTGCGCAGGGAGATGGAATCCAGCTGAATACTTTGTTGCATATCCCAGGAGAGGTGAGCACCCACCCTGCCGACATTCTGGGGCAATTCCATGGCGGCATGCACATATAATTCACTATTTACAATGTCAATACTGTTTATTTCTAGGTGTAACCCGTTGAATTCCAATGGGTTGCTGCCTTCTTCATACAGGAAGTGCCCCTGGCTGAAAGCTCCTTGCCCGTTGATCTCCAGTCCGGTAAGCTGTATTGTACCTCTTTGATTGGGTAAGCGAATGCTACCGTCCAACTCTATCCCGTCAGATTCTATGGCGATCTTGGAGAGCCCTACGGTAAAGCCGTTGTAATCTACTTTAGTGGAATCGGGCAGGATGAAAGTGCCCCCACTGAACTTACCGCTGGCGTCCAGTTTCAAGCCGGAAAGCCGAAGGCTGCCCAGCTTGGGAATGCTTACATTACCACCCATGTGAAAATAGGGCGCTTCGAACTTTAAGCTATCAATGTTCAACTGAAAGCCCAGCCAGTTGATGGTTTCGGAAGAAAACTCAATGTTGCCGTAGTCCAATACTTTTTCGGCAGTCACCTGTAGTCCTTCCAGCTTGATCTCACCCAGGCTGTCGGGCAATACAATATTGCCGTTCATGGTCATTACGTCCTGTGCATCCAAATTTATGGTGTCGATAGCCAGGTTAAAGCCATGGTAGCTCATATTGGTTTGGGCCAGGTTGAATGTTCCCCCGCTCAGGCTTCCGTCCGGTTTTATCTCGATGTTGTCGATCTCGGTATTGCCAAGGTCACCCCCCAGGGACAATATTCCGCCTACTAGTAGCTTATCGTTTTTCCAGGCCATATTGTCTACCGTAAGGGGGTAGCCGTTGTACTCGTAACTAGTGGCATCCAGGTCTATTTCGTCTACTTCAAAATTCAGTTCGTTGTCGATCAGGATATGGCGAAAAACAATAGAGGCGTTTTTACCAGGTATAGGGTAATCTACTTTGGCGATGTGGATCTCGTTGTGCACAAAACGAATGCTGTCGACACCCTGGCTAAAGTCGAAACCATTTATTTTTAGTCCTTTATCCCCTACGCTTAAACGGCCGGAAGTGATGTTGCCATAGCTGTCAAAGCGCAGTGCTTCGGCCTTGAGGTTCCCCATAACCCCCAGGTCTATGGTTCCCCAGAGCATCATGGTATCGGCAAAAGCCCCACCGGACAGGGTATCAACCACAAAACGGGCTTTGCTTACTGCCAGTTGGTAACCGTTGGTTTTGAGGGTCAGGTTTTCCGTATTGATCTGGGCTTCCTTTCTTTCGGTAGAGGCGGAAATAGTGAGTTCCTCTACGGGGATGTATTGATCCATATTAGGGATATCGAGCTCTCCCCGCAGCTGCATTTCCTCCTTTTCATTGAGGCGCAAGCTGTCTACGTGTACTGTAAAATCGCCTACGGTGATCTCTTTTTGTTCGAGCTCCATATTGCTGAGGCTAACGCCTGATATTTGCGCGTCTACCTTGGCCCAGAGCCTCCCGGCATTGTCGGGTAAAATGATCTCTCCATCGAGTATGGCCGTGGGTTTGCTGATGTCGATGTCGAAATTGTTGAGGTTATAATTGTAGCCGTCAAAACGGAAATGCGGGTTGCCGTGGGTATTCTTTTTACCGGGCATCCGCATGCCGGAGGAACTGATGTTCATGCCGGATACAGGTAGCTTCCCGAACTTCGGGAGGGCCAGGTTTCCGTCTAGCAGCACCGTGGCATTGTTCAGCCCTATGCTGTCGGTGGGGATACTGTGAAACTCCATCCAGTGTGAAAAATCTTCTTTGCTCAGAACCACTGCCTGGGCTTTAAGGCCGGAGGAAACATCGGCCAGCAGGCTGTCCTTTTTTAAGGCGCTGTACACCTTAGCGCTTAGGGCAGCGGGCTGAAGGCTCTGCTCCGTTTCGTAATCCAGCCGCCAATGCCCTTCCCATACCAGGGCTTGCCCAATGCTGCTGCCGTTTAACTGGAGGTCAACCACGGATCCATTAGCCTGGCTGGCTTTGCCGAAGATCTTGTAAAAGCGCTGTTTGCTGTTGGCAATGGTCACTTCAGAGGTAATGTCGGAAGAAAGGTCCTGGTTGAGTTCAATGATGCCGTCCCCGTTTGCATCGGTATAGGCCTTTACCTGTATGTCTGCGGGAATAAAATTGTGGATCTGGTAAACCGGGCTTTCAAAAGAGCCGTCCGTTTTTACCAATGTTTTGCCTAGGCTCTTTCCTTTGTATTCCACGTCTACCAGGGCGGCACTCCCCAGGTTTTGCCCGCTTATTTTATAGCCATCGGACTTCCTGGATGCACTGGCCTTGATGTTGCCCTGGCTAAGGTCGGGTAAGCCATAAGCAAAATATTCCCAGTGGTTGTCCCACACTACGGCTGTACCTAAGTCTTTACCCGTATGGCTCACCGTGATCAGCTCACCGTTGGGCCGGTTGGAAGCGCCCTTGAAGTGCCCCAGGGCTCCGCTTTGGGGCGTGATCAATACGCCTTCGCTGATGTCGAAGAGGGCATCTTTGGCCAGGTTGTATTCCCCGTCTTCATCACTGTCGATGATGTTCACTACCTTAATATGTCCTTCGGTAAGAGCGGGATGGCGTACCCCATCCATAGACCAGGTCCCGTTTATGAGTGGACGGTAGCCTACCACTTCCCCGTCTACCGTAACCTGCACAACAGAGGTATCGGCATGGCTTTGCACGCTGCCGTTTAAGGTGTAGTAATGGATGGAAGGAAAGAACCGGCCCTCGTCCAGGTGAAATTTGAAACCGTTCAGGTTAATGCTGTCTTTATCGGTAGCATGTCCTCCGTCAAAACTACCGTCTAAATAGATGCGGGCATTGTTCACCTTTACCTGGCCCCAACTGTTGGGCAACGAAACCCGGCCGTTCAATTGGAAGCCGTATTTCTGGTTGGCGAGGGAGTCGATCACATAATAGCCAAAGTCAAAATCCAGGCTGTCCATGGCAAAACCGGCTATATTGGCCTGGCTGGAGGTGGTGGTAACGTATTTACAATCGATGTCCCCACTATTGAGAATGGCAAGCGAGTCCATGTACAGGGTTTCATCCCAGAGGTAGAATTCGGCTTTCATCATCAATTGATTGTCCTTGAGCCAGGCATCGGTTGCTTTCGCTTTATACACACCCATTTGCAACTGTGGCGATTGGCCCACGTCAAAAACAGGTTCCTGTACAATGCCGGAAGTGTCTACTTTAAGCTGATTGGCGCGGAGTTTCCCAAAGTCATCCGGTATGATGAGATCGGTATTCAAAGTCCAGATCCCCTGGGCGTAAGAGGCGGTCAATACATCGAATTCGTAACCAAAGGCTTTCAGTTTGTCATCTTTTACACTGTCGAGCTCCAGGGCAGCCTGCTGGTTGGCTTCCAGGCGCAGGCTGGTATGCAGTTGCCCGATGTTATGAGGCAGTACGACATAACCATCCAACACCAGAGAATCTTTGTAAATCTTATGGTGGCTGCCTAGCCCGTAATAAAAGCCGTGGTACTGGATCGGGCTGCTCATGTGTACGTTCCCGAGGTCTACGATACCTTGTGCGTTCAGCCGAAGCGAGGAAAAATTCAGGTAAATGGCGTTGGTGTCTTCCTGGAATTCAGCGGGCATCAGCATATTCCCGGAGCAGATGAGGTGGTCGTCTGTCGCATTATAGGTGATGTGCTGGATGTTCAGGGTGAAAGCGCCATAGGTGTATTGAAGGCTATTGGTATCGGTGATCGAAAAGCTGGCTTTGCTCACTTTACCGCTTCCGTCCAGCACCAGGGCAGCCTGGGCCTTTCCAGGTTGTGCCCCGTTAAGGGTAACCGTGGCGTTGGCCGGAAATTCGTAGGTGGCTGTAAAACCAGCCAGGGTCTTAGTGGTTTGAGGGAGGGTGGAGGTTTGGGCAAAGATTGAAAGAAACGCACACACCCAAAAAAATGTAAAGAAAGATCGTAGCATAAACAAAATCGGTTGGTTTTCCTTCGCTGTAAGGAATTGCCGGATAAAACAAAATTGAATTTAGTAAAACTTTGTAAAACAGCTTACTAAAGCCGCGAAATTAGGCGGGTTACTTTCAAGAACAGGCTTTTGCCGGAATTATAGTATCTGATGTCTACATTTTGTCTACATTTCCATTTTACAGAATTTACAGGCCCTTCAAAAAGCATAAAATTTTAATTTACACTATACCAGTATGTTATGTTTTTTACCTTGTTGTTAAAACTATGCTGCTTGTGGGGTTTTAGCTAAACGAAGGAGCGGCCTGTTGCTACTGGTAAAAAAGGAATTTGTATAGGGCATACTTACCTTTTGGATGCGAGACAACACCTCAATTCTCCTTGCATCATCCCTGGGGTGATCTCTAAATCACCTATTTGCTTGTTTTTTGCATTTAAGCTTTAGAGCGTATTGACAATCAAATCATTAAACTCTGATAATCGTGGGAGTACTAAGAATGAGAAGAAAGAATGATGCACAAAGCTGATTTATCCAGGTTTGTTGAAGCAGTGTTTCCCAGGAGCATGGCTTTTGTGCCGATTAGTAGGTATTAAGTAAGGAAGTTGTTTTGTGTTAAAAAAGATCGTAATCTTTTACCAAACCTGTTTGAACCGCATATTTGATTATACCTGCCACATTCTTAACATCCAGCTTACTTAGGATGTGCTTGCGATGGGTATCTACCGTATGCTTGCTTATAAACAGTTTTTCTGCAATCTCATCCGTACTCAAGCCCTTTACTACATAACGAATAACGTCTTCCTCCCTTGAGGTTAGCTTAACATCAGTGTTATGGGTTATGGATTGCGGTTTTTTAAAAGTGCTCATGATGGTTTTGGTTATTTCCTTTTCATAATAAGGTTCACCCTTTACAACAGAGATGATCGCTTCTAGTAGCGCTTTTTTACCCGAATTTTTTAAAATATATCCATCTGCTCCTGAAGCGATTAGGTTTTTTACAAATTCTTTTCGGTTATACATACTCAAAACAATGATCCCTATTTCAGGATGCAATTCTTTTAGCTTTTTAGTAGTATCGATACCGTCTAAAACAGGCATATTGATATCCATAAGCACCAGATCTAACTCGGGGAGGGCCTTTACTTTATGAAGCACCTCTTCCCCGTTGCGGGCTTCACCTACTATCTGAATGAACGCTTCCGCTGACAAGAGAGATTTAACTCCATCGCGAATAAGCTCATGGTCATCCGCTATTAATAGTTTAACAAACTTCATCCTTAAGTATAAAAGTAAGTACGGTTTGGGTTCCCTGGCCGGGTTTGGAGTGCATAGTATAGGCTCCATTCAGGCTCCGAACCCTTGTTCGAATATTCTTTAAGCCCATCCCTTTGTTATACCTATGCAGGTTGAAGCCAATGCCATCATCCACGGTCTTAACAGTTAATTCACTTTTTTCCCGAATGATGGATATGGCAAATAGGCTGGCCCGGGCGTGCTTCATTGTATTATTCAATAGTTCCTGCAAGATCCGGTATATACCCAATTCAAGTTCAGCATCGAGGCGTACATCGAGCTTATGGCATTCCAGTTTCATAGCCATTGTTCCAAGTTCATTTACGGTAGACTTCAGGTCGTGCAGCGCAGCTTCCAAACCAAATTTTGTAAGCACCCCAGAAAGCATGTCATAGGCAATGTTCCTGGTTTCTGCAATGGCTTGATCTATTAGGCGATAGCCTCTCTTTGCCCGATCGTCATCGGGCTCGTAACCAGCAGATTCAAAAGCCATTCGGGTAGCGGTTAAGGTAGCACCTAGTTTATCGTGCAGATCAGAGGCAATGCGTTTGCGCTCTGCTTCTTTTACCTTCAAAGCGGTTTCCATAGAGCGTATTTGCTGGTCTTTCATTAGTTGGTTGATCCTCTGGTTCATTAGTTCTTTGTCCTTCCTGTTTACAACGGACCGGAACCTTTGGCGCCAAACAAAAAAAGCGGTCAACAGCAACGCAAGCGATATCGAAATGCCCGAAACCATTAGCAAGCTCTTACGCTCTTGGCTGGCTTTCAAAAGCAGTTTATCTTTTTCTGCATTAGCCAATTTCTGACTGGTTATTTCCCGCTTTTGTTTTTCGGCTTCGTAAATAGCGTTTAGTTTATCTAGCCTTTCCTGGGATTCGCTGTTTATCATTTCATCTTTTAGCAAAGTGTAACCTTTGTAATGTGCCAGCGCTCTTTCATGATCGTCAAGGTCAACATAAGTGGCGTGTAAATTTTCCTGAATCAACGATTTAAGGTATGGGTCGTTGAGCTTTTCTGCTATGGAATCTGCTTGATACAATAAGCTCAGTGCTAATCGCAAATCTCCTTTCGCCTTGTAAATTTCGGCCAGGTTGATGTTGGAAACAATCAGGCCCTCCGGAATTTGGTGCGTTGAAAAATACTCCCTTGAATGCTCATGGTAGTAAAAAGCGGAGTCGAGGTGACCTTCCTCAAAATAAACGGCCCCCATATTGGATAATATATCTGCTTCCAGCTTGTGATCTTTCAATTTGCGAAAAAGGTCAAGAGCTTTTCCATAGTAGATAAGAGCCATTGTATAGTTCCCCAAATAGTAATAACTCGCCCCGATGTTTTGACATACTCTTCCCGACCATTGAGCGTCTGAAACCCGTTTGCTTTGTTGCAGGGCTTGTGTATAAAATTTTAAGGCTTGGCGAAAGTTTTCCTCTGCCAGGTCAGCGCTTTCATTTACCTCGTGGTATCTTCCATACGCCAAATACGTATTACCCAGATCAAGGCTGGCAAGTAAAGTTTCTTTCGGCCAGTTGTTTTCAAGGCATTTTTCCAAGGCATTTCCCAATGCTTTAATGGCAGAGGGCCAGCGGCCCAGATTATGAAGTGCAACCCCAACGCGAAGCTGAGCGGTTGTTTTTAGTTTTTCATCCGTGGTTTTGTTTGCCTCTTCAAACGCCAGATTTGCAAAATATAGAGAAGAGTCATGACTGGAAGATTCATAAATCCTTGAAAGATCTAAGTAGTGTTGTATAGCCTCAGCCAGTGTATAAGTTGAGTCTGAACGAACGGTGTTTTGGGCAGTCACATGTACACAAAAAAGCAAAACTGAACACATCCCAAAAAACCAGCACCGCATCGCATAAGATTTAGTGCTGGTTAATATAAACAAATTGGTGGAAATTCTATCCCCCTCCAGAGCTAACAATTACC
The DNA here is from genome assembly GCA_028285465.1 of Owenweeksia sp. Taxonomy (GTDB): domain Bacteria; phylum Bacteroidota; class Bacteroidia; order Flavobacteriales; family Schleiferiaceae; genus JANQPD01. The sequence goes on along the minus strand of JANQPD010000093.1, from coordinate 37,533 downwards.
GCACTTCTCCTTACTTTTTTCGTTTTCTTTCCGCTACCCGTTTCTTCAATCAACACAATGTCTACATATTTCATGTCGTTTTCGCCTTCGCTATAGTAGCGGGTATTGTCTATGATAAGTGGATTGGGTTTTTCCACCGTAGCGCGTTCAAAAAGTAGGAAAAGGTGATAATGCCCCTCCCAGATCCAAAAGCCTTCGGGCTGAGGGTTTTCCCCGTCCCAAACCATTACATCGTTTGGCAAAGAAGTGGAGCCTACCACTTTCAGGTCTTTGTTTGCATTATCGATCTCTAATTCCATTTCGGTCGAATTTTTACCGAAATACACTTTTAAAATGTCAAATTCTGCCATGATTTTGATTTTAGATTAAAAAACACTCTTTTTAGGAAGGTATGTGTTTAGATGTCCCTGGCAATAAAACCAGCGTGGATGTTGTTTTTCACCAGGGTTAGTAACCGTTTGATTCCGTTTCAGAATGGTTTCCATTATGCTTTCAAAAAAGGAATAATAATCCCGGGTGTTCTTACTTTTGAAGGCTTTTTTTAAGGCGATCGTGAATTCCGAGTGCCTTTTCCCAGGCCGCTCAAAGGCTTTTCCATTCTCTGCAGAGGCCGAGAGCACGAGTACGGCAGGGGGTATGGTATGATACAATGGCCTTAAAGCGGCATTCAAAATGGGGTTGTATACATCTTTTTGTATGTTAAAGAAGGAGAATCGCCTGCCTGGCCTAAAACGCATAGCCTTGGTGTCAAAACCCAGGGGGCCGCTATAGCACGCGTCTGATAAAACGATGATCTTCACCCCCGGCCTGAAGGCTCTTGCCAACTCCCACAATTCAAAGAAAAAAAGCACGCGGTCATACATACACCAGCCCTCATCCTCTTTTTCCCAATCGTCAATTTCATTATCGTTGCTCATAATTTTTGCCCCGTGGCCGGAAAAGGAAAGAACAAGCAGGTCTCCTTTATGCATGGTCCTGCCCCAGCTTTGTATTTGCCTTATGAACTTTTTACTTTGCGCCTCTTCATTTTGCCATTTTTTGACCGCAAAACCTTGCTGTTCCAGGACAACGCTTATGTAGGTAGCATTATAGCATGCTGACCCATATTTTTTCAGTTTAAGATAATGACCATGGTTCACTGCTTGCATGCCTATGCATAAAGCGTACTTTTTGCTTTGGCTTCTTTTGTTTTGGAGTGATGTTGACATCCGTATGCTTATCTAGATTCTTAACTGTTTGAACTTCCCGTCCGATCAGGACCCTCTTAACTTACAATAAACCCAATACAAAATACGTATTGGGTTTAGCGAAAGGGTACGGCTTAGCTTATGCCGCATAAGGTGTCCAGCGCCCGGCACAACAGGTTTACGGCACTTTTGATCGAAGCCGGGATGAACCAAATGCTCCCGATGCTTTTTAGCACGGGCCGGACCTTTCTGTATATACGGCAGATTACCTCCTTTACTCTGGATGCATCCAGGGCTTTCATTTCGGAATCACTTTCCATAGCGGAGATGTCTTTTTCAAGGCTAGCCATGTCCAGGCTATTAAGCTCCTTTTCGAAATCACCTAAGTTTAATTTTTGATCATTCATAATCAGTTGGTATTGATTTATACAACCCAAAAGTATTTTTCATCCTGTACGCTGGTTTCACTACAAATAGTATAGATGAATCCCTGTTTATAGGTATTTCTGTTGTCGTATGGCGTTTGAATGTTGTGGCATTTACGTGCAAAAAATAGTATGACAGCGGGCCCCTGTTTTATCGGAAAAAAGTATAATCCGCCATTAACCTGTTTGGTTTGTGACCAACGGAGACGAATACTGGACCATATAAAAGTGTTTTAGGCATGCACGGGTTAGTAGGCTGGGGTTGCCTGTAACCACCCCCTCAATTGGTTCTTAGAGGCTAATCACAAAACACATTTGAAAATACAGATTGCTTTTAAGCGATCCATTTCGTCCGGTAACAGTTCGATTACATTTTAGCAAAAGAATCAAGAGATAGGTAGGTAGGGGTATGCGCCAAGTGCGATTGCCTCATTACCTTCTCGCTTTGGCAACGCTTAACTGTACAACCAGAGCTAAACTCTGCTTCCTGTATTTGTGGTGCTCTACCACTACGATCGATCTACCAAGACCACTTGCGAACATACATCATCCTCCAAGAGTTTATCAAAAACTTGTTTTAACCATAGGGTACAGGCAAGGCTCACCTTCTCACTCTTTCTGTTCCATTGACCCCCTCCTGGTATTCTTCAAAGTGAAAGGTCCTAATGAACTTTTTGGTTTGCGGTTCGGTGAAATAAGATCTTGAGCGATATGGCTTTCTATAGATTGTTTTAAAAGAGGTGGAATCTGTTATGTGTCCTCCAAGTTTGGCTAACCGGAAATCAGCCTTTATGGGTTGGTAATAGAGTTATTACAACCTGCATTTGGCGGAATAGTTGTTCTCGCTCAAGGCAAGCCCCAGAGGGTTTACCCTATGGAGAAAAAAGAGGCTGTCTCACTTTTGAGACAACCCCTGATCGAAATGATGAAAGTATTTTCTATTTCTTTCCGGCAGACGGCACAGGGTCCGTTTCCATTGGGCATTCCTGAGTTTGGGAGTACGAATATGTTGAGCAATCCGACCAGACTATGGTAACCGTTCTTGTACCACATTCTCGTTCCGTATCGGACCAGGGACCTGGGTAAAAACCTGATTCACAATCACTTTCGGAAGAAACATTTGAAGAAGAAGTTGTCAGCAAGAAAATAGACAACATTAAAGAGCCTGATACAATCATAACATTTGAGTTTAAGCTAAAAAATGAATTCGTTTCAAGAAAAGTAGAAAAGACCCACCTATATATCAACGTAGCCTTGATGGACAAAAGGTGTACAATTCAGTGCGAGTGTGGTGTGTGAGTACGGATCTACCTCTTCGCACTCGTTCTTACACCCGCACTATCCTACCGTCGGGAAGAGTTAGATATCAGATTTAAAGATCCTTAACAATAGTAAACATACTGTAAGGAGGATTTCCATTTACATGGGTTGAATCCACCCTGAAATTGGTATAACATTCAGAATTGTAAGTGGTGAAATAAATGCTTAGGGTATCACTACCAAGTGTTCCATATTGAATTCGGTAGGGTATTCCTGATCCCAGTTCATAAAGATTGACAGCATATTTATAGATTAAAGATATTCCCGACCCATCAAAAAGAGGTTCATAATTGTTGTGGTTATTTGTACTAAGGCCCGCCCAGGGAATGGTATCTCCATCCATATTGAACATTACTATGGATCCCCGATCCAGACCGGCTTGCAACACCCAATTTTCACCTATACTATCTTTAAGAGCTATCCAACGCAAACCACTATCAGAGGAACCGCAACAACAACCCTTATCTCCCTCACATCCAGACATTACTAGAACCATAGCTATACAAATCACAATTAACCCCTTAAAACTATTTGTCAATTCCGTCATTTTAGCCCGTATTAAAAATTTAAGATGCAAAATATAAAGGATCTACTATGCATTAACACGGCCTTGATGGACAAAAGGTGTACAAAAATATAGTTGAAAAAAACAGGCCTTTTGCAATACTCTACTCAATGGAAATCATATGAGAGGATGAACGTAAGAGCGAAGAAAAACAGAGCAGCATGTGTTGCTCCTGCCGTCAGGCAAGGCTCGCACTCACACGCTGCTCTGTAATTGTGGAGCTGGCGGGACTCGAACCCGCGTCCAAACAAGGAAACAAGCTGCTTTCTACATGCTTATTCTGTTCTTGGTTTGTAGACTATAGGCCGGGAACAAACACCCTACCTAGAGCTTAGTTGCGTTTTTAAAGTTTCGAAGACAAAGCGCAACGCCTTATCTACTAGTCCGGATTTGATGATACCTCTTGATCGGTTCCAACCAGACCTAGGAACCGAGAGATAGCTTGCTCTCGCGTCTTACGCTGAGATTAGCGCTAATTTACTAACCGTAAAATTAGGCGGCAAGCGCGAAGTTGTTTTCGCCAATTATAGTTTGAAGCATCAGATTTACGGGCGAACATCTCCATAGCCCGGCATGCTTACAACCTCTTTCGTCTTGCTGTCGAAACCGGTCAGCCCCAGTATGTCAAAAAACTGCCGCAATTTACTACTTTCGGCGCATGTACTTCTGCAAAAAACGCTCCATTTTTTGTACGCTCCTGTTTTGTGTCTTTTCGGCAGCTTTGGCCCTGGCACAGCCGCGTTTTACTTTGTTGGATAGCCTGCGGGCGTGTTTCGAGCTACGGGTGCGTAGCCTGAATACAACAACACAAGCGCTTCCTGCCTTTCACATGTTTCCCTCCGTATCGGAAGGCGGGGTCTTTTTTATTGAAAATCTCGCTCCACACCTAAGAAAATCCATTCAACTCTTCGATCTTAGCGGGCAGAAAGTGCCTTTTTACCTTTCCGAAGATCTAAGGGCTCTCAGACTGCAGATACAACGGCCTGTTAGCGGCCTCTACCTTTTCCGTTTACCTGGTGATAAAAGATACACTAAAAAATTGATCGTTTTATAACCATGAAGTTTGGCATTATCCGCGAGGGCAAAAACCCACCCGACAAACGTGTACCTCTTAGTCCGCAGCAGTGTAAACTCCTGATGACGCAATACCCCGGGCTCGAACTGCTGGTGCAACCCAGTGACATCCGCGCATTTAAAGACGAAGAATACGAAGCCATGGGCATTCCGCTGCAGGAAGACCTGGGAGCGTGTTCAGTATTATTAGGCGTAAAAGAGGTGCCGCTCGATATGTTGATACCGGGCAAAACCTATCTTTTCTTTTCCCATACCTATAAGCTGCAACCCTATAACCGTACGCTTTTACAGGAAATTCTACGTAAGAAGATACGCCTGATCGATTATGAAATGCTCAAAGAAGATGGGGGAAAGCGCCTGTTGGGCTTTGGGAGGTATGCCGGTATAGTGGGCGCCTACAACGCATTCAGGGCCTGGGGAGAAATGATGAACACTTACCAACTGAAACCGGCACACCAATGCCACGACCGCAAGGAAATGGAAAGTGAACTGATCAAAGTAAAAGTGCCGGATGACCTTAAAATAGCCCTTACCGGGGCGGGGCGGGTAGCCGGAGGTGCTATGGAGGTATTATCGGCTTTGCGCCTGAAACACGTATTTCCCAGCGAGTATATCGAAGAAACTTTCCCCGAACCTGTGTTTACCCAATTGGATGTGCGCCAGTACTTTAAAAGAAAAGACGGCCAGGCCTTTTCCCGCCAGGAGTTTTACCAAGATCCGGAAGACTTTGAAAGCAATTTCCTGCCGTATGCCCGGCATACCGATATCTACATCCCCTGTCATTTTTGGAGTGAGCGCTCTCCCTTTATCTTTTCCCGCGAAGATGCCCGCCACGAAGCATTCAACATAAAGCTGGTATCCGACATCAGTTGCGACATAGATGGCCCGGTAGCTTCAACCTTGCGTCCTTCTACTATCGAGGACCCCTTTTATGGCTACGATCCGGTGACCGAAAAGGAAACCCCTTTCGAGACAGCCGGCAGCATAGGCGTAAGTGCGGTAGACAACCTGCCTTGTGAATTGCCTCGTGATGCTTCGGAGGATTTCGGGAATGAACTGATCAAGAATGTGATGCCTCACTTTTTTAATGGAGATGCGGAGAGGATCCTGGAGAGAGCCTCGGAAACGGACCTGCAGGGCAAGTTAACAACCCCCTTTTCATATCTACAGGATTACGTAGACGGAAAAACGGCCGATTAGGCCTTACCTTGCGGCCCGCAAACCGAACGCATTTTGAGCAATTCCGACAAGTACATTGACATAGATCAGGTGCTGGATTCAAAGAATCCTAAACTACGCAAGTGGCTCCCCGGCTTTGTGTTGCGTTACATCAAGAGGATCGTGCACCAAAAGGACATCAACCAGGTAATGGCGAATATTGGCCATTTAAAGGGCATGGATTTCCTGGAAGCCCTGCTCACGGACGAGCTCAATACTACGATTGTACTAAAAGGCGAAGAACATATTCCGCGTGAAGGCGGATGTATCATTGCGAGCAACCACCCCCTGGGCGGATTGGACGGTATCGCCCTGATGTATGCCGTGGGCCAGGTGCGCAGCGACTTCCAGTTTTTAGTGAACGACATTTTGCTCAATATCAAAAACCTGGAACAGTTTTTTATTCCGGTAAACAAGGTGGGTGACAACCCCCGGGCGGCTACGCGCCTGATCGAAGAAACCTACGCCAAAGACATTCCCATACTGGTTTTTCCGGCGGGCCTTGTTTCGCGCAAGCAAAAGCAGGGGGTGGAGGACCTGGAGTGGAAAAAGAGCTTTGTTTCAAAGGCGATCAAATACCAAAAGCCCATTATACCTACCTATATAGACGGCCGCAACAGCAATTGGTTTTACAACCTGAGCAATTTCAGGCGCGCGTTGGGGATAAAAGCCAACCTCGAAATGTTTTACCTGGCCGATGAACTCTTCCAGCAGCGCGACCATACCATTACCATTACCTTTGGCGAGGCTTTGCCTCCTGCACATTTTGACAAAAGCAAAACGCACCAGCAGTGGGCTACGGAACTCCGCACTATGGTGTACGGACCATTAAAAAGCGTTTCAGATCAATGAAAAACATTATACCAGCAGTGGAGCGTGACGCTTTGCTGAGCGAACTTACCGAAGAAAGCTTTTTGCGTCATACCAATAAGGGGGGAAACCAGTTGTATGTCGTTACGCACCACAATGCCCCCAATATTATGCGAGAAATCGGTCGCCTCAGGGAAATTTCCTTCCGTACGGCCGGAGGGGGTACGGGCAAGCAGTTAGACGTAGACGCTTATGATACCGCCAAAGTGCCCTTCGAGCAACTGGTATTGTGGGATCCGGAAGACCAGGAGATCATTGCCGGGTATCGCTTGCTGAAATGCGCTACGGCAGAACGTGATGAAGAAGGCAAGATCGTTTCGGCAACCGCACACCTCTTTGAACTCAACGATAAGTTCTACAAAGACTATCTGCCCTATACCATTGAACTAGGGCGTTCTTTTGTACAGCCCGCTTACCAGCGCAGCTCCTCCCGTAAAGGCCTTTTTTCCATGGATAACCTTTGGGACGGACTGGGCGCCATCCTTGTACTGAACCCGGATGTGCAATACCTGTTCGGGAAAGTAACCATGTACCCGAGTTTTCAAAGGGAGGCCCGCAATATGATCTTGAGTTTCCTCAAAACGCACTTTCCCGATCCGGAGGGCCTGGTAACACCCGAGCAACCTCTGGTGGGTGAGGAGGACCTTGTGCCTCATGCGAAACACTTCAAGGGGCTTGAATACAAAGAGGCCTACGGGAGATTACGTGAGTTGGTACGCGAAAGGGGCGAAAACATCCCTCCGCTTATCAATACGTACATGAACATCAGCAGTACCATGAAAACCTTTGGTACGGCGGCCAATTACGAATTCGGAGAAGTAGAAGAAACCGGTATACTCCTTACGGTCGAAGACATTTACCCCGAGAAAAAAGACCGCCATATGCTTACGTACGAAAGGAGTAAGGAATACATCGGACCATTAAAAAAGTGGAAAGGAGAAGAGTAGATGAACTACTTTAAGCTCTTGCCTTAAAGCGGCTATATTCAAATTGCCTTTAAGTCCGAAATGGTTTTTTCCGGATCCGCTGCGTTAAAGACAAAGCTGCCTGCTACCAACACATCCGCTCCTGCCTCTATCAGTTGAGCGGCATTTTTGGAGGTTACGCCTCCATCGATTTCTATTCGGGTAGCGCTTCCTGTTTCGGAGATCAGGGCTTTGAGCTCCCGCACTTTATTGTAGGTATTTTCAATGAACTTCTGGCCCCCAAAACCGGGGTTTACACTCATCATACATACGAGGTCGATGTCGTGCAGTACATCCTTGAGCAGGTGCACCGGGGTATGGGGATTCAGCGCCACACCAGCTTGCATGCCCTCAGCCTTAATGGCCTGAAGACTCCGGTGCAGGTGTGTGGAAGCTTCGTAATGTACGGTAAGTATATCGGCTCCGGCTGCTTTAAAATCTTTTATATACCGTTCGGGTTGTACGATCATCAAGTGCACATCTAGTGTTTTTCGGGCATGCTTTTTGATTGCTGAAATCACCGGAAGACCAAAGGAAATATTGGGCACAAAAACCCCATCCATTACATCCAGGTGGTACCAATCTGCCTGGCTGCGGTTGAGCATTTCGCAAGCTTCTTGCAGGTTAGCAAAATCAGCGGCAAGTAAAGATGGAGCAATTAGGGCCATGGTAAAAAAATTAGAACCACAAAGGTAAAGGCTGGCAGGTTTACCTTATCATTTTAAATACTGTTTTACAACAATCGGATCAAAGTGTAACCCAAAAATCAATCACCGTTTATGCACGCAAATCGTTTAGTCATTTTAGCACTAGCCCTTTTTTTAGGAAGCCATATACAGGCCCAGGATAAAACCAGGTATATATTTGAAGGAGAGAATGTCAACTACGGAGGCTTTGGCGGCCCCCTCTTCACCATAGGGGGCTATGATGGCCAGGCGGCTTATTACAGTGGGGGTGGGGGCGGAGCCCTCATCAACAAACGCATTATACTTGGGGGGTACGGCATGGGCCTGACCTCGGATTTTAATTTGCCTAACCCGGATGGCGCTCTTCCTAATGTAGACTATGTTTTAGAGTTTGGACATGGAGGCCTTTGGCTGGGGTACAACTTTAGCCCGGAGAAGGCGGTACACCTCACTTCTACCTTGCTTTTAGGAGGCGGCAGCATCAGCACCGAGCAGTATATAGGGGATCAGTCCAATACCCTGGACCGGGCAGGGGCCTTTGTAGCTACGCCCATGGTAGGGGTGGAGCTTAACCTGATCCGCTGGATGCGCCTGGCAGCAGTAGGTGGGTATCAATATGTAGCTTCTAACGGGCGCCAGGATGCAGCCAGTAAACTCAGTAGCCCTATTGTACAACTGCAATTGAAGTTTGGCTTTTTTGGAGATTAACTCCAAAACGTACATTACAACCCGAAAACGTAAACCCGGCTCTCGCGGAGCCGGGTTTTTTATGGAAATACGTATTATTTCTTTGTCCGATGTTTTTAATTTGCTGAAAATTAATACGTATGAAAAAGTTTATATCCCTTGGCAGCCTTATCCTTTGTAGCGTATTGTCTTCAGGACTTATGCTTACTTCCTGCTCAAAAGACGATGATGAAGACCAATCCAATGTAAACGAGTTTAAGGCAACCGTTAACGGTACTTTGTGGGAAGGCACCATTGGCAGTACGGCAACCTCGGGAGGAACCCGCCAAATCAATGCTTCAAAAGGCGATGGCACTACTTTTCAATTGTTTTTTCCTGAAAATGCTTCCGGGAGTTATGACCTGGCTGTTTCCAACGCGGTTACTGTTTCGTATAGTACGGGTTCCGTATTCTGGAGCAATGAGCTTTCCGGCACCCTTATCCTGGATAAGAATACAGCGGCCAGCGGTTCGGGTACTTTTAATGCTGTGCTTACTTCTGCCTTCAATACAGATACCCTGAAAATAACAAACGGGAGTTTCTGGTGGCAGTTTTAACGGCACCCGGCTCCTAAGGAAAACGGAACGTACTGTTCACAAAGATCAGCCTGGGCAATGCTTGATCGGCGTGCATAAAAACCCATACATATTTCAACGGGCAATGGCATTTAACAGGATGAGAATGCGCTTTCCGTTTGGCTGAGTTCATCTGCGCGATCTCCTTACTTTAGCGTCCTTAAATTTTAATTCTTATAAATAATGAACCTCAAAGAAGGTGTGTATGAGATCTCAGGGGTGCCGGTGCTGGATGTGTGCCGGCAATTCAACACCCCGCTGTATGTGTATGATACCGCTAAAATGGAAGCGCAGTATAAACGGCTCTCCAAAGCATTGAAGGGTACGAAACATAAGATCAACTACGCCTGTAAGGCTTTGAGTAACATCAATGTGCTGCGTTTTTTTAAACAGCTTGGCAGTGGCCTGGACACGGTTTCCATACAGGAAGTGCAACTGGGGTTAAAAGCAGGCTTCGTGCCCAAAGACATCATCTTCACACCCAATGGCGTATCTATAGAAGAAATTAAAGAGGCCGTAGCCCTCGGGGTAAAGGTAAACATAGACAACCTCAGCATCCTGGAGCAGTTTGGGGCGCTTTATGGGAATACCTATCCCGTTTGTATCCGCATGAACCCGCATATTATGGCAGGGGGAAACCTTAAGATATCCACAGGTCATATAGACAGTAAATTCGGGATATCCATCCACCAAACACGTCACCTGGAACGCCTGGTAAAGAGCCTGAATATACAGGTAGAGGGCTTGCATATGCATACCGGCAGCGACATTTTGGATGTAGATGTATTCCTGCGGGGTGCCGAACTTCTGCTGGATGTGGCACGTGATTTTCCCGACCTCAAGTACATTGATTTTGGTAGCGGGTTTAAAGTAGCCTATAAGCCAAACGACATGGCTACGGATATAGAAGAACTAGGCGAAAAGATGACCCGGCTCTTCAATGCTTTTTGTAAGGAATACGGGCGAGAACTGGAAATAGAGTTTGAGCCGGGCAAGTTCCTGGTAAGTGAAAGCGGCTATTTCTTCTGCAAAGTGAACGTAGTGAAAACTACTACGGCAACCGTATTTGCGGGTGTTGATACCGGCTTGAATCACCTGATCCGCCCTATGTTTTATGATGCTTACCACCATATCGAAAATGTGAGCAATCCCGAAGGACGTCCACGGGTATATACAGTAGTGGGCTACATCTGTGAAACCGACACCTTTGCCAGCGACAGGCAGATCAGTGAAATAACTGAAGGAGATATCCTGTGTTTCAGGAATGCCGGGGCCTATTGCTTTACGATGGCCAACAACTACAACAGCCGGTACAAGCCTGCAGAAGTGCTCATTCATAAAGGCAAGGCACAGTTGATTACGGAGCGGCAAACGATGGAGGATGTATTGCGTAACCAAATAGAGCTGGAATGGTAACTCCCTACAAAATACGACAGGGAAAAGCGCGGGACATTCCCGCGCTTTTTCGCCTGATCAATGAGTTGGCCATTTTTGAAAAGGCCGCTCACTTAATGCGGAACTCAATTGCACAGCTCGAAGAAGACTTTGTGCGGCATTATGCCTTTGAGTTCTTAGTAGCAGAAACCGAGGGAAAGGTAATCGGTATTTCGCTCTATTACCCCCGTTACTCAACCTGGAACGGCCGGTGTTATTACCTGGAAGATCTGTATGTACAGGCCGACTTCAGGGGAAGTGGTATCGGAGAAGCCTTGCTGCGCGCTACAGCAGAAGAGGCCAGGAAAGCCGGAGCCACCCGCCTGGACTGGCAGGTGTTGGACTGGAATGACGCTGCCGTGCGCTTTTACGAGCGCATTGGCGCGTACGTTGAAAAAGAGTGGTGGAACTGCAAATGGGAGTTTTAAGGGCATAAGTGCTTAATTTGGTTATCTTTATGGCACTAACACTTACTCTATCCCCATGAAAAAATGCGCTACCCTTGGTTTTGTGTGCCTTATGCTTTTTAGCCAGGCGCAAATCTTTAACCGTTCCCTTTCCTTAACCACCACACACGATCATACTATCCTTACGCATAGGAATGGTTCCTTGCTGTATGCCAATTCCAAATTTGTACAAAGCTTCGGTGCAAATGGCAACATCCTGAGTTCTATTCGTATTCCCGACAGCTTGCCACAGGCCTCCCTTTTTCACACAGGCTTTTTTCATCGTGCCAACGGAAACGTAATTCTTTACGGGTATTATGTCCAAGGTTGTGATGTGGTCCTTGATGAGGGTTTTTACCTGCACGAGCTAAACAACACGGCCTGGAGTAAAACCAAGGTGCAATCCATGCCGTTGGCCGGTGTACATGATCTCATCGCCATGGACAACAACCGGCTTTTTTTGCTGACAGGCAGTGGGTATGTGGTATTGAACGGCAGTACTTTCGACACCATACGAAGCAACACTTTTCAATTTGGAATGGATGTCCGTCAGGCGCTATACCTGGGGGGAGATGATGTGCTTATTGAATCGAGAACCTGGGCCAGTGCCCAGCCCTTCCAAATGCAGGTGAATGTAGCCACCAATAACGTGCTCTATACCGGCCTGACCGGCGGTTATCACTTTGATGTTTCCGATACCTTAATAGGCGTTTTTAAGCAGAATCATTACCGGGTGGTACTGTATGATCGGTTTGCACAAAATGCCGTAGACAGCGTAGACCTTCATTGGCCAAGCGCGAGACCATATATGGATGTACAGGCTACGGAAAACCATCTCCTCATCAAGAGTGGCCCGGAGCTTTATGCCTATGCATTTCCCACCATGGATAGCGCGGGTGCCTATACGCCTTACAGCACTACGGCTTTGTTTATAGGCGAAGAAGAACAACTGAGCACCAGTAAAGCCGGTGAGATCGCGCTGGTAGGCTCGTATCTTTCGCATATTGGTTTGGAGTCGGGCAGTTTGGGTGCACCTCATGCAGACGCTGTGGGGCCGCTCAGCATGCGGGCCGAAAACATAGCAGCTACTGTTTTGTCTATAGATACCAATGGCTACCATGCAACCGGTACCAGAGGAGTGCGCCTGGAAGCAGACTGGGAAGTTACCCTGTACAACAACAGCTCAGTGCAATTAGACAGCTTTCGCCTGATGCACGTCTTACCACTTGATATGCTTTGTGGTCCTCGTTTTGGGACCACGGCAGACACGGTGTATACCCTTACCCCGGGCGATAGTGTAAAGGTACAAGTCTATAAAGTACCTAGTGGGGATATGCGTATAAGCGGTACCGACCTTACCAATTTCTTTGAAGTGCATGCAGTAATGGCCAATGGCAAACAGGTTGAAGCCTTAACCGCTACGGGCGCTGTGGTGATCCGAAATGTGGGTGAAGAAGAATTCAGGACGACAGACTTTGCCTTATACCCAAACCCGGCACGTGATCTTGTACACATAGCATCAGCGTTACCCTGGCAAAAAGCGGATATCCTCAGCCTGGAAGGTAAAGCCGTTCGAAGTTTTTCTGCAAGCGGTGTTACAGGCAATACACTTAACGTGAGCGGCCTCCCGGAGGGTGTCTACCTTATACGGATAAGCGCTGAAGCAGGACAGGTGATTAAAAAGCTGATGATTAAATAAGCATGGCTTAAAGCGGTCATCTTATTGTTGAAGACGCCTATCGGGGATAGGTACGCTTTTCTTACACGGAAACGTCATAACTTCTCAAAGCCTCATTTAATGAGGTCTTTTTATCTGTACTTTCCTTGCGCTGCCCGATGATCAGTGCGCAGGAAACGTTATAATTTCCAGCCGGAAAGCTTTTTGTGTAGCTGCCGGGAATAACTACGGAACGGGGAGGGATGTGTCCCTTTAATTCCCTGGGAGCACTACCGCTTACATCTATGATCTTGGTGGAAGCCGTCAATACCACGTTTGCGCCCAATACAGCTTCTTTCCCCACATGTACTCCCTCTACCACGATACTGCGGGAGCCGATAAAGGCATTGTCTTCGATGATTACCGGGGAAGCTTGTACGGGTTCCAACACCCCACCAATGCCTACCCCTCCGCTCAAGTGCACGTTTTTGCCGATCTGGGCACAGGAACCCACCGTGGCCCAGGTGTCTACCATGCTTCCTTCATCTACGTAAGCCCCGATGTTCACGTAACTGGGCATCATGATCACCCCTTTGCTGATATAAGCTCCGTAGCGCGCTACTGCGTGCGGTACTACCCGTATGCCCAGGTCTGCGTAGTTGCGCTTTAGCGGGATCTTATCGTGAAATTCCAGGGGCCCGGCTTCTATCGTTTCCATGTGGCGGGTAGGGAAATACAGGATAACGGCCTTTTTCACCCATTCGTTTACCTGCCAGCCTTCCGAAGTAGGTTGTGCACAACGAAGACGCCCCTTATCGATGTCTTCAATAATATCTTCGATGGTTTCCAAAACCAACTTTTCGCTGAGTTTGCTCCGGTCTTCCCAGGCCTGCTCTATAAGGTGTTGTCTTTCGTCAATCATGTACTTGCTTTATAAGGCCAAAAGTAGGCAATGCCATAAAAGTAGAGCGGCCTAAGCTTTACCTTTGTGTTATGGCAAAACTAATGGCACTGGATATAGGCAAAAAAAGAACCGGGGTGGCAGAAACGGACGCTATGCAGATCATTGCTCAGGCAGTGGAGACCATTGCCACGGCTGAACTGATCCCTTACCTGGAGAAACGCCTCCGGGAAGAAACCTACGAGGCTTTTGTTTTGGGGGAGCCTAAAGACCTGAAGGGAGGAGATACACACAACAGCAGCCGGGTACGCGAAATAGCTGCCGTGCTCAAGAAGAAATTTCCCGCCTTGCCCGTGCATATGGCAGATGAGCGTTTCAGTTCAAGGATGGCGATGCAGCGTTTGGTAGAACAAGGCGTAAAAAAGGGAAAGCGCAGGGAGAAGGGGAGCCTCGATGCCGAAAGTGCAGCCATAATACTTGAAGGCTATTTACAATCCAGGTAAGCGCGTTTTATTAGCTTTGCCGCAAATTTTCAGGATGATTTTACCTATTGTCGCATATGGCGATCCGGTATTGCGTAAAAAAGGGGAAGACATAGATGCGGATTACCCTAATTTACAGGGGCTTATTGAGGATATGTTCGAAACCATGTATAAGGCCATGGGGGTGGGGCTGGCGGCTCCCCAGATAGGCAAATCAATACGGCTTTTTGTCGTAGATGCCTCGGGTTTTGTAGATGAGGATGAGGAAGATGAGGAACAATTAACGGATTTTAAGCGGGTGTTCATCAATCCCAGGATCACAGAAGAAACGGGAGAAGAATGGGCCTTTAACGAAGGTTGTCTGAGCATTCCGGATGTACGCGAAGACGTGAACCGCCCCGAAGAAATCACCATCACCTATTTTGACCGTGATTTTAAGGAGCAAACCGAAATCTTTACCGGTTTAAAGGCCAGGGTGATCCAACACGAGTATGATCATATCGAGGGCATATTGTTTACCGATCACCTGAGCCCGCTGCGTAAGCGGATATTAAAAGGGCGCCTGGCCAACATCAGCAAAGGAAAGGTTTCAGTGAACTATAAAATGAAATTTCCAAACAGATGAGACACCTGCTTTTTTTATTGCTGGCCGCTGCATTACTATCCTGTCAGCGCAATAAAACCCCTGATTTTAAGGAAACCCAAATGGCAATGATCAAAGGCTTGGAGGCAGAAACCATGAAAGCGGAAGCCCTGGACCCGGCCCTGGCAAAGAGGATCACCAAAGCTTACCTCACCTATGCCGATAGCTTTCCGGCCGATTCCGCTGCTCCTTATTATATAAGCAAGGCCGGGGATGTATTAAAGGCACGCAGGGAAACCGCCCTCAAAGGGATCAACGTGTACAACCGGGTCATTAAACAATACCCGGAACATCCCTTGGCGGCCCGTTCCGTATTTATGATCGGTTTTACGTTTGACGAAGTGTTTGGTGATGAAACCCGCGCTTCAAAATCGTATAGCTACTTTTTGGAGCAGTACCCCGAGCACACACTGGCCGATGATGCCAGGGCCTTGCTGGCCATGATACAGGACACCGCGATTAGCGACCTGGAGCGCGTGAAGCAATGGGCTGAAGAAGACAAAGAAAAAACAAAGAAGTAAAACATATTTTATGAACCTGGAACGCATTTTAGCTATTGGCGGAAAGCCCGGGCTGTACAACCTGGTAGCCCAGAGCCGTGGAGGCATCATTGTAGAATCTATGCGAGACGGCAAGCGCTTTCCCGTAAGCTCCAGCGGCAATGTAAGCTCGCTAAAAGACATCGCCATCTACACCTACGAAGAGGAAATTCCCCTGGCTGAGGTATACCTGAAGATTGCTGAAAAAGAGAACTTCGGGCCTGCCCCGAGCCATAAGGAAAGTGCTAATACGTTGCGGGCTTACCTGGAAGAAGTATTGCCGGATTACGACAAAGAGCGGGTATACAATTCAGACATTAAAAAGCTCTTTAACTGGTACAACATCCTGCAAGAGAAAGGGTTGATCACTGCAGAAGAAGCGGAAGAAGACGTTTCTGAAGAAACACAAGCGGAAACAAAGACAAGCGAAGAACAAGGCGATGAATAGCCGCGAAGAAACGCTAGGTCAGTTTGCCCGCTTGCTCGATATTATGGAAGACCTGCGCAGCCAGTGTCCCTGGGATATGAAGCAAACTATGGAGACCCTGCGCCCCCTTACCATTGAAGAAACATACGAACTAGGGGACGCCATCCTCGACAACGATCTGGAGGAAGTAAAAAAGGAGATAGGCGACATTATGCTGCATATGGTTTTTTACAGTAAGATAGGCGCTGAAAAACAGGCTTTTGATATGGGGGATGTACTGCATGGGATATGCGAAAAGCTCATTGCCCGGCACCCGCATATTTACGGGGATATACAAGTATCGGGCGAAGAAGAAGTGAAAGCCAATTGGGAGAAGCTTAAGCTAAAAGAAGGCAAAAAATCGGTGCTGGAGGGCGTACCCCGCTCACTGCCCGCTATGGTTAAAGCTACCCGTATCCAGGAAAAGGCCCGGGGCATTGGTTTCGACTGGGAAGAAACGCAGCAGGTGTGGGATAAGGTAGAAGAGGAGCTCAAGGAGCTCAAAGAAGAAATACAAGCCGGAAATCCACAAAAAACCGAAGAGGAGTTTGGCGACCTGCTTTTTTCCGTGATAAACCTGAGCCGTTTCTTAAAAGTAGATGCAGATTCGGCCCTGGAACGCACCAATAAAAAGTTTATGAAACGTTTTCAATACCTGGAAGAGCGGGCCGGCATCCAGGGCAAGAAGCTGGCAGATATGACCCTGGCCGAAATGGATGTGATCTGGGAAGAGGCTAAGGGAACAGAATAGACATCACTCTTTATTCAGCCGGCTTTAACGGCTCTTTTATATTTTCGTTTCCCATAATTTTCTGTAGTAATGAAAGTTTTCAAATTTGGTGGGGCCTCGATTAAAGATGCCCGCAGTGTACGCAATGTGGCCCATGTGCTAAATCACTTTCCCGGTGAAGAGATCCTTATCGTGGTTTCTGCCATGGGCAAAAGCACCAATAAGCTGGAGGAACTGGTAAACTGTTTCTTTCATCAGCAAGACAATTGCCAGCAGATTATAGAGGAATTGCGTGCCTACCATTTTGAGATCATAAAGGAACTGTTTCCGGCGGACGAACACCGCGTGCACAATGATATAGAGATCCTCTTCTCCCAGTTGGAGATCATTACCCAGGGGAACCCGCAAAATACTTTTAACCAGGTGTACGACCAGATCGTGTCGTACGGAGAGCTTATCTCTACCAAAATTGTAAGCAGTTACCTGAACAGCAACAGTTACCAAAACAAATGGCTGGATGCACGCAGGCTGATCCGGACGGATCAGAATTTTCGCTTTGCGCGGGTAGACTGGAACTTCACCGCACGCCTGCTTAAAGATACCATTAAAGAGGGCAACCGTTATGTAATACAGGGGTTCATTGGGTCGGATGATGACCTGAACCCCACTACCCTGGGGCGGGAAGGCTCTGATTATACCGCCTCCGTGTTGGGGTACGTGCTGGATGCCGAAGAAGTGGTGATCTGGAAAGACGTGCCCGGAGTACTCAATGGCGACCCGAAGATATTTGACGGTACCGAACTCCTGCACCGGATCAGTTACCGTGAGGCCATAGAACTGGCCTATTATGGTGCTTCTGTAATTCACCCCAAAACGATACAACCCCTACAGGAGAAGAACATCCCGTTAAGCGTAAAGAGTTTCTTGCATCCCTCTGAAAAGGGTACCGTTATTTCTAAGGGAGCCGACCTGGAGCCCTTGCTACCTTGCTTCATTAAAAAAGACAAGCAGGTACTCATCACCATAGCCACACGCGACCTGGCCTTTATTGTAGAGGATCACTTGAGTAAGATCTACAAAGTATTCCACCAGTTTGGCGTGCGGGTAAATATGTCGCAGAATACGGCCGTTAGTTCCTCTTTTTGCATCAATTACGATGCAATGATCACCCCACAGCTCATAGAGGAGCTAAGCCGCGACTTTGACACTTCCTTTAACGAAAATGTACGCCTCTACACGGTACGTCACTATAGCGAAGAAGCCTTGAGCCGGGTAAAGAAAAACGGGCAGATGCTTTTGGAGCAAACCAGCCGGAATACCTACCAGGTCGTAATGGCTTAGTTGAATTGTTGTAGCTTTATCCCTTCAATTTTTCTAATGGGGCTGGTAGATAAAACAGACATTGCCAAAGTGGTGAAATTGGATAAAATGGGTTTGAGCCTGTTTGCCAAGCCGATTATGGATATCCTGCGTATCAGCGACATCAATGAAGTGTATGATAAATTTGCCGCACTCCATGGCGTGGACTTCATCGATGCCATACTCAAAGAGTTCCAGGTAGAGTTCGACTACTATGAAGACGAACTCAAACGCATCCCTAAGCAAGGCCCCTTTATCACTGTCTCTAACCATCCTTTGGGGGGCATTGACGGCATCATCCTTATAAAACTGATCAGCCAGCTGCGGCCGGATTATAAGGTAATGGCCAATTTTCTTCTCCAGAAAGTGGAGCCGTTGAAAGACTATTTTATGCCGGTAAACCCTTTTGACAACAAAGAGATCAGAAGCAGTTTTACCGGAATAAAAGACAGCATGGAGCACCTCAGGGCAGGTAAACCCCTGGGTATTTTTCCGGCAGGGGAAGTGAGCACGTATCACTTTGATGAACGCAAGGTGGTAGACAAAGAATGGGAGGAGGGCGTGTTGAAGATGATAAAAAAAATGGAGGTACCCGTGGTACCCATCTACTTCAAGGCGCGCAACAGCCGCTTTTTTTACCTCCTGGCTATGTTGCACCCTTCGCTGCGCACGGCAAAACTGCCTTCAGAAGTACTGCATCAAAAGGGGAAAAGCATCCGCATCCGTATCGGCAGGCCCATACCCGTTAAAGAGCAGGCACACTATACCCATACAGCACACTTTGGCGCTTTTCTCCGGCAGCGCACCTACCTTCTAAGACAGGCGCTCTCGCCAGAGAAAAAGCTTTTTTCGTTGAAAAGGCCTGAAAAACCTCAAAATATAATAGAGGCGGTGAGCAAGGAGCGCCTGCAGCAAGAGATCAATTGCCTCAGGGAAAATGGCGGCTTCCTCTTCGAACAGAAAAACTACCAGCTCTACATAAGCAAGTCTTCCCGCATCCCCAATTTGCTTACCGAAATAGGGCGCTTGCGCGAGCTTACCTTTCGGGAAATAGGGGAGGGAACAAACCTACCTCTCGATCTGGATGAATTCGATTATCATTATCAGCATTTGATTCTTTGGGATGCTGAGTCAAAGCAGGTTTCAGGGGCATATCGCCTGGGCATAGGGCCGGATATTTTTCGCCAGTTTGGCACACATGGCTTTTATGTAAGCACACTGTTTAAAACAGATGCCTATATGGAGCCTGTTTTTGCAAAGTCGCTGGAAATGGGGCGCGCGTTCATCGTAAAAGAACAGCAACAAAAGCCCTTGCCTTTATTCTTGCTCTGGAAGGGCATTGTGCAAGTGCTGAAACGCCATCCGGAATTGGAATACATTACAGGCTGCGCCAGCATCAGCGCCCGTTTTTCGAGGTTCAGCAAATCGCTTATGGTAGAATTCCTTACCCTGAAACACGGGGACCCGGAAATGGCCAAACACATTCGTCCGCGTAAACCCTTTAAATCCAAACTGAAGGAAGAACAGCGGGAAGCTGTTTTTGCCTTGAGCCACGATGACCTGGGCCGTTTTGACCGCCTGATAGAGGAGTGGGAGCCGGGAGCCATGCGCGTACCCGTGCTGATCAAAAAATACCTGAAGCAGAACGCTAGGATCGTATGCTTTAACGTAGATCCGCTTTTCAATAATTCCCTCGATGGCTTTATGTACATCCGTATTTCCGATCTGCCGGACGAAACCTTGAATGCCTGATGAAGGTTGAGCTTGCGCTAAAAGACTCTTTCTGGACAGCCCGTCATCAAAAGGGAAAACAATGGCTGCAAAAGCCTATCATACGTTTGCTGTCGCGCTTTTCATTGCCCGAAGGCATAGCCATAGAGCTCAGTTGGTGGCTGCCTTACCGCGATAAATTACCCGTAGTAAACGAGCGACATAAGGTTATTCTTTTTCACTCACCTAAGGCAGGTGGAGGTACGGCTATTAAATGGTTTCTGCAAGCCAGCGGTAAGTTAGAAGAAGCCCTGCGCTACAGCAACTGGGTGCATGCTTACATTAATGAGCGCTATTACCAGGAGGAGGCTCTTTTTATGCGCTTTCCCAAAAAGCTTAGCGATCCGGTATACCGGAAAATGAAGGTAGTACGGCATCCCTTTAGTCGTTTTATAAGCAGTTTTTATCATTTTATAAAGCACCAGGAAACCTATGTGTCGCTTCCCCTGCCCCGGGATTTTTGCGCAAACGACTTCATCGACCTGCTGGCAACACAGCCTTCTGCTTTTTTAAACCCGCATTTTGCCCCTCAGCTAAGTGTGTGGGAAACTTTGTATCCCAACCTTATCGATGAGGTAATACATCTGGAAAACATAGAGGAAGAGCTGAATGCGTTGAATGAAAAGTGGCAGTTGGCAACACCCTTTGATCAAAACCTGGTTGAACAACGGCATGCCATTAAGCAAAATGAAGGGATCACATACAACACCCCTTTACACTTGCTCCCGGGCGCACAGTTGCTGCAAAACCCGCCGGCAGACCTACTCGCCTTTTTCAAAGACACATCCTTTAAAAATAAAGTGTATACATTGTTTAGAGCCGATTTTGAGGCTTACGGCTATGTAAAAGACCACCTGAAGCCTGTTTAGAAAAAGAGTTCTTGTGCCAGGCGGAAAGTATTGGCGTGTGCCTCTATGATGTCGCTTATTTTTTCCGAATACCCTCCACCCATGTTTACGGCCACGGGAATATGGTTTTGCTTACATAAACTTAGCACGCGTTTGTCCCGGCTCTTGGTAGCCTGGCGTGAAAGCTTCAACCGTCCCAGTCTATCGCTTTCCAATACGTCTACTCCACTTTGGTAAAATATAAAGTCGGGTTGATGCCTGTCCAGGAGTAGAGGCAAAGTTTCATCCAACTGTTTTAAATAATGCGCATCGTCTGTTCCGTCAGGCAGGGCAATATCCCAGTCACTTTGCTCCTTGTGTAAGGGATAATTCTTTGCGCCGTGCATCGAAAATGTAAACACACGGGTTTCATTCTGCATAATCTCGGCTGTACCATTGCCCTGGTGTACGTCCAGGTCAATAACCAGGATACGCCTGGCGAGCTCTTTGTCCAGCAATTCATGGGCTGCCAGCGCAATATCGTTTAATAAGCAGAAGCCCTCTCCATGATCGGTATAGGCATGATGTGTACCCCCGGCAATATTCATGGATATACCGTACTCTAAAGCGTAGTACGCATTTTGAATGGTGCCCTGGCAGATGCGCAATTCCCGTTCTACCAAAGCCCGGGAAAGGGGGAAACCCGTTTTTCGCTCTTCTTGCCGGTTTAGATTGAGTGCCTGCAATTTTTGCCAGTATGCGGCTGTATGCGTTTTCAGAATTTGAGTTTCATGCAATAGCCCGGGCTCAAAGAAATTGGCTTCTGTGCAAGTACCCTCATGGATCAACTGCTGGGGAAGCAAAGAGTACTTCTCCATAGGGAAGCGGTGCTTTTCCGGCAGTGGATGGTGGTATTGATGGTTATAAGCGATTTTCAGCAAACCGAAATAATAGTACATGTAGCGTAAAACCAAGGTTTGGGGCTGCACCTAAGCCAAATCCAGACACCTACCTCAGTTCTGCGTTGAACTGTGCCTTAAAGCTATGCAAAATCTTATCCATTACTCTATCTACCTGCTTGTCATGGAGTGTGCCGTTGGGGTCGGCCAAAACAAAGCTCAAGGCGTACGATTTTTTGCCTTCAGCCAGGTTCTTTCCTTCGTACACATCAAACAGGTTTACGCCTTTCAACAATTTGCGCTCTGCTTTATGCGCGGCCATTTCCAAATCCCGGTAGGCCACTCCCTTATCCAGCAATAGGGCCAGGTCTCTTCGTACTTCCGGATACTTGGGTAATTCTGTAAAGGTTACTTTTTGCTTTTTCGCTTTAGCCGCTAAATAATGCCAATCCAGTTGGGCATAGAAAACATCACTTTTGCATTCCAGTTGTTTGGTAACGGAAGGGGCTACTTTACCAAATTCTACTACTTTACGGTTGTTGAGCAGGTAAGCAAGTCCAAAATCCAGGTATGCTGCTGTACTTTCCTCTGTTTGTGTGCCCTTTATCTCCATGCGGTTGAGTATGAAGTCCACTTCCTTTTTCAAGGTATAGAAGTCGCTTGGCAAGCTGCTTTCCCGCCAGTTTTCTCCGCGTTCCATCCCGCTTACCCAGAGACTAAGCGTACTGTATTGCCTGTACTCTCCTCCCGTTTTTTGGTATGCATGTCCGTACTCGTACAGTTTCAGATCGGGGCGCTGACGGTTGGCATTTCGCGCTACGGTTTCCAGTCCTCCGAAAAGCAGGCTTTGGCGCAGCACACTCAAATCCTGGCTCAGGGGATTCAGTATTTCAATGCTTTCTTCCGCATTAAAACCATGTGTAGTAAAATAATCTCCTTTAACCAGCGAGTTATTCATGATCTCATGATAGCCCCTTGCGCTTAAGGCCTCGCTAATGAGCTCCTTGTATGCCGCTTCATCTCGCACGTCATGCGGGGCAATAGAAACCTGCATTTTTGTTCCGGTCTCAATATTGTTGAAGCCGTAAATCCGCAGGATTTCTTCTATTACATCTGCTTCGCGGGTAACATCTACCCGGTAGGTGGGTATTTCCAGGTTGAGTCTATCTCCGTTTTTTGAAAGTACCTTTATTTCCAGCCAGCGCAGGATATCCAGCACCATTTCTTCTTCGATGGCCTGCCCGATAAGCTGTTCCATGCGGTGCAGGCTAAGTTCAACTACCGAAGGCTGCATATTCACCGGGTGTTCATCCGCTATATCCATACTTACTTCACCTCCTGCCAGTTCCTGGATCAATAAAGCGGCCCGTTTTAAGGCGTATAGCGTCATTTCGGGGTCTACTCCACGTTCGTAACGAAAGGAAGCATCCGTATTTAAGCCATGTCGCTTAGCGGTTTTCCTTATTCTTACCGGGTTAAAGTAGGCCGCTTCCAAAAATACATCGGTGGTTTTTTCACTTACGCCCGATCGCTTCCCTCCAAAAACACCGGCAATCACCATACCTTCTTCCACGTTGCAGATCATTAGGTCTTCCCCGTTCAGGGTGCGTGTTTTGTCGTCCAGGGTAGTAAAGGTGCTTCCCGAGGGTAGGTTTTTCACCACGATCTTATCTCCTGTGATCTCATGCGCGTCAAAGGCATGCAAGGGATGCCCGGTTTCGTGCAGCACATAATTGGTAACGTCTACTACGTTGTTTACGGGCCCTAGGCCTATAGCGCGCAATTTGTTTTGCATCCACTCGGGTGAGGCAGCTACTTTTACCCCGCTTATCGAAAGCCCGGCATACCGCCCACAACCCCCCGTGTCTTCTATTTCAATGGAGATTGGGCGGGTGTTGTTCTCCACTTTAAAAGCTTCTATGGAAGGTAGAGTCAGGTTTGTGTTTTTGTGCCCGTGCCGAAGAAGAGCGGCACGGAGGTCACGGGCTACTCCGTAGTGGCACATTGCATCGGTACGGTTGGGCGTAAGCCCTATTTCGTATACAAAATCACTTTCTATAGCAAAGTATTCTGCGGCAGCTTGACCCACCTGTGCTTTTGCATCCAACACCATGATGCCGTCATGGTCTTCCCCGAGGTTCAGTTCATCCTCGGCACAGATCATGCCTTCGCTGATTTCTCCGCGTAGTTTTCCCTTTTTAATGGTAAAGTCACCATCAGGACTATAGATCGTGCTTCCGACCGTGGCCACAGGCACCTTTTGCCCGGCAGCTACATTGGGTGCACCGCAAACGATCTGGAGCGGCTTTTCATGGCCAATATCAACTTGGGTAACTTTTAAGCGATCTGCATTGGGGTGCGGCGTGCATGTTAGCACTTCGCCAATTACTATTCCTTTAAGCCCCCCTTTTACGGTTTCCACTTCCTGCACACCCTCCACCTCCAGGCCAGTGTCTGTAAGAAGCGTAGCTATCTCAGCCGGAGAAAGAGAAGTATTGATGTAGTCCAGGAGCCACTTATGGGAAATCTTCATGAAGCCGAAAATTTAGAAAGGGGCAAAGGTAAGCGAAGGGCTTTACTTGTAGGCTATAAGCACCTGCTTTATGGCGCTATTTTGCAGCGGCTATCTCTCCCTTGAAGTTCTTCTGAAATTCTTCCCAGGGCGTATCTTTATAGGCATTGCTTCCAAAGAATTTCATAATGGGCTCAAAAGAAGCGGGGGGCTGAAAGCCCGGAACCGGAGACAACATATTGAGTTCTTCATCTAAAAATACTACCGTGGGGTAAGACATTTTCCCCTGCAATAGCGCTGCAGCCAGTTCATGATACCCCCTTCTGCCCTGCGGGATGAAGGTAAAGGTCTTCCCTTTAAATACAATGCTGTCTTTAGATTCTCCGTCAAATTTTACATTGTAGTAATGCTCGTTCATGTATTTTGCCACCTGCGCATGTTGAAAAGTGGCTTTGTCCATCCGTTTGCACCATCCGCACCAATCGGTATACACGTCAATAAAGATCTTCTTGGGATGCTCCTCATTAGCAGCAAGGGCCTCTTGCATGCTCATCCACTTTATGCCGGTTTCTTCTTCTGCCTTCTGGGGCTGGGCTATACCCAGTAAAAGAGAGAAGGCGATCACTATAAAATTCATACCCTACGAGTTTTCAATGTGTAAATATACATAAGGGAAAGTCTATTATAAAGACGGCCGGAAGACAGAATTAGTATAAGCAAAAGCGCCCCTGTTTTAACAGGGGCGCTTGTAGGCTTTTCATGACTAAGTACTAGCGTACGCCATGCATGAGCTTATTGAGCGGTTTGCTACATAGGGCAATTAAAACAGCGATCGCTACTAAAACAAAACCAATATTCGAGAATACCCCGATGTATTTATCAAAGCCTGCGGCTACGTCTATGTTGCCGGCTCCCTCTTCAGCGCCCGTCAAGGCGGCAATTTTTCCTCCTACGAAGTTGGCGATGGCAAAGCTCAGGAACCAGCCCCCCATGGCGGTGCCCGAAATCTCTTTCGGGGCAAGCTTGGTAACCATGCTGAGCCCAATAGGAGACAAGAAGAGCTCTCCGGTAGTATGCAACAAATAAAGCAGTACGAGGGTAATAAGGGGCACCTCATAGCTGTCGGTAAACTGCGCAAAGAGAAGGGTTACCAAAAAGCCGAGGCCCAACTGGAGTATCCCATAAGAAAACTTCATGGGTATGCTTGGGTTTCTTCCCATTCTGGAGAGTTTTACCCACATCACGGAAAAAATGGAACCGAAGATGATGATAAAGGCCGGGTTAAAGAACTGGGTCATGGAGGCGGGCATCACCCAACCAAGTATTTCGCGATCTACGTTCCGGTCGGCAAAGAGTGTAAGGGAAGTACCGGCTTGCTCAAAGCAGGCCCAAAAGGTAATGTTGATTAAAATAAAGATCACCAGGGCGATCATACGGTCGCGGTGTATCACTCCCTTTTTCACGCCCGCGCTGATCAGGCTGTATGCCACTGCAATAAACACTCCGAGAAGGAGGAAGTCCATAATCTGGTTTTGCCAGATGAGGACATAGCAAAGGGGTATGGTGGCCAAAGAACCCAACACGATAAGGTGTAACATGTTGATAGGGCCCAATACCGGTTTTTTGGCCGCAGGCCTTACGTCCAGCCCATCAGCGTCTGCATAACGGTGGCGACCAAACCAAAAGATGAGAAAAGCGGCCAGCATACCGAAGCCGGCCAGGGCAAACCCATACTTAAAGCCATATACCTCGCCTATGTAAGCAACCAGGGTAGTAGCTAAAAGGGAGCCTACGTTGATGCCGATATAAAAAATGGTGAAGCCGGAGTCCCTTCTCGGGTCGTTTTCCTTGTAAAGCTTACCTACAATGGTAGAAATATTGGCCTTGAAGTAACCATTTCCCACTATAATGGCACCCATGCCCCCTAAAAGCCAGGCTTCCGTACCTCCTAAGATCATAAATTCACCTATGGCCATGAGAATGGCGCCCAGCAAAATGGCAAAGCGATACCCCAGGTATCTGTCGGCCAAACGTCCCCCCAGTACAGCAGCGGCATATACAAGGCCTGTATACGCGCCATAGATCAGGCTGGCTTCCGCATCGCCTTTCATTAAAGATTTTACCAGGTATAAAGTAAGAAGAACACGCATGCCGTAATAGCAAAAGCGCTCCCACATTTCGGAAAAGAAAAGGACATACAGGCCATTGGGGTGTCCTTGTTTGGCTGCCGGGGTAGTTTCAGTCATAGGTAGTGAATTGATTATAAAATGGGCGGGAAATTAGCTAAAATCCCTGATTAAAGATTTTCGGTAACAAAATCCGTCATTTTGGTATAGAGGTGGAAACGGGTATTGCCACCATATATACCGTGGTTTTTATCGGGATATACGAATAAGTCAAACTGTTTATTGGCCTCTACCAAAGCAGAGATCATACGCGTGGTGTTCTGAAAATGCACGTTGTCGTCTGCGCTGCCGTGGATCAAAAGATATTTGCCCTCGAGTTTATCTACGTGATTTATGGGGGAGTTATCGTCATAGCCGTTAGCGTTTTCCCGGGGGGTCCGCATATAACGCTCGGTGTAAATAGTGTCGTAAAACCGCCAATTGGTAACGGGCGCTACAGCCATGGCCATTTTAAATACGTCTGCTCCTTTGGTAATGCCCAGGCTGCTCATATACCCTCCGTAGCTCCACCCCCAAATGCCTATGCGGCTGGCGTCAACGTAAGATTGATCGCCCAGCCATTTAGCGGCATTGATCTGATCCCGGATCTCATATTTGCCCAATTGCTGGTAGGTGAGGGTGCGGAAGTCGCGGCCCCTGGCCCCGGTACCCCGGTTGTCAACAGATACTACAATGTACCCTCTGCTGGCCAGCATCTGGTACCAAAAAGCATTGCCTCCATCATACTGGTTTTTTACGGTTTGTGAGCCGGGTCCACCATATACAAACATCAAAACCGGGTATGTCTTGGTAGGGTCAAAGTCCTGCGGCCTGATCATCCAGCCATTTAGTGTGGTGCCCTCTTCTGTAGGCACTTTTATAAACTCTTTTTCACTTAGATGGAAACCTCGCAGGCGTTCTTTTAGCTTGTTGTTGTCAACCAGGGTACGGATCAGCTTGCCGTTTTGATCGTGCAGGGTTTCAAGTACCGGGGTATTGGTGCTTGAATAGGTGTTGATAAAAAAGCTAAAGCCATCGCTGAATTGCGCTGCATTCCAGCCGGGAAGCGTAGAGAGCTTTTTTTTGCCGGAGCCATCCAGTTTGATGCGGTATACCGCACGCTCCAGGGGACTCTCTTCGGCGGCTTGGTAAAAAACGAGGCCCGTCCGTTCATCCACTCCGTATAGCTCCGTTACCTCCCAGTCGCCCGTTGTGATCTGCTTGATGATCTTCCCGTTACTGCCGATGTGGTAAACGTGGCGAAAGCCACTCATTTCGCTGGTATACACAAAGCTGCCGTCTTTTAAAAAGCTAAGGTCATCTGTGATCTCTATATAATCGGGTGCCGTTTCCGTGTACATCAGGCGGGCCTCTACACTTCCTTTTGCAACTTTCCATAACCGCAACGCGCTCTGGTGCCGGTTCATGGTAAAGATGATCAAATCTCCCTGGGGGGTATACTTTATACGTGGGATATACTCATAATCTTCAGGGATGTTTACTTTCACCGCTTCCTGCCGGGCGAGGTCAAAAACGTAAATGTGTACCGCACTATTGGGTTCTCCCGCTTTGGGGTACTTGAATTCATATTCGCTGGGGTAAAGTGCCTGTCCGTACAAGTCCATGGAAAACAAAGGCACCGCCCGTTCATCAAACTGGTAAAAGGCAATGTACTCCCCATCGGGCGACCACTCAAACCCCTTGTGGAAGCTAAATTCTTCTTCATACACCCAATCTACGGCACCGGCTATAAAGGCATCGTCCTCTCCTTTTCCAAAGGTGGTTTCGGTCCCGTTTGCTTTGCCCTCAAAGCTGCGGATGTACATTTTATTATTGGCTACGTAAGCTACCTGTTTGCGGGTAGGAGAAAAGCTGGCCAATTGCTGTTTTCCGGGGCCTAGGGAGTCCAACTCACCTGTTTCCAGGTCGTATAGGTAATAATGGCTTTTTGAGGAGTGCCGGTATATGCCTTCTGTTTCAGTGGCCAGTAAAAGCATTTTCTCCTCGGGGCCAAAGGCATATTGATCGAAAGGAATGTTTTTCCCGGTTTGTTCTTTAATGGCTTTGCTGCTGATGATCAGGCCTTTCGACTTTCCCGTTTTGTAGCTGAATTTTTCAATGGTAGGGCCGTTGTCGGATTGTGTAAGGGCAGTATAATACTTCCCTCCCTGCATGCTGTTCAGGCCTGCGGTACTGCGGGGGAAAAAGCTGTACGTACGCCATACATCATCCAGGCGCACGTTTTTCTTTTGCGCTTGAACGAAGGGGGCAGCCAACAAAAAAAGAGCGGGAATAAGAAGTTTCTTCATCTTTGTTTTACGTTTTCTTAAAGGCGCACTAAAATAGAAATTAATAGCTGCATGCAATACAAAAGCATTGATCAACAAGATTTAGATCACTTTCGCCTTACAGTAGGAGCCGGGCAGGTATTTACGGATCAAGATAACCTCCGGGAATACAGCCACGATGAAACAGAAGATCTCAGTTATTTACCGGAAGCCGTAGTAAAGCCGGGTACTGCGGAAGAAGTAGCGGCCATATTGCGTTATTGCAATGAAAAAGGCATTGCCGTAACCCCGAGTGGCGCCCGTACGGGGCTTAGCGGTGGTGCTTTGCCTCTGTTTGGCGGCATAAACCTTTCGGTGGAAAGATTGAATAAGATTGTGGAGGTAGACGAGCGTAACCTGCAGGCTACGGTTGAACCCGGCGTGATCAACCAGGTCTTTCATGAAGCCTGCAAGGCCAAAGGGCTTTTCTATCCGCCGGATCCAAGCAGTTGGGGCAGCAGTTATATAGGAGGCAACCTGGCATTGAATGCAGGTGGCCCCAAAGCCGTCAAGTACGGGGTTACCAATGCCTATGTACTCAATCTGCAGGTGGCTCTGGCTAATGGTGAACTGATCTGGACAGGAGCCAACGTATTGAAGAACAGCACGGGCTACAACTTAACGCAGCTCATGGTAGGCAGTGAAGGTACCCTGGGCATTATTACCAAAGCGGTTTTTAAGCTCTTACCCTACCCGAAAACCAATGTGCTCATGCTGGTACCCTTTGCTTCAGCCGAAAAGGCATGCGAAGCAGTTTCGGCCATCTTCCAGGCCGGAATTACACCCAGTGCTATGGAGTTTATGGAACGTGATGCCATTGACTGGACCTTGCGTTATGTGGAAGACGTCCAGTTGCCGATAGGTGAGGAGGTGGAAGCACACTTGCTTATAGAAGTAGATGGAAACGAAGAGGAACAGCTCATGAAAGACTGTGAGAAAATGGCAGAGATAGTGGAACGCTTCGGGGCCGGGGACATCTTGTTTGCAGATAACGACAACGACAAAGCAGCGCTTTGGAAATTGCGCAGGCGCGTTGGGGAGGCAGTAAAGGCAAACTCTGTATACAAAGAAGAAGATACGGTAGTGCCCAGGGCAGAACTCGCCAAGCTGCTCAAGGGGGTCAAAGAGATCGGGGCCGAATACGGCTTTAAATCGGTTTGCTACGGACATGCCGGAGACGGGAACCTGCATGTAAACATTATAAAAGGCCATATGAGCGATGCAGAGTGGAAAGTAGACCTGAAAAAGGGAATACGGAAAATATTTGAACTGGTCAGGGAGTTGAAAGGCACCATCAGCGGTGAACATGGCATCGGCCTGGTACAAAAAGAATACCTCGATATTGTGTTCTCAAAAGAGGAGCTCAATCTTCAAAAACAGATAAAGAAAGTCTTTGATCCTAAGGGTATATTGAATCCAGGTAAGATATTTATGTAGGAATATTCCTGTAATTGTTATATTTGTAATAACAACCAGGATGTATTACGGATGACGGGTTCTAATATTCATCTCATTAAGATGTTAGACAACAACAAATCAGAAAGGCAAATTCTTTTTCCGCATTTGGCTAAGGAATCAGAAACCATGTTTGTTGTGCTGGACCAGGAGCTTAAAATTGTGCAGATTAATGATTCAGCTGCCAAAGCAGCAGCGAGTATTGTGGGTTCAAGCCCAAAGCCCGGAGACCTTATCGTAGATTATATACTTCCCCGTTTTGTACCTCTTTTAAAGCGCGATATTCAACGTTGCCTTAAGGGCGAGGTCATCAAGCGGTTCAACAAAATAGGGACCGGGGCAGAGGAGCATATCTTTTCTTATCGCTTGTTGTCGCTGGACCTACACCCAAAGAAACTCGTAACGCTGGAAGCCGTTCGCATGCCTTCTTCCGAAATGATGCCCGTGGCCATAGAAGAGCAAAAATCTTACCTCAGCAACATCTTCAATACCATCAGCACCGGCATTAAAATATCCGATGCCAAGGGTAAGATCATTACGGTTAACAAAGCCTACCAGGAAATGACCGGCCTCAGCGAAGAGGATTTCCAAGGCAAAACGATACTGCATACCTTGCCTGAGGATGAGAAAGAAATGGCCATAGAACAACTTGCAGATTTTGTATTAAAGGACATCCCGCCCAAGCGAAACTGGCGCATGTTGCATAAGGACGGGCATGAAATGAGCATCGACCTCGCGATCAGTAAGGTACGGGTAGGAGGAGAATATAAGATCATTTACTCCATAACCGACCTGAGTAAGCAGAAGGGGCTGGAACAAAACCTAGAAAACGCCAAGGCACAAATGGATGCCCTGGTAAATAACCTTTCTTTGATGCTTTGGAGCGTAGACGAAAATTTGTGCTTTGTTACGGCCAACAAGGCAGCAAAAGACTATTTTAAGCGATACCTGGGCTATGATTTCGTTCCCGGTGATTTGCTCACCCAGGTTTTTGATGCTACGGATGTACCCCGGGCGGAAAAACGAAAGCAGCGCTACTTAGAAGTACTGCGCACCAAAAAAACCCAGTCCTTTGAGGCAGTAGAAAGCTTCAGGGGTGCCCTGCAGCACCTGTCGGGAGAAATGCATCCCATCCTGGAAGGGAACCAGGTGAGGGGGATAAGCTGCTTTATGGAAGACGATACTAAAGCATTTTTGAGGAGTACCTTTTCAAAAGGCCTCGGAAACTTCATCGTGCATTGCGCCAAAGCTTCTTCTATTAAACAGGTACTTACGCATTTGGTAGAAGACGTGTTGACCAAACTGTTTATAGAGGAAGGTGAGGTGCTTTTGCTTAAGGAAGGTAAGCTAAAACCCATAGTGCGCTATAAAGAAGGGAAGGTGAAAAAACGACTTCTGAAGAGTGAGACCTTTGTAGTGAAACCCGGCGAAGGCGTTACAGGAAAGGTTGCCCAATCCGGTAAAACCCTAATCGTAGCGGACAGCGCCACCGACCCCCGTGTATTAAACATTGAAAAGGCTTTTGCATCGGAGATTGCCGTACCCTTGAAAGTGAGGGAAGAAGTATTTGCCGTAATCAACTGCGAAAGCCAATCGAAGGGGTTTTTCGGGGAAATTTACCGGGAAATACTGGAAGCAGCGGCCCGCGAAGCAGGTGAACAGATACGCAAGCTACAGGATGCAGCCACCATCCAGGAAATGGAATTGCATTATAAAACGATCCTTACCTCTACCCCTAACAGCATCCTGCTGATTGGTAAAGATCAGCAGATCCTCGCGTACAACAAACGGGCGGGTACAGACCTGCCGCAGTACGGAGGACAAAAAGAACTTAAGCCTGGAATGAGCTATATTCATTTCGTGCGTGAAGAGGATAGGGAAGCCTTTAATGCTGCGGTAAGCAGGGCACTTGAAGGAAGGGTTTTTGTGGGCGAAAGAGAGATCTACCACCCGCTGGCAGGTAAGGTATGGGTCCAGGTAACTTTTGCCCCGGCATACAATAAGCTCGAAGAAATATTTGGTGTAACGCTTATCATAAAGAACATCACTAAGGCAAAGCATTCGGAAAAGCTGATCCTGGATCAGAACTATGCACTTAAAAAGGCGAATCGCGAGCTCGATAATTTTGTATACTCCATATCCCATGACGTACGGGCACCGCTAAGTTCGATCCAGGGACTAAGCGGGCTTATTGAAATGGCTAAAACATTGGACGAAAGCCTGGAATACAATCACTTCATAAAGGAGTCTGCAGAAAAGCTGGATCACCTCATTCACAATATACTTGATTACAGCCGCAACAAGCGCAAACAAAATCAGCCGGAAAAGATCAACCCCAGAGGATTGGTAAGGCAAGTATTGGATTCAAATCGCTACCACGAAGGGTTTCCCGGTATAGATTTTCAACTCGACCTGCCTTCTACGCCTATTTTTTTCGACCCCTTTCGCATCAGGCTTATTTTGGACAATGCCATATCCAATGCGATCAAATACCACGATCCAAAGAAGAAAAAGCGTTGGGTAAAAATAAAGATGGAAAACGTTGAAAAAGAGTTTCATATAATTGTTGAAGACAACGGACAAGGCATCAAAGAAGAATTGCAAAAGAAAGTGTTTGACATGTTCGTTACGGCCAACCGGCAGTCCAAAGGAAACGGCATTGGCATGTATATAATGAGAGAAACCGTTAACTTTTTAGAGGGAAATATCAATGTAAGTTCTAAATTTGGGGCAGGCACCAAAATTCACATTACGCTACCAACCCCAAAAGCTCATGCTCATATTGCTGATCGATGACAATCCAATAGATCTTTTAGTAAATGATAAAGTACTTAGAAATATAAACCCTCATTTGGAGGTAGAGCGCAAACTTTCAGGAGTAGAAGCCATCGATTATCTCTCAAAACTATCCTCTCAAGACCAGGCTCCGGCATATATCCTGCTCGATATTAAAATGCCCATCATGAACGGGTTTGAATTCCTTGAAGAATTTGAAGCGCTGAGTCCCTCCATTACGGAGGGGGTCAAGGTCATAATGGTTTCTTCTTCCATAGACCCATCTGACCGGCAAAAGGCAGAGGCCAGTACGTGGGTATATGATTTTTTGGAGAAACCTTTGAATGTTAGTAAGATAAAGGACTGCCCGGTACTGGACATTTAGGTGCCGTACACTTCTTCCAGCGATTCGAGAAGTATTGTACAAGCGGTTTGTATCTCCTCATTTTTAATGGTTAGTGGTGGACTTATGCGGAGGGCATTGTCGCAAAACAAAAACCAATCCGTGACCAGACCTTTCTCCAGGCAGTGGTGTATGACTGCCTGTACGTTTTCGAAAGTATCCAACTGCAGGGCCAGCATCAGTCCTTTTCCCCGGATCTCCCGGATAGATTTATGTTTCAGTAAAGTCTTAAAAAGTTTGCTTTTTGCTTCCACCTGAGTGCTCAGCTTTTCTTCCAGGATCACCTCCAAGCCGGCCAGGGCAGCCGCACTGGATACCGGATGTCCCCCGAAAGTAGTGATATGCCCGAGTAAGGGGTTTTCCTTAAAGCTATCCATTACCTCCTTGTTGGCGATAAAGGCCCCAATGGGCATTCCTCCGCCCAATCCCTTGGCCAGGGTAAGGATATCCGGTACAAGTCCGTAGGCCTGGTGCGCAAAAAGACTTCCCGTTCTCCCCAGCCCGGTTTGTATTTCATCAAAGACCAACAAAGCACCTACCTCTTTACAACGGGTGGCCAGTGCATGCAAATAGCTTTCGTGGGCAGGTATGTATCCGGCTTCTCCCTGTACCGGTTCTACGATAACCGCGGCCGTATGGGTATTAATGTGGGCCAGCTGTTCCTCTACATTAAAATCAAGCTGCCGGATGCCCGGCAAAAGCGGGCGGTATGCTCTCTTAAAAGTTTCTTCTCCAATAATGCTTAAGGCCCCTTGTGTACTACCATGGTAGGCCTTTTTCATGGAAATGATGTTCGGCCGGCCGGTATGCCTTTTGGCCAATTTCATGGCGCCTTCAATGGCTTCACTGCCCGAGCTAACCAGGTATACGCTGTTTAGCTTGGGCGCCAACTGCCCACAAAGTGCTTCCGCCAGTTTAACCTGGGGGCTTTGCACGTACTCGCCATACACCATTAGGTGCATGTACCGGTCTACCTGCCTCTTTACCGCTTGTACAACCCTGGGGTGGCAATGGCCAATGTTGCTCACGGAAATACCGGAGATCAAATCCAGGTAAGCCTTTCCATCCGGTGTATACATGAATACGCCTTCGGCACGTTCGATCTCAAGGCTCATCGGGAAATCGGTGGTCTGGGCAAGGTGCGTAAGAAAAAGTTGTTTTTGTGTAAGGCTCATAGTTACACGACTACTTTACTGAAAATATAGGCATACAAAAAGAAGCGTACAAAGCGGGAAAGCGCCATTATGAGGTATCTACCCAGGCGGTAGTTTACCACACCCGCCACTATACTGATGGGCGAAAAAGGAAGCGGTGTCATGGCCGCAATAAAAATGAGCAGTCCGCCATACTTCTTAAAGAGGAGAAACTGGGTACTGAATTTTACATGCACCCAGTTTTTGACATTGGGAAACCTGTAAAGCCATTTTCCGATATACCAGGATATCACGCCACCGGTATAACTTACCGCCGCGAGCAATAAAATAACGGGCCAGGCCGGGGTGAAACTTTCGTTTGCCCAAATCACAAAAGGGTCTGGTGGCAGAAGCCCCAGGAAGCTCTCGCTGGCAAAGAGCAAGCCTACAATAAACCAAAGCGGGAAATTACTCGAAATATAGGCGGTAAGGGCTTCTACATCGATCAGGTAAGCAGTAAGTATCCAGGCCACAAAGCCAACGCTGCCCAGCACCACGATAAGCCGCAGGCTGTTTTTTGCTATAAAGCTATAGCGCCCGGTACGCCTGAAGAAATTATGGTATAATTTACTACGCTCCTTAAAGCTAAGGTGGCTTCGGTCCTTCCTGTTTTCATTACTCACTTTTGTGTCCAACAGCTTTTACTATTTCTTTTCTTTAACCCTTCTCGGCACTGCAAGTTTAAGCGGCCGCAAAAATCAAAAATAAATAGCATCTAAACCCATATTTTAGCGCCAAACTAATCGTATATGAGCCAAAAAACACAGCAGGAAGGTTATTTCAGTATTTTCTTTTGGGCTTTTATTGCCCTTTTGCCCTTTGTGCAGTTAAACACACTGGTGGATAATACCCTGGTGCCGCGCCAGCTTTTCCTTGCTGTTTTTCTTTTGGTGGTGACCGGCTTGTGGTTTTTAAGTAAGAAAAAGCTCAGGGAGTGGCGGTTTGGCTTTAC
The DNA here is from genome assembly GCA_028285465.1 of Owenweeksia sp. GTDB lineage: Bacteria > Bacteroidota > Bacteroidia > Flavobacteriales > Schleiferiaceae > JANQPD01. The sequence continues at coordinate 1,987 of JANQPD010000093.1, read as the reverse complement.
GGAGATCAGCTTTCTTTCGTTTATATTGTTTCAGGGAGTGGCTTATTTTTTTGCTGTAAACCAGGCTGAGGCTGCGGCTACTTTAAGCCGGTATATGGGCTATGGCGCTTATTTCCTGCTCTTAACCGCCCTGTTCCGGGAAGAGCGGCTCAGCTTTGGGCAGGTAGCCAAGGCCTTTGTGGTATTCGGGGCTATTGCCGCCTCCCTTACAGGTATAGAATTACTAAAAGCCCTGGGAAGCGGTAAGTTTTGGGAGGATGTGTATAGCATTAAATCAAGTTTCGGGCATAAGAACATTCTGAGCTGCATCCTTATGCTGTGCCTTCCCTTTCAATTGATCGTCTACCAACAAAAAGAAAAAATCTGGTCGGGTGTGGCGCTTGTCGTTTTTTTTGTTTGCCTGGCGGAGATCTTTATGCTGCGTACACGTGGGGTTTGGCTGGCTACGATCATTAGCAGTATAAGTGCTTTTTTGGTGTACTACATATGGTTGAAACCAAAAGAAATTACTTCGGCATTTCCCGTAAAGCTGTTTCTTTTGGGCTTGGTCCTCTCCCTGGGTGTAGGAGGGGCTTTACTCATGAACAAGGGCGTAGGCGCACAAGTGGGCGATCTCAGCAACATTAGCCGCAGGGCGGTTTTTTGGGAGAATAGCCTGGCCATGATACAAGACCACTGGTTGTACGGGGTGGGGCCGGGTAACTGGAAGATCTTTTTTCCGAAATATGGGCTGGAAAAGCTCGACCTCACCGTACAGGAAGGAGTTACCAATATACAACGTCCGCATAACGATTACTTATGGGTGTGGTCAGAAGGAGGTAGCCTGTCGCTATTGGCCTACCTTTCTTTTTTCCTGGGTGGCCTGGTGCTGGCCGTACGCTTCATAAAAAAGGCATCCCCCGATCAGGGGCTGTGGATGCTTTTTGTTTTCTCCGGCATTGTGGGGTATATGATCTTTTCTTTTGGAGATTTTCCGCTGGAACGGAGCATACCTGTGATCATGCTTCTGAGCCTCATGGCGATGGTTCAAAGCCAGGCAACAGGGTCCTGGTTGCGGTTAAAGGGAAACGGAGGCCTCTTGCTTGCCTTCCTCATGACCGGAAGCGCCTTACTGGTGGGGTATTACCGTATGGAAGGAGAAAAAGGAGCCACCGAAGTGCTCCAGGCAAATGCAGAACGTAATCCTGCGCGTTTGCTTGACGCCTCGCTCAACGCAGTAAACCCATTTTTCAATATGGACAATTTTGCCAATCCCATTCCCTACTTTTCAGGAACGGCCTATGCAGCGCAAAAGAAATTTAAACTGGCGGAAACAGAATTGCAGGAGGCCCTGGAGATGCACCCTTACCACGTGCTGAGCTTAAGTACTTTAGGAAATACGTATAAATATATGCAACAAGCTGAGGTGGCGCTGGGGTATTATCAAAAAGCGTTGGCTATAGCTCCTCTCAATCCCCGTACAAGGGTGGGCGCAGCCGAGTTGTACCAAATGAAAGGGCAGTATTTCGAGGCCATTGGCATGCTCAACCTGATCCGGCCTACTTATGAAGACCCCCGCTATAAAAAGATGGCTGCCGAGCTCACAAAATACTACTACGAAAATTTTGAGAGAGAGCAGAAATACAAGGAACTGGTGCTTTATTTACGACAGCGCAACCCGCAACAATTGCAGGACTTTTACCTGGGGTATGTGGCATACCGCCAGCAGCCCTAAAGGGCAATGCCAAAGAAATTGAGGATCCTGAGGCACCATATTTTAAGGGAATTCATCCGGGCGGCCTGGTAGTAATCTTCGGCCTTTCTAAACAAGCCTCTTTTGTGGCAAAACCTTGCCGCTTCATATTGCTTGCGGTGCAGTGCTTTGTGGTACAGCGCTTTGCTGATGTCTTCCCCCTGGTAAAAATATTCCAATACATTCTCTACCTTCCTCAGGTGCTCACCCAGGCGGGCGCTCATGCCCATGTTTTCGTGGTACAAGGTGAGCGGC
>JANQPD010000079.1 GCA_028285465.1 Owenweeksia sp. | reverse complement strand
CTTGGTGAGGTAATCATCTGCGCCCAGGTTCATACCTCTGCGCACGTCTCCTTTTTCGGCTTTGGCGGTGAGAAACATAAAGGGAATGCCACAGGTTTTGGGGTTCTTGTTCAAGATCCGCAATACACCGTACCCGTCCAGGTCGGGCATCATAATGTCGCATAAGACCAGGTCCGGTTTTTTGGCTTTAACCAATTCCACACCTCGCTTACCGCTTTCTGCGGCCAACACCTGGTAATCGGCCAGTTCAAGGATCTCTTTAGTGGTCTCTCTTACATCGGGGTTGTCTTCGATCAATACAATTTTTTTCATAAGCTCATTCCTTTATCATAATTTCCTTCTGCTCCAGGGGGATCTTTATGGTAAAATGTGTTCCTTTTCCCGTAGCGCTCTTAAAGTCAATCTCGCCTTTTGCCATTTCCACATATTTTTTAACAATGTTCAGGCCCAGGCCGGTGCCTTGTATATTCACGGCATTGTGCGCTCTGAAGAAGCGCTCAAAAAGGTGCTTTTGCTCTTCTTCGGGTATGCCAATGCCCTGGTCGGTAACGGTAATGGTAAGCTGCTTCTTATTTACGCTTGTTTCCAATGCAATGGGTTTATCTTCGGGCGAATACTTTAAGGCATTTGAAATCAGGTTGTTATAAATACTCCTGAGCATCTGTTTATCCAGCTGCACCACGGCCGGACCGAAGTGTTTGTACCGGATGTGCTGCCCCTTTTTTGCGATCCCTGAAAGATCCTGGATGAGTTCCTCTGAAAAGACGGGAAGGTTGAAGCGGGAAAGGTGCATCTCTACCTTGCCTTCTTCAAGTTTATCAAAAGAAAGGAAGTCGTTCAGGATGTTGGTAAGGTCGTGAATGGAGGCTTTAATGCGGTTTATATGCAGGAATTGCTTTTCGGAGTGTTGGTCGCTCCCCACGTATTTTGAGAGCAGGGAAATAGAATTCATAACGGTGGTCAAAGGAGTCCGGAATTCGTGGGAAGCCATGGCTACAAACCTGAACTTAAGTTCGTTGAGCTGCTTTTCCTTTACGAGAGCCTGCTGGATGTCCTCTTCGGCTTTTTTCAGGCTGGTGATGTCCTGGGAAACGATCAGGATCTGGTTTATCTGGTGATCGGCATCCTGCATACCTACGGCACTCATCAAATAGGTGCTTTTTCCCACTTTCATCTCGAAGCTGCTGTTCTGCCCTTCAAAAACCCCTTTCAGCCGGGTCTCGATGTTGCTCCTGAGGGCCGGGTTCAGGCGTTCGAGGAAACTCGACCCCACCAGCAGGTCTCCGGTAATGCCCCTTTTGTACATTTTCATGCCTTCCACAAAAACATAGTTGAGGTCCCGGTCCAGCACGTTGATCACCCCGTTGGGGAAATTCCGTGCAATCATTTTGTAAAGGCGCTGGCTGTCCAGCAAAGCCTGGGTGCGCTCCTTTACGCGCTGCTCCAGCTTCCGGTTCCATTCCTTCAATTCAAATTCGGCCTTTTTGCGTTGGGAAACGTCTTCAAAAGACACGCCCGCACAGTTTCCCGGTAGGTTAAACACCTTAACAGACCAGGCCTTTTCGGGGATTCGGGCGTCTCCGTATATAAAATTGTCAAAAGACTTTTCTCCGCCAAACCGGGCGATCTCCGCCAGTATTTCAGAAGCCTTTTTGGGTTGTTCCCGCATATTGATGTATACCTCGTCCATATAGCAGCCGAGGACTTCGGCTTCCTTGAGCCCGGTGAGCTGTTCTGCGGCCGGGTTAAAAGCAATGAGCCTCAGGGAGTGCGGGTCATCGGGCTCTTCCAGGTGAAACACCATGATCCCGAATTGTATGTGTTCCACGATCCGGGCATGCAGCCTGGTACGTGCTTCGGATTTTTTCCGTTCGCTGATGTCGGAGATCAGCGCCATGATCATCACCTTTCCTTCCCATTCAAAATGATTCAATGATACCTCTACGGGAAAGCTGCTTCCGTTTTTTCGCCTTCCTTTAAGGTCCAGGTTGCGCCCCATGGGGCGTCTTACGGGTTGTGCCGCATACCTTTCCCTATGCCACACATGGCGGTTTTTAAGGGCATCCGGAACCAGCAGTTCAATTTCTTGCCCGATGAGTTCTTCTTCGGCAAAGCCAAACATTTCCTTCAGGCGTGGATTTACCATGTGTATAAGCCCATTTCCGCACACCACGGCTAAACCCTCGGCTGCCGATTTGAACAACACCTCACAAACGCTTTTCGTATCTAATGGAATGTTCACTTTACCCTCAAATTCAATAGAGAAAAGAACTGAATTTTCAGGTGGAAAAGAATGAGGATTATCATCCATAAGCATGACTTAAGTCATCTTTCCCGGACTAAGTGGCCCTTAAAGGGTCAAAAGAGTTCGCACATCTGCATCACTCAACTGTCGGAAATCCCGGTAATGCAAACCCACTGCCTCAAAGGGCTGCGGGCTTAGCAGGCAAACTACCCGGTCTACCATTTTATCTAACTTTCCTATAACATCCCCGGGAGCTACAGGAACCGCAATGATGATCTGCTTCGGGGATTTTTGCCTGGCCAGCCTCACTGCGGCCATCATGGTGTTACCGGTCGCAATGCCGTCATCCGTAAGGATAACCGTTTTTCCTTTTACGCGCAAAGGCTTTCGTTTTCCATAGTACAAACCCTGCCTTTCCCTAAGCAGAGCACGGGCTTTTTCTACTTGTTTGCGGATATGCTCCTCCGGTATTCCCAGGCTTTCGTCAACCACATAGTCGGTCAGGTCTGTATTCCCAATGGCATACTCCGGGTTACGGGGGTGTCCGATTTTTTTAACCAATACTACCTCCAGGGGCAGCTGCAACACCTTTTTTAAGGCATACCCAATTAGCACGCCACCTCGTGGAATGGCCAATACAATGGTTTCCTTTTCTCTTTTGTATACAGCCAGCGCTTTTGCCAAGCGTGTTCCGGCATCCATCCGGTCTTTAAACATCATGCGGTCTTTTACGGATTTAAAAGTAGCGGCTATTCAGCCTAAGCGCAATGATACATATCCATCATAAGGGGCAACCGGGGTTATTCCCCGCCTGCTGTTGTGCGTGTACCTTTAAGTTCTTTAATCAAAAGATCTCAGGTCATGCAAAAACTACCTCATGCTGTATTTGCCTATATCCGGCATCATTTCCCGGAGGGCCACCTTTCCAATGCGGAATCCTTTAAAGATAAGCACGGGCATCTTCATTTTAATATTGAAGTCAATGAAAACGAGGTGATCCACTTCCTGGAATTTAACGAGCAGGGAAATTTGATGAAACACAGCACCGCCCCTGTTTTTAAAGAAGATTATTACGAGGGAGGTTTTTACGGAGAAAGGGAATAAAAGATGGGTTTTCCAGGAGTTTCTGACAAGTCTTTTTTTGCCTGAGGCTTGCGGCATGACCCAAATTTTGCCCGGGAGCTAACAAAGCTTAGTTTTAGGAGTAACCCGGGTCATTGCAGAATGCCTGTAATGCCTTATACATTCGCGTACCATAATTTTTGCTTTTGCCCGGGCTATGGGCGGTCCGGGTAAACGTAGTAGTACATAACCAGAACGCAATGAAAAGAGAAATACAATCCGGTGGGGCAGCCGGTGCCGTGTACGGCCTGGGGTTTATTGGCGCAACCGTATACTTTGTTTCGCACGCCGGTGGTTTTTGGATGGGGGTATGGGGCATCCTGAAGGCCATGGTATGGCCGGCTTTGCTGGTGTACGAAGCGTTTGAATACCTGAATGCTGTTTAATGGCCGGTATACAGGGCCTGTTGCTTCCTGTAAATGATTTGAATGATGCCTTTTCGTATTGAAATGCTGACCTTCGGAAAATTCAATATTGCAGACTGGTTTTCCTTTTACCGGATTGCCGCGATACCCCTTTTGCTTACTTTTCTTTTGCTGGAGGAGCGCAATCTTTTTAAGTGGTTTTTATTGATTAGCTATACTACGGATATGATTGACGGTTACCTGGCAAGGAAACTGAAGATTACCAGCGCCCGCGGTTCCCGGCTGGATTCTTTTGGAGACCAGATCACGTTTGTAATGGGCTTATTGGGTTTGTTGGTGTTCGAGTATGCTTTTATACGGGCCAATTACTTGTTGATACTGCTTGCCTTTGTTCCTTACCTGCTGCAAATGCTGCTCGCCTACAACAAGTACGGAAAGGCTACGGCTTTTCATACCTACCTCGCTAAGCTTTCTGCCCTGGTACAGGGCGTCTTTATTCTCTGGTCTTTGTTTTTTAGCCCGGTTTATGCTTTGTTCTACACCATGCTTATCGTGGGAGTGGTGGAAACAGCAGAAGAGATTGGCCTGATCTTCATCTATGGTGAATGGCGCTCCGATGTTAAAGGGATATATTGGGCATTAAAAGAAAAACGGAAAGGCGTAAGACAATAAGAATGGCGCATGCGCTCTTTTTCCTATAAAACACTTGTTGCGCTATGCGCGCTTATCTTATGCGTAGACCTGCTTGCTTTTTATTGGCTACAATCGATTACACAGTGGGTACCTTCGGCCTGGCTAAGGGGTTTTATACATACGGCTTTTTGGGTTTTTACCATAGGCTTAATAACGTCTATTCTGCTGCTGAAAAGCCGGCTGGCCCACCTTCATCCGAAACAAAGACACTTGCTTATCTCTGGTTTATACGGGCTTAGTGTATCTTCCTTTGTGCCTAAGCTCATCTTTGTAGTGGTTATAACGGTCTTGTATTTCAGCAATTTCATTTTCTCGGAGAGAGAGTCGGTTATAGTAGTGCCCCTTGTGGGTTTGGGCTCCGGTTTGCTGCCTTTTCTGGCGGTGGTATACGGTATACTCCGTACGCTGTACCGCTTTAAGGTACACCGCCTCACGATCCGGTTCAGGCAATTGCCTCCAGATTTTAATGGCTTAAAGATCGTCCATATATCAGACCTGCACCTGGGCAGTTTTAATGCGCGTTATGCCCTTCTCGAAAAGGCAGTGAAGCGCATCAATGCCCTGGCACCGGATCTTATTTTCTTTACGGGCGATTTGGTAAACAACTATGCCTGGGAGTTAAAAGGCTGGCGGGCCGTGTTGCAGCCCTTGTCTGCCAAGATGGGGAAATATGCCGTTTTAGGCAACCACGACTACGGGGATTACAGCCAATGGCCATCGGATAGAGCCAGGCAATCTAATTTTGAACTCATCAAGCACTTTCACAAACAAATAGGCTTTAAGCTCCTGCTGAATGCCGCTGAAGTCATTGAAAAGGAGACAGGTAAAATAGCAGTGGTCGGCGTAGAAAACTGGGGGCTTCCCCCTTTTAAAGCTTACGGAGACCTCGTACACGCCATGCGCCAGGTGGGAGAGGTACCCTTTAAAATATTGTTGTCGCACGACCCTTCCCGTTGGGAGAAGGAAGTGGTAGGAAAAACGGAGGTGCAGCTTACCCTTTCGGGACATACGCACGGCATGCAGGCCGGGATACGCTTCGCGGGGCGACAATGGAGCCCTATTCAGTACAAGTATAAACACTGGGCGGGGCTATATCACCAGGCAGGGCAATACCTTTACGTAAACAGGGGGCTGGGCTGGTTGGGTTTTCCCGGCAGGGTAGGTATGCGCCCGGAAATAACCTGTTTGGAGCTAAAGAAAAGTGACTAGCGCTTTACGGCCCGGGTTGTTAAAACCTGCTTCCATGCATTCTGAAAAATAAGTTTTGGTGCACGAAAGCAGGTTTGTACAAAGACAATAAAGAGATTACAAAACTAGGTCCGGTGCTGCTTTTTTATTGAGCTCACTTTCAGCCAATGCACTTAGTTCGGCATCAATGGTCTTTTCCTCTATCAGGGTTTCGTGGATAGCGTTCGCAGCTTCTTTCTGCCCGATAACCCGTGCATAAGAGGCCAATGAACCTAAGCCTGTGATCTTGTTGTGGTTGAGGCGCTGGATAGCGTTAACCACAGCCGCATCACGCACATTTGGATCTGTACTTCGGTTGATGAGGTTGTGCGTTTGTTTAAAAATGGAACTGCAGCATTCATTCTTTTCCCCTTCAGGCTTTTCCTTCAGATTTTCCAGGGCACTTCTCAAGATCTCGTGTTGTTCCCGGGCTGTTTTCAATTGATTGTCTATAATGTTCCTTAAAGTTTCATCATGCACCTGGTTTCGGATAGCGGGAAGTTCTTCCTGTTCCTGGCGGGAAGCATCGTACAGTTCCCTGCCTTGTTCTACAAAAAGGTCCCGGAGGTTTTCAATATTGCTCATGGCATAAAAATTTAGTTATACAATAATGATCAGTTCAAAATTAGCCGGCTCATGCCGGCTATTCAATGACGTAGGTTTTGGCTTTATGGGGATACGTATTCCCGGTGGGGCCTGCGGGGAATGCCTCAGGGTTTGCTAAAGAAGGGTTCTTTTCGGTAGATATGGTAAATGTCGGGCAGGTGCACCGTATCCCCTTTAGCACCCGGTACTGTCAGGTCGTAGCGGAATTTTACTTTGGTGCCTGGCGGAGCATGGTAATAGATCGTCCAGGCAGCGCTTTCCTCCGTTCCTACACAGCCATGAGAAGAAGCTTTGCCCAGTGTTTTCGGATTGGTGGTGGGATGAATAAGTGCACCCTGCCGCTCCCCGTTTATCATGGGTTCTAACCAGGGGACCTGCGGCATACGGGTGTAGACCCCGTCATCCCGTTTGGTGTGGCTATATTTCCTTCCGCTTACCGGGTCTACAAAGTAAGGGTTGCGTGCGATCCTTACAATGGTACCTTCTCCAATGGGAGTTTGCAAAGGCACTACACGGCCGGCGGTTTTCAAATACTTTCGTTCGTTTCGCCCCACACGCACCGGAAAAGTATACCGTACCGTATCAAAGACGATAATACGCAGGGTGTATTCCGGAATATTCACATCGATCAAGGTATGACGCAGGCGGTTTTTGATGCGCATAGCCTCAGCAACGCCCGGCATGTATAAAGTATCCCCCTGGCAGAGTACGGTTAAAGCCGGTTGGTCAAAAACAAAGATGCCTTGTGCCTTTTTGTGGTAATAATCAGAGTGGCGTAAAGTATCGATGATCCAGGCATTGTGCTGCACCAGTACGTGTTCTGTAAGCGAGTAGGAAAGCCGGGGATCGTGAAAAAGCACCAGGCTGTCTATAAAGTGAAAGTATTCCTTTACCGATACATCCTTTGGAACGATCGCCATGGCTACTGCCGTATCATTTCTGCCGGATAGGAGAACGTCTGAGGGTACTTCTTTGCGCGGCATACCACGGGAAAGCCAGGTTATGGCTTTCGGTGTTGTATACGCATTAAGCATATACAAACTAAAGAGCGGGATATACACGGCAAGTATATAGCGGTAGAGCGCAGAAAGAGGCATGGCGGTTTGTTTTCCGTAAATAAACACCGGGCGGGAGAAGGTTTAAACGACCCGCACTATCTTAATAAGTAAAAAGGTAAGTCGTTGCACCTGCATATGGGCTGATTTTTGTCAACGCATACTATGTATATTAGTCATGGCCGTTGAGACCGGAAAACCATAGGTTTAGCCCGTACATTTTCCCGGAAATAAACTGCTTTGATTTATACGCAACACACGGCTACATTCCCCGGAGGTATTTTACATTTGTAACACAGGATTAATGAGGATACACCCATGAAAAAGTTTATCTGTCCCGTAGATTATTCCGATGCTGCACTCAACGCAATCGACTACGCGGCTCGTTTGGCAAGGCATACCGAAGTCGAACTTACCCTGGTCCAGGTGCTCGGGGAGCGTGCTTTGCAGGACATTGCCAATGTAAGCAGCGGGTTCCCACCGGAACGGGAAGCGCGGGAAGCCGCAGCTGAGAAACGCTTACAGGAGTACTGTAAGCTGGTAGAAGACGAGCAAGGCATCCCGTGCAGGACTTTGCTGAAAACGGATCACGGCAATACCACACAAGCCCTTGCCAAAGAAATAGAAGAAGGGGGTTATGAACTGGTGGTTATGGGGACCAATGGGGCAGACGATCTAAAGCAATTTTACTTTGGCACACATACGTATAATACGCTCAGGAAAGTAAAGTGCCCGATGCTGATCGTCCCGGAAAAGTGTAGTTTTCAGGTGCCGGAGAGTGTAGTGTACGCTATGGATTACCGGGAAGAAGACGTTTCCGTGGTGCGCAGCCTGCACCGCTTTATGCGTCCTTTTACGCCCCGCCTTACCCTCCTGCACATCAGCAAAAGAGATACGGCCATTAGCGAAGATGTATTCTCAGCTTTCAAAAGCAAGGTAGAGGAGCAGTTGGAAGGGTATCGCGGGATCGATTTTCGCAGGGGGGTAGAAGAAGACACGGCTGATGGGCTGAACAGCTATATGGCCACCCATAATGCTGACCTACTGGTGCTTTTGACCCGGGAGTATGCGTTTTTAGAAAGGCTTTTTCACAACAGCATTACACGCCAGTTGAGCTTTATTGCTTCTTACCCGCTCCTGGTATATAACCATTAAATGTAACCGGGTGCTTACACCCATCAACCTTTTGTTTTGAATCACCTTCCCGCTTACGCCCGTTTTGTGCTCATCGCCCTGGGTATTGGCCTGCTTATCCTGGCCATGGTAATAGGGCGAGACCTTTTGCTGCCCTTAGGCTGGGCGCTTTTGCTGGCCTTGTTGATCTTACCCCTGCAGAAAAAAATGGAACGGCTGGTGCGCTACCGGGCCCTGGCGGCTGTTTTAAGCGTATTGGTGTTGGTCCTGGTGGGAAGCGGAGTGGTCTATTTGCTTTCCTCTCAATTGGTGAACCTCATCAACGACCTGCCCGGGCTTTTCCGTAAACTCTCGGGCTTCCTGGACGAAGTACGGGTATACATCGATGAGCAATTGGGCATCCCCTATCAAAAACAACCTTCGGAACTGGCCGACCGGTTCAGCAGCTTTTTACAGGAACGCATAGATTCCATCGGGCAGGCCCTGACCAGCACCATAAAAACAGTGATCTACCTCGGTATTTTACCCGTGTACATTTTTTTCATCCTGTATTACCGCGAAAGGATCACCCTCTTTTTACGGATGGTATACCCGGCCGGGAAGCGCGAAGCTGCCGTGCGTACCGTATGGAAAGCCAGTGGAGTAGTGCAGAAGTACCTGGGCGGGATGGTGATCGTTACCTTTGTAGTAGCCATACTGGTACTGGTGCTGTTTCTCTCTATGGGGATAAAACATGCCTTGTTCTTCGCTGTGTTTGTAGCCGTTTTCAACCTCATTCCCTATGTAGGGGTTTTCATCGCTTCGGTAGTTTCCATTTTGTACGTATTCATCACCAAAGATGCCCTCATTTATCCCTTTCTCACCTTTGTTTTGCTTTGGGGCATCCAGCTTTTGGAGAACAACCTGATCACTCCTTTTATCGTAGGTAAGCAGGTGCAGCTCAATCCACTGGCTGTGATCCTGGTGATCATCCTGGGCGGCATGATCTGGGGCGTTTCCGGGATGATCCTGTTTATCCCCATGCTGGGCGGCATTAAAGTGGTATTGGACGAAATACCCGGTTTGCGGCCCTATGGTTTTTTGCTGGGAGATGATCCCCCGGATGCAAACGACTGATTTTTTCCTTCCCATGTTAAGAAGGGATACTGTCTCAAATCAGGAGGTAGACAAAAAATGACCTTTAATGAGTTGATAATCAATCAAAATATAGGTAACCTAAATAGTTGTGGGCTGGTATCTTTAGATGTCAGCCCTTTTTTTGTGCGCTTAAATCGGCTTAAACCGCTTACATCGTTGTTAAGTGTATCAAATTAGGATATGGAATGTAAAAGCTGTGGTGGACGTTGTATTAAGAGAGGTTTTCAGACGGATGGAACCCAACGGTATTTTTGTAAATCGTGTAAACTGAGCCAGCAAAAATGTTATGTCAATAGAGCTTACAAGATCGAGATGAATTCCATTGTCGTAGCGTACTTAAAAGAAGGTTTAGGCATACGCAGTATAGCCCGTCTTTTGAAAGTTTCTGTAAACAC
>JANQPD010000071.1 GCA_028285465.1 Owenweeksia sp. | reverse complement strand
TCATTTAAACTGCTGTTTATCAAATCCTTTAGCTGATTTTTGCTGTATTTCTTTAGTGTCTTTTCTCGAATTAAAGCGTCTCGCTTCGTTTCAAAACTTTGAATATAAACAAGTTCCCAAGGGATGAAGTGTCGTGTGTATCGACTTTCTCCGGCATTATGCGTAGATAATCGCCTGTACGGATTGCCAGAATAACCTCTGTAGTATTTGTCGCAGGTTACGCTACGGATTATATAAACGAAATGTGCCATTACCAACAAAAAAGCCCTAGCAAATTGCTAAGGCTTTTGCGGTCTGGACGGGACTCGAACCCGCGACCCCATGCGTGACAGGCATGTATTCTAACCAACTGAACTACCAGACCATTTGCTTATAAGAGCCATACCGTTTTCAAAACGGGAGCGCAAAGATAATTGAAAAACTTACTGATGCAAATAAATCACTCCTTTGCTAAAACATTTTTTTTCGCTTGCTCAAAAACGCCCGGAGCACCGTGTCTACGCCTGCTTCTATAGCACAATGGACCAACTCAATACGGTGTTGGGTACAATAGCTGCCCAGCTTGTGGGTGAAGGCCTCCAAGCGATTGACATATTCCTTTTTGAGTTCTGCCGGATTTAGTTTTACGGTTTGGCCACTTTCCAGGTCTACAAACCTATAAGGGCGTTCTTCAAAGGCAAACGCGAGTTCTTCTTCTTGCTGTATGGTCCAAAATAAGATAACCTCGTGCTTTTGGTATTTCAGGTGCTGTATGGCCTTAAAGAAGCCTTCGAATTTCTCCTCGTCCTGCAGATCAAAAAAGTCTGAAAATATGCAGATGAGCCCACGCTTGGGAATGCGTTCGGCCATGAGGTGTAAGGTGTTTTCAGCACTAAATGTACTGGCCTGTCCCGTTTCAAAAGCTTCTATGTATTTCCAAAGCTCATGGGCAATGATTTTTTGATGGGGCAAGCCTCCTTTGGCTTTCAAGTGATACTCTGAGCGGCCAAAGAGCTGCAGGCCTACCGCATCGCGTTGCTTGCGTAGGAGGTGCATCAGGCTAAAAGCCGAAATGGCAGAGAAAAGGTATTTATTGGGCCGTTCCATGCTATAGCGTTGCGCCACAGGATAAAACATACTATTGGAGACGTCCAGCACCAAATGACAGCGAAGGTTGGTCTCTTCTTCATAGCGTTTGGTGTACAGGCGGTCTGTGCGGCCATACAGCTTCCAATCAATGTGCTTGGTACTTTCCCCCGGGTTGTAGATCTTATGTTCGCTGAACTCTACCGAAAAGCCATGGAAAGGACTTTTGTGTAAGCCGGTTATAAAGCCTTCTACGGCATGTTTGGCATATAGCTCAAATTGCGAGAAGCTTTTGAACTGGTTGAGATCCTGTAGTTTATTCTCTTCGCTCATGGGGAATGAAAGTAACCGTACGTAAGGCGAATATACAATGTTCCGGTAGGGAATGAATAAAGCCATATCTTTCTGCGTTGTTGAATGGCCTTTATAACTGATTTTACTTATGCTTGAGGTGAACACATTCGTAAAACGCCCAATTTCAGCATCTGCAATATTTTTCTGAAGAAGTTTATCTTTAATGCACCATTGACATGCCTTTTGTGTTTGCCCCGGCCTTTGGGTACCGGGCCATTCTTGCTACGGTATTTACGTTTTACACATTTGTTTCTCTGGAGCTTATCACAGAAGGAATAGAAGACCCATTCGGGGAGGATGATTAAAATGACCTGCCTACGGATGATCCGGCAGATACCATAGGGGAAAACCTGGAGGAGATAAAAGAAAACTTCAGCTGAGCCTTACCTCAAGAGCGTAACGTTTCCTTGTTTTTGCGAACGTTGCCGGGCACTGAATAGCTCGTACTCCCACTCCAATGTATAGGTATAGGTGCCCACCTGGTAATCCGTACCTGGTGCCCAACTAACCCGGGGGTCAATAGATTCAAATACCTTCTGGCCCCAACGGTCGTATACGCGCAAGCGGTAACTGAGTATTTCCGGGCACAGATCACCTACCACCAAGGTGAACTCTTCATTCATATTGTCTCCATTGGGAGAGAAAGCGGTGGGCACAAAAACCTTACAGTCATCACAGTTGCCATCAACTACTACAATGGTATCAAAATAGGAGCAGGCATTATTGCTGATCCGGGCATAGTAGGTTCCGGCTTCGGTAATAATATAGTAGTTTTCGATGGAAGCATCTTGCCATACCACGCTTATGTCGGGTATGCGCAGGTCGATGTCAATTCTTCCCTGGCGGCAGATAAATGTGTCCTGGGGCAAGGCGGGTAAGCTGTTTTCCTCTACCGTGATGTAGTCGATCAGGTAATACGCAAACTGCGGGTTGGTAGCTCCTTGCAAAGCCTCTGCCCGCGTGGCCAGGTCGCTGGCGAAGTTGCCAATGGTAAGGTATTCTTCCGTGCCATCCGCCATAAATACTCCGCATACGGCGCTCCACTGGGTTTGGTTTACGATGGGGCTTGTATTGGCTACCTGGGCCTCAAAATCGAAGTAACCGTTTGGGGGAATGGAATCAAAAATAGAATCCGTAAAAGCTACACTGATGTTGTCTATACCCAAGCCAATACCTAAAGCATCATTTAAAACAGGTCTTACAAAAAAGGTACAGGTATATAGCTTGCCGCTGTCCAAGGGTTGTTTTAGCTCTCCGTGGATGTAACCACGGTTTAGGCCGCTTCCGGGGGCATAGAGCAACATCCCCAAAAAGCCATCCCCGTCAAAAGCGGTAGCGTTATTCGTAGTACCCGGTCCACCGGGATCTCCGCAGGTCTGATCAAAGTAGTTAATGGGACCGGTGAGGCCGGTCGTGTCCCAGGGTATAATAATGTCGCCTAAATCCGGACTAACAATGGGGCAGGGACCCTGGTTTTCAAAACTTGGGTTAATGACCAGGTTTTGTGAAAACAGACCCATAGAAAGCAATCCGAGGGTTAGGGTTAGGATGTTTTTCATCTTTATCTGAAGCAAATCTCAGCCTGTGTTTAAAGTCGAACAATATCCGAAAAGAATACCGATGCTGCAAATGTAAGATTAGTAAAGGAATACATCTGCAAAGGGAAAGCCATAATATACATACGGGTATTGTGTGTTTTCAGACACAAGCATTTTTACCTGTATGGAGAACTAAATCTTAAAATTGCTAAAAACCTATTGGATTAATAGGTTTTTATTCTAGTTTTGCAGCCGCTTTTGATATGATACCCGCTGAGTACCAGGTTTTCTTCACATTGGCCGTGGTTTTTTTAACCATGCTTACCCTCTTATTGGATCGCTTTAAGGCCTCCCTGGTCTTTTTGAGTGCTTCGGCCATATTGATGATGGGGGGAGCTTTGCCTGTTGAGGCTTTTATCTCAGGGCTTAGCAATACCTCTTTACTTACCATTTTCCTGCTCATCACCATTACGGCTGCGATCAACGAACACTTTAACGTTACCGCTCTTTTTGACGGTCTCTTTAGCCGCACAAAAACGGCTACGGGCTTTCTTTTTAAGATGAGTGCCGGGGTAGCCGGTATTTCGGGATTTATGAGCAACACCCCAGTGGTAGCCATGATGATGCCTTATGTGCACCAATGGGGGACCAGGCACGATGTAAACCCTTCCAAACTTCTTATGCCCTTGTCTTTTGCGGCCATAGTGGGAGGGGTAATAACCCTGGTGGGTACTTCTACAAACCTGGTGCTTAATGGTTTGCTAGCTTCAAACGGGCAGGAAGTATTGGGTTTTTTCGATTTTCTGATCCCTGGTTTATTGATTAGCTTGGGAAGCATTCTCTTCCTGGCCCTGGGTGCTCCACGCATATTGAGTGCACATAAAGATATACTGGAAGTTTTTGAAGAAAACAAGCGAGAATACTTGATCGAGACCCGTTTACAGCAGGGGGGCAGTATAGTGGGCCAATCCATAGAGGAGGCCGGCCTGCGTAACCTTTCCGGAGTTTTTGTTACCGCCATCATCAGGCAAAACAAAGAAATAGTGCCTGTTGGGCCTGATGAAGAACTGAAGGCTGATGACGTATTGTTGTTTGCGGGCGACACCCATTCCATAATGAATCTTCTACAAACAGGAACGGGCCTGGTCTTGAGTAAAGAGGAGCGCTTTTCGTTACCGGCTACCACCGAATTATTGGAAGCGGTGGTGGCCCAAAACAGCGTGTTGGACCGTAAAACGGTGAAGCAGGTAGGTTTTCGAGACAAATATGACGCGGCCATTATCGGGATACACCGGAAAGGTGAAAAACTCGAGGGTAAGATCGGTAACCTGGAATTAAAAACGGGTGATCTGCTTTTGCTTACCGCCGGTCACGAGTTTTATGCCCGCAACCAGCGCCATGAAGACCTCATTGTGATCAATAAAATGAAGCGCACCAGTGAGTTAAAACCAGCCCGTAAGATCGGATTCTGGATTGGGGCTTTGCTCTGTATCGGATTGGTAACAACAGGTGTTGCTTCTTTGTTTTCCAGCTTGTTGCTGCTTTTGTTCTTACAGGTACTTCTGGGAATGACTGA
Source organism: Owenweeksia sp. (assembly GCA_028285465.1). Taxonomy (GTDB): domain Bacteria; phylum Bacteroidota; class Bacteroidia; order Flavobacteriales; family Schleiferiaceae; genus JANQPD01. Next base: position 13,900 of record JANQPD010000071.1, on the reverse strand, counting down.
CCTGAACAGCCTTAAGCGGAATGTCAGCCTCAATTTGCTTCTTGTATTGCTTTCTGCGCTGGGAATGGGACAGGCGCTTATTGGTACCGGGGCTTCCACCTACCTTACCGATGTTTTGTTTGACAATGCAGCTTCCTGGTCGCCTTTGAGCATTATGGTGGTTGTATTTGCCGTTACTTTTGTGCTCACTTCGCTCATTACTAATGTGGCGGCTATTTCCATCATTTTCCCCGTGGTCCTTAGCCTGGCAGCTTCTACGGGTTTGCCTCCAAAAATGCTTTACTTAACGGCAGCCTATGCCGCCTCGTGCTGCTTTGCCACTCCCTTTGCCTATCAAACCAATTTAATGGTACAGGAGTTGGGCAACTACCGTTTTGCGGATTACCTCAAACTGGGTTTGCCCCTTAGTTTTATTTATGCGCTTGTTTTTTTTGCGTACGGCGCGATTGCCTTTAATTTATTATAAAATATATGGCCGAGAAACTACATATTGTCCCGCATACGCACCAGGTGAGCAGAGCAGACCGCAACCGGCAGCGGCAGCATCGCTCTTTATTGATCTGGTTTGTAGGCCTTTCAGGTTCCGGTAAATCTACTTTGGCGAGTGCCCTGGAAAAAGAGTTGTACACACAAGGGTACGGCACCTACATCCTCGATGGCGACAACGTGCGCTCCGGGCTTAACAAAGACCTTGATTTTTCAGATGCCGCCCGCAGGGAAAACATCAGGCGGATAGGGGAAGTGGCCAAATTGATGGTAGATGCCGGGTTGATTACGCTAACAGCTTTTATTTCACCCTTTAAAGAGGAACGCGAATACGTAAAGCAATTGGTAGGCGCCGAAAACTTTGTAGAGGTATTTGTAGACTGCCCGCTGGAAGAATGTGAAAAACGCGATGTAAAAGGCTTGTATAAGAAAGCACGTGCCGGAGAAATAGCGCACTTTACGGGCATTAGCTCTCCATTCGAGGAACCACAACAACCCGATGTGGTGGTGCCTACTCACCAAATAAGCCTTGCTGAAGGGGTAGAACGCATCATGACAGTATTAAAAGATAAGCTGCCTTTACAGAAAGATGAGGCATAACGGAGCCAGGGCTGCTTACTTCACAATAGGATAAAGCGAAGAATAGACAATTTTAAAAGCAATAAAAAGCAAGTAACATGCGGTATTCATTAACACACCTGAAGGAACTGGAGGCCGAATCCATCTACGTGATCCGGGAAGTATATGCCCAGTTTGAAAACCCGGCCATTCTCTTTAGCGGGGGGAAAGATTCGATCGTACTTACCCATTTGGCCCGCAAAGCCTTTTGGCCGGCCAAAATTCCCTTTCCCCTGGTACATATTGACACCGGGCATAACTTTCCCGAAACTATGGCGTTTCGCAATGCCCTTATTGAAGAACTGGGCTGTAAGCTGGTGGTAGGCTCCGTGCAGGAGTCTATTGATGAAGGTCGCGTGCGCGAAGAAACGGGGAAAAACGCAAGCCGGAACGCTTTACAAACGACTACGCTCCTCGACACCATAGAACGCAACGGTTTTGATGCCTGTATGGGGGGCGCGCGCAGGGATGAGGAAAAAGCACGTGCCAAGGAACGTTTTTTCTCGCACCGGGATGACTTTGGGCAATGGGACCCTAAAAATCAACGCCCTGAGCTTTGGAACCTCTTTAACGGCAAAAAGCACGAAGGAGAGCACTTTCGTGTTTTTCCTATAAGCAACTGGACAGAGATGGACATCTGGCAATATATTTTGCACGAGCACATTGCCATTCCTTCCCTGTATATCGCGCACAAACGCGATGTAATCTGGCGCAACAACTCCTGGCTACCCGTTTCGGAGCACATCAAAGTAGAAGAGCATGAAACTGTTGAAAACAAAATGGTGCGTTTCCGTACGCTGGGCGACATAACCATTACCGGTGGCGTAGAATCAATGGCCGATACATTGGCTAAAATCGTGGAAGAGGTAGCGGCAGCACGCCATACTGAACGTGGTAACCGGGCAGATGACAAACGCAGCGAAACCAGCATGGAAGACAGGAAGAAGCAGGGGTATTTTTAAGATAGCTAGCTAACGGCACGATCACAATAAAAAGAATAAAAACACATTTATGTCTACTACAAATACAAATACCTACCTGAATATGCAACTCCTGCGCTTTACCACAGCCGGTAGCGTGGATGATGGTAAGAGTACCCTGATCGGGCGCTTACTTTACGATTCTAAATCGATCTTCGAAGACCAGATGGATGCCGTTGAGAACAGCAGTGCAAAAAGGGGCCTGGAGCATGTAGATCTCTCTTTGTTAACAGACGGCTTAAAAGACGAACGTGAGCAGGGCATTACCATCGATGTAGCCTATCGGTATTTTGCTACCCCCAGGCGCAAGTTTATTATTGCCGATACGCCCGGGCATATACAGTATACCCGTAATATGGTAACCGGAGCCTCTACGGCAAACCTGGCGCTGATCCTGGTAGACGTGCGCAACGGGGTGATTGAACAAACCTGTCGCCATTCTTTCATAGCCTCTCTTTTGCAGATCCCACACCTGGTGGTGTGCATCAATAAAATGGATCTGGCAGACTATAGTGAAGAGGCCTACGACAAAGTGGTGCGGGAGTATAAAGACTTCGCTTCCAAGCTGGATGTGAAGGATGTGCGCTTTGTGCCCATTAGTGCCCTGCATGGCGATAATGTGGTAAACCGTTCTGAAAAAATGAGCTGGTATCAAGGCGAAACGCTTCTGCATACATTGGAAACCATCCACATAGGCAGTGATCAAAATCACATAGATTGTCGTTTTCCCGTACAAACGGTAATACGTCCGCATTCCGATGAATACCACGACTATCGGGGGTATGCCGGGCGCATTGCAGGTGGTGTGTATAAACCGGGTGATGAAGTAGTGGTTTTGCCTTCGGGTTTTACCTCCAGGATCAAAAGCATTGAGACGATGGACGGCCCTGTAGAGGAAGCTTTTGCCCCGATGAGTGTAACGCTTAACCTGGAAGAAGACATAGACGTAAGTCGCGGAGATATGATTGTGCGGCCGAACAACCAACCGGAAATGGTGCAGGACTTAGACGTAATGCTCTGCTGGTTTAACAGCAAAAGCCCCCTTCCGCGTGCCAAGTATATTGTGAAACATACTAGCAACGAAGCCCGCTGTATGATCAAAGAGGTGTTGTATAAAGTGAACATCAATACCTTACACCGCATCGAAGACGATAAGGACATCAGGATGAACGAGATTGCCCGGGTACAATTGCGCACTACGCGGCCGCTGATGGTGGACGATTACAACGAAAACCGGAACACGGGTAGCGTAATCCTAATTGATGAGGCAACAAACGAAACGGTAGCGGCGGGTATGGTCCGCCTGTAAAGCAATAGATGGAGTTGGAGACGGGCTCTGTACATAACGTAGGACCCGTTGACCAGTAGAACGGGTTTTTTCTACGCCCTTGGATGATAGCTGGTTATAGTATCCCGTAAGTATTGCTGATCCAGGTGCGTATAGATCTCAGTAGTGGTAATGCTTTCGTGGCCCAGCATTTCCTGCACCGCCCGTAAATCGGCTCCTCGTTCTACAAGATGTGTGGCGAAGCTGTGCCGGAAGGTGTGAGGGCTTACTTTTTTTTGGATCCCGGCTTTTTCGGCTAATTGTTTTACCAGGGTAAAAAGCATGGCGCGCGTCAGTTTTTTACCCCTGCGGTTGAGAAAGAGAAAATCTTCATTCCCTCTTTGGATGCTTTGGTGTACCCGTACTTCTGCGCGGTAAAGCTGTACGTGCTTTATGGCTAACGCATTGATCGGAACAAGACGTTCTTTATTGCCTTTGCCGCTAACCCGGATCAACTCTTCCTTGAAAAACAGGTCGGAGATGCGCAGCCCGATAAGCTCACTCACCCGTAACCCACACCCATACAGTACTTCCAGCATAGCTTTATTGCGGTGCCCCTCCGCTTTGCTCATATCCACCTGTGCTATCAGTTGTTCCACCTCGTCCAGACTTAAAAAAACGGGCAGTTTCCGGGCGAGTTTAGGCGCCTCCAGCAAAGCAGCCGGGTTTTGTTCCAAGGCGTCTTCTAGCAACAAAAACTTATAAAAGGCCTTTACCGCGCTAAGGGTGCGGGCCTGGCTACGTGCCGAGATGCCTGTTTCGGCCAGCATCCGGATAAAAGCACTTAAGTGCTCGCTTTGCGCCTTGAGCGGCAAGAGATTTTGTTCCTGGGCCCAGTCCTTCAATTTGCGTAAGTCCATCGCGTAGTTGGCAACAGTATTCTCGGCAAGGCCCCGTTCCAATTTCAGATAATGGGTAAAATCTCGTATCGCCTGGGTCCAGTTCATACCCGGTAAAGGTAATAAGTGCCCTCTATGAAGGCTTTTTTCAGGCAAACTTTTGCCAACAGGCAGGGTTAAATTAGCTGTAAAATCTTGACAAAATGAAAACAATTTTGCATAAAGCAGATACACGGGGACACGCCAATCACGGCTGGCTAAACTCTTTTCACAGCTTCAGTTTTGCCAATTACTACAATCCCGATAGGATGAATTTTGGTGTGCTGCGCGTACTGAATGACGATACCGTGGCAGCAGGGCAAGGTTTTGGTGTACACCCCCACAACAATATGGAGATCGTATCTATTCCCCTGGAGGGAGACCTGGAACACCGCGATAGCATGGGGAACAAAGCAGTAATCAAGAGTGGTGACGTGCAGGTTATGAGCGCGGGTACCGGCATTACCCATAGTGAATACAATTATAGTGCGGAAAAACCAGTTAAGTTTTTGCAGATATGGCTGTTGCCGGAGCGTCAGAATGTATCTCCTCGATATGACCAGATTACCCTGAACGAGGAGCAATTGCAAAACACTTTTTACCAGGTGCTTTCTCCCCATGAAGGAGACCAGGGGGTATGGGTGCATCAAAGGGCATGGTTTCACATAGGACACTTGCAAAAAGATGTGGCACAAGCCTATGCCTTTAAGGAAGAGGCAAATGGGCTTTACGTATTTGTTTTGGAAGGAAGTGTTGAAGTAGCCGGGCATGCACTTGGCAGAAGAGATGGGTTAGGGATATGGGAAACAGCCGAACTGACTTTTAAAGCATTGGAAAACACAAAGCTTTTGTTAATGGAGGTACCTATGCAGTTGCCTTAGGTCAAAAAGTAGATATTTGCCGAAAATACCTCTGTTGAGAAAAAAAATAGTTAGCCTGTGCATGCTTCTTCTGGTAGCGGTTCAGGCGTATGCCCAGGAGAAGCCTGGTTTTATTAAACGGTACATCCATAGCCTGGTCAACGATACGGCAGATATCCGGAAGCCCCAGTTTCTCGTGTATCCTACCCTAGCGTTTGCACCCGAAACAAGCTGGGAAATAGGCGTGAGTACGCTTTATGTATACTATGCAAAACGCGATACCTCTAACAGGCTAAGTGAAATATCGGGTTTCTCTTTCTTTACCCTTGAGAATCAATACGGTTTTTGGTTTGATCATGCGATCTATTCCGATAAAGACAAGTGGTTTTTTCTGGGGCGCAACCGTTATCAGAGTTTTCCGTTGCTTTATTTCGGAGTGGGCCCGGATTCTCCGGAGGAATACAGGGCACGGGTAGATGCGAACTTTCTTCTGTTAAAGGAAAGGGTGCTGCGGCAGGTATACGGTTCGCTTTACGTAGGGCTGGAACTGGACTTGCAGAGCCTGAGCCGTGTAGCGTTTATACCGGCTGATGATGTGGAATTTACAGAGGAAAACCTTCCTAAAGGCGCAAATGGCTCTACAAACTTCGGACTGGGTTTGGGAGTAGTATACGATGACCGGCACAATGTGCTCAACGTACGCCACGGTAACTTTGCCGAGCTGGCCTTTTTGCGTTATGATGAAACCTGGGCCAGTGATTTCAACTTCACTTCGGTAATTTTAGATTGGCGCTTATTCCGGCCGGTAAACAAAAGAGATGTGCTGGCTACACAGCTTTTTGGCCAGTTTAACACCAGCGGCACGGCTCCTTTTAATCAACTTGCCCTAATGGGAGGCGAAAGCCTGATGCGGGGGTATTACTTAGGGCGTTACCGGGACAATAACCTAATGGCAGGCCAGGTAGAATACCGCCTTTTGCCCCTTCCTTTCGCCAAGCGCTGGGGAGCTGCGGCCTTTATTGCGGCCGGTTCTGTATTTGAAAGCTTTAGTACCCTTGCGGTAAATGATGTGGTAGTCGCAGGTGGCGGCGGTATACGATTCTTACTCTTCCCTAAAAAAGACATCTATACCCGGCTTGATGTGGCCTTTACGGCAGAAGGGCCGGGCTTTTACTTTTTTATAGGGGAAGCGTTTTAGGCGGTAAGGCTACAGGTGAATGCCAACAGGCAGCAGGTGTTTTTTCTCGCGGTGTTCCCTGAAGTATTGCTTCACAAACTTGGTCATGGGCACTACCCGCATACCTGTTTCTTCGATCATATCGAGCGCCCGCTCTAACATTTCTTCCGCGCGGCCATCGGCCTTAAATTTTTCGGGAAATTCAACACGGGTCAGGAAAACCTTTTTTTCTTGAATCTGGTATTCAATAACGGCCAACATTCCTCCTACACGCACTTCAAAGTGCCTCATCTCCTTATTGTCAATTACTTCCATACTAGTTATGTGCTTTTTGCAAGGGTGCAAAAGTACAAATATTATGCGAACCTGATATATTCAGAATGTTATGCTATCCGCGTAAACAAAATGGGATTCATGGACTTTAAAGCAAAAGAAAAACAACATTTTAAGACATGGATTATAGCTTATTTGGTCCCTCTGGTTTGCGGGTATCTCCGCTTTGTTTGGGCACTATGACCTTTGGTACAGACTGGGGGTGGGGAAGTAGTGAGGAAGACAGTAAAAAGATCTTCGAGGCCTATATAGAAGCCGGAGGAAATTTTGTTGATACGGCTGACGTATATACAGAGGGAAGCAGCGAACGTATTTTGGCAGACCTGATCGCAGCCGATCGCGATTATATGGTACTGGCTACCAAGTACAGCTTGTCTAATACCACACATAATCCCAATAAATCCGGCAATCACCGGAAAAACCTGGTGCAATCCGTAGAAGCGAGTTTAAGACGTTTAAAAACAGATTATATAGACCTGCTTTGGGTGCATGCCTATGACTACCTTACCCCGGTAGAAGAGATGATGCGTGCATTGGATGACCTGGTGCGTGCGGGTAAAGTACTTTATATTGGCCAGAGTGACGCCCCTGCCTGGATCATTGCCCAGGCCAATACCCTGGCACAAGCCCGGGGGTGGACCTCCTTTATTGGAAACCAGTTTGAATACAACCTTACGGAGCGTAGCCCGGAACGGGACTTACTGCCTATGTCTAAGGCTTTTTCGCTGGGCACGGTAGCCTGGTCGCCTTTGGCGGCTGGGATATTGACCGGTAAATATATAGGCAAGCAGAATAAGGGTGAAGATGGCGACCGGATGGATGGCTCAAATTCCTACCGTTTTAATGCGCGCAATCAAAAGATAGCACAGGAAGTAGTAAAGATAGCGGATGAGGTTGGTACCTCACCTGCACAGGTATCCTTGGCCTGGATACGCCAGCAAGGGGTTATTCCCATAATCGGGGCGCGCAAGCTGGAGCAGTTGAAAGACAATATGCAAAGCCTGGAAGTGAAGTTGGAAGAGGCTCACTTACAACGGCTCGATCGGCTAAGTCAAGTGGACCTGGGCTTTCCTCATGATTTTGTGCTGCGCGAAGGCGCACAGAAAATGATCTATGGAGGGATGGTCAATCAGATCAAAGGGAACAAAAACCCTAACTTGAAGCGCTAAAGCAGGCAGCCCAAATGACAAAGAGAATTCTTTACGGTCTATTCCTATTTTTCTTATTAACCGCATGTAAGCGGGAAGAAAAGGCCGAGCTAAAAAAAGAAGGTAAAGCCGGGGTTTCGCAAAAAAAACAAGGCCTGGCACAAAGACTTAGCCCCGGTATTCCTAAAGGTTTTCTACAGCGCGATTATTGCGTGGACAGCTCCGGAGCTTTTGCGTATACAACTATACAATTGCCCAACCTCAAGCGCAGTTTCCTGGTAGAGGTTGACATTAAAAACCAACGTTCCGTACTCCTTCCTTTTTCAGGAAGTGTTTACAAAGACCTGGAACCAATGCTAAGCCCGGATGGTTCCAAGCTTCTTTTTGCCAGCAACCGCCCGCTTTACGAAGGTGATTCCACCGGTGATTATAACCTTTGGTTTGTAGAAAGAAGGGAAAGAGAGTGGGGCAAACCGGCTGCTTTTGATTCCATGATCAATACAGAGGCGGATGAATTCTATCCCTGTATGAATAATGCGGGCGATCTGTATTTTACCGCTGTTTATCCCGGAAGGCACAAAGATGACCTGTATGTGGCGCGCTTTGCGGATACGGCATACGATAAACCGCTTATCCTGCCCTTTTCGGGTTTGTCTACCCATGAGTTCAATGCCTGGGTCTCTCCGGATGATCAACGGCTTGTTTTTTCTGCATACGGCTATGCAAATGAAGTAGGAGGCGGAGATCTCTACCTCACTTTACGCGACAGTACGGGAAACTGGCTTTCTCCTCAATTGCTTCACACTAAGATCAATACATCCGGCTTGGACTATAATCCGTTTGTAAGAAAGGACACCCTGTATTTTACGAGCAAGCGCATGGACGACCGCTGGAAAGAAAAGGAGTTCAAATACTTAGTGGAAATAAAAATGATGGCCGATACCATGGGCATCGGGCGGCAAGGGATCTATTTCATCGCACTTACCCCTTCCGCTCCGGTTAAATGAAAAGGTATATGCCGTAAAAGTGGCATAAGCTGCCCCCAAGTACCAGGAGGTGCCATATGCCATGGCTGTATTTGACGTTGTTCATTAAAAAGAAAACGGTGCCCAGGCTGTAGCTGATCCCTCCGGCCAAAACCCAGTAGAGCAGCGTTGCCGGAGCGGTTTCGAGCAAGGGTTTGGCCGCTATAACGATCAACCAGCCCATAGCCAGGTAAAGGTATGTGCTTAGCCTGTTTAACCGGCCGATGCTGTGAAATTTGAAAACAACCCCGGCCAGGGCAAATAGCCATATTGTAATAAGAATAGCTGCGCTCCAGGGCTGCGGCAAAAAATAGTAAGCAATGGGTGTGTAGGTGCCTGCTATAAAGAGATAAATGGCCGTATGGTCCAGCAAGTGGACAAAATTCTTAACCCTGATGCGTGCTTTAAGCAGGCTGTGGTAAAGTGTAGAAGTAGTGTAGGTCCATATAAAGGTTCCCCCGTATATGCTCACGGCAAGAAAATAAGGCCAGTGGCGATAGTTCCAACCTTTGGCAATCAGTAAGATCAACCCGGCTACACCCAGGAATATTCCTAAACCATGCGTAATAATGTTTACAACTTCCTCTTCAACAGAGTAGTCGCGGTATGTTTTCTGCGGATCAGTCATATTGCCTCGTACTTTAGCTTAGCAAACGCTCAAGGAAACTCTTTTCTTTTCCGGGGATTAACATTTTTATACAGCCGGGCTGTATCTCAACCTTTAATTCTTTTGTTTCTGCCTGCAATTCTCCATCTATTTGAAAAGCAACCGGCTTGTTTAGCTTTATGGTGGCCTTTTTACAACTGATGACTTCCATGTACTCTGCGTGTTCGTCAATGAAATCAAAGAAATGCAAAGCCAGGTTGCCAAAGTCGAACTTCTTGAGCAGGCAAAGTTCAAACCGGCCATCGTCTATTTTCCCTTCTTTATTGAGCAAGGCACCCGTACCATAGCGGTTGGCGTTCGCTATGGCCAGCATGATAAGCCGTGCTTCATGTATATTGCCGTCCGCTTCTATATGTACCTCAAAGTCTTCCATGTCTTTTACGGTTTCCAGTACGCCATCGGCATAGCTCATAAAGCCCCGGGCATCACTTTGGTCAAAGTGCTCTACCAGTTTTGCGTTTAAGCCCAGGTCGCTGATGTGCAGGGCATGCCGGTTTTCATTGAAACAAAGCATGTCGCAGCGTACCTCTGCCGGTTCATTAAATACATTCAGTGCTTTATCGGTCGTTTTTGGCAGGCTAAAATGCGTAGCGAGCCCATTGGCTGAACCTGCGGGTAGTATGCCAAGTGCTATATCGGTGTGCATTACGGCTTCTGCTACCAGGAGCGCTGTACCGTCTCCGCCTACGGAAACGGTAACGTCTGCTTCACTCTTGCGCAATACTTCTTTTATTTGCAGCAGGTCGTCCTCCCCGGTGGTGTTGAAAACAGAGTATTGATGCCCTGCCTTGGTTGCCCAGCGGTCAATATCTTTGAGGATGGGCGCTTTATCTACCCCGCCTGAAACCGGATTTATGACAAATAAGAATTTCTTTTGCATGCTAAACGTAAAAACAGTTTATGATCTCCAAGCCTCCGAACTGGCAAAGCTATAAAGAAGCACCCATCCGGGGCAATTGGTTTGTCCGCTGGTTGAAAAACCGCTTTCGCTTTGTGGATTATCCTTTTTTACTGGCGTATAGGGGATTTGGAAATGCGGAAAAACTGATCGTCCAGGGCCACGTATTCAGGGGTATGGCCATGAGTAAGCCCCGGAAGCGATACAGTGCCTGGCGGAATTTTGTTACCCTGATCAAAATGTTTTTAGTGCGTACCGTGCCACAAGCACGCGTACAACTGAAACTGGGAGCCGAAGTATTTGTAATACACACAAATGCTTCGGGCTTTTATGAGTTTAAGCTGGAAAACCACAAACTACCTGCCGGCTGGCACAAGGCAAAGCTCGTATTGCTCGATACCCTGGTAGAAGGCCAGGAGCCGGTAAAACTGGAAACAGAGATCAGGATTACGCATGGTTTTTCTTTTGGCTGCATATCCGATATTGACGATACCTTCCTGGTATCCCATATCACCAGGATCTGGCGTAAATTGTATGTGCTGCTTACAAAGAACGCAGAAACGCGTAGGCCGTTTAAAGGGGTAGTGGCTTTTTACAATGGCTTGCGCAACGGTACGGAAGGGGATGCGGAGAATCCTTTTTACTTCGTAAGCAGCAGCGAATGGAACCTGTATGATTTCCTGGTAAGCTTCATGGCTTTGCATGATCTCCCTAAAGGGCCCCTGTTGTTAAAGGATATAAAGGATCGGTGGCGCGACTTTTTCACACAGGGTTTCGGCAACCACAACCACAAGGAAGAAAAAATCGAACGCATCCTGCATCTTCACCCGGAACAAAAATTTGTTTTACTCGGAGACAACGGGCAGCATGATCCCGAGATTTATTACCGCATCGCACAAAAATACCCACAGCAGGTAATGGCTATTTATATCCGTGCGGTAAAACGCTCCCACCGCAAGGCTGTAAATCAAAGGCTGACCGAGATAGAAAAATTGTCGATTCCGAGTTTACAGTTCAAGAGAAGCCGGGAGGCCATGCAACATGCGGTAAGGCATGGGTTTATACTGGACGAAGAATGCTAAAGAACTCCAGGTATGATCTAATTGCATCCCCTTTCCGTACGTGATGAAGAAATATGTGCCGGTATATGGAGGTTAGCATCATCATTCCTACTTACGAAGAGGAACATTGTATAGGGGATTTAATAGCCCATCTATTTGAAAAGGGAAAACCGGTTTCTTTTGAAATACTGGTAATAGATGGAGGTAGTACCGATGATACGGTAAAGAGGGCTGAAGAGGCCGGGGCCAGGGTGTATACATCCCCTGAAAAGGGAAGAGCCTGCCAAATGAATTATGGCGCACACCAGGCAACAGCTCCGCTCCTGTATTTTTTGCATGCAGATGCTTTTCCACCTCCCTATTTTTTACAGGCCATTCAATCGGCTGTGGAAAGGGGTTTTGAGTTTGGCCATTTCCGGCAACGGATACGTTCAGAAAACAAATGGGTCCGCATGAATAGTTACTTGAGCCGCCTCTCCGGTTTGGTGGCCAGTGGTGGCGACCAATCTCTGTTTATTACCAGATCCTTGTTTTTTCGTTTGGAGGGATTCAAGGACATTCCTTTAATGGAAGATTATGAATTGGTGCAGCGTGCGCGGGCGGTAGCAAAATGGGTCAAGATACCTGCTTACCTGCAAGTACTTGACCGCAAGTATTTGTACAATAGCTTTTTGCGGGTAAACCTGGCCAACGCAATCGTGTTTACTGGCTATCGCCTGGGGGTTTCTCCACATTGGCTTAAGCGCTGGTATAGCCGTTGGATAAGAGGTCCGCGGTATAAAAAATAGAGCAGGCGTTAAAGCGCTTTGTACTTTTGGCGCATGAAGAAATGGATACCCCTATTGTTTTTGCCTCTGCTGATCGCGTGTAATGGATCTCTCGATAAAGTACAAACGACACTAAACGGATATGCACAGGGAACCACCTTTCAAATTAAGTACGTCAGTGCCCCGGGTAAAGATTTGAGCGGGGCGGTAGACAGCCTTTTTAAGGCAGTGGATGCCTCTTTGAGCACCTACAATAAAAACTCACTCATCAGCCATATAAATGCACATGCAGACAGCATAGTGCAGGTAGATGCGCTATTTAAGCAGGTGTATGAGCGCAGTGCTGCTATTGCATCGGAAACAGGAGGTGCCTTTGACCCGACTGTTGGCCCGCTTGTGGAACTTTGGGGGTTTGGGAATATGGGAACCAGAAGTAAAGCAGACAGTACTCGGGTAGACTCTGTATTGCGCTTTGTCGGGTATGAGCGTGTTTGGATGGATAGAGGTTATTTTCACCTGCCCGGGGGATACCGGATAGATTTTAATGCCATTGCCCAGGGCTTTACCGTGGACCTGATTTCCACATACCTGGAACAACAGGGGGTAAAGGATTATTTTGTGGAAGTAGGAGGGGAGACCCGGGCCCGTGGCACAAACGTAGAAGGCAGGGTATGGCGTATCGGCATTGACAAGCCTACGGAAGAACTGGAGGAGGGTAATCGCTTAAAAGCCATTGTAGAGCTCAAGGATCTTTCATTAGCCACTTCTGGCAATTACCGTAAATTTTGGGTAGACGAAGAAACGGGGATTAAATACGCACATACCATAGACCCGCGAAGTGGTTTCCCTGCCCGGAACCGCTTGTTGAGCGCTACGATTGCCTGCGCCGAAAGTATGGATGCCGATGCCTACGCCACGGTATGTATGGTACTTGGCGTAGAACAAAGCAAAAAATTCCTCGCCGGCAAACCGGGTGTGGAGGCTTACCTCATTTATACAAACGATGAGGGCGAATGGGAAGTATACGCTACCCCTGGTATGCGGGAATGGTTGATCGAATAAGCTTCACCTGCCTCAATTCTTGATCACCTTTTTGCTGTGCACCTGGTCTCCTTCCTGAAGCAGGAACAGGTACATGCCCTTAGGCAAATGCTCCAAAGAAATACTTTCCAACGGCTGGTTGAGTGTTTTACTGAGTACCTGGGCGCCATTCAGGCTAAAGACTTTTAAAGTGGCAGGTGTGCCGGTGCTGCGGGCAATGCTAAAAGCTCCTTTCCCCGGGTTGGGATATACAGAAAAATCTCCCGTGCTGATTGCTTCAGGTTCTTTAAGGCCAATGTCGTTTTCAAACTTTTTACCGTAAAAGAACTGCACACCACCTGCTACATTTCCTACCACGGCATCTATGTATCCGTCATTGTTTACATCGGCAAAGGCTCCGGCAGTAGAATAACCTATGTTAAAAAGTGTGTCTGTATTGGCAAAAGCGGGGCTTACCTCAAAGCGTACATTGGGACGCATATTGGTGCTGCCTTCCCAGGGCATAGCACAGCCATTTGATGAAATAGTATTGAAATTGTTTTTATCGGCATCACCGTAAGCATGTGCCAAAAAGCCGGCATCGCTCGTATGTACCTGGATGTTTTGGTTTTGCACAAAGTTGGCCATAAAGCAG
>JANQPD010000068.1 GCA_028285465.1 Owenweeksia sp. | reverse complement strand
CGTGTGGGTTCTGTGCTGTTCCCGTTTTCCCGCACATCTCTATGCCTTCCAAACGGCTACCCCTGGCAGTGCCGTATTCAAATACATCAAACATGCCATTTACTACGGTTTCAAAATGCCCGGGTTCAATACTGGTATACTTAGGTTTGGTTAATTGTTCGTCTTCAATTTTGGTATCCCCCACTTTTTTCACAATATGAGGAGTAATATACCACCCCCTGTTGGCAATAGTAGCGGTAAAATTTGCCATTTGAATGGGGGTGAGCACGAGTTCTCCCTGGCCTATGCCCAATGAGATGGCTCGCACTGCCCGCCAGTTGGTACCTCCGTCTACCCCGGTATAATAACTCGCGGTAGGGACAAAGCCCGGTCGGCCGGTAGGGAGGTCGTTATTCAAATACTGCCCCAACCCAAAGCTCTTTACATGCTTGCTCCAGGCATCTAGACCGAGTTGTGCGTTGTCGTACTTTTCCACGGCATGTTTAAAAACCGTGCAGAAATAATTGTTACAGGATTTGCTGATGGCGGTGCGTAACGCGATGGGGTAGTTGGTGCCGCAATGGCAAGCTACGTGTAAGCTTCTGTAGTGAAAACCGTGGTGGCAGGTATAGCTGGTGGATGGCGTTAGCGTACCTTCCTGCAAGCCTATAAGGGCATTGATTACCTTGAAGGGAGAACCCGGGGGGTATTCAGCCAGCAGACCCCGGTCAAACAACGGTTTATTGATGCTATCCAGGTACAAGCGACTGTAATTACGGCTTCTTTCGCGCCCTATCATCAACTCGGGGTCATAGGAGGGAGCCGTTACCAGGCTCAGGATCTCTCCCGTGGCGGGTTCTATCGCCACTATGCTCCCCCTCTTGCCGGTCATAAGGAGTTCCCCATACTTCTGTAGTTCAATATCTATGGTGCTGATCACGTCTTTACCGGGTTGTGGTAAGGTGTCGTATTCCCCTTCCTGGAACCTTCCCTTGGTTGAATTGTGGACGTCTACCATTTTGAAGGCGATACCGGCCCTGCCCCGCAATTCGTTCTCGTAAGACTTTTCTATGCCCGTAATGCCTACCAGATCACCTTTGCTGTAGGATGGGTTTTTTTCCAGAAAATAATCATTGGCTTCGCCTATAAAACCCACCACATTAGCTCCTGCTTTGTGTGGGTATGTTCTAAGGATCCGCTTTTGCGGAAAGAAGCCCGGGTAATGGTGCAATACTTCCTGTAAGTAAGCAAACTGCTCTCGGCTAAGCTGCTTTATAAAAACGGATTCACGGATGTAGCTGTATTCTTTGGCCTTTTGCATCCGCTCGGTGAAATCAGATTTATCAATTCTGAGCAAAGCACAAAACCTGCTGGTGTCGATGTCTTTTACCATGCGGGGGATCACCATGAGGTCATAAGCACTTTGGTTGCCCACCAACAACTTCCCGTTCCGGTCGTAGATAAAACCGCGGCCGGGGTATATTTTTTCCTTGCGTACTACATTGTTTGCGGCCGATAGTTTGTACTCGTCTTTTATTACCTGTATATAAAAGAGGCGGGCTATAAAAACCAGGGCAATAGCCGAAAAGAAAAAGAAAAAAAGGTACTTGCGGTTCTTATTCATGAAATCACTTGCTGCGCACGTTCCACAGATGTACAAATATTACCAGGACAAAGGTAAAAAGGCTGCTGTACAAAGAACGCAGGAGAACCGTACCTATTTCACTGAATTTAAAAGCTTCCAGGGCAAACAAAACAAAGTGGTGCAGGAAAATGAGCAGGAAGGCATAGATGGTCATGGTTCTTAAACCCAGATCTTTAATCTTCAGCTCATTAAATTCAGTACCCTGCCGGTTGCTTAGTATACGCAGTATAAAAGGTCTGAGAAAGGCAATAAAGGTACTGGCGGCAGCATGCAGACCTCCGCTGTTCTCAAAAGCATCAATGCAGATGCCGAGGCAAAAGGCAGTGATCAGCAGGAGTGCTTTGTCAATACGCACGGGTAAAAACAGTAAGAGGATCACGTAGAGGTA
The DNA here is from genome assembly GCA_028285465.1 of Owenweeksia sp. Taxonomy (GTDB): domain Bacteria; phylum Bacteroidota; class Bacteroidia; order Flavobacteriales; family Schleiferiaceae; genus JANQPD01. Next base: position 79,536 of record JANQPD010000068.1, on the reverse strand, counting down.
AGGGTTCAGGTATCCCCAAAACAAAATACGGTTAAAGACCAGGCCCTGAAGCAACACCAGGACAAAGAACCAGAGGATATACTTGGCATTTTTCATGGAGATTGCTGCAGGTTAAGAATTTCGGTCTTAAACTTATCCAGTACTACATATACATGGTCTACGGAGGAGAAGTCTGTAGACAGCTCTATCAGGAGGGTATAAAAGTTTTTGTCGTCTTGTATGCTGTATTCCGTAACCGTACCAATAGGTATACCTGCGGGAAAAATGAGAGAGCGCCCGTCCGTAACAATACTATCTCCATGGCTTACCTGCGCATAACGCGGAATATCCGATACGGTAGCCATACGGTAGTCTGCACCTTCCCATTTTACCGGGCCAAAAAAGCCGGTATGCTTAAGCCGCCCGCTAATGGCCAGGGTAGGGTTGATGAGGGGAATGACGGTGGCAAAGTGCTCGCTTACTTCTTTTACTTCACCAACAACTCCCTTTGGGCCAATCACGCCCATTTGGGGGGCAATGCCATGAGCGCTGCCCCGGTTAATGGTCATGTAATTTTGCCTTTTGCGAAAACTGCTGTTGATCACTTGTGCGCTTATGTACTGGTAGCGCACTTTATACAGGGTATCTTCACTGGTTTGCGGAGTGGTGTAAACGGGGAGGTAGGCGTCCTTTGTGAGCGACCGGAGCGCTGCATTTTCTTTGGCAAGCTGCTCATTTTGTTTGGCAAGGTTGAGGTAGTCGGTAAGCGCGTCATATCTTGTCAATATGACTCCGTTTACGGCACGGCTGCTGTTTAAATAGGTAGACCTTTGAAAACTTCGGCTGCTGAACATCCAACTTAAGGCCAGACCTTCTAAAAGTATGAATAGAAAGAGCAGCCGAAAGCGAACGAAAAACCGGATCAGGTTTTGCATTTAGTCCGGGGTTACCTCATTAGGAAATTGAATTTGCTTACGTTCTTAAGCGCTATACCGGTGCCGCGTACTACGGCGCGTAGCGGGTCTTCGGCCACATATACCGGCAGGTCGGTTTTCATGCTAATGCGCTTGTCCAGCCCACGTAGCATAGAGCCTCCCCCGGCCATGTAAATGCCGCTGTTGTAAATGTCGGCAGCTAGTTCGGGAGGCGTCATGCTGAGCGCCTCCATAATGGCGTCTTCTATGCGCATGATCGACTTGTCCAGCGATTTGGCAATTTCTTTATACGTTACCATAATTTGCTTGGGTTTACCTGTAAGCAGGTCGCGCCCTTGCACCGGCATTTCTTCCGGTGCGTTCTCCACTTCATCCAAAGCCGAACCTATACGGATCTTGATCTCTTCGGCCGTGCGCTCCCCCACATAGAGGTTGTGTTGGGTACGCATATAATAGCTGATGTCGTTGGTAAATACATCTCCGGCAACTTTGATCGATTTGTCTGCCACAATACCTCCCAGTGCCAATACGGCAATCTCGGTGGTTCCTCCGCCTATGTCAATGATCATGTTTCCTTTCGGTTCCTGTACGTCTACTCCCGTACCAATAGCGGCTGCCATGGGCTCATGGATGAGGTATACTTCGCGCGCTCCTGCACGTTCTGCAGAGTCGCGCACAGCTCGTTTCTCCACTTCCGTAATGCCCGAAGGAATGCAAATAACCATGCGTAAGCTGGGCGGGATCATGCGGTTCTTGAGTGCGGGAATACTCTTGATCATTTCACGGATCATGGCTTCCGAAGCTTCAAAGTCGGCAATTACTCCGTCTTTCAACGGGCGGATGGTTTTAATGTCTTCGTGCGTTTTGCCGTGCATTTGCCTGGCCTGGTGCCCTACGGCAATAATCTTGTTTGTATTGCGGTCTTTCGCTACAATGGAGGGGGCATCTACCACTACTTTATCGTTGTGAATGATAAGCGTATTGGCTGTGCCCAGGTCAATGGCTATGTCTTCTTTAAAAAAATCAAATAATCCCATCCGTACTATTAGTGTTTAAAGTGGCGGGTACCTGTAAATACCATGGCCACGTGATGCGTATTGCAGTAGTCAATGCTGAGCTGATCCTTTACGGAACCTCCGGGCTGTACAACAGCGGTTATGCCTGCTTTGTGCGCAATTTCCACACAGTCGGGAAAAGGAAAAAAGGCATCGGAAGCCATTACAGCATTTTCCAGAGTCAAATTAAAGGAATTTGCTTTGTTTATCGCTTGCTTTAGTGCATCAACCCTTGAGGTTTGTCCCGTGCCACTGGCTAACAACTGTTTATTCTTGGCCAGCACAATCGTGTTTGACTTGGTGTGCTTGCAGATCTTACTGGCAAAGGCAAGGTCTTCCAATTGCGCTGCGGTGGGGGCCTCCTCTGTTTTTGTTTCCATGCTTTCCACCTGGTCGGTTACGTCATCCCTGTCCTGCACCAGAAGACCGTTTAGCAGGCTACGATACTGCTTTTGAGGGACTTCATAAGCATTCAGAACGAGAATGATGCGGTTTTTCTTTTGCTTTAAGATATCCAAAGCGTCCGGCTCATACCCCTTGGCAATTACAATCTCAAAAAACAAGGCATTCATGAGCTCTGCCGTTGCGGCATCAATGGTGGTGTTGGTTACGATCACCCCGCCAAAAGCGGAAACGGGATCAGCCGCAAGTGCATCTTTCCAGCAGTCGGTAAGTGCTTCGCGCGAGGCCAGCCCACAGGCATTGTTGTGCTTCAGGATAGCCAGGGTTTGCTCTTCAAATTCCCGGATGAGGTTCACGGCAGCATCGGCATCAAGCAAGTTGTTATAGCTTAGTTCTTTGCCGTGGAGCTTGGTGAACACTTCTTCCAGCTTGCCGTAGAAAGCGCCTTCCTGGTGGGGGTTTTCTCCATAACGCAGGCTGTTTTCCGGTCCAAAAGTTAATTGCAAACTGCTTTCACTGCCGCTCAAATGTCGGTGAATGGCCCGGTCATAGCCACTGCTTATCGCAAAGGCATCTCCTGCAAAGGCCTTTCGGGTTTCTTCATCCGGTTTGCCCTTCGCGAGCACTTCTACCGCTTTCGAGTAGTGTGCCCGGGAAGGAATGATCCAGGTGTGCTGGTAATTTTTGGCGGCTGCCCGGATAAGCGATATGCCTCCTATGTCAATTTTTTCTATGATCTCGTTATGGCTGCCCCCGGCCGCAACGGTTTCCTCGAAGGGGTATAAATCAACCACTACCACATCGATGGCAGGAATTTCGTAACTTTCCATTTCTTCTACATCGCCGGCCATTTCCCTGCGTCCCAGTATACCCCCAAACACTTTTGGGTGAAGGGTTTTTACGCGGCCTCCCAAAATACTGGGGTAACCCGTAAGGTTTTCTACAGCCTCTACCTCGTATCCAAGTTCTTGTATATAGGTACGCGTGCCTCCCGTTGAAAGTAAAGTATAGCCCTGGTTTACAAGTGCTTTTACCAATACATCCAGGCCATCTTTGTAATAAACAGAAAGAAGTGCGGTAGGGGATTTTGAAAGTTGCTGCATCATAAGATATTAAGCCCGCGAATTTAACACTTTCGTACAGCTTAGCCACCGGCCGTCACTTGCTTTTGCTTTATATTTACCGCAATCTTTTCAACAGCTTGAATGATCTTTTTCAGAATCTTCAAAGAAAGCCTTCAGTTTGCCGTACATGCCCTTTCTGTAAATGTATTGCGTACCGTGTTGAGCTTGTTGGGTATCTCTATCGGCATCTTCACCATTGTTTCCGTTTTTACCGCAGTAGATTCACTTGAAAAAGGCATTCGCAACAGCGTAGCTAGTTTGGGTAGTGATGTCGTATATGTACAAAAATGGCCCTGGGGAGGAGGCGGTGGCGAATATCCCTGGTGGAAATACTTTCAGCGGCCTGAACCCTCTTACAAAGAGTTGGAGCCTTTGCGCAAACGCACTTCCACGGTAGAGTACCTGGCCTTTGCCTTTGGCATCAACAACACGGTTAAATACCGGGAAAACAGCGTGGAAAATGCCACTATATTACCGGTATCTCATGCCTACCAGGCTATCTGGAACTTCGACATTGCCCAGGGGCGCTATTTTACTGAACTGGAATCTTCCAGTGGCAGCCCGGTAGCCTTGGTTGGCAGCGACATTGCCCAGGGCTTGTTTGGTACCGACTCTATAGTAGGGCAGGAAATAAAGCTATTGGGGCGTAAAGTGAGAATAATAGGGGTGTTTGCGAAACAGGGGAGAAGTTTGGTGGGGGTAGATACGGATGTAACCGTGTTGATCCCGGTGATGTTTGCCCGCACCATGATGAGCCTGGAGAACAAAAATGGCGCTTTTTTGATGGCTAAGTCAAAAGAAGGAGTGGAAGTAGAAGCGATGAAAGACGACTTGCGGGGCGCGATGCGCAGCATCAGGCGGCTCAAACCTACCGTAGACGACAGTTTTGCACTCAACGAAGTATCGGTTATTTCCAGCGGGCTCGATGCGCTTTTTGGCGTCTTAGGCGTAGCCGGGTGGTTTATCGGAGGTTTTAGTATCCTGGTAGGTGGCTTTGGTATTGCCAACATTATGTTTGTCAGTGTACGGGAACGGACCAACCAAATTGGCATCCAAATGAGCCTTGGTGCCAAGAGCTATTTCATCTTATTGCAGTTCCTTTTAGAATCTGTATTGCTATGTATAATGGGAGGACTTATTGGCCTGGGGCTCATTTACCTGCTTACGCTTGGTGTACGCAGCGCTTCGGACTTTGAGATGGCCCTGAGTTTGAATAACATCCTTTTTGGCATAGTGATCTCAGTAATCATCGGGCTTGTTTCAGGTTTCATCCCTGCTTATTCCGCTTCAAGGCTGGATCCGGTAGAGGCCATCCGTGCAAATTAAAAAGGGCATTAGGGCTTAGGTGAGGTCCTCATAGCTAAACCGACCTTCGATATGCTTTCCTATTTCAGTACAGAGTTGATTCAGGAAGCGCTCATCTTCTGCCCCAAAGGCATTGGCCTGGTTGCTGTCGATATCAAGCTGGGCCAGTAGTGTTCCGGTTTCACCATAAATGGGAACTACGATCTCGGACCTTACCTCTACGTTACAGGCTATGTAATTGCTTTCAGCAGTTACATCCTCCGCTAAATAAGTTTCTCCGCTAACCGCTACTTGTCCGCAAATGCCTTTTCCAAAGGGGATACGTATGTGCTCGGTAGCAAGACCTGCGTATGGCCCGAGATACAAAGCGCGTTCGCTATGTTGCATGAAGTAAAACCCGACCCAGGTATAATGAGGTACTTTTTTCTTTAACTCAATGGCGATGTTTTGTAGAGCCTGTCCGGGAGGATGCTTTTCCAGTTCGTTGAATGACCAGGCGAGAAGAGGAGTAAACATGAGCGTTCAGATCAAAAAAGTAAAATGATTTTGGGTACAAAAAGAAGCAGCCCGATCAAAGCCGCAAAAATGCAAAGTAAAAGTACGGCCCCGGCAGCAATATCTTTGATCCTGCCGGCCTCTATGTTGTGTTCGGGTGAAATTTTATTAACAATGCGTTCTATGGCGCTGTTAAAGGCTTCGGCACACCATACCGCTCCGATACACAGGAACACCAGGCACCACTCCAGGGCTTGTAAATGAAAAAAGATGCCTGCCAGCACTACCAGGATCGCCACCAGCAAATGCAGCCGGGCGTGGGTTTCCTTAAAAAACAAACGGATTCCTTTAAAGGCAAAACCAAAGGCACTTTTACGGGAAGAAAAGAATCCGGGCATGTTTTTGAGATCCAAGAATGAAACGAGCAAAGATATGGGCTGTTCGCAGATTATGAGGTACATTCATCTTCTAAAACTAATTAACGTGTAAAACTCCCCAAACGGCTATATATAAACTCTGTCATTTCTCTCTATATTGCACCTTTAATGAAATCCCTACAATCTAAACCCTATGCGAAAGTTTGTACTTAAATGCTTCTTTCTGTTATTTACGGTGGTAGTTGGTCATTTGGCTTCGGCTCAAACCAATCTTGACATTACAGCGTTTAGAACGCTTAACCTGTCTGGTTCCCAGGTTCTTCTTATTTGCCCGGGTAATGTGTATGAGCTCGACTTTGTAGTGACCCAGGGGCAGATCAATGCCTTTGCTGTAGTTGAACTTACCATTACAGATAAGAACAACGCCACGAACCCGATCAATGGCCAGGCGATAGGCACATTTAATGCTCCGGCCAATATTACCGCACCCAGTGCGCCTATTACCATGACGGGCATTACCATACCTACCGGGATCAACACCAGCGACTATTTGTTTGCCCTGCGGGTAAACGCTACCCAGGTCACGCCCGCACCGGCTGTGAGTGATACCGTTGAACGTCAGCTTATACCTAACCCCAGCGCCAATGTTGTCTTGGATACAGTAGACGCCCGTTACGACAACATCTTCTTAACAGATTCGCTTACCCGCCTTCTCACACGTATTGCGGGAGGCCCCATTACCGCTGATGGAACGGACCCCATTCCCGCTGGGATTGCTCCGGATCCCTTCATATTTAAGGACTCTACCGTGAACTTTTGTGCAGGCGATTCCCTCTTTTTGTGGAATACGGACAGCCTTTCGGCAGATGCGCATATCTGGCTCGTGGATGGCTCTCCCATACCCGGTTTAGGACCCAATCAAGGGCATTTGTGGGTCACGAACAGCGGGTATTATTCCCTGGTGGTAACCTCTTCTACTACCTGTGAAGATTCCAGTTCTGCCATTAGCGTAGGCGACCCCGACATAAACTTTGGCAGTGGCATTTTTCCCAGGAACAGAGGTGTTTATTTCAACGCCTACGAGGTAGATACTACTCTGATGCGCATTGGGAATGGAAACCTGAGTGGCCCAGGAGGAACATTGGGAAGCCCGACCCGCTTTTGCGCGGGAGATTCCCTTATCCTCTCCGCACGCGGTACCTCTTCTCACCCCCAGGGTGCATACGAATACGTGTGGGTGAGAAACGGGCTTGATACCCTTAACCTGAACGATCCGCTGGATAGTGCCATTACCATTAAAGAAGCGGGCATCTTCCAGGTTTTTATTACCGAACATTTTATACAGGGCTCGGATACGGTGTTTACCTGCAGTACGGAAAGCAATATTGTACAAACAACCGTAGACGCATTGCCCTTTGCCGCGGTAAGCGCCCCGGTAAACAATCTTTTCTGCTACGGAGATACCATTGATCTTGCGTATCTCTTCGCTTATGAGGAATACAACCAATACGATTGGTTCGTGAACGGTCAGATTATGAATTTTGGACGCTTCGCAGATACCAACTTCATACGAGTCGATACCGCAACCCTTTCGGTATTCGGGGTAGACCTGGATACCTCTGCTTATTTTCAAATAAGGGTCACCGATACTTTAGGATGCGACTCCCTTTCAGATGCGGTACGCATTGATTTTACCCCTTACCCGGAAATCAGGTTGGTACCCGACCAGCGGGCTTTTCTGTTGTGTCCGGGAGATACCCTGGAGGTAAATGCCGTGGTAAACAACAGCGTAGCGGCTAATTTGAGGTGGTTTGAGTCCCCTTCGAACAACTTGTTCACCAACACCGGCCTTCTGCGCACGGGAGATGAAGGCAAATACTATGTGGAGGCCTTAACCAATGACGGCTGTGCCAAATACGATACGATTACTGTGGCTTATTACTCCGTGATGGCAGATGCCGGGCCGGATGTTACAGCTCTGAGCGGAGAAACCGTCACTTTGAGTGGTAGCGGGGGAACGAATTTCGTATGGGGCGCAGAACTAGGAAAGCCGGTTGCCGTAAATACTTTCTTTGAACAAACCATCAGCATAAGCTATACCTTACCGGATTCTTTGGATGCGGATACGGTGAAGATCTACCTAACCGTCACGGATAACAACGGCTGCTCAGACCGCGATTCTTTGCGCATGTTTATCAGCAGGGCCAACGATAGTGTAACCAGCAGTGGCCTGGACAGGGTATACAACCTGTTTACCCCGAACGGGGATAACTTCAATGACGTATGGGACATTACCAGCGTGTACCGTGAAAATGACGTTTGCAAAATACAGATCATCAACCGTTGGGGTGCACCGGTATTTACAGAAGAGAATTTCAACGGACTTTGGGATGGAAACGATAATGGCGGGAATGCCTTGCCCGATGGTACCTATTATTTTGTGCTGAGTTGTAACGATGTCGTCAGGGTGAAAAGCGCAGTAACCATTATCAGAAACCAAAACTAAGCTTGATCATGAAAAGAATATTAGCCTTTATTGCGTTGTCATGTTTGGGTTTCACTGGCTACGCACAACAAATACCACTGTACAGCAATTACTACTTTACGCCTTATGTGTATAACCCGGCCATGAGCGGCAGCCAGGGGGTAACTTCGCTTACCTTATTGCACCGCAGGCAGTGGAGTGATGTACAGGGCGCCCCGGAAACCTCAGCCTTCGGCATCAACGGTTCTTTAAATGAGCAAAAAGTGGGTTGGAGTTTATATGGCTTCAGTGATGTTACAGATATTGTGAAGCGCATGGGTTTCTATGGCAATTATGCCTATAAATTGCGCTTAGCCGACAATACTACCCTGTCCTTAGGCTTGGGAGCCGGCTATATCCGCAATGATATCGACATAGCTTCGGTGCGGGCAAAAGATGGTATTGAGCCGGTATTGTCTATTACCAATGGTGAAAGAGGTTTGTTTGATGTAAATACAGGCCTTAGCCTTCAGATATCGGATTTCACTCTTGGATTTGCTGTTCCGCAACTAATAGGAGGTTCTATCGAGTATACTACTGATTACAGCACTCCTGTGAATTATTCGCTTATTCGTCACTACGTAGCCAATGCAATGTACGACTTCAAATTTGCCGGAGATAAAATGGTGCTTTCGCCCAACGTAATGGTGCGGGTAGCGGAAAACGTACCCTTTCAAATAGATGCAGGTTTGCTGTTCAGCCTGAGGGAATATGGTTACGTAGGCGCCATGTTCAGGAGCGATTATGCCGTTACCGCAAACATCGGGCTTAACCTTACGGAGGAAATTACCTTCGGGTATGCCTATGATTTCTCCCTGAATGAGTTTGGGCCCAGCCTGGGCACAAGCCACGAATTTATGCTGGCGTATCGTTTTGGAAGCAATAAGCGAAACGAACGTTTGGAGAACGAGATCAAACGCCTGAAGCAAGATCAGCGCAGGATGCGTGATCAGACAGAAGAAATTGTGGACGAAAAGCTGGAAGAGTTTAAAGACCAGTACCGCAGGGAAATTGAAAAGGAAATTGAAGCAGCGGCAGCTAAAGTGAAGGTCACCGTGCCCCCGGCTTCGGCCAACAACCCTGGAGGAGGCAATACCGGTGGAGGCCAAACAGGCGGACAAACGGGTGGTCAGCCACAAGGCGGCAATCAGCAAAATGACTTTAACAACCAAGGCGGGCAAACTGGTGGTCAACCGGGTGCAGGAAACCAAACGGGCGAATACAACCCGGCAAACCAGGCCGGTAATGTTGTGCCCGGAAGTCGTGGATATTATGTGGTAGCCGGTGTATTCAGCAACCAGCAAAATGCAGAAAAGCTGGTTAGGCGGTTAAGTGGCCAGGGAATAAATGCCCGTTATTTCCAGGACCTGAACAACTTCTACTATTACGTATACTTGCTTAAGTTTGATACGTACCAGGAGGCCGATCGCGCTAAAGCGAGCAATATGAACGGCCGTTATACGGACGAACTTTGGATAAAGATCGTGGAGTAAGTAATGCCTCGATCAAAAGTGTTAAAATAAAAGAGGGCTGACGTACGTCAGCCCTCTTTTATTACGTATCAATTCTTAGGCGAATGTAAAAAGAGCCCTAGCCTTTCTGGCTAAGCACCCTACCAGCCTGTACCAAATGCCTGTCGGTATGGTTTAAGAGTACTTCCACACCATCTCCGAAACTCAATCGAAGCAACGGAGCAAAGGTTTTGATCCGGGCCCGGTTTACTTTCTTTTCCCGGGCCTGCTTTAAAAGCTCGCTCAACTGGTCCAGGTCGTCCATGAAATTTTGAAAAACCACTTTTTCCACCACCGCATACCCTTGTTTTGCCCGGGCAACGGGATTTATTTTTCTGAAAGTGGGCATTTTATTGGTAACCTCTCCTTTCCTAGGGGCCATGGTGCGGGCAAATTTTTTTCCAAACCAGGTATAGCGCAAGACGGCTTCCTCTCCGTCCGTTGCGGCATGAACCGCTTTGCTCAGAGATTTTATATAGAAATGATTTACCAGGTTAATGTGTTCCATTACCTCAGAAATACTCCATTTATCAGGTGCAGGCTTGTAGCGAAGCGCTTCAGCTTCCAGGTAGTAGAAACTATCCAATACGTGTTTTTTTATCTGTTCAACACGTGTTTGATACGCCTGAATTTGTTGTGCTTTTTTATTCATTTTAAAATGTTTAAAACAATGCATACAAGTAGAACCCGCACGGATATACTGTATATTTTTTTACTCATAGGATGTGTATCTTTTAGACTAAGAAGTCTACGTTAATTCTAATGGAAGGCCGCTTTGAACACGTTATATTTGCCCACCATTTCAACAAAACTACATTAAATGAATCCGCTGTTACAGCCCTATAAAACTGTTTTTGAAACAGTGCCTTTTGAAAGCATAGAGCCGGCTCATTTTGAACCCGCGATTAAAGAGGCTATTGCACAGGCAAAGGCAGAAATAGCCGGGATCACCGGGCAAAGTGATGCGCCAACATTTAAGAATACCATTGAAGCGCTGGAACGCAGCGGTAAATTGGTATCCAGGGTGTCGGAAGTATTTTTTAACCTGAATTCTGCCGAAACCAATGAGGCCATACAAGCGGCAGCACGTATTATTTCTCCCCTGCTCAGTGAATATGCCAATGACATTATGTTGGATGAGCAACTTTTTGCCCGTGTGGAGGAGGTTCATACCCGGAAAGATGAGCTGGAACTTAGCACAGAAGAAGCGATGTTGCTGCATAAAACCTATCGCTCCTTTACACGGAATGGCGCTACTTTAAGAGGGGCTTCCAAAGAACGCCTGCGTGCCATCGATAAAGAGCTCGCTCAATTGAGTTTGGCTTTTGGGGAACATGTGCTGGCGGATACGAATGCCTTTCACCTGATCCTTGAACAGGAAGAGGAGCTAGCAGGATTACCTGTTAACGCAATAGAAGCTGCAGCAGAGACTGCCGAAGAAATGGGACATAAGGGGAAATGGATCTTCACTTTGCATTTCCCCAGCTATATTCCCTTCGTTACGTACGCCAAAAACAGGAGACTGCGTGAGAAAATGGTAAAGGCCTATGGGAGCCGCTCTTTTACGGAAGGAGAGACGGATAACCGGGTGATTGTATTGCAAATTGCAAAGCTGCGCCACGAACGGGCACAACTTTTAGGTTTTGAAACGCATGCACATTATGTATTGCAGGAGCGAATGGCTGAACAGCCGGATAAAGTGCAGCATTTCCTGGATGAACTATTGGTATCGGCTAAACCGGCTGGGGAACAGGATGTACGGGAAGTGGCGGCTTATGCCAAAGAGTTGGATGGGTTGGCAGATCTGCAAAAATGGGATTTTGCGTATTACAGTGAAAAACTGAAACAAAAGAAATACCGGATCGATGATGAGCAATTAAAGCCTTATTTCAAACTGGAAAGTGTTGTAGCAGGCATTTTTGAAGTGGCCCAAAAGCTTTACGGCATTACCTTCCATTTGCGCAACGATATTCAAAAATACCACCAGGATGTACGCACTTACGAAGTGAAAGACCGGGATGGCAGCCACCTGGCCGTCTTCTATGCTGATTTCTTTCCCCGTAAAGGGAAGCGCAACGGTGCGTGGATGACAAGCTACCGCAGTCAGCATGTATTGAACGGGACAGACATCAGGCCGCACGTAAGTATCGTGTGTAATTTCACCAAGCCTACTGCAAAAACACCTAGCTTGCTGACCTTTAATGAAGTAACTACGCTTTTTCATGAGTTTGGCCATGCGCTGCATGGCATACTGGCTAAAGGCACCTATGCAAGTTTGAGCGGCACCAGTGTGTATTGGGATTTTGTAGAATTGCCCAGCCAGATTATGGAAAACTGGTGTTATGAGAAGGAGTGCCTGGATATTTTTGCAAGGCATTTTGAAACCAATGAAGCCATTCCTTCCGACTTGGTTGAGCGCCTTAGAGACAGCAGTACTTTTATGGAAGGCTACGCTACGGTTCGCCAGATTGGCTTAGGTCGCCTGGATATGGGATGGCATGCGGTAAACCCGCAATCGGTAACTGATACGGCTAAGCTCGAGAAGGAGTTGTTAGCCGAAACGGAACTTTTGCCCTGGATAGAGAGTTCCAATACTTCCTGTAGCTTCAGCCATATTTTCCAGGGGGGGTATTCCTCAGGGTATTACAGCTATAAATGGGCTGAGGTGCTTGACGCAGATGCTTTTGAATATTTTAAGGAAAAAGGCATCTTCAATGAGGAGGTGGCTCAAAAGTTCAGGACGCTTTTATCTGCGGGAGGGAGCGTGCACCCGATGACCCTGTATAAAAACTTCAGGGGCAAAGAACCCGATCCCAAAGCGTTGTTGCGCAGGGCAGGTTTGCTTAAGCAAGAGGCGTAGCAGAGGCTTTACCGGAAAGGTTAAGGTCTGGGTTTCAAGAAAAAGAATAACCCGGGCAAAAAGCCCAGGCTACTCTATTGAACAGGTATTAGTTCATACGCCACACCCTGAACCAGCCTTTGCTACTGGTTTGCCATTTGGTAGCCCATTGATATGGGTGGTCGCAGGTCCAATCCCATGAAGTTTTCGATAAGGGTCAAAAGCATACCAATAGAAGGAAGATCCAACTGTGCTAATGCTCCCTTCCTTTTTTACTTCACAACTGAAATTTTAGCTTGATAAAGGTCATTATTGCCCTGTTTAACATGCACAATGTGGATACCCGGTGCCAATTGATCCAGGGAGATCATCTTTGAATTCACCTGGGGATCATCGATACTTATGCTCCTGATGAGCGTTCCCCTGGTATCGGTAAGGCGAGCCGTAAGTCCTTTTGAATCATTCAACCCTGCTTCAAACCAATTCCACTGCAATAAGGTATAAGTACCGGCAGGATTTGGATAAAGTTTAAAAGCGGGATTAGGTGCTTGAACCCTATCGATATCGACAGAAGGTTTGGTTTTATAGCTTCCCGTCTCATTGAGAATGGGCTCGACGTAAGAAGGGGGCACCCCGTTGAGTTCAAGTAGCGCCCTGGCGCGCGCAACGGCCAGACCTGATCCACCATTTACTATACCCGTAAGGTCGGTAACCAAACCTGTCGGCAACTGAGCCAGGCTATGACCGGCGGTTATGGCCGTGTTCAATACGGTATATAGTTGGGTCATAAAAATATGCTCCGACTGTTCCCTGTTCCCAAGTTGGCATTCCACATCAATAGCCAGTAATTCCTGGCTTGCAGATGACACAGCACCCTCCGCCAGGAGGATATCAACCAGGGCATAGCGGAACGCAACCTCATCTCTGCTTTTCAGGTGTGTTTTGAGTAGATCCAGGAATGCAGGATCCGCACTCATCTCCTCGGCAAAGTATTCCATCAATTGAACCGAGATCAACTCACTGGCCGTTTGAGAGTTGGCTATTTGCATATCCAATACATCCTTTGCCGTGATCGTTTGAATTTCACCCTCTATGTCGTCAAGGGTCTGCTGACTGAGCGGCGGATCTTTAGCAACCAGCGCATCCCAAACCTCCCCATTTCTTGAGCTATGAGGATTAGCTACCATCACGTTTCTAAGCGCAAGCTCAGGAAAATCATTAAGGGAAATGAGGTTCAGGAGGTTTTCATCAGAAACATATGGGGACATATCCATCAAATCGATATAGAGATCCTGATATTCCGATTGATCTGAGGCAAAGAGTATCTGAGCCTCCAGGGTCGGCGTACTTCCCTGGTCGATCAACTCGGCCTTAATATCCAGATCAAGGGTGATTTGATCCTCAATCAGGGCAAGATCCTGCTGAGTAACCTCATGGTCGTTCACGATAGGGGGTTTTGGCCTGGAAGCACAATTGGAGCTATAGTTGGCAAGTAGCACACTAGGTATTGTTGTAACTCCCGTATAGTTAACCGGAATAACTCTTGGGTCACCAGTGCCGTAACCGTACTTCACATTGCCCGAGAAGTTATCAAAGTGTCTGATATTGCTACCTGGACTGAACCGGTTGTTTGGGAGTTTCAAGGCTGTCCCCTGGCTTCCCGCTACACCTCCCTGCGAACCTACTATGATGTCGGTACCATTAGCATTATTTGATCCAAGGTCGTTACAGCTAAAGTTAAGTCCCACATCAGCGTTGAAGCCATCATTGTTGTTCCCGATAGCCTGAATTCCATAAGTGTAGTTATCTATTGTGTTGTGATACACCTGCGCGGCTGTCCCTCCATTGTCCTTGATAACGATCCCGGCGGAAAGAAAAGCTGTTCCATCCGGGTTAGAGAGTGTATTGTCATGCAAACTGAAGAGACCTGTATTTTCGAGATAAATACCGTAAGCACCGCTTTGAAAGGGTGTATTGGCGGGAGGTACATAATTATGATCTGCCCGGGTTGAAACAGAATTGTGTGCAACTTTTGGGTTCTCGGTACTACCTAGGTAAATACTGTGGATATTGTTTGTAAATGTGGCACCGACTATGGTGGTGGGAAAGGCAATTGAGAAATTCCCTTCGCATCGTATGGCATCCGCATAGCCATTGAATGTACAACCTACAGAGGAGCTGTTCTCGTGAACTCTAAAGGTAGCCGAAACAGCCCTTATAGCTCCCCCGTGATAGGCAAGATCACCGGTGTTCTGATTATCAAATGTGCAACCTACTATTGACACCCCGGCCACACTGTTCAGGGTTATGCTTTGGAGCATCGACTCAATGGTATAATCGTTATCTCTTACAAATTGACAATCCGTAAACGTGGCATTGTACTTTTCATTTTTTGAGAATGGAGGTGTATAGCCAAGGAGTTGAATATCCCTCCGGTTGTTTTTAAATATGGCATTGTTAGCCTCGATAATGCCCCCCGTTGTTCCCAATATCCAGCCGCCGTTTTCCTCTATTCCAATATTGGTGATACCATCACGCGCATAGGAGATCTGACCCTGGTTCAAAATGCTGATCTTTCCCTGTTGAGATGGTATCTGGGCCTGACTTGAATTACCGGAAACATAAACACCCCCCCACCAGTCCTCAAATTCGGACTTTGTCAAGTGCCCTCCATCCAGTATTAGTTCCCCTCCGGGTTCAACTATCACCCTGGCTTCTTTAACAAATCTTACAAAGCATTTAACCGTAAGGGTAGCGCCACTTTTTACCACCAAATCACGATAGAGTTTCATGCTGAAATCCCATTCTTCATTACTTGTGATCTCCAGAGGCTCAGCCGTATATCCCGATGCCAGGTTTCTAATATTTCCCAAAGCCAGTTGGCGGTGCATTCTTCCCATTTGCAGTGGTGAAAAATAACCGGCCGCAAAGGTGGAGCCCATCATATTATTGGTAGCGGTATTGGTGGGTAGCGTAGGGTCAAGACTCCAAGCACTCTGGTGGAGTGAATAAGGGGGGCCTGCAAAGACATCGCTAAGGAAATCCGATAATGTAGGGTCGACCTTCTCCTTGCAGTTATCGCAGCACCACGTATGACAGAGGCCCAGTGCATGTCCTATTTCATGAGAAAGATGTTGGGCGGCGACCCACCCATTTCCGTTCCCTGTTCCGCTGCCATCACCTCCGCCTGAGGTTGCGATGTGTTCGCCTCCAATGCTACTTTGAAGTCCAAAAGTAGCCGTTGTACTGCCGGCAAAGTGAATATTGAGATATTCTATACATTCCGGGTGATCCGTTAGGGCCTTGTTATTCATGTCAAGATGATTCCAAGCACTGCCATGGAGGGCATCATCCGCATAAAAATAGACCCCTTCCAGGCTGAAACGGATTTTGGTATCAAATATAAACGGAACACCCGGCAATGGATCTGATGGTTGATCATTTGCGTTAAAAAACTGATTGTTAATAAAGTCAACCATACTCTGCAGGAAGGCCAGATCTGCCGGGGTGTTTATATAGTTACCTCCGCCGCTTCCGTCCTGCCAGCTATGAATAGCGATTTTAATAGTCTTTGTCGCTGTATTGGCATCGGGAATATAATTTTGCTGCTGCCGGTAAGTATTCTGGTAGCTGGAGCTATTTCTTGTACAATTGAGCCCTTCCGGAGCATCCTCCAATGAACTCCCCCCGCTATGACAAGTATAAGTCTGACCGAGCAGGCTTCCTGACAACAAGCCGGAAGCAAGTAAAATCTTAAGTTTTTTCATGGTGAATTGATTTAGATTAATGTTTGGGTTAGAGCTTGACAGAGCAAGAGCTAAAAATTCATTTTATACGTGTAAGTGTATTCTGATAGTAAATGCTTACAAAATTGTTCTATGGAAGGAAAATCCATACAACCGAACTGGTATTGAGCCATAGCACTATCTTTTGTTGTCAATCCAGTCCCGGCGGTATCCTCTCCAGGAAGGAATTGTGCCACAGTGTACTTAGCTCACAAAGTCGAAAATTTCATCTTTTTCCTGTTCATTTTGAATTTTGTTGCTAAAGCAATCCGCCCATAACAACCCGGAATCTGCAGTTTTCTTAGGAGCGTTAGCGATTTCCTCTTTATCCTTCGAATATGCGCTGATCAATAAGAGCGGGCATCCAAAGGCAATGAGGCCGATAGGTTTTTTGTACATAATCGTTTTGTTTAGTGTATCGCTGCATTGAGCGTTGCAGCTTTACGCGTTAACTTTTTGCTAATTAAAGAAAGCCAACATTTGATTTCACCGGCTAACTGAGGTACGTAGTTGTTTTGGAAAGAAGCGTTGCGCATTTTTTAACAAGCGTAACCTGCAGGTATATGGGACAAATACGTTTTTGATGCCCGGCGGCTACACCAGTGCAGTATGTTGTTTTTGAGATGATAGCAGATTGAGAGATAAAGTGGTACGCGAAACGCCACATGGATGTGGTAACGCAACAAAACATAAACGCTATATTGCCCGCTCTGCACGAATGCCTATTATGAACACCGTAAAACCAAAAAAACACCTGGGGCAGCATTTCTTAAAAGATGCTTTTGTAGCCCGGCGTATTGCACAAAGCCTGGAAGGGGGAGGTTATGAGCAGGTGGTAGAAATAGGTCCGGGCACAGGGGTGCTTACCCGTTTTTTATTGCAACGGCCGGAGAAGCTTTGGCTGGTAGAGATCGATGCGGAATCAGTAGCGTATCTAAAACGTCAATTTGAACTTGAAAAAGAGCAGCTCATTGCAGGAGATTTCCTGCAGTTGCCTCTGGACCGCATTTTTCCCGGTCCTTTTGCCCTTATAGGAAACTACCCGTATAACATCAGCAGCCAGATTATCTTTAAAGCCCTGGAATACCGCGATCAAATCCCTGAAATTGGAGGAATGTTCCAAAAAGAAGTGGCGGAGCGCCTTGTTGCCGGCCCGGGAAGTAAAACCTACGGCATCATCAGTGTTTTTTGTGCACTGTATTATGAGCGGGAATACCTGTTTACCGTAGAGCCGGAAGTATTTAACCCGCCTCCTAAAGTGCGTTCCGGGGTAATCCGCATGAAAAGACGGGACTTGGTTAACGAACCGTTTGATGAAAAGCAACTCAAACACATTGTAAAAACGGCTTTTAACCAACGCAGAAAGACTTTGAGGAATGCCCTTAAATCCATTACTTTAGACCGGACCGAAAAAGTAGAGCAGCTGCTTGGCTTACGTGCTGAACAGCTTGCTCCTGAGGATTTTGTGTTGCTAACCAATAGCGTACTTCCCCATGGATCTTGAATTAAATGACGATTACATAGCTCAGCTTGAAGCCGATCTGCAAGCGGGTAAGGCGGCACAACGTGCCCGGGAGATGACGGAGGTACACCCGGCGGATATCGCGGAGGTAGTAGAAAGCCTTTCGTTGGAGGCGGCCAAGGCGCTTATCCACGCGTTGGATGATGAGCAATCGGCCGAGGTACTCGTAGAATTGGATGAAGATCAAAGAGCGGAGATCCTGGAGGAATACAGCGGAAAAGAGATTGCCACCGGGCTTATCAGCAACCTCGATTCAGATGACGCGGCAGACCTGATCAATGAATTAAGTGCAGACCGGAAACGGGAAGTGATGCACTCCATTGAGGATCCCGACCAGGCCAAGGATATCGCTGAACTCCTGGTGTACCAGGAAAATACAGCGGGTGCCTTAATGGCCACAGAACTCGTAAAAGTAAATGTAAACTGGAACGTGCTGCAATGTGTAAAAGAAATGCGCAAGCAGGCTGAGCATGTAGACCAGGTACACAGTGTATATGTAGTAGATGATCAAAATCGCTTGCTGGGGACTTTAAGCCTCAAAAAGCTGTTGACCACGAGCACCCGCAGCCCGATTTCCGAGGTATACAACAAGAGTATAAAAAGCGTAGAAGCTACGGAAGATGGAGCCTCGGTAGGGATTACCATGCAAAAGTACGATATGGTGGTAATGCCCGTCATAAATGCCCTCGGGCAACTCCTGGGGCGCATTACCATTGATGATGTCCTTGATCTCATACGCGAGGAAGCCAAGGAAGATTACAACCTCGCTTCTGGTCTTACGGAAGAGGTAGAGTCAGACGATAACGTGATGACCATTACCCGTGCCCGTTTGCCCTGGCTGGTGATCGGGCTTATGGGAGGCATCCTGGCAGCTGCCGTGATCGGCCGCTATGAAGATACCATAGGGGAATTGCCCAAAATGGCCTTTTTTATTCCCCTTATCGCAGCGATGGGGGGAAACGTGGGGGTACAATCGAGTGCTATTGTAGTACAGGCGCTGGCGGGTAAAACTTTAATGGGAACCCTTTGGGCCCGCCTGGTGAAGGAAGTATTGGTGGCCCTTCTCAATGGCTTGATCTGTTCGGTTTTGATAATAGGGGCCGGACTTTTGCTAGGATACGGTACCCGCCTTAGCCTGGTGGTGGCCCTGGCATTGCTTATTGTTATCCTGGCAGCGGCCCTGATCGGTACTTCGGTGCCCATTGTACTGGATAAGTATAAAATCGACCCGGCCCTGGCAACGGGTCCTTTTATCACCACCATGAACGATATTTTAGGGTTGTTTATTTACTTTACTATTGGCCATTTGATCTTAGGCGTATGATGTCCATTTTGTACCCGGTAAAAAAGCAAAAGGCCTGAGGTACTGATAAGCTTACAGGTTAAGGTTCCTGCTCTCATCATAAGATCAGATAGCTGGAAAGGCATTAAAGTGCTTACCTTTACCTTTGATAACATTAGTTTCTTTCGTGATCAGACGCATAATTCCTGCCTTTTTTGTTTTTATTGGGCTATATACCTCTTCCATACAAGCTCAATATACCCCTCAAATAGGTACGGCCCGCCCGGGAAACACAGTAGGTGCGGGAACTGTAGGGAGAAACATATTGCAGTTTCAAAATGGATATGCCTTTTACGATATGCGTTTGGAACAAGCGCAGGTTAGAGAAGAGGCGATTAACGGTCAGCTCGTATATGACTCTGTGTATGGCCGGCAAACACACCAGCTGAATAATGTGATCCGCTATGGGCTTTTCGAACGCTTCGAAGTCAGGGCGCGTGTTAACTATACCGGCCGCACCCTACTGGCTGAAGGAAACAGCTTTTATGCCCGGGCTGGCTATAGCAACCTGATGGGGGTAGATATAGGTTTGCGTACTAACCTTATCCACAAGCCCGAAAGTGGAGTGGATTTTGCCGTACAGGCAGATGCAGGCTATGATTTTGATACTAAGGACCTGGAAGGTGCAGCATTCAAAGGCAGTTTGTTCTTGTTGCACTCCAAAGCCTTTACACAGCACTTTATTCTAACCACCAACCTGGGTTTTTCTTACTCGGAGATCAATCCCGACAGGTTGCTTGCCCGGATCTCATTGCGCTATTTGCTCAAAGACCTCCTTTTCCAATCGGGCTTTAATTACGAGCGCATGCTCTCTTTACAGACCACCGACAACAATTACGAATCAGGTTATTTCTTAGGTTTTGGCTATTTCCTTACAAATGACATAGCTTTAGACCTGGAAGGTTCCTACCGCGTAGTATTAACCGGTGAGTTTATTGAGGATGACAGGCGCTTGTTTCAGAATACATGGGCTTTTACTACAGGCATTTCATGGCGTTTAAACTATAGAGAATAATGCATTTCCTGAAATACAGCAGCTTCTTGCTGCTCTTTTTGCTTGCACAGGGCCTTTGGGCGCAAAAGGATTCCACGCGCCTTGAGGTGGACAGTACGCTTTATGCGGGTAGGGCGCATATACTGGTTGATGAGGATACCGTTTTCACCCTTTATAGCAGCATAAATGGCTATAGCGCAACAGACAGGGCCAGCCTGGCGAACCGGCATCTCGATGAAATCATGTCTGCGGCAGAGTTTTATCCGGACAGTTTTTCCGTTCAGCTAGTGAATGAAAATGTGGTGCAGATAAACTACCGGGGCGGTTTGGTACACTACATTACCAGTGAAGATGCGGCCTGGTACGAGGAGCAAAACCTGGTAAGGCTCGCAGAAAACTACCGCCAGGAATTGAGTCTCAAATGCAATGCCTATGTAACTGGTGTCGACCTTAAGAACCTCCTGATCCAAATAGGCCTGGCGCTCCTGGTAATTTTTGTGAGCGGTTTTGTAATTCGCTATGTCAACCGCTTATTCAAATTCCTTGCAGTACGTGTTGAGCGGCTAAAAGGTGTATACCTCAAGGGCATTTCCTTCAGGAATTACGAATTTATAACCGAAGAACGCCTTACTCAGGTAGTATTGGTTGTATTGAATATACTGCGCATTTTCTTTCTGCTCTTTTTGCTGTACCTTACTTTACCCATACTGTTCAGCATTTTTCCCTGGACGGAGGGCCTGGCAAACACCCTGATCAATTACATTGTAAGCCCCATTACTAAGGTGATCAGGGCTATTATAGGTTATATTCCCAATCTCTTTACTATCCTGGTCATCTATTTTGTGATCCACTACCTCACAAAAGGCGTCCGCTTCCTGGCGCGGGAAATACAGGAAGGAAAGCTACACCTAAATAATTTCTATCCCGATTGGGCAGTTCCCACGGCACGCATTGTAAACTTTTTGCTTTATGCCTTTATGCTGGTCCTGATCTGGCCGTATTTACCGGGTTCGGATAGTGCTGTGTTCAAAGGCGTATCCGTATTTCTGGGTTTGTTGATCTCATTGGGTTCTTCTTCGGCCATCAGCAACATTGTGGCAGGCTTGGTTATTACGTATATGCGGCCGTATAAACTGGGGGACAGGGTGAAAATTGCAGAAACATATGGCGACATCATTGAAAAAAATCTTTTGGTTACCCGTGTAAAAACCATTAAGAATGAAATCATTACCGTGCCCAATAGCCAGGTGCTGGCCAGCGCCAGTATTAATTTCAGCCAGTCCAGCGACCGCAGTGATGGACTGGTTGTTCACAGTACGGTAACGATCGGGTATGACGTGCCGTGGCGTAAGGTGCACAAAATGCTTATAGAGGCAGCTTGTCAAACCCCTTTTATTGAAGAGATACCTAAACCGTTTGTGTTACAAACCTCCCTGGATGATTTCTATGTTTCGTACCAGATCAATGCCTATACCAATGCCCCGGAACGACAGGCAAAGATCTATTCAGACCTACATGCTCTTATCCAGGATATTTTTGCCCGGAATGGCGTAGAGATCATGTCGCCGCATTATAGGGCACACCGGGACGGACCCGATACCACACCCACCGAAACGAATGGAAAATGAAAGTGCTGATCGCGGATACCGTACACCCCTTTTTACGGGAAGGCTTACAGGAACTGGGCTTTGCTGTAACCGAAGCCTTTGTAGAAAAAGAAGAAGCCCTTTTCGCAAAGCTAAAAGATTGCACGGGGCTGATTCTCCGAAGCCGTTTTCCCGTTGATGAACAACTATTGCTTAACGCACCTGCACTCAGGTTTATCGGCAGAGTAGGGGCGGGGATGGAAAATATTGATACCGCTGCGGCCACGCGGCATGGCGTACGGGTCTTTAATGCTCCCGAGGGCAACCGGAATGCAGTAGGGGAGCACGCCTTGGGCATGTTACTGATGCTTTTTAATAACCTGAAACGTGCAGACGCACAGGTGCGCCAGGGTAAATGGTTGCGGGAGGCCAACCGGGGCATAGAGCTAGAGGGAAAAACAGTAGGACTGATTGGCTATGGGTATATGGGATCTGCTTTTGCTGAGAAGCTTCGCGGGTTTGATGTGGAAGTATTGGTTTATGATAAATACAAAACAGGTTTTGGAAACGACCAGGTAGAAGAGGTAAGCCTGGAAACCCTGCAACGAAAAGCAGACATCATCAGCCTTCATATACCCCAAACAGAAGAAACCACCTATTTAGTAGACCATGCCTTTCTGCAAAATTGCGCTAAGCCGCTATACCTCATTAACACTGCGAGAGGTAAAGTGTTGCAAACCAGCGCACTGGTTGCAGGCCTGAGAAGCGGGCAGGTTCTGGGTGCCTGCCTGGACGTGTTGGAATACGAAAAGGCCTCTTTTGAACATATGTTTGAACAGGACCTGCCGGCTGATTTCCACTACCTGCTACACTCCGATAAAGTACTCCTGAGCCCGCATATTGCAGGTTGGACAAAAGAGTCAAATCAAAAAAAGGCCTTAACGCTTATAAACAAAATAGAAACCTGGAGAGATGAAACGATTTGAAATTGAGCACATCAAAGAAGAAAACGGGGGCGAATTTGTGATTGATCAGAACAATGAAAAAGCCGCCAGCCTTTTTTATACCCTTTTTGCTTCCGGTCGTTTGGTTATAAACCATACGGAGGTTTCCCGCGACCTGCAGGGGAGTGGAGCAGCAGGTCAATTGATAGATGTGGTAGCGGATTATGCCCGGACCCGACAACTTAAGATCGTGCCCATCTGTCCTTTTGCCAAAAAATACATGACTGCCAAGCGCAATAAATATGCGGATGTATTGGTGTAAGCGTTTTCCCCTTTTTCTTTTATTGGCTTTGGTGTCTTGTGAAGGCCCTCCCAGGCATAATGTCCGGGATATTTTTCGCTTTAATGCCCACAGCGGAATAGCTTCCCTGGATCCGGCTTTTGCACGAGACCAATATAGCATTTGGGCCTGCAATGCCTTGTACAATGGTTTGATACAGATGGACCGGAATTTAAAACTACAACCGGCCATCGCTACCCGTTGGGAAATAGAAGACAGCAACAGACGGTATACATTCTACCTGCGTAAGAAGGTGCTTTTCCATAAAAATGCCTGTTTTGGACGAGACTCTACGCGGGCTGTCCGCGCACAAGACTTTGTGTACAGTTTCGAGCGCCTGCGTTCGGCTGAACTGGCCGCCCCGGGCGCCTGGGTGTTTAAAAATGTAGAGGGCTTTACCGCTATTTCCGATACGGTATTGGAGATCAGGCTTAAAGAGGCTTTTCCCCCCTTCTTAGGTATTTTGAGCATGAAGTATTGTTCTGTGATACCCGAGGAGGCCGTTACCTTTTACGGTGATGATTTCAGGGAGAACCCCGTAGGCACCGGTCCTTTTTACAAGAAACTTTGGGTGCCCAACGAAAAACTGGTACTGCGTAAGCACAAGGCATATTGGGAGCAGGATGAAGAAGGAAACAAACTGCCTTATCTGGAAGCCGTGGCCATTTCTTTTATTCCCGACAAGCAGTCGGCTTTTATGGAATTTGTAAAAGGCAAGCTCGACCTTGTTTCGGGGATCGACCCTTCATACAAGGATGAGTTGCTGACCTTCGAAGGGAACTTACAACCAAAATACAGCCATCGTTTTGCAGTATACAGGCAGCCCTACTTAAACACGGAGTACCTCGGGTTTTTAACCGACAGCAGCCTGGCAGCAGCGAAAGAAAGCCCAATACGCCTGAGGAAGGTAAGGCAAGCCATCAATTATGGTTTTGACCGGGTAAAAATGTTAAAATACTTGCGGAACAGCATTGGAACACCCGCACTTTCAGGAATGATCCCCAAAGGCCTGGATGCCTATGCCCCTGGCCGGGTTCCCGGGTATTCGTACAAGCCTGAAAAAACAGCAAAACTTTTGGCAGAGGCAGGTTTTCCTAAAGGCCAGGGCCTGCCGGAGATAGAATTGCAGACCAATGCGGGCTACCTCGACCTCTGTGAATACATACAGGCCGAATTGCTCAAATCAGGCATCCGCCTAAAGGTAGAAGTAACGCCACCTTCTACCTTGCGCCAGTCTATTGCCACCGGGAAAGTGGCTTTTTTTCGGGCTTCCTGGATAGGGGATTACCCGGATGGGGAAAATTACCTCTCCCTTTTCCATTCAGAGAACAAAGCCCCCAATGGCCCTAATTATACACAGTTTAGCCATACCCGATTTGACCAATGGTATGAGCAGGCTACCCTGGTGAAAAGCGATAGTATACGCATAAGGCTATACCGGAAGATGGATAGTTTAGTGATGGCTGAATCCGCTGTCGTACCGCTTTACTACGATCAGGTCCTGCGCTTTTATCCAAAACACGTACACGGATTGGAGGGAAATGCTATGAACATGCTGGACCTGAAAAAAGTATGGAAGGAAGAAAAATAACGCGTATGGCCTTTCGTTTTCAAAGGTGCACCCTGGAAGCTTCCCACCCGATGATGGCCGTTTTGCGCGTTTCTCCCCACATATAACCGCCCAAAGCTCCCGAACTTTGAATTACCCTGTGGCAGGGAATGATGAAGGCTACCGGGTTTTGCCCGATAGCCGTACCTACGGCACGAGAAGCCCCGGGGCGATCTATTTCATGTGCGATTGTACCGTAAGTAGAGAGTTTACCTAAAGGTATTTTTAAAAGGGCTTCCCATACCTTTAATTGAAAAGCAGTGCCTTTCAAATGGAGTTTTACCTGGGCTAAAGGGTCTCCATTACCTTGAAAAACAGCCAGGGCACTTTGCTGTAAGGGATCTGTTCTCTTGTAAAAACTAGCTTTTTGAAAGGTCTTTTCCAACCTGGAAAAGGCTTCGGCTTCCTCGTTGAAGAAGGCCATATGGCAAATCCCTTTTTCTGTGGAGGCAATGAGAAGTGGTCCAAAAGGGCTGTCGGCAAACGCGTAATTAATGGATAAGTTTTCCCCGCCTTTTTTGTATTCGGCCGGGGTCATCCCTTCGATGTGTACGAACAGGTCGTGAAGCCGGCCCGTGCCGGATAAACCTGTTTCATAAGCCGCATCAAACAAAGTGGCCTGATTTTGCCGGAGCAGGCTTTTGGCATAATTCACGCTCATGTACTGTACAAATTTTTTTGGGCTGGTGCCTGCCCATTGCGTAAACAACCTCTGAAAGTGGGAGGGGCTTAGCTGTACGTGTTGCGCGATCTCCTCAAGGCCAGGCTGTTCTTTGAAATGCTGCTTTATATAGCTGATGGCTTTGGCTATACGGCTGTAATCCACCGATTCTTGTGTCTTCATTTTAAGGTAAACATAATCAAGCAAAGATGTAAAACCGGATTTTTGTATAAAACCCAAAACTTGCTATGAAGCGGAAACAAAAAGCAAAAAACTATAGGCAAAAACTCCGGTTTATGAGTAGCTTTTTATTTCTCCAGGATCAAAACATCCTGGAAAAACACACCTGGTGTTTCTTTCCAATTGCCCGGAAAGTATTGTACCCTTTTTAACCCGCTTTCGGCCAGCAGGGTTTTCATTCCTTCTTCGTCTATCCCAATTACATCTTCCGGAGTACGCGCCTGTGCGGTAGTAAACCAGTGGGCAGCATCGTAAGCCGGGGTATCAAAGATCCAGTTGTTTTGTGGGGTAGCGTGGAACCTGCCCGGCTGCTTACTTCTTCCAGGCAGGGATGCCCGGTAATGTTCGTCCAGCAAAAAGAAAGTGATGATTGCTTTTCCTCCTTTTTTTAAAACGCGATGCACCTCTTTAAAGTAATAAGTAGCATCTCTTTTGCTAAGATGCGTCCATACGGAGAGTGCCGTAACAAGGTCGTAGGTGCCTTCTTCCACCGGCCAGGGTGAGAGCGTGTCGGGTTGTGCTTTGGCATAGGTGGGGTTGGCCACATTGAAGTGAATGAACTCGTACGGGCCGGTGGTGTAGTGCTTACGGCAAAAGTCAATATCCTTTTGCATTACATCAATACCGGTATAACGGCCTCCTTCAGAAACAAAGGGTTCTGCAGAGATGCCCAGTAAGCCGGTGCCACACCCGATGTCTAGTATTGTATTGCCGCTTTTAGAAGGCAAAACCTGGTACATAAGGGTTTGAAAGATGCCGATCACGTGTGCCCATTCGGCATAGGAGAGCTTTCCGCCTCTACGGTGGGCATAGCCGGGAATGTGCTTTATGTTTTTAGTACGCCTGATGTGCTCTCTATCCGTTGCCCGAAAGAGGTGGTCTATTTTTTTAAAGTACCACGCTGCCCATTTTTTTTTCATGATCAAAAAGCTATGTGAAAACTTAACCGCCAAGCATATTGCCCAATACATCTACAAGCCATAGACTAAATTTTAGTACCCCATAAAGCGCAAAAGCCAGTACGGTGCTCAAAATAAGTACAGTCCTGATGATGAAGCCTTTGCTATTTCCGTGGTAGCGGCCTTCGGTGAAATGTGCTTTAACCAGTTTTAAGTTGCGCTCGTTGGCCTTAAAGAAAAAATCAAATATGCTTCCCACCACCGGGATAGCGCCAAGGGTAAAGTCAAGTAAAACGTTTACGATGAGTCGTGCTTTAACCTCTCCGCTTGCTCCGTACCGCCAAAGACTGCTTACCAACAGACCGGAAACGGCAAGGCTAACCGCATCTCCCAGGAAAGGAACCAGGCCTATCAGCGGATCAAGCCCAAAGCGAAAGTCGGTACCCGGGATGCGGAACTGGCTATCCATAAGGTGCGTGATCCTTTCTACCCATGCGAGGTGTTTGTTTACCGGCTCATTTTTGGCTGACATGAGGCACCTCCTTTTTAGTAGTCAACATGCGGATCTTAATATGAAAGGCTGCAAACAGCAAGGTCATAAAAGGACTGAGTAAGTTAAAGAAGGCATAGGGTACATAGGCCAGTGTATTTACCCCAAGCACCCCGCTTTGGTAGGCCCCGCAGGTGTTCCAGGGCACCAGTACGGAAGTTACCGTACCACTGTCTTCCAGGGTCCGGCTTAGGTTTTCCGGGGCCAGGCCTCTTTTGCGATACGCATCGGCATACATACGCCCGGGCACTACAATGGCCAAATACTGGTCGGAAGCGGTAATGTTTATAGCCAGGCAGGTTCCCACGGTAGTGGCAATAAGAGAGGCGGTTCCCTTTGCCAGTTTGAGTAAAGCGTTGCTGATGGTTTCTAAAAAACCGCAGGCTTCCATTACGCCCCCAAAACTCATGGCTGCCACGATTAACCAAACGGTGTTCAGCATGCCGCGCATACCTCCCGATTCCAAGAGATCAGCCAAAACCGGGTGGGCAGCCGGATATTTCATATCTACAGTTAAGGCGTCCATAAGCAAGCGGTAGTAGGCCGATGCATTCAACTCTCCCTCGTTTAAGCGGGTCAGGAGGTCTCCCTGGAAAAGAGCGGCAAAAAGAGTGCCGGCCAGGGTGCCCGCCAATATAGCCGGTAGAGCCGGTACTTTTTTTACGATTAAAAGAATAACGAGAGCCGGGGCTAAAAAGAGCCAGGGAGTAATGTGAAACAGACTATCCAACTCTTGTAGAATGGGTGTTACGTTGTTGATGGTGCCAGCCGATTCAAAATTCAGGCTCATTACAATGAACACCAACAGCGCAATGCTGAAAGAAGGTACCGTGGTGTAAAGCATGTACCGGATGTGGGTAAAAAGATCGGTGCCTGCCATAGCGGGAGCCAGGTTGGTAGTATCAGAGAGTGGAGATATCTTATCCCCGAAATAAGCCCCGGATATAACTGCCCCGGCCACAACCGCGCTGTTCATGCCCATGGCCTCCCCAATGCCTACCAGGGCAATGCCCACGGTGGCACTGGTGCTCCAGCTACTTCCGGTAGCCAGGCTTACCAGCGCACAAATAAGGGCGGCTGCGGGTAGGAATATTTCGGGCTGGAGGATCTTGAGGCCATAATAGATCATAGCCGGGACAATACCGCTCAACATCCAGCTTCCTGCCAACGAACCAATGAGTAAAAGAATGAGGATAGCCCCCGTAGTGCTGCGAACAGATTTTTCTACTCCTTCCAGCATAGCCTTCCAGCTATGCCCCTTTGCAAAACCTACCATGGCGGCCACTGCGGCAGATAATATCAGTATAAACTGATTAGAGCCGCTAAGTGCATCATCCCCATACACAAAGATCACGTTGATGCTGAGCATAATGACCAGGAAGAAAACGGGAATAAGGGCAGTGCCGAGAGATGCTTTTTGTTTCATAAGGGCGTTAAAGCACGCAGTTTACGAAGAAATGTGCAATTAGAAATGGCGTAAACGTTCAAATACCAGGTGGGTAGGCAACCCCATTACGGTAAAATAAGAACCTTCAATGGCGCGTATGCCCACCATACCTATCCACTCCTGTATGCCGTAGGCGCCAGCCTTATCAAAAGGCTTGAAATGCCTGATGTAGTATTGGATGTCTTCTTCTTTCAACCGGTTAAAGTGTACCACCGTTTTATCACTGAACACCACTATTCTGTGTTGGGCATATAAGCATACAGCCGTAATCACTTCATGGCTTCTGTTGGAGAGCATGCGTAGCATTTGGGCGGCCTCCTCTGCATCCCGGGCCTTGGCCAGCGATCTTCCGGTACACCATACAACGGTATCCGAGCTAAGCACAACTTCGTTCTTTGCTATTTCATTACGGAAAGCCTTGGCTTTTTTCCGTGCCAGGTATTCTGCTATTTGTGCC
Source organism: Owenweeksia sp. (assembly GCA_028285465.1). Lineage (GTDB taxonomy): Bacteria > Bacteroidota > Bacteroidia > Flavobacteriales > Schleiferiaceae > JANQPD01. The sequence continues at coordinate 50,614 of JANQPD010000068.1, read as the reverse complement.
CCTTCCAGGTTTTCCGGGTAATCTTCTTCCACTTCCTTTGTTCTGGCCTCAAAGGGAATGCCCATTTCTTCAAGCAGGGCTTTTCTGCGTGGCGACTTAGAAGCCAGGATCAGCTTTTTTCCCGGAGGTAAGAGGTTCATATCCCGGAGAGTTTTAAGCTTAGGGTAAACACAAGCATACTGAGGATCCCCAGCACCATAATGCCCTTTAATAATTTGCTGATGGGCCCATAGTCAGTGGAAGCGCGCGCCCTGTATAGTTTCATACCAAAGTGAAGCAGGGGAAGGTTTACAGCCAGCAGTACATATATAGAAGAAAGCCAGTCGCGGTTTTGAAAGAGTATATAATTAAAAGTTCCGGTGAAGCTGAGCAATACAGCCAGTAGCAAAAAGAGAACAAAGCGTATGTAAAAGGGTCCCAGCAAGACAGCCAATGTCCGGTAGTTCATTTTTTTATCCCCGGCAATGTCTTCTGCATCCTTTACAATTTCGCGGATGAAGTTGAGCCAAAAGGCAAAAGCAGCGTAGCCGCATACTACGTAAATAAAAGGCCTTACCTGGTCTGTATTGTGTAAGCTGAGGGCAGGAAGCAGGTCATATACCGCTACCAAAAATACGGGCATGGCGGTGAGTAGCGAAACAATAAAATTGCCTACTACCGCTCTTTTTTTAAGATCAACGGCATACAAATAAAGCAAGGCACCCGCCACCACCGGGATCAACCAAAGATCGTACAGCCGGATGAGGTTGGCCAGGTAATACCCTATAAGCACAGCGCCCAGGTTGAGCCAGCCGTATAAACTCCAGGCGCGCCTTACGCTAATGGCTTTCCCTATGGTTATGCGCTCGGGTTTATTTACGCCATCTGTTTCCAGGTCGTTCAGATCATTAATAATGTAACCGGCAGCGGCCAGGAGAAGACTGCAAAGTGCACCCAGGAAAAACTGACCATGGTTGAGGTAATGCGGAATGCCCAGCCATATGACCACCGAATAGCGAATGAGATACTGCACAAACAGGATCATCAGTAAGTTGGGCCAGCGTATGAGCTTTAAATATGGCTTGAGTTTTACCATGCAAAATCTCCTTGAAGCATCCAGTTGTTTTGCACTTTTAAGGTTTGCTCGATTATATCGCGCACACAACCTTCGCCGCCATTGCGGTGGCTTACATAATCCGATACTTGTTTAATTTCAGGTGCCGCGTTGGCAGGGCAACAACCTACTCCGGCTGCTTCGATGAGGTAGTAATCGGGAATGTCATCGCCCATATAGACGATCTCTTCCGGTTTAAGGTCCTGATGTTCATACACGGAAAGGAAGTCGGACCATGCATCTAACTTACTGGCCGCACGCATATAAATGTCTGTAATGCCTGCTTTTTGAAGCAAACTTTTAACGCCATCGCAGTTTCCACCTGAGATAAGTCCTACGGTGTATCCTTTTTTTACCGCGAGTTGTATGGCGTAACCATCTTTGCTGTTCAGGTTCCGGATCGGCTTACCATCTCCACCTACGTGAAAAACCCCATTGGTCAGTACTCCGTCCATATCGAATACAAAGGCCCTGATCCGGTTTAACCTTTGCTTGTAGTTAATGCTCATGTGTATGTTGAATGCTTTTGGTTATGGCGAGGTACAGGTTTTTTAGATCCTCTTTTTGCAGCAGGGCCAGTTGCTTGTTTATAGTGCCCCTATCAAGCCTTACAGCAGGGCCTGTTTGCAACTCAAGGGCATTTTTGTATTGCAACATATCCAGGTTTTGTTTTAGCAAAGGGAGCATGATCTTGAAATCGAGCTCCGAAGCATGCAGTATTTCCTGGGCCAGGGTAAACATATGATTGCCAAAGTTATGGGCAAATACTGCGGCTAAGTGCAGTTGTTGCCTTTGCGCACTGCTTACCGGAAACCACTGGGCTTCCAGCGTCTTTACCAATCCGGCCAGCAGCACAACATCAGCAGGTGTGTCGGCCTCCAGGCAAAAGGGGATTTCTGCCGGTTTAACCATGCTGTCTGCTTTAAGGCTCATAAGCGGATAGAAAACAGCCCTGCGGGTATGCTTTGTGTGCAGGGCAGAGAGCGATCTGGAGCCACTTACGTGTGCGATGAGATAGCTTCCGACCTCGAGTGCCGCGCTTACCTCTGCTATGGCATCGTCACTAACACACAGCAGCACCAGCTCATACTTGGGCATTTTATCTGCAAAAGTGTGCAAAGGCATGCTGTCATACAGGGCTTTACGACTGAAAACATCGGTATAATAACCCGCTGCCTCCAGGGACTTTTTCAAATAGGTGCCTACGTTCCCATTTCCGATTAACGCAATATGTAAAGCCTGCCGCATGCTGCAAAATAAAGTAACATTTAGGGATATGCCCAGATTATCTTTGCTTGTGTAAGGGCATTCTTTTGCTCAATGAGAACAGCAGCCAGGAGAAGCGAGCGTGTACAGCTGCATATTCTGTTGTATCTTCCCCTTTTGTTGCGTGATAAACCCTAGTTTCAGTTTGAAGCAAGTTCCAAGTTACACTAAAGCGGTATTGCTGCTTCTTGTCTTTTTGTTTGCCCGGTACGAAGGCAGGGCTGCCCACTTGATTGGTGGAGAGATCTCGTATACCTGCGTGGGCGCCAACATATACGACATCAAGTTGCGTATATACCGCGATTGCGGGGGAGGTGGAGCCCCCTTTGACGGTATTGCCCGTGTAGCGGTGTACGACATCAACAACAACCTGGTTACACAACTTACGGCCAACCTCGGCCCGATTATAAAGGTTTCGACCAGTTTTACAGGAAACCCTTGTGTTACCGCCCCCCCGGCTGTATGCAGCGAATACACGGATTATCTGTATACCGGGGTAAGCCTGCCCCCGATTTTAGGAGGGTATACCTTGGTGCATCAGCGTTGTTGCAGGAACAGCACCATATCAAATGTGCTTAATTCAGACCAGTTCGGGAACACCTATTCCGCTCAGATCCCTTCGAATGACGCCTTTTGCAACAGCTCGCCGCAAATACAAGACGTGCCTCCTGTGGTGGTTTGCCAGGGCGTGCCGAGCACTATTCCTATCAACGCAGTAGACCCTGACGGAGATTCACTCTATTTTGAATTTTGCGAGATCTTTACCGGGGGAGGGCGGATAGGAGGTATCGGTTGTGCAGCTACGGTTCCCAATCCGCCTTGTCCGCCTCCTTTTACTCCGGTACCCTTTACCGGAGGTTTTAGTGCCACACAACCCTTACCTGGTTCTCCGGATTTTCAAATTGATGTGAATACCGGAACACTTACCGGAACGGCCAACCAGCCCGGGCAATACGTGGTGGGGATTTGTGTGAGTGAGTTCAGAAATGGGATGTTTATCAGCCAGGTAAGGCTCGATTACCAGTTTAACTTCACCAATTGTGTGAGTACGGTGGTGAGCGATATCATAACGGCAGCAGAAGACCCCACCATAGGTTGCGATGGCTTCCAGGTGCAATTTACAAATCAAAGCATTGGCGCATCCACTTATTTCTGGGACTTTGGCGATCCTACTACCTTGGGTGATACTTCGCTCTTGCAAAACCCGGTGTATACGTATCCGGGACCGGGCACCTATACCGTAACGCTTATTGCCGAGCCGGGACTGGCTTGTGCAGATACCATCATTTCCCCTTTTGAGATCAAAATACCGATCAACCCAGAGTTTACCATTAGCGGTATACAATGCTTTGAAGGGCAGGATATGGATTTTATTCCTCTGGGATTTTATCCACCCGATGCCACTTTTGAATGGGATTTTGGTTTGGGAGCTGACCCCCTGGTAAGCTTCGATATGTTCCCTGAGGGGGTGAAATGGGATACGCCGGGGAAGCATTATATAAACCTGAAAGTTACGGCAAACGGGTGCGAATACTTTTTGTTGGATAGCGTGCAGGTGGATGCGTATACGGTGAATGCCTTTGCAGGGAATGATACCATGGTAAACCGGGAAGACCTGGTGTTGCTAAGAGGCCTTGGAGGCGTTTCCTACTTTTGGAGTGCCAGCGAGGCGGTGAAATTCAGCAGTCCCATCGGTAGAGAAACCAGTGCAGAACTGGTAAATGGCGATACAATAGCCTTTTACCTCGTGGTGACGGATCACAATGGCTGCCAGGGAGCCGATACCATGCTGGTTTTTGTAAACCCGGGCGATGCAGATGTAGTACCCAATTTGTTTACGCCCAACGGAGACGGCCTCAACGAGTTTTTTGATTTAGACGTGCTAAATCCAAGAGGACTGTGTGAGCTTACCATTCTGAATCGCTGGGGAACACAGGTATACTATGCGCGGGAATACAACAACCTTTGGGATGGTACAGGCAATGACGGTAATCCGCTGCCGGAGGGCACCTATTATTATATACTGCGGTGCAACAGGCAAATTGTGGCAAAAGATGCGGTCACTATTTTACGCAATGAACGCTAGGCTTTTTTGAATCGCTGCACCACAGCTATAAAACTGCCTACTACCATTAGAATACACCCTAGCCAAAGTAAATTGATAAGGGGAAATACAATCGCTTTCATCACGATAAACGGTTTTTGCTCCCCTAATTCCTGGTATGCTTTAAGCACAATTTGCCCGGTTTCCGTATCAATATCCTCCAGTCTGAACTTGAATTTCTGCTGGTCTAAATAATAGTCTTCATAGCTTACCACATCGTCTTCTAAAAAATATACGGGGTTTGCGGTATAGGTTTCCCCCAATACGTTTACAATGCTGAGCTCGGCTTCAAGCCGTACACTCTTTAATTGTCCTGTTTCCTTATTTGCGGTGGCGTTCACCTTAAGACTATCCATAATAACAAAGTGATCCCTGTAGATGGCCGTATCGCCCCGGTTCATACGTACTTCCATCTCCTTGCCGTAGCCATCCGGGCTGGCTGGCTCCAGGTAACTGGAATAGGTAACGTGCGTATAGAGGTCTTTATGCCAATAATGTTTTGTGCTTGGGTTTGGTGTGGGCCCCATATTATCGCTCATTTGCAGGAAAGGCTCCAGGTCAAACTCCTTTTGTAACAACCCATTTGGTTGAGGGCTGTAGTAGCTCACATCGTAAAACTGTTTGCGGTTTTCGCCTTCCCGCATTTGATGCCAAATGGCCATATAGCTGCCCAGACGCGTTGTGTCCCCCAACTCCAGCAGTGCGTTTTCGCTGGAAGGGAGATCCTCACTTAAAAATACGTTGGTGTTGCTGATGACCTTTTTCTTGGCATTGGAGATGAGGGCCCCTGCCATGATCAACCCGAAACCCAGGTGCGCAATGGAGCTTCCACTAAATTGCCAGCTGCCCTTGCGCAGGCGCAACCAATAGTCGAGATTGCTGATCACGGCAAAAATACTGGTGAAGAGCAAGATAAGGTATAGCACCTCTTTCCAGAAATCATAAAGCTGGGCAACCAACACAGTAAGGATGAGGGCCAGGATGGCGGAGAAGGAGATGCTTCTCCAAAAGCGGGCAGCATCGGTTTTTCGGTAATTCAGAAATTGTCCGAAACCGATCAATAAGGTGATGATAAGGGCAAAGGGAACTTGCCATCCGTTGTAGTGCTTGATGATTTCTATGGGAGGAGCGATATCTTTGTCCAACATAGGTACCAATCCTTCTTTGCCGATCAGTTGGTTAAAAACGGGAATGCTGGTGGTAAAAATGATCTGAAAGGCTGATACCAGAAGCACCAGGCTTCCGATAAAGATCCAGAATTCGCGTGAGCTGAGGTTATCGTCTCCCTTTTCTTTAGGAAATTGACGCATGCGGTAAAAAAAAGCCCCGAAGGCGATCAATACAAAAAACAACAAATAAATAAGCAGCTGGCCACTTAGGCCCAGGTCTACGAAGGAGTGCACAGAGGTATCTCCCAAAACGCCACTGCGCGTGAGGAAGGTGGAATACAAAACCAGCAAAAAGCTGATGAGTGCCAGGAAAAAGGCTGAGCTAAGGCCGGTCTGGCGATTGCGGTAGATAAGCAGGAGGTGTGCAGCTCCCACCATAGTAATCCAGGGTACCAGGGAGGAATTCTCAACGGGATCCCAGGCCCAGAAGCCCCCAAAGCTCAGTGCTTCATAAGCCCAGGCACCACCCATGAGTATGCCCAGGCCCAATATCCCCACACTAAAGAAAGCCCAGGGCAGGGCCGCCTTTACCCATCCCTTAAAGTCTTTGCTGAAAAGGGCGGCCATGGCAAAAGCAAAAACGGGCAGCGTAGAGGCAAAGCCCAAAAACAGGGTGGGCGGATGTATGGTCATCCAATAGTTCTGCAATAAAGGGTTCAGGCCGGTCCCATCCATAAATGCCGGGAATTTATTGAGGTAATCCGGCACTTGGGTCCAGGGAAGACCAAAGTTATCTGCGGTTTGACGCATCAACACAAAGGGGCTGCTCCCGATCTTTATACCACCCAGGTAGCTGCCTAATATCATGCTGGACAAGAAAGCTTGCACAGCAGCAAATACAGACATAACGCCGCTTTCGAGGTGTTTGGCCGTGCGCATAAGAATGAGGCCAAGCACGGCATTCCAGAACATCCAAAGAATGAAACTGCCTTCCTGTCCTTCCCAAAAGGCGCTGAAGACATAGCGCAAAGGCAGTTCTGTAGAAGAATGCTTCCAAACGTAATCGTACTCAAAGTAATGGCTGAGCAACAAATAAAACAAAGTGCCTACTATTCCAAGTACGGCAAGGGCGTGCGCCCAAAAACTCGCGCGCGCGAGGTGTAAATACTCTTTTTTGCGAAAGGCCAGCCCGTAGCCCAAGGCTGATATAAGGGCACCTACAAGGGCCAGGCTTACAAAAAAACGGCCGAGTTGCCCCGGCAATATGTGTTCTCCTATATACTCCATGTTTTCTTTTCGATTTTACCTAAGCTTATTCCCTCTATCCATTGCTGAACGACAGGAAGCAAAGCTTACTCGGTATAGGTGCCGTAACCCGCTATTTCGTTTTGTTCGTTGTACTTAGAGGGGCACTTCATCAGGATCTCCTCGGCAATGAAGCCGCTGTCACTGGCATAGCCCTTCATGGTTACTTCTTCACTCCGTTCAAAATCCTGTGGTTTCGGTTGGTTGTACACCACCTTTTGGCGTTTGCCTTCCTTATCGATGGCGGTGAATTCAAACCGTTGAGTGCGGGCATCGTAATGCATAGGGGCCTCCTTATCCAGGTAGCCGATAACCGTATACTTGGTACCCGGTGTTTTGTAGGCTTCTTCAAAGCCCACGTAAGTAGAGGCATCACTCATGGTTACGATAATAGCCCCTACGGCTATTGCAATAAATATGATGATGGCGAGATGTGTCTTCTTCATTTGTCGTCTTTTTCCAGTTTTCTCAACCTGCGGTCCAGATTGATCAGGTATAACACAATGCCCAGGAATACCAGGGCGGCAATGGCTACCACCACATAAATCTTGCCATTGCTACGCATCAGGTCCGCCATTTCCGGCTTTTCTCTCATTTGTGCCAGGAGCGGGATGCCTGGTAAAAAGGCAAAGAGGGTAAAGCTTAGTTTTTGGAGTTGCTGCATTTAGTTCTCTTTTTTCCAGATTAGCTTTTGCATACGTATACGTAAGGTGGTGATCCATACCCCAATAAGGGCAAAACCAATAACGGCCGGGTAAAAAACCATACGCATCTGGCTGTCCATGTCGTACTGACCAAACGCAGGGTTCCCTCCGTTTCCTGGATGTAAACTGTCTGTCATACGGGGCAATATGCCGATGAATACGAGCATCATAACGTAGGCAAAAATATTGTATACCCCGGCAAGGCGTCCTTTTTTCTGAGGATCATCAACCGATCCTCTGAGTACAAAGTAAGCCGCATAAATAAGAAGGGTGATGGCGGTGCCATTTAGCTTGGCGTCATTTACCCAAAAAGCACCCCAGGTAAAACGCGCCCAAAGGCTGCCTGTAACCAGCCCTATAATGGAAAACAGCACCCCGGTGCTGGCCGTTTCTTTTGCTTTCAGGTCGGCCAGGCGGTTGCCTTTAGACAGATACTGAATGGAAAATACCAGGGAGGCGGTCATCAAAATGATCATCGAAAACCACATGGTTACATGAAAGTAGGTAGCCCGGATGCTTTCGTTGAGAATGAAGCGGGCGGGCACCTCACCAAGGAATCCCCAAATGATGGTGTAGAAAACCAAAACAACCCCTAAAACCTTCCACCAATGCTGTTTCATACCGTCATTTTAATCGCGCCAAAGGTAGGCAAATAAGAGATAAGACAGGGCTATGCTAATGCCAGCCATCATAAGCAAAACCAACAGGTACGGCGCGTTAAACTCCCACGAAAAGCCCGTTAAGGCCCTTATGCTGGTGCGGCTCAGGGTAAGCACTTGCGGATAGAGCAGGGGAATACTCAAAATAGCCGGTAAGGCTGGGTTGTCTCCTGCCTTGGCAGCTAAAGCTGCTGTAAATGTGAGAATGGCCGAAAACCCTGCACTGGCAATGAAAAGCAAAAGCATAAAAGCGCCCAGGTTGTGAATTTCGTTGCCCAGTAAAAACGTAAAAATAAGCGTGGTAAACAGGCCTATACTCAGAAGGTATATAAAATTGTAAAGCGTTTTTCCCAATACCAGTACCTGGGGTTTTACCAAACCATAGTAAAGCAGGAAACGCCTGCTGGCTTCGTTTTCAAAGCTTCGAAAGGCTGCCTGTACGGCCGCAAAAAGCATAACGATCCAAAAAACAGCATTCCAGGTTTCTTTGCTTACATCCCCGTTAAACACCAGAAAGCTGAGGTAAGTGGTGGTAAGGGTATACAGGAAAAGCGCTATAAAACTTTGCTTCTTACGCCATTCCAGCCGCATGCTTAAAGAGAAAATATGGTATACCTGTGTGAACATTCCTGCAAATTTAAGATACACCGGATTTTAAGGTACCCGATGAAAAATGATGCCCGATAAAAAAGAATGATTACAAATTTTTGAAACTTTAAAGGTGTTCTTGTTGTTCCTTTACCACAAACTTTAACATTATGAGAAAAATACTCTTTTTAGGTCTGATCGTGGTCATTTCGTGGGCTTGTGGTACTTCTGCCAAACAGCAAGATAAGGGTACTCCGACTGGACGAGCTACGGAGACGGAAAAAACGATGGATATGGACAAAAACAGTTTTCATGCATTGCGCAGCGCGGGCCTTTCGGGAGACGAGTTTTCCTTTAGCCAACTGAAGGGGAAGCGCATCCTGATCGTGAATACCGCAAGTGAATGCGGATATACCCCGCAGTATGCGCAGTTACAGGAATTGTACGATACGTATAAAGAAAAAGGCTTCGTGGTAGTGGGCTTTCCTTCAAATGATTTTGGGGGCCAGGAGCCGGGGACCAACGAAGAGATAGGTGCTTTTTGCCAGAAGAATTATGGCGTCAGTTTTCCAATGATGGCAAAAACATCTGTTCTGGGAGAGGGAAAACACCCGGTGTACGTATGGCTTACCGAGAAAAAGGAGAATGGGAAGCAAGACGTAACGGTAAGTTGGAATTTCAACAAATTCTTAATTGATGAAAGCGGACAATGGGTTGCGTACTACCCCAGTAATGTATCTCCGTTGGATGATGAGATCATGCGTTTTGCTGCCGGCTCAGAGTAAGTGAAGAGCCGGATCGGTATATGCAAAAATCCCGCTGTAAGCGGGATTTTTTGTTCATTCTCCTGGCATGGCAGGTTTTCAATAGTCTTAATTTCCCTTTATGCTTTTGAGCAATTCGCTCAGCTGACTCTTTATTTCTTTTAGTTCGCGTTCCAGGTCGTCCATACGTTTGGTTTGCTCGAGAGAGGCGCTCACAAAGTTATTGGTGATCTTGGCTTGTACCCCCCAGAGTTCTTTCACATCTGCAATGCGAATGCTCATGTCGTTGTAATCCGCATTGTCGCTCTTCAGGATGATTACCTTAGGGTTGTTTTTGTCCCGGTAGATCCGCTTTACTACAATATCTTTTGAAGTAACCACTACGCAAAGGCTGCCTTCAATGATCTCAGAAAGATCGGATCCCTTACATACGATCCAGTCGCGTGGCAAAATGGAGGGGATCATGCTGTCTCCTTCTACTTCAAAGATCCGGTGATCCCCCTTTTCAAAACCAGGTATTTTGTAGAGATCCAGCTTTTCCATGAATTCATCATCCAGGTGGTTCTGAATATAGCCTGCCTTAGCCTCTACGTTGATCAGGGGAATAAAAGAATTGTCGCGCGACAAGCGTACATATTTTTCTTTGCCGTACACCAACCAATCTACACTTACCCCAAAGTTCTCGCTTAAGCGCTTGAGTATTTCTACGGAGACATTAGAGTGGCCGGACTCTATCAGGGAAACCACACTTTGCGTGATGCCCAGCATATCGGCAAATTTTACCTGAGACAGTTTGTTATCCTTTCGTAACTTTTTAATTCTCTCGTTCATCAACATTGTTTGGCTGTTTTGTTTTTCGCTAAAACGTTTACTTATAAGGATATAAAAGCGTGAAAGTTGCTTTTGGGGTGAAAAATACTTCTTTTTTCCGCATTATCCCTTTTGCAAGAAACACTTTATATTTTTGTGGGCCAAAAACAGCTAGAATATATTATGGGTAGAGCATTTGAATACAGGCGGGCGGCTAAAGAAAAAAGGTGGAGTAAGATGTCGCGTTTGTTTCCCCGTTTGGCAAAGGCCATCACAATGGCGGCCAAAGAAGGAGGCCTTGATCCGGATACCAATTCAGCCCTGCGCACGGCCATACAAAACGCCAAAGCGCAAAACATGCCTAAAGACAACATTGAAAATGCCATAAAACGGGCGGCAGGCAACGATGCCACCAACTATACCGAGATTACCTATGAAGGTAAAGGCCCACATGGTGTATTGGTAATGGTAGAATGCGCTACAGACAATACCACACGTACGGTGGCTAATGTAAAATCGTATTTTAACAAAGCAGGTGGAGGAGTGGTGCCCAACGGTTCCCTGGAGTTTATGTTTGACCGCAAAGCGGTGTTTGAGGTGGAGATGACCGAAGAGCTCGACACCGAAGAACTGGAACTGGAGCTTATCGATGCGGGCTTAGAGGAAATAGATGTAGAGGACGATACACTATACATTTATGGAGACTGGACCAATTTTGGTACGCTTTCCAAGGCATTGGAGGAGGCGGGGATTGAAACCCGGAAGGCCACTTTACAGCGCTTCCCGACTACTCCCGTGGAATTTACGGAGGAACAAATGGCGGAAATAGATAAAATGCTGGAAAAAATTGACGAAGACGATGACGTACAGGCAGTATACACGAACGTTAGCTGAACTTAACTTGATATAAGTTCGATGTAAACCAATACTGTGTAAGCCATGAAACTTTCATTTTGCTCTTTTCAACCATTGTGCCTTAAGCAAGTGCGAATTTTCTTTGAAACTTCACTTCAGAAACAGTAGGGTCAAGACAATAGCCTTCGATACAAATGCTGCTCGATTCCTCGCAACATTCACTCAGGCTGACTTTACGGTGTAATAAAATAAAAAGTGTCACCTTGAGTGATTTTCGTCACACGAAAATCGTATCGAAAGGTGTTTCAAAAGAGAAATATGCCCGAAGTCTTTGTCCTCCTAAGAAGGGATACAAATATTGCTTGGTTTCCTCTAAACTGAATTCCTCGTGAACAGATTTACATAGAATATCACGTTAAACCTGTCACTAAAAACCTATAACCAGCCTTTTCGTTTAAAGTAAAAGAGCATACCCATAGCAGCTGCGATTACCACACCCCAAAAAACAAAGTAGCTGTAGCGGTATTGCAATTCCGGTAAATGCTCAAAATTAGTGCCGTATACACCTGCCAAAAAACCCAGGGGAATGAAGATGGCAGAGAAAATGGTTAGCACTTTCATAATGTCGTTCATTTTAGTGCTGAGCGTACTGTGGTATAACTGAATGTAATCGCTGAGTACTATCCGGTATGCTTCTACGGATTCAATGGCGTGCACCACCAAACCCTGCAGGTCTTTATAAAAGGGGAGGGTTTTTTTCTTGCCGATGAAGGGCGTATCCGAACGGATGAGGTTGAGCATTAATTCTTTCACCGGCTTTACTACTTTAAGCACAAAATGCAATTCCCTTTTATAGGCATTGATCATGTTGAGTACTTCTTCGTTCGGTTTATCGAGTACCCGTAATTCCAGGTCATCTATCTTTTCGCCTAAATTCTCAATGAGGTAAATGTAGTTGTCCACGATAGTATCCAAAAGCGCGTAAGCCAGGTAGTCCGGACCCATTTTTCGCACGTTTCCCTTGGCATTACGCAAGCGGTGGCGCACGGCATCAAAGGTATCTCCCGCTTCTTCCTGAAAGGTAATGAGCATGCTTTCCTTTATAATAAAGCTTACCTGCTCACTAACTACGCGCATGCTTTCTTCATTGAACTGGAGCATTTTTAACGTGATAAAGGCGAAATCGTCAAACTCTTCGAATTTGGCGCGTTGCCCGGTATTCATAACATCTTCCATGGCAAGCGGGGCAATGCTCAGGCGTTGTTGTGTATCCTGCATAAAACCTACTACATCAAGCCCGGTTATGTTATACCATTGGAGGCGCTCCGGGTCGTTTCGCGGAACATCTTCAATCTTAATAAATTCACGCTCCGCTAATTCTTCCGTATTATATGCGATATACTCTACCGTGGGCTGCTCTGTTTTTTTGGTACCTATAAACACCAGGCTGCCGGGAGGTAAACCCCGGTTCTCCGTACGTTTTTTAAAATAGCGTGCCATATCAGACGATCCTTTGGATTTTACTATGGAAACGGGGTGAAGGTAAGCCTTTATTCAAATGAATATAGGCATCCTATGCGGTTTTACTTTTCCATAGGCGGTATAACAGAAGCCTCAGTGTTGCAAAAAACGCACTACCGCTTCCGCGCAAAGCTCTCCGTCTATGCCTGCCGAAACGATCCCCCCGGCATAGCCGGCCCCTTCTCCACAGGGAAAAAGGTTCTCTATATGCAGGTGCTGCAAGCTATCCCGTTTCCTGGGGATGCGCACCGGGCTCGAGGTGCGGCTTTCGAGGCCTACGAGGTTAGCTTCTGCGGTGTAATAGCCCGGCATCTTTTGCCCGAATTTTATAAACGCCTTTTGTAAGCGCTGCCCAATAGCGTCTGGTAGTATTTCCTGTAAGGGAGCGGAAACCAATCCGGGGATATAACTGCTTTCATTCAGGTGTTGGGAAGGTTTGTTCTGGCAAAAGTCGGGCATACGCTGGGCTATAGCCGTTTGGTTTTCCCCGCCTGCCCGCCATACTTTCTCTTCCACTTCCTTTTGATAGTACATCCCGGCTAAGGGGCCATAGCGGGCATAAGGCTTCATATCTTCAAGTTCAACAGCGACTACGATGCCGCTATTGGCAAATTTGTTGTCTCTTTTACTCGGGCTCATGCCATTTACTACCAATTCACTACTGCCGGTGGCTGCGGGTACAATAAAGCCTCCGGGGCACATACAAAAAGAGTACACCCCACGGCCATCTACCTGTTCTACCAACTTGTAGCTGGCAGCGGGTAAAAGATCACCCCGCTCAAAGCCATGGTATTGGATCTGGTCTATGATCCGCTGCGGGTGTTCGGCCCGTACCCCCATGGCGAAGGGCTTTGCCTCTAAGAGGATGTCTTTTTTGTAGAGGAGTTCAAATACGTCCCTCGCAGAATGCCCGGTAGCCAGGATGAGTGCCTCGGCTTCAATAACTTCTCCTTTTTGGGTTTTAATGCCCCGTACAAGCCTGCCTTTTAAAATGAGGTCTTCCATACGTGTTTCGAAATGAATTTCCCCGCCAAAAGCGAGAATGCTTTCACGCAAATTTTGCACGACTTTAGGCAATTTATTGGTCCCAATATGCGGATGAGCATCGGCCAGTATTTCGGGTGTAGCGCCATGGTACACCAAGAGGTTCAGGATACGGTTTACGTTACCGCGTTTCTTGCTGCGGGTGTACAGCTTGCCGTCACTATACGTACCTGCTCCTCCCTCGCCAAAACAATAATTTGAATCTTCATGCACAATGTGATCCCGGTTTATGGCTTTAAGGTCGCGTCTTCGGCTTTGTACATCCTTGCCGCGTTCAATGAGTATAGGTTTTAAACCCAGTTCAATACAGCGCAATGCGGCAAACATACCTGCAGGGCCACACCCGATAATGAGCACGCGTTTTCCCTTTGTTACATTTTGGTAAGGTGGCGTAGGGATTTCCCTGGGCCTAAAGGGTTCTCCAATAAATACGTTGAGCGACAGGTTGACCTTGATCTTACGCGAACGAGCATCTATTGACCTCTTGAGAACGTAAAAGCCGTTAACGTCTGCTTCAGAAACACCTGCTTTTTGCGCAATGCGCTTTTTAAGGAGGCTTTTATGAGCGGCTTCTGCCGGAGAGCAAACCAAATCAAGGGAGTGTTGCAAAGTGGACTTTTTGCAAAGGTACACTTTGCAGAAGTCTCGTTTTAAAATTCAATACCTTCTACGAGAGGAGACTTGGCGGGCAGGTCGCGTTCGCCCAATTGCTCTCTTATGTTCCGCTCTATGGTTTCGCTTATGGAAGTAATGGGTACATCGTCCAGTTTGTTTTCGAAAGGATCTTCCGTACGTTCACCAACCAGGTCTAGGGTGTTAAATACGAAGGATATCAGCACGGAAACAGGTATGCTGCCCCATCCTAGGCTTCCCACGAAAACAAAAGGGAGCAGGCTGGTGAAGATGAATACAAAGATGCGGGAAAAGAAGCTGTAAGGACGGGGCAAAGGGGTGTTTTTAATGCGTTCGCTGCGCCCCTGGATGTTGTTAAACTCAATGAGGGTCTGGTCCATCTGCACCAGGCGGAATTCGCTTATCCAGCCCCTCCTCAGTGCTCTTTGCAGATCCTGCCCCTGCAACTGGTTCAGGTAATTCGGGGGATTGTCTTTTTGGCAAAACACCTTAAACTCCTTTTCGATAAGTAAGGGTTTGGTATCCTGGTAGGAGTTCTCCGCTTCCATATACTCTCCTTTGTGATGCTGCCCGTATTGGTTAGGTTTTCTTAAAAACACCCTTAATGCATGTACATAGGCTGCATGCCGGTAGGCCAGCCGTTGCTTAAAGGCACGCACTTCAGCCTCTTCCTCCTGCCGTTCGGTAAAGATCAGGGTGGTTACTTGTCGTGCCCAGCCCCGGCTGTAATTCACACAAAGGCCCCAGATCTTCCTGGCTTCCCACCAGCGGTCGTACGCCTGGTTGTTTTTAAAAGCCAGAAAAATAGCCAATGCGGTGCCCAAGGCAGATATGGCATAGCTGGGTATTGCTAAGCTGAACCACTCAAAACGAGTGTTGACCAGGTACACGGCTGTGGCCAGCAAAAAGGAATACAGGAGATTCTTCCAGGTATAAAAAAGGATGATTTTGGGGTCGAGTTGCCTGTGTACGATCATGGTGTAGCAAAAATATAGAAAGGAATCTATCTCAGATGCCCGATGGCTTTACCAGACCGAAAACAGGTGCCTGGCTATTGCTTAAAAATGCCGGTAATCCTTGAGCGTGAGCTTTCTGCGCGGGCGCAGGTTTCCCAGGGAGTCCAGGTTAAACAGGCGCATTTCGACTACACCAACGGCTTCGTTAAGGGTAAACTCAATGAAACCACCATAAGAATAAGTGAGGTTCTGTGTGAACAAACCCGCGGGTGTCTGGAGTGGACGGGGGTCACGGAACAGTATTTCTTGGTTGCCGTATCCGTCATCCGCCCTAAATATTACTGTATCGTTTGTTGGAAAAAAGCGAGGGGTTGTTGTGTAGCAAACACCTGTCTCCGAAGGAAGACGATTCCAATAAACGCTTAAAGTATCTCCATGCACCATATACTCGTTCGAGAACTGCGTTTGGTGGTTAAAACTCAATACGGTGTATTGGTTCTCAACTTTCAGATAATCTTCAATAAACAGCAGGCTGGTCAGAAGTGTATCAAAAGAAAAGGTATCGTGTGTCCAAATGGAATCAGTATACACCCAAAAATTTTCGCGGGCGATGGGAAAGAGTGCGCCTTCAACTTCATTGGTAAAGTAATCTACCCTTTGATGGGTACACATGGGAAGCTGCTCAGGCTCCACTTTACGGCAGCCGAACAGGAGTAAACCGGTACTCAAACAAAAGCCTGTGGAAAAGCGCTTTAACCACATTACTCAAAGTTTAAGCTGATGAGCAGAGCCCGGGTTTCAAGACGGGCGATGCCGTCTACAAAAAAAGTGTCGTCTTGTATGAGCATATCCGCAAAACCCCAGGAAGCCTTTATTTGTGGGGAAAATTTGAAAAATTCAAAATAAAAATCAAGCCCGAACCCGATTTCGTAGGCCAGGTCGCTGTTGTTGATCTTAAAGAAACGGTCATCTAAAACATCTTTTTTACTGGCAAGGTCATAGTTGTATTTGAGCCCGCCAATGGCGTACATGCGGTAGTTGTTTATACGGTCCGATTTAAACTTCAGGAGGAAGGGAACCTCTATAAAGCTGCTCTGGATCTTTCGTTCGACTTCAATTACACGCCCGGTGTTTGGATCGTCTACCGTAAAAAACAAAATGCGCTCCGTACTGGCAAAAGCCGGAATAATCCGGAAATCAAAATGATCGGAAAGCCTCAGGTTGCTTACAATGCCAATGTTGTAACCAGGTTGTACGGTGCTGCGCATAGAATAGTAACCGGGTAAAGCCGCCAGGTCAGTGATGGGTTGGGTGTGAAAGTCCCAGTAGTTGATCCCGATGTTAAACCCAAAATGGATAGGCTTCTTGTCGTAATTGGCTTGGTTTTTAAGCCGCCTTTGGCCCTGTGCAGGCAAAAGGAGTAGAAAAACAAAAGCGCAAAACAAAAGGGAACGCAAAATTCTCATGCGGCTAAAACGGATTGTAAGAAGGATTATTTTGAGGCTTCATAAATCATGGCTACGCCAAAGGTAACAGGTTTATAGCTATTTGGCGAAAAACCGGCCTTCTCAAGTTCTTGCATGAAAGCTTCTCCGTAGGGAAAAGCACCTACCGAAGCGGGGAGGTAGGTGTAAGCACTGTTGTCTTTACTAACCAGTTTACCCAAGGTGGGTAAGATGCGCTTGAAATAAAAAGTATAGGTCTGCTTAAAGGGAAAGCGGGTGGGCTGTGAAAATTCCAATACCAGCAATTTACCGCCTGCTTTGAGCACCCGCCTGATCTCCGTAAGTCCCTTTTGCAGGTTTTCGAAGTTGCGCACTCCAAAGGCTACTGTTACAGCATCAAAACTATTGTCTTCGAAAGGAAGGTTTTCCGAATCGGCCTGTTGTAAGGAGATCAGGTGGGTGAGGTTTTGAGACTCAATTTTCTTTTGCCCTACACTCAGCATACCTGCGGAAATGTCGATGCCTACAATTTTGTCGGGTTGCGCTTTGGTCAGGGCTATGGCCAGGTCGGCCGTTCCGGTAGCTACATCCAGTATGGTCTTTGCTTTATTTTCGGCCACCATCTGCACTACTTTTTTGCGCCAGCCTTTGTCAATATTCAGGGAGAGGAAGTGATTCAGGAAATCATAACGGGCAGAAATATTGTCAAACATTTTGGCCACTTGTTCCTTTTTTCCTCCTTCTTCATGTGCGTAGGGTTTTACCTCTTTGCTCATAATCAATTTTTTATCTACCTGTTTTTTTGGGCAGCAAAGGTAGGGAGCAAGATCGAAGATTTAAGGGAACGGGCAAGGAAAGGCGGGGCGTTTTGCATAAGATCAAACCAAAAAAGCCACGGATTTCCGTGGCTTTCATTTAAACATATCCGGCAGTTGCCCCGCCTATATGAAATTCAAAGGGTATTCAGGCCTCGGGCAGCTTAAGTACTATAGGCAGGGTAAAACGCACGGCAACCGGCGTACCGTTGAATTCCGCTGCCTTGAGTTCCGTAAACTGGGAAATGGCTTTTTTGGCCTCATCATTTACCGCAATGGCGGCTTCCTCCTGATCGGGGTTGTTATACGCCAGGCCTCTCACTACCTCTGCATTTACGATCTTCCCTTTTTTGTTTACCGTAAACTGCATCATTACACGGCCTTCCATACCCAACTTTAGTGCTTGCTCCGGGTATTTGAAGTTTTTGGTGAAGCTTTCTACAAGGGCCATTTGGAAACATGCCGTTTGTTCTTCCTTAGGCGTTTTCTCATCGCAATGCGGGGGTAAAGGAGGCTGTTCAGCCACCTTGAAATCCATTACCTTTTCAGAGTTTTGGGTGTTTACAGCTTCTTCAGGACTTGTTTTGGAACAAGCGTAAAGTGTGCTCAGGCCGAGGGCCGGGATCAATACCAGGTAGGCCCATTTCATTTTTCTGTTTGTTTTCGTTTTGTACAACATGTTAATCCTTGTTTTAATTAAAGATGCATTAAAAAATGGATGGGCAGGAATCGCGACTTCCGTTCCAAACATCTGGCTCAAAAGCATTTGAGCATACTTCTCGCGCGAAGTGTTTTTCAACGCCTCGCCATCGGCCAGGCATTCGTGCACCTGTCTGAGCTCTCTGGCCATCAGGTACAGTATGGGGTTGAACCAGGCCAGGCTGGTTAATATATTGTAGTAGAGGTTGTCTAGGGTGTGTCTTTGTTCACAATGTACCCGCTCGTGTTCCAAAATAGCCTGCATTTGTCCCTGGCGTATCCCTTTTGCGGGGAGTACGATATAGTGCAGAAAGCTGAAAGGGCCGGGAGTCTCCTTGGATTCCAGGTAAGTGATGTTGTGGGCCCTGCGAGGAGTAGCTTTGCGAAGGAGGACACGCAGGCCGTATAGCCGCCATCCCAGCCAAAACAGGCTGCCCATTAAGCCAAAAACATATACATAGAGCAGGATCTGCGACCAGGCCCAATTCCCCTGCACTTTTCCACTGGCCTCAATAAGCAGGGGCGAAAGAGATGCCGTAAGGGGATTGTTTACCTCAATGGGGTGGTTAGGCCAGAACCAGGCAGCCAAGGGAATACCGATACTCAATAAGGGCAACAGCAAGAGTATGTAACGGTTGAGCGTAAAAAAGCTCAGCCGTGCAAAAAACCACTTATAGAGCGCATAGTAGAAAGCGCTTAGCAATACAAAGTTCAGGATTAGCTTCATGTTACTTTTTCTTTTCTTTAATAAGCTTGAGCAAGGCATCCAGTTCCTTCGTATTCACTTCGTTCTTCTCCACAAAAAAACTTACCATATTGCTGAGCGACCCACTGAAATAACCTTTCATCAGGCGTTTCATTTTGTACTCGCTGTATGCTTCCTTGGAGATGAGCGGATAATACTGGTGTGCTTTGCCAAATGCTTTATAGGCCACCAGCTCTTTTTGTTCCAAGATCCGCACAATGGTAGAAACGGTATTATAGGCCGGTTTAGGCTTAGGCATTTGAGCGATGATCTCCTTAACAAAAGCTTGCTTAAGCGCCCATAGGATCTGCATGATTTCTTCTTCGGCCTTGGTGAGTTCTTTTAGTTGCATAAGACAAATATAACTAAACTTATAGTTAAAAAACTAATTTTTTAGTTTTTTATGCGAACGGTGTAACCTACTTTCGAAAAAATACGTACCGCAGGTTGAGAGAAGAAGCCTGTTTTGGCTTATCTGCAAGCATCGCTTTTTCTGTGATTTCGTCTATTGATTTTTGGCAAACATCGAAAAAATTGACGGGGTGCATAGGTAGTACGCTTATCTTTGATTGTGTTCATTATTGAAAGGATGTCTTATGAAAAAAGAATTTACCCAAGTTGTATTTTCCGCTTGTATATTGGCTTTCGCCTTCTCTTCCTGCAAAAAAGAATCTGCGGTAAGGGCTACTTCCAGTCTGGCTTCGAGTTTTGATGAGATACAGGTTTCTGACAACTTTGGCTGGTCGGCAAGTATGCAAGGTCCCTTGCAGGTTGTTTTTAAGAACCCCGATCATATTTCCGTAGAGAACGAAATAGTGCACCTGATAGATGAAAGTAGTACGGTATTGGAAAAGGGGGTGGTGCACAACCATGCCCTTGCTTTAACCCTTCGTCTGCCTCAGGATGCTCCATACTATATACTTTTTCCAAGAACCGGGAACAGATTCCGCATCAGTGGAGTTGGCCATATGGAGGTAACGCTCACGGCAGATGGAACAGGGAAAAAAGAAGGACACAGCCAAAGTAAAGCGGCAAACTCCAGTTGCACCGCTTGCAGCAGTCCTTTTGAAAACGGAACCATGGAACTGCCGGATATAGGAGGAAGCACCTATACCATTATTCCGGAAACAAGCGTGCCCGGCTGGGAAACCACTGCTAATGACCACCGGATCGAAATCTGGAAAAGCGGGTTTAACGGAGTGCCTGCGCAGGAAGGCGACCAGTTTTTTGAGATAAATGCAAATGTGAGTGCCGCTTTATATCAAACCTTATGTCTGGACCCCGGCTCCACAATCAAATGGTCTGTTTACCATAGGGGAAGAGCGGGTGTTGATGTGGCTGATGTGAAAATTGGCGCTACCGTTGCCACTGCGGTAAAGCAAGCAACTATGCGTGATGGCACCAATGCATGGGGGTATTACAGCGGCACTTATGTAGTTCCACAAGGCCAAACAACCACTGTTTTTGTGTTTGAAGCTGTTTCTACCGCCAGCGGCAGCAACTCCGTGGGCAATTTTTTAGATAACTTTAGGATCAGCTGTGACGAGGATGCAGATGGTGTGATAGACCAGGATGATGATTTCCCTAAAGACGGGAGCAAAGCATACAGGAGTTTTTTCCCTACGGCAGGAAAGCAGGTGCTTGCCTTTGAAGACTTATGGCCGTCCATGGGCGACTTTGATTTCAACGACCTGGTGCTTTCCAACCGTGTGGTCATAACGAGAAATGCATCCAACGAGCTGGTAGAGGCTTCTTTTAAAGTAAGTATAGACGCCATTGGAGCTGGAATACCTAATGGGATAGGCCTCATGCTCTATACGCCAAACAAACAGGCTTTTGGCACAAACGTAATTGCTTCGGTAAGTGGCGATGCTACACTGGATCCTGCAAATGAAAACGGGCTTATTTTATGTAACGACGTGTTTAGTATACTATCTACATACTATCAGAACAATGGAGTAGGTCCGACAGCAGTGCCGGATACATTAGAATTCACCGTAACCTTCAATAGCAATGCAGGTAGCGCTTTTATACCTGAATTGTATTTGTTCAGAACAGCCAACAGAGGGCACGAGGTACACTTTCATGGATACCCGGAAACAGCCACTTTCAATACTGCTTTGCGCAACACCGTAGACGATAATGGCGATTTTAAAACGGAAACCGGTTTACCCTGGGTAATTGAAGTAGTTACCTCTACGCAGTTTTTAAACCCATTGGAAAAAGTAGACATCCTGGATGCCTATCCACAATTTCAACAATGGGCTGTTTCCGGAGGTGCAGACAATACTTCCTGGTATAATACTCCTGTGTTTTCAAAAGTTTTTGGTGATCAGTAAGTGCAAGTGAATTCGCGTTTTGCTTTTCAGTATAGGGTGGACTATGTTGATAATCCTTTGGACCCATTCATCCATCCTTTGTAGTTGCTCCACATTTGTATACCGGAGCTCTTACCAAAACAAGGCAAACCCCCGGCTTCTAAAATGAAGATAAAAAGCTTTAATCGCGGCTTCCGGCCAGCAACATTACATAATAAGCCAGTTGTGTGATAGACGCTAAGGCTGCGATCAGGTAGGTGTTGGCAGCGGCATTCAAGGCATCTTTTGCTTTGTTGTGTTCCTGGGGCAAGGTGGTACCTGTATTTTCCAACCACACCAGGGCTCGCCTGCTCGCATCATACTCCACCGGAAGGGTAACCAGGGTAAAGAGCGTTATGGTACCCTGCATGATCACCATGGCCCATAGTACAGTAGGTAAGGGAAAAGCACTTACCATAAATCCACCGAACAACATCAACATAAAGATGATGCCCAATGCCCGGTTGCTGAAGCTCACCACCGGCACCATGGCCGAGCGAAACTCCAGCCAGTTGTAAGCCGTGGCGTGCTGTACTGCATGTCCGCATTCATGGGCGGCTACTGCCGCTGCCGCCACACTGCGCCCGTGATACACGTCTTCGCTGAGGTTTACGGTCTTGTCTTTGGGGTTATAGTGATCGGTAAGCCTGCCGGGCGTAGAGATCACGCGTACATCGGTAATCTGGCTGTCGCGCAGCATTTTCTCTGCTATTTCTTTACCGCTCAGGTTATTGGCCAGGCTTTCTTCACTGTATTTTTTAAACTTGCTTTTGAGGCGGCTCTGCACTACAAAGCCCGCTACCATAAAGCCGATCAATATGATGAAAACTAAACTCATGTTCTTGTTCGTTAATTTGATTTTATACCACAAATATCTAACAAAATATGTGCCTTACAGTTGTGTACTAAAGCTTAGTTTTGCGGGCAAACGTTAAAAAATGGCGAAAGAGAAACCCCTGATCCTGGTGTGTAACGATGATGGCATAACCGCCCCGGGCATCCGCACACTGGTAGAAGTAATGAATGAACTGGGTGAGGTTGTGGTAGTTGCACCGGACGGTCCGCAAAGCGGCATGGGCCACGCCATTACCATTGACGGTATTTTACGCTGTGACCCCATACACATTACGGAAGGGCCGCAAAAGGAATACAGCTGTAGTGGCACCCCGGTGGATTGTGTCAAGCTGGCAGTAAATGTAGTGTTGGACCGGAAACCTGACCTGGTAGTGTCAGGCATCAACCACGGCAGCAATTCTTCGATCAATGTCATATACAGCGGCACTATGTCGGCTGCAGTAGAAGGCTCCCTCGAGGGGATTCCGTCCATTGGCTTTTCCCTTTGCGACTTTAGCTGGGAGGCCAATTTTTCAGAAGCAAAACCCTTTATCAAAACCCTGGCCCGAAAAGTGCTGCAAGAGGGTTTGCCACATGGCATTTGCCTGAATGTCAACATCCCAAAGCATACGGGCCAACCGTATAAAGGTATAAAGATCTGCCGTCAGGCGCGCGCCAACTGGGAAGAGGAGTTCGACAGCCGCAAGGATCCGCGGAAGCGCAATTATTACTGGCTTACCGGTACTTTTAAGAATTACGATGGAGGAGAGGATACCGATGAATGGGCACTGGAAAACTACTACATCTCCGTGGTGCCCATCAACAGCGATTTTACGGCCCACGAATTAAGTCAAACCCTAAATGCATGGAAGCTGTAAACCTTTAATCACGGGAAAGAAGGAAGTAAAGCGGCTTGCACTCCAGATACTTTCCATAACATTAGCCCGTTCTCAACACATGAAAAACCATACGGTACAACTCATCGCAGGCATGCTCACAGGCCTGGCATTGCCGCCCCTGGCACTTTGGCTCATTTTTACGTTTCGCTCGGAATTGCTGGCGTTGCAGTCTTTTGATGATGAAGTGATCAAAGTGATCAACGTGCAATTGATTACCCTGGGCATTCTGCTCAATGCCGGGGCTTTCTTTCTTTTTTTGCGGCTCAATAAAGAAGCCATGGGTAGGGGAGTACTCATCGTAACCGTACTCTATCTCCTGGCCATATTTATTTACAGGTTCCTGTTATAAACTTTTAGGTCAACATCTGTTAAACACAGGCCTTGCTTTTACCTTCGTTATTGAAAAGCACCACACGTGAAGTATTATGTCATTGCCGGTGAGGCCAGCGGAGACCTGCATGCGGGCAACCTTATAGAAGGCCTTTCTGCCCTGGATAAGCAGGCCGATTTCAGGGCTTGGGGAGGCGATCTTATGGCAGCCGCGGGGGCTACCCTGGTTAAGCATTACCGCGACCTGGCCTTTATGGGGTTTATAGAAGTGGTAGCAAATCTCCGTACGATCTTAAATAATATCTCTTTTTGCAAGCAAGACATTGCGCTTTACCAACCGGATGTATTGGTACTGGTAGATTACCCGGGTTTCAACATGCGTATTGCCGAATGGGCCAGGCGGCAGAACATGAAGGTGGTATACTATATATCTCCCCAGATATGGGCCTGGAAACAAAAACGCGGTTTTAAGCTGAAGAGAGACGTGGATCTTATGCTTTGCATTCTTCCCTTTGAACAGGCTTTCTACAAAAAGTTTGATATGGAGGTAAGCTACGTAGGCCATCCCTTGTTGGATGCTATTGAAAACCGCCCGGATTTTGACCCTTCGGAGCGGAAGCAAAACCTGGGGTTGGATGCAGATAAACCCCTGCTGTTGCTGTTGCCGGGGAGTAGGAAGCAGGAAATAAAGAGCATGTTGCCCGTAATGCTCAAAGCGTCTGGAGAGATACATACACACCAGCTTGCCATTGCAGGTGCTCCTTCACAAACAACGGCTTTCTACCAGGAGTTAGTGGGAGGGCGAGGCGTGCCTGTGCTTTTTGGAGAAACCTATAATCTGCTGGAGGTAGCGGATGTAGCCATGGTGACGAGCGGAACCGCAACCTTGGAAACGGCTTTGTTTAAAGTACCTGAAGTAGTATGCTATAAAGGCAACTGGATCTCTTATAGTATAGCCCGGCAATTGGTAAAGGTGCCCTATATTTCTTTGGTAAACCTGATTGCAGATAAAGAAGTCGTGAAAGAGCTGATCCAGGGCGAAATGAATGCACCACAATTGGCCGGTGAAGTAAAAAAGCTGATCGGAAAAGAAAGTGCAGCCCGTAGGCACCTTTTGGAAGACTACGAAGCACTTGCCCGGAAGCTGGGGGGAGGGGGAGCTTCCATGCGTGCTGCGAAGGAAATAATGAAATTGAGCGAGCTATGAAAGGTGCATTGGCAATATGTGCCCTGTTGCTGGGCTTTTATGCCAGCGGACTGGATCTGAAAGTACGCATTTACAGCAATGAGCGGATCAAAAAGGTTGAGGTTACGCCCGATACAGGCACCTATTACATGGTGGCCTATAACCGGAATCTGACCGTAATCGATACCGTGTACAACATTTTTGAGGCTGATAGCAACCGCAGTCTAAGCTTCTATATTGGGATAAAGCACATAAACGTGAAGCGGGGTAAAGAAAGGCTGGGAGCATATTATGCCCTCCAACTAAAAGGCATAGAAGCAGAAAGGGAGTTCAGGATAGAGGTGAACGGTAAAAAACGGGTATACCATGGCGATGTGCAAATGCGCGTATTGAACGGGCAGATGCAATTGGTAAACCTGATAGACCTGGAACATTATGCGGCAGGAGTGGTGGAAAGCGAAGGAGGGCATGTAGACGAGCCTGAGTTTTTCAAAGCCCAGGCAGTACTGGCTCGTACGTTTGCTGTAAAGAACCTGGATAAACATATTGGAGAAGGCTACAACCTGAAAGACGATGTAACATCTCAGGTATACTTTTCTAAAGCACGCCATACCTATGCCGAAGCGATTCAAGAAGCGGTGGCGGCAACCAGGGATACGGTTGTGGTGACGGCCTCCTGTGAACCTATCCTGGGTGTTTTTCATGCAAATAGCGGGGGCATTACCACTAATGCGGAAGACGCCTGGCTGAGCAGCGTAGAATACCTGCGTTCCAAACCCGACAGTTTTAGCGTAGGCGTAGGAAGCTATCAATGGACGCGCCATATCTCCAAAGACCGCTTCTATGGTTTTGTTGCCCGTCAGATGAAAGTTGCCAATGACCTTAAGCTGCACAAAGCCCTGCTAAACTTTGCACACAGAGAGGGGCGGGCCGCCTACTTCACGTTTAAAGGAAAAAAACTAAAGCTGACCCGTATACGCCATCACTTTAACCTGCGCAGTACGTATTTTAACATTACGGAACAGGGTGGCCAGGTAGTACTTACCGGCAGGGGATATGGCCATGGGGTAGGTATGAGCCAGGATGGTGCCATAGAAATGAGCCGCAGGGGCTATTCTTATCGCGACATCCTGAGGTTTTACTTTGATTGTGTAGACCTGGAATCTATTGACCGCTTGATGCTTAACTAGAAATATACTACCTTTCTGCTGCCTGAACCTGTATTATGACCTGGCAGCGTTACCCTCTTCTCCGCCTTTTTCTTGCGCTTTGCAGCGGTATTCTTGCAACCAACTTTTTTGTTTTGCCCCGGCTTGTATGGTGTAGCCTGGGAGTAGGAAGCCTCTTATTGGTTATAGGCGCAAGTACCCGCTCACTCTTTTTTTCGTACCGCTTTCGCGGGCTTTTCGGCATAGGCAGCTTGCTTTTGTTTTTTTCACTAGGCATATGCAGTAGCTTTCTCTACCTCCGCCAGGCAAACCTGCCTTCCCTTCCTGTTTTTGAAGAAACCGGAGTATACCGCATCCAGCTCACCCAAGCACCTGTAAACAAAGGGTATGCCTGGCGTGTAGAAGCTGAAGTAAGCCGGGTAGATACTTTTTTTTCAGGTACGAAGGCATTGCTTTATTTCAGGCGGGACAGCAATTTAAAAGAAAGTCCGGCCTACGGAGATGTATACCTGTATGAAGGACGGTTTAGCGCCCTTATGCCTCCTCAGAACCCTTATGAATTCGATTATAAAAATTACCTGAACCTGCGTGCGGTATATGTAAGTGCTTCTCTTTCTGCAGGGCAAATACAAAGGATAAAGCGCGATCATACCAGCCTTCTGGCACGCGCCATAGCTTTGCGCCAGTATCTTTTAGATAAAATTGAAAGTTGGCAGCTGCCTGCCGAGCAGCAACAGGTAAGTAAGGCGCTACTATTGGGTTACCGGAATGAAGTGGAGCAGGATCTGTTACAGGCCTACGCAGCCGTCGGCGCCATGCACGTGCTGGCCGTAAGTGGCTTGCATGTAGGTATTGTATACCTTGTACTCGGTAAATTGCTCTTCTTCCTCCGTAAGCCAAAGGCGCTTCTCTTAAAATCCTTTTTGCTGGTTTTGTTCCTGTGGTTTTATGCTATGCTTACCGGCTTAAGCCCAAGTGTAGTGCGAGCAGCGACTATGTTCAGTTTTGTAGCATTAGGCAGCTCTTTCAGGCGGAATACCTCTATTTACAATACCTTGTTGGCTTCGGCCGTAATTCTGTTGCTTATAAAACCTACCTATCTTTTTGAAGTAGGCTTTCAGCTGAGTTACCTGGCTGTGTTTGGCATTGTATGGCTACAGCCAAAATTTGAACAGCTTTGGCGCCCCCGTTTTTTCCCGTTAAAACTGCTTTGGTCTATCGCCACCGTTTCGGTAGCCGCACAGATCGCTACTTTTCCCCTTGGACTGTATTACTTTCATCAGTTTCCCGGGCTTTTCCTGCTTTCCAATTTTATTGTGATCCCCCTTGTAAGTGTATTGATGTACGTGGGATTAACCGTGTTAATCCTTAGCCTCTTTATGCCGCCTCACCCTTTCCTGATCTGGCTGTACAGTAAGTTGCTGTGGTTAATGAACAGCGGTGTTGAATGGGTGGAGCATCTGAATATCGGGCTCATCCAGGAGATTTCTATTGGCAGTTTGGAGCTTTTGCTGCTTTACCTTTTTATTGGCTTCTTTTTTCATTTTTTGTTTAGTAAGAAGGCTTCACTGTTACTCGTTGCATTGAGCATGGGGCTTGGGTTGCAACTTTATCAATTGTGGGAGGATCATCGGCTAAACCATACCAAAGAACTAACCATTTATGCCATAAAAAGAGCGGATGCATTGTCTTTCCGGCAGGGCAACAGACTTTATTTCCTGGTAGACACTCCTTTACTCATGAATGAAAACAAGCTTGCTTTCTATGTGAAACACCATTGGTGGGCCACGAATGTTAGAAACGTTATGAGGATATCTATGTCGGAAGTTTTTCAAGGAGCCCAGCTGCATAAGAAAGGCAACCTGGTTCAACTGCCCGGCTTTACCGTGGTTAAAAACCCGGTAGCGGGCAGTCCGGCCGCCTCCCTTTGGTATGTAGACAGGTTCTATGAAAAGTTACCGGAAACCTTTCCCGTTCACGGCATTTGGCTAAGCACGCATTTAAAGGTACAAGACCGGCAGGAGTGGGTCGAGTGGAGCCGCGAAAGAAAAGTAAAGCTTATCGACCCTTTGCGGGAAGGCGCCTGGCAGTATGGTTTTTAGTTTACCACATTCCCTTTACATTTAAGCGATCAAACAAGAGGTACCTATGGCCAAGAAAACCAACCGGAGTGGTTTTGGAGAAAAATATACCAACAAAACCAAACGGGTTATCAATGATGACGGGAGCTTTAATGTAGTTAAGATAGGGGCACAGAAAAAGAGCTTGTACCAATACCTGATCGGTATTGGCTGGGGTAAGTTTTCGCTTATGGTGTTGGCCTTTTACCTGGTTTTTAACAGCCTTTTTGCGGGCTTTTACATGCTGGCGGGGGTTGAAAATTTGAAGGGGCTTAGTGGAAAAACCGGTTTTGATGCGTTTTTAAACTGTTTCTTTTTCAGCGTGCAAACTTTTACAACGGTGGGGTATGGGGCCATTGCACCAAAGAGCATGTCCACCAACATTATCGCCACCCTCGAAGCTATGATCGGTTTAATGGGTTTTGCGCTGGCTACCGGCCTGTTGTACGGGCGTTTTTCCAGGCCACAGCATTCTATTCGCTTTAGTAAAAATGCGGTAGTAACGGATAGTGAAGGCCAGAAAGAACTCCATTTTCAGATTGTGAACACCAAGAATCACGTGCTTATGGACCTGGAAGCTAGGGTGTTGGCTAAAGTGGTAGTACGGGAAGGCGAGCAGTTTAACCGGCAGTTTTATGAGCTGGATTTGCAAGTACCTTCTATCCGTTTTTTTCCGCTCAATTGGCGGGTAGTGCATTGCATTACCTCTTCCAGCCCCTTGTGCACCGATGATGGTAAGAGCCTGATGAACAAAGACCTGGAAATACTGGTGCTGATCCGGGCCTACGATTCAACATTTAATCAGACGGTGCGGGCCCGGTATTCCTATACGTACGATGAGATCATAGAAAACGCGCATTTTGTACCCGCCTACAGTACCAATGAAGCAGGAGATACGGTAATGGATATCGAAAAGATCGATGAATACGTAACGGAAAAAAGCACTTAGTCTTCCAGCAATGCCTGGAGCTTATCTTCCAGTTCCGGGAGGTTGATCTTGTTGATGAAGCGTTCTCCCAGGGCAACGGAAACATCACCGGTTTCCTCGGAAACAACTAACGCCAGGCCATCCGTTTTTTCGGCAAGCCCCATGGCGGCCCTGTGGCGCAGCCCGAAGCGGGTAGGGACATTTGCCTTCTCAGTAAGGGGTAAGATACAGGCAGCCGCCAGGATCTTTTGCCCCTGGATCACCACCGCTCCATCGTGCAAAGGGCTGTTTTTTTTAAAAATAGTAAGGAGCAAAGGCGTGCTGATCTGGCCATCTATTTTAGTACCCGTATCGCTATAAAAGCCCAGTTTGGACTTGCGTTCGATCACCATTAACGCTCCCGTTTTGGCATGGCTCATTTCCTTACAGGCCTGCACAATTTCGTGCAGGGGCACTTCCTGATCACTTTCGTCACGCAGCCATTTCAGCTGTTTTAAAAACAAGCGCTTACTCGTGAAATTAGTAGAGCCGATCACAAGCAAAAACCTGCGAATTTCCTGCTGGAACACAATTACCAGCGCAATTACGCCCACACCTATAAAATTTCCCAGGATCAGGCTGAGTACTTCCATTTGCAAGGCCTGCACCAGCTTCCAGATCAAAAAAATGGCCGCCACACCGATAAAGATGTTAATGGCCACCGTGCCTTTTACCAGGCGGTAGATCTGATAAAGCAAAATGGCCACCAAAAGAATGTCCAGTATGTCGAGAAAAGAAACGTCTAAAAAAGACAGCGGCATTAGCGTGGATTTTGGGCGTAATTTACAATTTTGATCACTTCAATCGCCTCCTTAACATCGTGCACCCTGAGGATATCCGCTCCCTTTAATAAAGCCAGGGCATGGAGTACGGTAGTTCCGTTGAGCGCGTCCGTGCTGTTGCTTTTCAATACTTTGTAAACCATGCTTTTACGACTTACTCCGATCAGTAAGGGCTTCTCCAGGTGGTGCAATTGGTCCAGGCCTTCCATGAGTTGGTAATTGTGCGCCAGGGTTTTACCAAAACCAAACCCCGGGTCCAGGATGATGTCGTTTAAACCTGCCTGGTGAAGTTTCTCTACTTTAACCGAAAGGGCATACAAAACTTCCTTTACCACGTCTGTATACTGTGGGTTTTGTTGCATGGTTTGCGGGTTCCCCTGCATGTGCATGGCTACGTAAGGCACACGGAGCCGGCCTATCGTGGTGATCATTTGGCTGTCTAAGTCCCCTCCCGATACATCGTTTACCATATGTGCCCCGGCTTCTATAGCCTTTTCCGCAGTGCGGCTGTTGAAGGTATCGATGGAAAAACAGGCACGGGGGAAGGTGGAAAGCAAGGCTTTCAATATGGGGATAAGTATGGCCAGCTCTTCTGCGGCCGAAAGCATAGGCGCTCCGGGTTTGGTGCTGTTGGCCCCAAGATCAATGATGTCGGCTCCTTCATCAAGCATACGGGCACATTGCCGTACAGCAGCTTCCGTAGAGTTGTATTGCCCGCCATCGTAAAAGGAATTCTCCGTGAGGTTTAAAATGCCCATTACTTTAGGTTGTGCCAGCGACATGAGGGTGCCTCCTAAATTCAAGCTGTGTGTTTTTGTAAATGCCTTACCTTTCGCCTCCATTCCTATTAGGGGTTATGCTTCAATCGGCTAAAGTATTTAAATGAGTAAGACTTCTGAGCAATACGATGCGGTAGTGGCCAATTGCCGTTCGCTCTTCAACAAAAAAATGCAGGATTACGGCACGGCCTGGCGCATTTTGCGCCTACCCAGCCTTACCGACCAGATCTTTATCAAAGCCCAGCGCATCCGCAGCATAGAAAACAAGGGCATTCAATTGGTGGATGACGACATCGAGGGAGAGTTTATCGGCATTCTCAACTACTCCCTGATGGCCCTGATCAATTTAGAGCTAGGGGTAGCCGAACAACCCGATATGCGCCCCGAGGAAGCAGATACACTTTTTGAGGAATTTGCCCAGCATGCCAAAGACCTTATGGAACGCAAAAACCACGACTATGGCGAAGCCTGGCGCGAAATGCGCATCAGTTCGCTTACGGATCTCATCCTGCAAAAGTTGCTGCGCATTAAACAGATTGAAGACAATAAAGGAAAAACCGTAGTGAGTGAAGGCATTGCGGCCAATTATTACGATATGGTAAACTATGCCGTTTTTGCCTTGATCAAGCTGGGAGGAAAATAATGAACAGGGTATCTCTTGATGCGGGCATGAAGATTACTCTACAAATAATTTTTCTATGTGTTTTGTATCCTTATATTCTAAGCATATCCAGTAACATCCGGCCTGCATTCTGTTGATTCGTATGCTTTCGTCCGGTTTGATATTTCCTTGCATTACTTTTATCCCGTTTGAAGTGTATATGCTGTATTGAGCCTCTTGCCAATTACCGGGCATTTTAATCCATACGCTTTCTTTGGCTGGATTTGGGTAAAACGAAAAACTATTCCATTCACTTTCCTTAATTCCAATAAGATCTTTATGTAGAATAAAGGTTTCGACCGTGATCACCGGGTTATTGATCTCTGCCGTGGTATCTGTATTGCGTTTCCACTGGCTGGAATTTCGATTGTAAAACCAGGCAGCATCCTGGCCTGGCTCAATACGTTTGCTGTTTCCTATCTCTATGGGGGTTGTACCGCTATTACTAAAAGCCAGAACCCTGAGCCATACATAACCAAACGTTTCATGCACAATGCTATTGTTAAACAAAAAGGTGCGCATTTCCGCTCTACCGAGGGGTGCGTTCAGGCCTGTAATACTGAAGCTTTGCTGTAAAACAGGTGAACCATTAAAGCCAGTTTGCGGGTTAAATGCATTTGAGTCAAAAACCTGAATTAAAAAATCTCCCCCGGGTATAGTGTTGGGGCCAAGGGTTATGGTTACTCCTTTAATCTCAACATGTTTGTCCAGGGGAAACAACAGAGCTATACCGCTTTCATCGTCTCCCAACTCATCTGTTCCAAAGTAGTTGTCGGGTAAACCAAAGCATTGAGAGAGCGTTGCCTCATCTATACCCTTCAATACCAGCGGTAAAGTGTCTAAGTCAGTTAAAGTATTGTTTTCATAAAGTTGCAACAGGGCATAGTCTAACTCCATTCCAGGTTTGCTCACAGACGCGGTGTGGATTTGTACGGAATCGCCAGGGGCCAATGTTACGGTATCGCTGTAAACCACCGGATTTCCAGAGGCCCCTACCAAATCTACTTTTAGGTAAGTATCGCTTGAATTACCGGTACTATGATTTACTGCCCAGGTGGAAAAAGAAAAAGGAAGGGGAGATGTATAAACAGCAGAGTCTATGGTGCAACAGGAAAAGTAGCTCATAGCGCTCAATTTAGGATGTGCGCTGTCGTTATTGAATACCACATCGGTAAGGGGATAGCTGTACTGTCGTGCCATTTGAACACTTTGTGCGCAGATCAATTCCGGGAGCGTGAAAAAAAGGAACAGGAAGGTCTTTTTCATTTGTTTGATGTTTGAGGAAATACCTAAAGTAAGCTTTTCTAAATAAACGGATTACGGTTGAAAAGCATTGGTTACGTTTTCTCATTACGGTAGGGTACGTGACAGAAGCCAAAGCACTAAAACGTTCTATTCCCTATTTTTGATCTTTAAACGCGAACAGTAAATGAGATCTATTACCCAATTGGCCCGTATCCTGGTCGGACTGCTTTTTATATTTTCCGGTTTTATAAAGCTCAACGACCCCGTTGGCTTCAGCTTTAAGCTCGATGAATATTTTGCCCCTGATGTACTGAACCTTCCCTTTTTACAACCCTACGCATTGGCCTTTGCCTTATTTGTGGTTATCCTGGAAGTGCTGCTGGGCATAGCTTTGCTACTCGGGCATTGGAAACGACTCACGGCCTGGCTACTCCTGGGTATGATCGTGTTTTTTACCTTCCTTACTTTTTATTCTGCCTACTTCAATAAGGTAACCGATTGCGGGTGCTTTGGCGATGCTATCCCGCTTACTCCCTGGCAGTCTTTTGGAAAGGACGTGATCCTTACCGTACTCATTCTGCTCATCTTTCTGAACCTGCAATACATCCGGCCCGTTCTCGGGAAAGTTGCCCGGCAGGGCATCATGCTGCTGTCGCTCCTCGCCTGTGCCTTCATGGGGTATTATGTATTGAACCACCTCCCCCTTATGGACTTCCGGGCCTATGCAGAGGGCAAGAGTATAACAGAAGGCATGAAAAGCGCAGAAGAGCTTGGCCTGCAACCTACCACCTATCTTACGATCTACACCCTTAAGCATAAGGAGAACGGAGAAGCAGTGCAAGTAGATTCCGAGCGCTATGTAGCGGAAAAATGGTGGGAGAAAAAAGAATGGGAAATACAAAGCGAACTTACCGAAACCAAAGTAAAAAGCCACGGCTATGAGCCCCCCGTACACGATTTCCTCCTTTTAATGGAAGACCGGGACATCACCGAAGAGGTGTTGCAGATGGATAATGTTTTTTTGGTTATCGCCTATAATGTAAATAAGAGCGATGCCGAGGGTTTTGCACCTATGGTAGATTTTGCCAAGGCAGCTGAAGGAGCAGGGTATAAGACCATCGGGCTAAGCGCCAGCTTACCCGACCGGGTAGAGCAATTCAGGCACGAGGTGCAAACCCCCTTTCCCTTTGCTACCGCTGATGGAACTACCCTTAAAACCATTATCCGCAGCAATCCTGGTTTGGTTTGGCTCCAAAAAGGTGTGGTGAAAGGCAAGTGGCACTACAAGGATGTGCCCGCCTTCGAAGAACTCAGCAGCCGGCTTTGATTGGGTAAGGTCGTTTTACATAAAATCGGGTATAGTCTCCTGGTGCTGTGGGGTGTGGTAAGCATCGTGTTCCTGCTTTTTACCGCTTTGCCCGACCCGGCCCGTATGATGCTGGACCAGCGGGAGGACAGCGCACAACTTAAAGCGGTACAGCAGAAATACGGCTTTGACCTGCCCATGTGGGAACAATACCTGTATTACCTGAATGATGTGAGTCCGCTTTCGCTACACGCCCTTGGCGAATCGCATTTTACCCATTTGGATGACACACGCAGCTACCTGCCCATGTTATCCATAGGCGAGGTAAAACTGGTGCTCAAGTGGCCGTATTTACGTCAGTCGTTTAAAAACCAGGGGAAACCCGTGAGCAACATTATCCGTGAAACGCTTCCCAATACGGTTGTCCTGGCAGTAGCCTCTATTGCGCTGGCCATGTTGCTGGGGGTATTTCTAGGGGTGGTCTCGGCCCTTTACAAAAATACTTTATGGGATCGCCTGATCACGGTAATAGGTACCCTGGGGATGAGCGTACCTTCTTTTTTCTCGGCTATTTTACTGGCCTGGCTCTTTGGCTATGTATGGTCTGCCTATACAGGACTGAGCATGACGGGCAGCCTGTATACGGTAGACGATATGGGAGAGGGAAGCTACCTGAACCTCAAAAACCTTATTTTACCCGCTATTACCCTTGGTATTCGCCCCTTGGGGGTAATCATACAATTGACCCGTAGCAGCTTGCTGGAAGAGATAGGCCAGGATTATGTACGTACGGCACGGGCAAAGGGCTTGCCGGAAAGCAGGGTGTTGCGCAAACACGCTTTGCCCAATGCCATGAATCCCGTGATTACCGCTGCTTCGGGCTGGTTTGCTTCTATGCTGGCAGGAGCGGTATTTGTAGAATACATTTTCGGCTGGAACGGTTTGGGCAAGCAAATCGTGGAGGCCCTCAACGAACTGGACCTGCCCGTGGTAATGGGCAGTGTATTGGTGATCGGTTTCACTTTTGTGCTGATCAATATACTGGTGGATGTACTGTACGCCTGGCTGGACCCAAGGGTAAGGGTGTAATCTCCTTCTTGGCACCAACCAGGGTAGTGCACTCTGTGGAGCAATCTTTTGATCGGACCATTAATAAACGCCATTTGTGTTTGCGATCTTTCCGCCGATCAACCAAAAAAGGAATCGCGAGGATCCATCCATAGGTTGAAGGGAATCCCAATGTTCTACGATTTGGTTATGCACTATTCGCCAGGTATCACTTACGTTGAATCCTTTTTTGTCGTTGCCCCTATCCTTTTTCCTGGTTGTGATGTGCGAATGAAAAATAACGAAATCACCGTCCGCGTGAATGTGTTTCACATCATATGTATAGTCCGGAAACCTCTTTGTAAAGCCCTTTACATAGGTGATCAAAGCCTCCATGCCCTCAGCAATACCTCTATTGTGTTGATGGTAAGATGCATTACCAAATTTCTTAAGCACATGGTCAAAATTGTGGTTGTTCATCAACTGCTGAACAAAGTCTAGAACCAAGCGTACGTTTTTTGTCTCCTGGTCAGACCAGCTATCTTTTTTTAGATCCTCGAAACTGATTTTTATGGTATCCATTGTTTGCATTTTGGGACATTAATTTTAGTAACTTGCATTTTGCAAGTGAGCAAATATATTCATTTACTTGCAAAATGCAAGTGAGTAAAATAAAAAAATATGAGATCGGACTGCCCGGTAAGTTATGCCCTGGATTTTTTTGGAGATAAGTGGACTTTTTTGATTGTCCGGGACTTAGTGGAGGGTAAAAAATTCTACAAAGACTTCCTAAATTCAAAGGAAGGTATAGCCACTAACATCTTATCAGATCGCTTAAAGAAGCTAGAGCGTAACGGGATTGTTGAATCGAAGGTCTACGAGAAACTCAAAACCCAAAAGGAGTATGCGCTAACCGAAAAAGGCAAAGATCTGATACCGCTTTTGATAGAAATGATGGTTTGGTCAGATAAGCATCATACTGGATTGGCCGTAAATCCGGATTTTATACGTAGAGCAAACACAAGCCGTGAGGAACTGATCTCGGCAATCAGGTTAAGACTGGATTGACCTTCAAATTACGTACAACTACAGGTGATGATCCATAGGCCTCAGCAATTGTCAGCTTTTCATTTAGCGGTAGTAAGAAACGGCGTATTGGTGATCGGCTTCACTTTTTCGCTGATCAATATACTGGTGGATGTGCTGTACGCCTGGCTGGACCCAAGGGTAAGGGTGTAAGACAGCTTGTTAAATATAACGTTTTTGTTAAACGCTGGGTCTGAGTAATATTAATTAGGTCAGCTTTTGTCCTTATTACATCGTATAAACGCATTAATAAAAGAAAGCCTTAGTGTGAGTTGGTTAATAATCAAACACAATATTCCATTTTTCTAAGACCTCATTCGCATTAGAATTGTATGACATCACTAGCTCTAATTGGTCAGCCTCACTTTTTAACGATTCAATCCTGAAGAAACTTTGATTTAGTTGGAAGATTATTGCTTTTGAATATGCGCAAACGAATTTGTCATCCAGAATAAAAGTTTCTTGATGTTCCAGAAAGTCATGCATTTCAATGAAATAATCACACCCGGAAGCCTTAAGTACAAAATTAGCAGGAAGAAGGCTGTCGGGAAGGTGGCCGATGCGATTAAATGCTTCCTGAATCAATTTATGATTAAAAATTTTTTTAGATGACTCGGATTGCCCTAACGTAGTTATCGAAAACATCAGGAAGAAAGTTAGTATTGCAAAATTCCTGTTCTTCATTAACTAAAACAGCATACGAAGGCACATACAAAAAAAACCAAAAAACAACACTGCTTCATCATGGTAAAGCCTTATTTAATAAGTAATAATAAATAGCTAAGCTTATTTCACATACACCGTCTTACGGTTTACAAATTCCAGGATACCGTCTTTGCTTAATTCCCGGCCATAGCCCGATGTTTTTGTACCGCCAAAGGGTAAGCGAGGGTCTGACTTTACCAATTCGTTTACGAAGTAGGCCCCATCGGGAACACGGCTCACGTAGGTAAGGGCTTTCTCTACATTTTCGGTACATACCGTTACTCCCAAGCCAAAAGCCGATTGTGCACACAGGTTAAAGGCTTCGTCCAGGTCTTTTGCTTTGATCATACAAGCCAGCGGACCAAAGGTTTCTTCATCAAAGGCCGGCATACCGGGCTGTACATTCCCCAAAACAGTAGGTTCGTGGAAGCATTCTTCCTGCTTCCCTCCATAGAGCAGGGTAGCGCCCTTGTCGATAGATGCCTGCATCTGTGTGTGGAGCTGGTCTGCCAGGTCTTTGCGGGCCAGTGGACCAATAGTGGTTTCTTTATCCAAGGGGTCGCCTGCTTTCAACCGGGTTAAAGCGGCTACAAACTTTTCTACAAACGCATCGTATACTTCCGCTACTACAATAAAGCGCTTGGCGGCTATACAGCTTTGGCCGGCATTCATCATACGCGCATTTACCGCAGTGGCTACAGTCTTATCCAGGTCGGCATCTGCCCACACAATAAAGGCGTTGCTGCCTCCTAATTCCAAAAGGGATTTTTTTATGTGCTTCCCGGCCAGCGAAGCGGCCGAAGAACCCGCCCTGCCGCTTCCCGTAAGGGTAATGGCTTTAACGGCATCGTGCGCGATCACGTCTTCTATGTCATCATGGTGCATAATGAGGTTCTGAAAGGTATGTTGGGGAAAGCCCGCCTTTTCAAATACTTCCTGTATCAGCAAGGCGCTACCCAGCACATTGGGAGCATGCTTGAGCACACATACATTGCCGGCCATTAAAGTAGGGGCGGCATAACGGAAGACCTGCCAGAAGGGGAAGTTCCAGGGCATAATGGCCAGTACGCAACCCATCGGCTCATTGCGTACAAAGCTTTTCGTGGCATCCGTTTCTATGGTTTCATCCGCCAAAAAAGATGCGGCATGTTCTGCGTAATAGTCGCACGCCCAGGCACATTTGTTTACTTCACCGATGGCTTCGCTCAAGGGTTTCCCCATTTCGAGTGTGATCATTTTGCCATATCGCTCCGCGTTGGTGCGCAGCACCTCACCCGCCTTATACATGAGCTTGGCACGCGCTTCAAAGGAAACTGCGCGCCACGAGGCAAAGGCTGTACCGGCTTGCTCAAGTACCTGCTTTATTTCCTTTTTCGTTTGCGATGTATAGACTTGCAGTTCTTTCCCATTATAGGGGTTGATGCTTTTGAATTCCATGCGGTTTTTTCTTTGTTAAACCGTTAATAGGCGAAGGTTGTTCTTCGGGTTGGAGATTTTGGGTTACACAATAGCAGGTTTAAACAAGAGGATGACGCTTATAGGGTACCTAAGCGCATTTTTTTGTGAGCCGGATTAATATCCTTCATAAAAAATACTGTTCAGCTTAAGCCTAAAAGATGAAGACAGGCCATAAAGTGTTTTTTAGTCGGGCTATTCTTTTCTTGTTTTGTAAGAAAGATTTAACCTTGTAGCCTTTAACAATAAGGATAGAGACGCTTATGGATAAATATATAGTAGCAGGCAATTGGAAAATGAACCTGAACCTGCGTGAAGGGGAAGCGTTGGCCTGCGAATTGGCCTCGTATTTGGAGGATCACCCTCCGGAAAAAAGCCGTGTATTGGTGGGCGTACCCTACATTCACCTGGCTGCTGTAACAAAGGTTTTGGCTTCATCCGGTGCAGTAGTATCTGCCCAGGATTGCTCTGAACATCAAAAGGGAGCCTATACCGGAGAAGTAAGCGCAACACAGATCAAAAGCACGGGGGCAGGAGCGGTCATTGTGGGGCATTCCGAGCGAAGGGCGTACCACCATGAAAGCGAAGAGGTGATCAATCAGAAGATCCGAAGAGCCCTCGATGAGGACCTGACCCCCATTTTGTGTGTGGGAGAATTGCTAAGTGACCGGAAAAACCAACGCCAGGAGAGCGTAGTATCCGAACAATTAAAAGGAGGACTGGCCGGCTTTGATGCCGCTGCACTGCAAAAAATGGTCATTGCTTACGAACCGGTTTGGGCAATCGGTACCGGGGAAACGGCCAGCCCGGAACAAGCGCAGGAAATGCATGCGTTCATCCGGAAATACCTAGGGGAATACTATGATGCGGAAACTGCCCGGGAAGTGTCCATTTTGTATGGCGGCTCCGTGAAACCGGACAATGCACGGGAGATCTTCGGCCAGCCGGATGTAAACGGAGGGCTTATCGGGGGAGCAAGCCTTAAGGCTGCCTCTTTCCTGGAGTTGATCCGAATAGCAGAATTCCTGTAGGATGGAAGCATACCTGGTCGTAAACCTAAACGTACAGCCTTTGGAAGAAGGCCGCGACATGCTGCTGGCCTTTTTAAGCGAAAAGGGCTTTGACTCTTTTGAAGAAACGCCCGATGGCCTGCGGGCATACATTTTAGAGAAAAACTGGCAACCTTCCTTGGTAACAGAGTTGTCTATCGTACAAAGCGGGGCCGTGCAGCTCACCTTTGATACCGAAAAAATGGAGACTATAAACTGGAACGAGGAGTGGGAGCGTCATTACGAGCCTATTTCCATAGGCGATTCCATACACGTCCGGGCCCCGTTTCACGCGCCGAAACCCGAAGTGCGCTTTGACTTGTTGATCGAGCCTAAAATGTCATTTGGTACAGGGCATCATCAAACCACGCGTTTAATGAGCTTGTTGCTCCTGGAGATGGAGGTACAGGGCAAAAGCGTGCTCGACATGGGAACCGGTACGGGGGTACTGGCCATCCTGGCCGAAAAAACAGGTGCCAGGGAAGTTACCGCCATTGATAATTTTGAATGGGCCGTAGAAAACACCATAGAAAATGCTGCGCGGAACAGCTGTTCAAAGATCACGGCTTTACATGGAGATGCCGGCAGTCTGGAGGGTATGAAGTTTAACACCATACTGGCCAATATTAACCGGAATGTGCTGTTAGAAGATATGCGGGTATATGCAAACAGTCTCCTGCCCGAAGGATACCTGGCGATAAGCGGTTTTTTTGAAAGCGATCGCCCTTTACTTGATGAAGAAGCCGAAAGCTTAGGGCTTGTAGCGGAAAAGCTGCTTACTGAAGATCCATGGGCAGCACGTTTGTACCGAAAAAAGTAAAACCACCTTGTATGAAGCGCAGCTTACTCCTTTTGTTTCTCTTGCTTTCCGTTTTTGCCAAGGCACAGAAAATAAAGAAGTTTACTCCCGACAGAGAAGTCTTTCCCACACAATTGCGTGAATTTTTAGAAGAGGAAACCCGGGTAGACAAGAATGATGTACTCGATCCCCTTTTGTTGGAATTTAACACCGTATGGAACAGCGGAAGCATAAACGAGGCCGAAGCCACGGCTATTTATGAAGCCAGTAACCAGATGTTGCGCAAGCGGATTACGGATTTTAATTCCTGGAAGCATTGGTTGCAGGTGATCATGCACCTGGAAACGAATGAGGAGGAGCAATATGCAGCGCCCTGGTTGGAAGATTTTGCCCGTTTTGCTAAAAAAAACCCGGCCCGTGCCTCGGTAGAATACCTCAATACCATGCACAGCACCTTTTACGATAATGTGCTTTTCGATGACGGACGTGTAAA
The DNA here is from genome assembly GCA_028285465.1 of Owenweeksia sp. Classification (GTDB taxonomy): domain Bacteria; phylum Bacteroidota; class Bacteroidia; order Flavobacteriales; family Schleiferiaceae; genus JANQPD01. The sequence continues at coordinate 10,230 of JANQPD010000068.1, read as the reverse complement.
ATGGGAAGTACGCAGCGGATTCTATTCCTTTTCTTTTGAAGCGGGGCCGCGCTTTGTCTTTGAAGGAGTTGACCTGTGGGGCTTTTATAAAAACGACAGTACCCTGATTGAGAACACCAGCGGAACCTATGATCCGTTGAGAAGAACATTTACCGGGCAAGGCGGGTATACCTACTTTATCCGGGCCGGATTGTCGCCCGATTCCGCTACGGTAGAGCTGAGCAACTATATGCTCAATACGGAAAAAACAGATTTTGAGGCGGATAGCGTGGTGCTTACTTCCCTGGTGTATGTAAAGGAACCACTTATGGGGCACTTTGAAGAAAAGCTGACCAGCCAGAGTGGGAGGGGGATAGGCACCTTCCCACGTTTTGTCTCCTACCGCGATGATATTGTGGTGCCCGATATGTTGCCGGGGGCTAACTTTGAAGGGGGGTATTCCATCATCGGTTCCAAGTTCTACGGCAGTGGCAGCCCAAAGAAAAAGGCCCGTTTTACGTTTGCCTATGAAGGAAAAGAAGTGGTTCGGGCAGAGTCAGAACGTTTCCTGCTGCGTTTTGACAAACTGTACTCCGAGGATGTAACCGCAAAGATCTTCCTGAAAGAAGACAGCATTTACCACCCTAAATTAACCATCCGGTATTTGCCGGAGCAAAAACTGCTTTCCCTCATTCGCAGCAGGGAAGGTATGGGACAAACCCCTTTCACGGATAGTTACCACAACCTGGACATCCTTTTTGAGGTGCTCGACTGGAAGATCGATGAACCCATGATGAAAATGCGCAACATTGCCATGGGAACCGAAACGCCCGTATTTTTTGAATCGCAGAACTATTACCGGGGAGAGCGCTTTGAGCGATTGCGCGGCCTGGATAGCAAGAGCCCTCTTTTCCGGCTAAAAGAGATGAGCGAGATATACGGAAAACGTGCATTTGAATTGGAAGAAGTAACCCGCTTTATGCGTATGGACCAGCGCAATGCCCATATTTTTATGATGCAGATGAGCATATTGGGTTTCGTGAACTACGACCTGGATACACGTCAGGTAGTGCTGCGGGATAAGATCTTTGATTACATCGCCAACTACCAGAAAAAACGCGATTATGACGTGATCCAATTTGTTTCCAATACCTCCAAAGAAGCCAATGCCTCACTGAGCCTGCTCGATTATGGCTTGGAAATAGAGGGCGTAAAGGCTATTGCCCTTTCCGATTCGCAGAAGGTAGGTTTATTCCCGTACGGAGAAAAGATCAAAGTATACGAAGGCCTGAATTTTGATTTTGACGGTAAAATAACAGCCGGGCTATTCTCCTACTGGGGCAACGAATTCAAGTTTAACTACGAGCAATTTCGCATCAATATGACCGATGTGGACTCCATGCGTTTTAAGGTGCGCTCCTTTGAGCCTAACGCCCTTGGGCAAAGACCACTCGTAAACGTGAAAACCGTACTCCAGGACCTCACAGGTGAGTTGCTTATCGACCACCCCAACAACAAATCCGGTAAAGTCAGTTTTTCCGAATACCCCATCTTTAAAAGCGCTAAAGACTCTTACATCTATTACGACAAACCGCAGATCTGGGGCGGTGTTTACGAAAGGGAAACCTTTTATGTGCAGTTAGAACCCTTTGAGATCGATAGCCTGGATAACATCTCTACCGATGGGTTAAAATTTGACGGTACGTTTACCAGTGCCGGTATTTTCCCCGACCTGCAGGAAGAGATAAAAGTACAGCCCGACTACTCCCTGGGCTTCCAGGATGTAACGCCTCCCGGTGGCCTGGCCGCCTATGGCAAAGGCACCTTTAACAACAAGATCAGCTTGAGTAACGAAGGCCTTATAGGAGATGGAGACCTTACGTACCTGAACTCTGCTGCCGCATCTGATGCGTTTCTCTTTTTCCCCGACAGTACCAACGGCATGGCCAGTACCTATGAAATTACAGCCCAAACCGCTCCTTCACAAACACCACATGTCTTGGGAAAGAACGTATTCCTGCATTGGGAACCTAAGAATGATGTACTCTATACCACGAGTAAAGAAACCCCTTTTGCTATGTATGATGAGGTGGGGATGACCACTACCGGAACATTGGCGCATAGCCCGATGGACCTGCGCGGAGATGTGCTAACCGAGTTCTACAACGCAGAGGCCCGCTCTAAAGATTTTGTATTTGCCAACCGCGACTTTTCTGCCGATTCTCTCGGGTTCAGGGTACGTGTATCCCCGGATGCCCCTTGGGGCTTTGCCCTGGAGGACGCTAATGGAACAGTAGATTTTAACAAGGAAGAAGGTGACTTTTACCTCAATAGCCCCAGCGACTATTTCAGTTTCCCGGCCAACCAGTACATTACATATATGGATCATGCAAAGTGGAACATACCCGAAAAATCTTTTGACCTGGACAAAGTGGGGGGAGATAAACTGGCCCGTATGGTTAGCGTGCATCCCAGGCAGGATTCCCTGCAATTTGTAAGTGAACGGAATAAGTTTTACCTCACCAATTCCTTACTGGAGTCTTTCAAGGTACCGGAGATATTCGTAGCCGATGCGCAAATCATTCCCGATACCGGTTATGTAGCTATTGATGCCGGGGCAGATATGCGCACTTTGAACAATGCCACCATTACCGCCAACCGGGAAACCCGCTACCACGAGTTTTACGGGGGGGTGATTGATATCGATTCGCGTAAGTATTATTCAGGGGTGGCCGACTATGAGTACCTGGATGAAGACGGTACCCCCTGGCCGATCCGCTTTGAGCAAATTAAGGTAGATACCAGCGGAACCACGGTGGGCAAGGCCCGCATCAAGCAGGAAGATGCCTTTTACATGAGTCCCTTCTTTGCGTATTATGGCAGGGTGGGACTGCGGGCGGACCGGGTAGCGCTGGATTTCAACGGCTATACCCACATAGAGGCCAATTGCCCTTCGGTAAGTACAGATTGGTTCGGGTTCTCAAGCTTGGTTGATCCCGCCAATATTGTAATTGACTTACCCGAGATAGATCCTGACGACCGTACGAAAAACCTGAACAACGGCATTTTCCTGGCGGCCGATACAACCAGTGGCTATGCCGCCTTTCTCTCCAAGCGAGTACCCGGTGCAGACAAGCAAATGTTTTTCGCTACGGGTAAGTTGTACTACGATCGGCAAATTACCAGCTATGTGATCGTGAGCGATGAACGCTTTGACGACCCGGATGCCCGCGGAAACTACCTGGCCTTTAACAATGCAGATTGTACGATGCACGGAGAAGGAGAAATGAGCATTGGTTCTGACCGGGATCAGTTGTCTATCCGGAGCTTTGGCACCATTGATTATAACCTGAATAACGACAATATGGTGATGGACCTGGTTATGGCCATCGACTTTTTCTTTAACAGCGATGTGCAAAAGCAGATGGCCTTAAGCATGATCAACAAAGAAGGCCTGGAAGGGGCTGACCTGAGCCGGCCTGCCTTTAGGATAGCGGCCAACGAATTGTTGGATGCCAAGGATAAAAAAGCCTTTTACGAAGATATTGAAAGCTATGGGGCACCGGAAGATCTGCCGGACGAAATGCGCAGTACCATTTTTCTAACGGGGGTAAAGCTGCAATGGACACCTGACGCTACCTCCTTTTTAAGCGATGGTGCCATTGGCGTAGGAGGCTTTGGTAAAAACCTGGTAAACAGGCGCATGCAGGGTGTGCTGGAGCTTCAGCGTAAGCGTAGGGGAGACGAGTTGTACCTGTACCTCGAAATTGATAAAGTGAGTTTCTATTACTTGGAGTACAAGCGCAACCAGTTAAGCCTGTACAGCAGTGAAGATGAGGTAATGAACATCATCAAGGAACTCGACCTTAAGAAGCGAAGAAATGAAGTAAAAGGCAAGCCTCCCTTTACCTATACCGTGGGCACAAAAGGCAAGTACAACCGCTTTTTAAACCGCATAGAGGATATGCAGCTGGATTAACCGGGGCTTGGCTTGTCCGGTAATCTCTTTAAGGTGAAAGCCTTTGCAGTTGCTGTATATGGAGGCGGCCTGGGTGCGGAATACACCGATATGCTCCGGTGAACAAGCCATTGTAATTTTTGCTCCACAATTCTAATAGGGCACCGTACCTTTGCACTCCCAAAAAATATTCAAAGGCATTATGCTAAACAAAATAATCCGTCTTTCCCTGGCGGCACTCGTTTTGGCTTTATCGGTATGGCAGTTTGTAGAAGGCAACATCGGCAATGGCATTATGTGGTTGTTGCTCGTGAGCCTGGTGGTACTTACCTATTTCCGCAATGAGCACGTGCTCATTGCCTTTTACCACCTGCGTAAAAACAATATGGATAAAGCCGAGAAAGCGCTGAACCGGATCAAGCAGCCTGAAAGATCCCTAACCAAGGGACAAGCGGCTTATTATTACATGCTCAAAGGGATGATCGAATCGCAGCGGGGCATCGGAAAGTCAGAAAGCCTGTTGCGCAAATCTTTGGCTATGGGCTTGCGTCAGAAACACGACCAGGCCATGGTAAAGTTACAATTGGCCGGCATCGCGATCGCGAAAAGACGGAAGCGCGAGGCTACCGTGTTGCTTACCGAGGTGAAGAAACTGGATACCCGGGGCATGCTTACCGACCAGGTAAAAATGATCAAGCAACAAATGAAGCGGATCTAAAACAATCTGGTCGCCTCGCTTGTCTTTATCCGCTAAAGTAAACGCTTGAGATTTTCGCTTAAAAAAGCCCTGAAAGTTTCTTTTTGGATAGGCTTCAGTTTTGCAGCAGGGGCATTGCTCTTTATTGCGCTGGTGTGGCTCGAGGTGTTTGGCCCTCTGCCCGATGATAAAAAACTGGCCGAAATAGAGAACGCCAATGCCACCCTGGTGTATAGTGCGGATAGCGTATTGCTGGGACAGTTTTTTGCGGAGAACCGCACGAATGTATCCTTTTCAAGCCTTCCCCCGCATTTGGTAAATGCTTTGGTGGCCACCGAGGATGCCCGTTTTTTTGCGCATGAGGGGGTAGACCTGCGCAGCCTCTTGCGCGTATTGGTTAAGAGCATTCTCTTAGGAGATAAACGCGCGGGAGGAGGCAGTACGATTACCCAGCAACTTGCAAAAAACCTGTTTGGCCGTAGGCCATTTGGTTTTCTTACCATGCCGGTAAATAAAACCAAGGAAATGATCCTCGCCCAGCGCCTGGAGGCGCGTTACAGCAAAGAACAGATCCTTGAATTGTACCTGAATACCGTTTCCTTTTCCGAGAATACCTATGGTATTGGAGCGGGCAGCCGCAGGTTTTTTGGAAAGCCTCCCGCTTTGCTCCGCATTGAAGAAGCCGCTGTATTGGTGGGACTGTTAAAAGCCAACACCTATTACAATCCGAGATTGCACCCGGAGCAAGCCCTCAGCCGCAGGAATGTGGTGCTGCACCAAATGGCCGTTTACGGTTACCTTTCTGCTTCAGAGAAAGACAGTTTACAGAAGCTTCCGTTAACCCTGCATTATCAAAACCTTACAGAAGAAGCCCGGGCTCCTTATTTTCTAAAGGAAGTGAAGCGTAAAGCAAGTGCGCTGCTGGAAGAAGTGAATGCACAACAGGAGGCGAACTATGACCTGGAACAAGACGGTTTACGCATCTACACTACTCTGGATTATGAGATGCAAAGCCTGGCCGAAGACGCCCTAAAAGCGCACCTCGGCTACCTGCAAACAAAGATGGATCAACAATTTAAGGGAGAATATGCCGGCTTGTTTAATGCCGAATTGAGTAAAACAGCGCTATACCGAAAATGGAAGGACAAGCAATATCCGAAAGACAGTTTGAACAAGTGGCTGGATCATACCCATAGATTGAGGCTTTTTATAAATGGAAAAGACAGTGTACTGGAAAGTACTGCCCGGGACAGCATCACCCACTACATAAAAATGTTGCATGCCGGAGTCCTGGCCATAGAGCCCCGTTCAGGGCAGGTAAAAGTTTGGGTGGGAGGGCTGAGCTACCGCTTTTTACCTTTCGATCATGTATTGTCCAGGCGGCAGGCAGCTTCTACCTTTAAGCCTGTGGTGTACGCCACGGCCTTGGAGCAGGGCGTAAAACCGTGTACGTATTATGAGAATGAACAACGCGTGTACCGGGAGTATAACGATTGGTCGCCCGGGAATTACGACCATCAATACGGTGGGTACTACAGCATGGCCGGGGCGTTGAAAAAGTCGGTAAACGTAGCTGCGGTGCAAGCCATTTTTGAAGCAGGCATTAATAATATATTGGTTAAGAGCCGGGCACTGGGCATTGAGAGCCGTTTGCCCCGCGAACCTTCATTGGCCTTAGGCACGGGAAGCGTAAGCCTGCGTGAAATGACACGCGCGTATGGCGTTTTTGCAAATGAAGGGCTATTGCAACCTCTCATGATGATCACAAAAATAGAAACGGCCGAAGGAGAAGTGCTTTTCCGGAATACCTTGCCCGTACCCCGCTCAGCGATGAGCGCGGAAAATGCAAGGCTCATTACGGCTATGCTCGAAGGTGTGGTGAACGAAGGCACGGCCGCCAAACTCAGGAGCCAGTACAACCTTCGCATGCCATTGGCTGGAAAAACAGGCACTGCCCAAAACTATACGGATGGTTGGTTTATAGGCTATACCCCAAAGCTGGTAACCGGTGTTTGGGTGGGTGCTTCTACGCCTGGGGTCCACTTCAGTTCCGGAAGATACGGCTCGGGTGCTGCCATGGCTTTACCGGTGTTCGGTAAGTTCTATGCCGGGATCGAAAAAAGGCCGGGGCTTCGCAGGCAGGTAAGCGCAAACTTTGACTTGCTAAGTGTAGAACAACTGGAGCGCCTGGATTGCCCGGATTTTAGAGAAGAACATGTTTTCGATCGGTTTTTAGACCTGTTCGACAAAAAAGAAGGCAAACCCGTAAAAAAGGAAAAAGAATCTGGGGAAAAGAAAAATTTCTTCCAGCGCCTCTTCGGTAAAAAGAAAAAAGAGGATTAACCTGCGTTATCCAGGTAGCCGAATACGCGTCTCAGGATGCTGCTTACACGGGCCACGGGATCTTCCCTGATCTTGGCTTCCTCCAGCGCAATCACCGTAAAAAGACCGTCCATTGCTTCGGTAAGTACGTATTCGTCCAAATCGGGATTTACAGGGCTTACCAGGGGAATCTGGTTGTAATTGCTGATAATGGGGTTCCAGTAGCGGGTTACTTCAACCTGGTCGAGCGCTGATTGTATGACCGGCCTGAACTCTGCCTCCAGCTTTGGCCGGGTAGTTTTGATCAGGTATTGTGTAGCGGCATCTTTTTCTCCGCGCCAAATGTCATATACATCTCTTAACGTCATCTGTTTAATGGCGCTTACAAAAATGGGTTTGGCCTTAGCGGCAGCCTGTTCGGCCCCGTGGTTCATGGTCTCTACAAATTGGTCTACCTGCTTATCGAGCCCCAGGCTGCGGGCTATTTCTTCCACTTTTTGGGCTTCGGGGGGAAAAGGGATCCGGATAAGTGCATTGCCATAAAAACCGTTGTTTTTGGAAGTTTGCCATACACTGTTTGAGGCTCCCACGATCAACGCCTCTCTTATGCCTTCCGAGATTTGTGCCTGTGTTGGAGGTCCGGTGATTCCTTCCTGTCCGGCCTGTTCCGCGATTTGTTGCAGTTGATCACATGCGGCTAGCCCAAAAGAGATCGCGAGTAAAAGAATTGCTTTTCTCATACGTGATGGTTTTACAAGGAGTAACCAAATAACGGGCAAATGTTTCAGGAAAAGAAAAAGACCTACACCATTTTCTACGTTTCCTACTTGTTGAACCGGGCCAGAGATAAACCAGCGGAAATGGTTGGTATGGCCGGGATTGGATTTTCCAAAAAGCCCTGGATCCATGGCCAACGGTTAATTGTTTATCTTTCGGCTGGCAACTCGCATGGAGTTTTGCAGTGTCTTGATCAACAATTAACAAAAATCCAGAAAATGAAAAAAGCATTCTTATTATTGGGATTTAGCTTGGTAGTACTTGCGGCTTGTGAAAAAGAAGAAAAAGAAGAACCGGCAGAAAGCACCGCGACAATTGTGGGTACGTGGAAGGCCGAAAGGACCAGTGGTTTTGAATACAATCAAACTACAATGGATACCGTTTTCACCTACGACTTTCCCATTGGCGGAGTTTCCTCTTTTCAAATCACCTTCGATGCGAACGGTACGGCAACTGTTGTGGATGAAGGAGATACCGAAACGGGGACCTACGTATACGCAAACAACCAGCTTACCCTTAGCTATGACGGGGATGTGGAAGTATTCCAGGTGAGCGAACTGACCGCCACCACAATGGTATGGTTGCAAACGGAAACCTATACCGATAATGGAGAAACCTTTTATGCGGAAGACAAAACGTTTTTTGGCAAATAATGCCTAAGACTTTTACAAAAAAAACGGCCTGTACAGGCCGGTTTTTTTATGCCGTAGCCTTGGATTAAAATCTATACAGCTGAGGATAACGCCTGGCTTTTGGTTTTGCAGGTATAGCGGCAATCAAAAAGTACTTTTTCCGGGCCTCCGGATGCACAGGCCAGGCATGGATGCCCGGAAAGAAATGCGCTTCTTTTAAGACTGCTATAACCCACCTGGAGAAAGGGTCCCTTTTTGTAGCGTTTGCTGCATTAAAACGGCCGGTCAGTTTTCCAGCCTACAAGTATGTATACTTTTTTGTATAAAAAACTACAAAAAGATACATATAAATGTGGAAATTTTGTAGACAATCGCATATTTTTTGTATAAAAACAAAGGGTGTGGAAAAAGAACATATACATTAGCCCTATACGGCTGCTTTTATTTGTATAGAATACACTTTTTAAGCCTAAAAAGCGAAGAAAAAGAATGTATATAAGCAGCTCGTTATGAAACATTTCAAAACCAAACGCTATGTATGCCAAACACCTTCTCCCCCTCCTGTGCGGCCTTTGCCTGGCCGTGCCCACCCAGGCCCAGTTTAACCTCGACAGCGCCCTGAGCGTATACAACGACCTGGACTGGAGCCATTTTCAAACCGGCCTGCTCTACAACCGCATTCCCTTTAACCGCCTGCATGACCTGCAGTACAAGGGCAACCCCTTTCGCTTTCACCGCGACTCTACCCGCATGGGCGTGTCGGCGGCTGTATTTGAACAGCTCTACAATGATTTTGCCTATGCCGACCGCTACCAAAACTTTTTTGATACCGCTTTTAGCTTTGAGGCCGCCCGCGTAGACTGGGCTGCCCGGGGCGATGTGCCCATCGGCCTGCTGGCCTTTGAGTTCGACTACCTTACCCCCGAGGCCATGGAGCAGCAATGGATCTCTTTCGACACGCTTAGCGGGCGCTTTTACCATCCGGGAGATACCCTGCGTTTCCAGGATTCCATCCCTACCGACAGCAGCCTGCAAAACACCCGCTACCTCGATACCACCATTTACCGCCCCGGGGGCGGCTTTACCGGCGGTTCCCTGGGCAAGACCCATGTAGTGGCCATCAGCCTGCTCGACCGGGCCGTAGGCTTGAAAAGCCTGGCCGAACCCGTAAAGTACTTTGTGCCCGCCTCGGTATTCAACGAGGCCCAGAACCTGGTCTCGTTGGTAGAGATCGACTTTGATGACGGCAACGGCTGGCGCAAATTAGAAGAAGATGCCGAATACACCGTATTCTATACTTCCTTTGGCATTAAACAGGTGCGGGTGCGCAGTATTCTCCCCGGTTATGATGCAGGCACCGTACGCGCCACCTTTGAGGTAAACGTATACCAGGCGGCCCCCGATGCCGGTCTCGTGGTAGAACAGTTTACCCCCGCCAGCTGCGCCAGCCAGCTCGATACACAGGGTGCCGGGGCCATCCGCCTCAGCGTGCGCTACGCGCCCGGCAATACCAGCCTGCAAAAGCCCGTATTGCTGGTAGAAGATTTTGACGAGCGCCTGTTGCAAGACGCCCAGGGCAACCCCGCCTACAACAGCAAAGTACAGGGCTACGGCTCCGTAGGCTACCAAAGCCTGCAGGTGGGCCTGGTGTTTGACGAAGCAGGCAACGAGATCTTTAAATACAACTACAGCAAACACATGACCGACAGCCTGCTGGCCGCAGGTTTTGACCTGGTGTTCGTAGATTTTAAAGACCCCCGCGCCTCCGTAGCCACCAACGGCAAAGCCGTGTTCCTGGCCATAGACTGGGTAAACCAGCAACTGGGCTACGCCAAAAGTTTTTCGGCCATCGGCCTGGGTACGGG
>JANQPD010000057.1 GCA_028285465.1 Owenweeksia sp. | reverse complement strand
AACTCCTCTTGCCTTTAGAGGTCTTTGCCGTGGCCAGTGGCTTGGGGTATACGCTGCTGCTCATACAAGGTTCTGTCTGGTGTTGGTTGTTCGGTTTGTTAAGCGCACTCACCTTCCTGTGGTTGTGTATGTACAAACGCATTTATGCCGAAAGCGCCCTTCAGGTTTTTTACGTGGCCACCGCTGTAATGGGGTACCTCAACTGGGGAAAGAGCCAGGGCGAACTTGCTGATTCATTGCCCTGGTCCTGGCACCTGGGTATAGTAGCCACGGCAGGGGCACTCACGCTGGTAAGTGCCTATTTGCTCAGGAGCTTAACAAATGCCGCTGTACCGTTGATCGATTCTTTTACTACCGTTTTTGCCGTGTTTGCTACCTTGCTTATGATCTACCTCGTTCCCGAAAACTGGGTATACTGGATTGTTATTGATGCCGTATCCATTTACCTGTACGTTAAGCGGGGGCTTTACCTTACAGCTGGCCTTTTTGTTTTATATACAGGCATGGCCTTATACGGTTTTGTGGAATGGGTACTTCTGTAAACATCATCCTTAGCGGACCGGAAAGCAGCGGCAAGTCCAGTGCCGGGGAATGGCTTTCTATGCAAACGGGCATGCCGTATACTCCGGAATATGCCCGCCTCTTCCTGGAAAAACACGGCCCGGCCTATACAAAAGATACCCTGGACAGGCTTTGGCGCGAGCATCTGGTTTTCCAGCAAAAAAAAAGGGCGCAAGGAAAGAATAACTTGTTGGACACGGATCTTTTAAACTACCAGGTATGGTATGAAGAAGTATTCAAGGAGGTTCCCGAAAGCCTATTGAAAAAAATAGAGGAAGAACAGGCCCACCGCTACCTGCTTTTTTACCCCGATATTCCCTGGCAAGCTGATCCTCTACGCGAGAATCCTCATGACCGGGAAAGACTTTTTTCCCGTTATCTGACGCTTATCAAAGAAAAAAACCGGTCTTTTGAAATCGTAACAGGCAGTTTATCAAATAGATACCTTCTTGCTCTTAAAGGCGTAAAAAAACTGTTGAACCCGGCTTAAATATTTACCTTCTTCTTTTAGCTTTGCCGCATTCTCATAGGGGTGTCCCCTCCTGAGCCTTTTGGGCAGGGGACTGAGATTATACCCATTGAACCTGGGCGGGTAATGCCGCCAAGGGAAATGTCATCGTTTATTTTTAATCCTAGCGGATAATGCCCCTTTATTCGTAATAAAATGTCTATTTTATTATGAGAAAGTTTATTCTGTTCTCCGCTGCCTTTTTGCTTGCTATGCTTAGCGGACGGGCGCAAATTGTATTCGGGCGCGTAACGGATGCCAGCAATGGCCAACCCGTGCCCTATGCCAATGTAATGGTGCAAAACAGCCCGGTGGGAGCGGCTACCAATGCACAAGGTTACTTCGAATTTAGCCTGAGCACAGCCGGCAGTTACACCCTTTTGGTAAGCTCCCTCGGGTACGAGGAATTGAGTACACCTATAGCTTACAAAGGCAGCAACCTGGAAGTTAACCTGGTGCTTACTCCCTCTTCGGAATTGCTCTCTGCCGTAGATGTGAATGCCTTGCGGGCGGGAAAGTTTACCCCGGTGGCCAACAGCAACCTGGATAGGGAAGCAATAGAAAAACGAAACGAAGGCCGTGACGTGCCCTTTATTTTAAAAGATCTGCCCGCCACCGTGGTCAGTTCTGATGCAGGAACCGGCATAGGCTATACTGGCTTGCGCATACGCGGAAGTGATGTGAGTCGCATTAATGTAACCATAAACGGGGTTCCCCTGAACGACCCGGAAAGCCAGGGTGTATTTTGGGTCAATACGCCCGATATAGCCACCAATGCACAAAGCATGCAGGTACAGCGTGGGGTGGGCACCTCCACCAACGGAGCGGGGGCCTTTGGGGCCAGCATCAACCTCAAGACCAATAACCTCAATGCCAAGCCCAGTGCACGGGTAAACCTCAGTGGCGGTTCATTCAATACCTTTAAGCGCAACATAGCCGTGCATAGCGGTTTGTTGAATAAACACTGGAGTGTAGAAGCACGGCTTTCGCAGATCAGCAGCGATGGCTTTATAGATAGGGCCACAGCCGACCTGCGCTCTTATTATCTTTCAGCAGGATATGCCAGCAAGAACACCAGCCTGCAATTCATTCACTTTGGGGGCAATGAACGTACCTACCAGGCCTGGTGGGGCATCCCGGAAGCAAAGCTCAACAATGACCCTGCGGGTATTGAAAGACACATCGTCAATAATGGCCTGGATTCTGCATCTGCAGAAGCCTTTAACCTCCGCAATGCCGGCAACCGGACGTACAACTTTTACGAATACGAAAACCAGGTGGACGACTATAGTCAGAAACACTACCAACTTCATTTTGCCCATAACTTTAATGAGCACCTAAGGGCAAATGTAGCCCTGCATTATACACGTGGAGCAGGCTTCTTTGAAGAGTTCAGGAAAGGAGAACTTTTGGCAGACTACCGCTTGCCCAACCTTTTGCTTACACAGGGAAATGACAGTGTAAGCATTACAAACAGTGACCTCGTGCGCAGGCGTTGGCTGGATAACGATTTTATGGGAGCTGTTTACTCCCTGAATTACACCTCGGCAGGCCTTGACATAACCCATGGAGGCGCATACAGCGAATACCTGGGCGATCATTTCGGGGAGTTGACCTGGATGCAGTTTGCCGGGGACGTCAGCAAAGATCAGCGCTACTACTTCAGTAGCAGCCTAAAAACAGATTTTAACAATTACCTGAAAGCTCAATACCGCATAGAGGATTTTGTGTTCTTTGCCGACCTGCAATACCGCAGGGTAAGCTACAGCAGTGATGGGCGCGACAACGACCAAACGCTCATTGACATCGACCGGGATTTCAATTTTTTCAACCCAAAGGCAGGCATCAGCTACCAGTTGGATTCCAAAAACCTGCTGTATGCCTCCTATGGCGTGGCCCAGAGAGAGCCTACCCGTAGTGATATCATAGATGCCCCTACCGGGCGGGCTCCTGCCTCGGAATACCTGGGGAACCTTGAAGCAGGCTATACGTATTCCGGGCCACGCGCGCGGTTTAGCAGTAACGTTTACTATATGCAGTACCGCGACCAACTGGTCCCCACCGGTGAGTTAAATGATGTGGGCTCGGCCATTCGCATCAATGTACCCAACAGCTACCGCCTGGGCCTGGAGCTGGAAGGCTCCGTGAGGGTGAACCGCTGGTTGCAGGTAGGCGCTAATGCAGCCCTTAGCCAAAACAAGATCCTCGATTACGAATATTACGTAAGTGCCTCCGATGCCGACTTTAATCCGATTGGCTACGACACCACTTTTTTTGAAAGTACGGACATTGCTTTTTCACCCAGCCTGATCTTTGGGTCTTATGTATCTCTTGATGTTTGGAAAAGCCTGAATGTTTCCCTGAATCAAAAATCGGTGGGCAGGCAATACCTGGACAATACGGGGACAAGGGCAAGAAGCCTTGACCCTTTTACGGTGGTTGATTTAAGAGCGGAATATACTGTTACTCAATTTGCCGCTGTAAAAGAGCTAAAATTCAACCTATTGATAGCCAACCTTTTTAACGCACAATATGCTCCTAATGGCTATACATACGGTTACTTGGTGGATGGGCAGTTGATCACTGAAAATTTCTATTATCCCATGGCGGGAACTAATTTCCTGGCAGGAGTATCGCTAAGCTTTTAGCCAAATTAAAGTACTTTCTTAGATTTGCCAGCCCCAAAACTGTCGTTCAGCTTTGGGGCTTTTTTTACCACAACACACACCAAATGAAAAACGTTGCTTTCTTTTTTGCCATGATAGGGTCATGTTCCCTACTGGCGCAAACCACTTTACTGGATACGGTTACCGTAAAAAGCTCATTAATTCCGCAAACCTTAGTACAGGCCAATCGCCATGTACAGGTAATAAGCGGGGAGGAATTGCAAAGCATGCCGGCCCAATCCATAAGCGATATACTGGATTTTGTAGCCGGAATTGATGCACGTCAGCGTGGTCCGTTTGACGTACAAACGGACCTTAGCGTGCGCGGAAGTTCGTTTGAACAGGTATTGGTATTGATAAACGGCACCCGCCTGAGCGACCCTCAGACCGGGCATCATTTTATGAACTTACCTGTAGCAAAAGAAGACATAGAACGCATTGAAATTCTTTTAGGCGGCAGCAGCCAGGTCTTTGGCAGCGGTGCCTTTGCCGGTAGCATAAACATCATCACCAAAAAAAGCAGCAGAAACACTACACAGGTAGAAGTTAGTGCCGGCAGCCACGAAGCTTATCAACTCGGATTCAGCCAACAACTAAGCGGTAAAAAATCGCATACCCGCTTTAGTGCCAATACCGCAGCGCACCAGGGCTTTATGTACAATACCGATGCCCGGAACAGTAATTTCTGGCTCCAGCATACCCATACATTGGGCATGGAGCAATTGGAAGTTGCGGCCGGCTACAATCAAAAAGCCTTCGGGGC
>JANQPD010000048.1 GCA_028285465.1 Owenweeksia sp. | reverse complement strand
ATGAAGAAATAAACCTTATAGCGACTTCACGCGGAACAAACCGCCTGGCGCATCAGAAAAACTACAGTTACTACAGTCTTGACATCACGGAGCGGCATGCCGTACTTGCTTTATGTAGCCGGCTTAAACCCGATGTGGTGATCAATACCGCGGCTATGACGAATGTGGATGCCTGCGAAACGGAACGGGATGCAACCGATCAGCTAAATGTAGAAGCCGTGCGCTACCTGGTTGAAGCTTGCAGGGAAAACAGCATACACCTGGTGCATGTTTCAACTGATTTTATTTTTGATGGTGCAGCGGGTCCTTATGATGAGGAAGCAAAACCCAACCCACTCAGCTATTATGGTTTAAGCAAGCTAAAGGCCGAAGAAGTGATCTTGAAAAGTGGCATTCCCGCAGCCATTCTGCGTACCGCACTGGTATATGGAGTGGCCGAGGAAATGAGCCGCAGCAACATTGTGCTCTGGGCTAAAGGAGCACTTGAGCAAGGCAAGCCGCTTAACATTGTGAACGACCAGTATCGTACCCCAACCCTGGCAGAAGACCTTGCAGAAGGCTGTATACTGGCCGCAAAACAAAAAGCTACCGGGATCTACAACATCAGCGGGGAAGATTATATGTCTATACTGGAATTGGTTGAGCGGGTTGGCCGGTTTTTTGAGTTAAACATTAGTCATATACACCCAACCAGTAGCGTTACGTTAAACCAGGCAGCGAAACGGCCACCGGTTACAGGCTTTATCCTAGACAAAGCTAAGAGGGAATTGGGCTACGCTCCGCGGAGCTTTGAAGAAGGCCTCTCCGTAGTGGCAGGCCAGTTAGAAACCTGAGTGCAAACGGTTGATTATATATTGTTTTTTGGTGGAGGCCTGCTTGCCGGAGTGATCAACACCCTGGCGGGAAACGGCTCTGCGATTACCCTCTCTTTGCTTATATTTTCCGGTTTGCCGGCCGATGTAGCCAACGCCACCAACCGCATCGGGGCCCTTGTGCAAACCTTTACCGCTGTGGGCAGCCTCAGGCGGACTCCACGCACCCGTAAAATGCTACAGGATGGTTACTGGTATTTTTTGCCTTCCATACTCGGTTCGGTAGGTGGAGCGCTACTGGCAACTTTGGTTAACCCGGATTCTTTACGCACCATTATAGGTGTTTTTATGTTGTTCCTGCTCATTACCCTGGTGTACAATCCTAAGAAGTGGATGAAAGCCACGGATACAAAGAAAAACAGAAAAACGGTTTTTAACTGGGTTATAATGTTCCTGATCGCAGTTTATGCAGGCTTCATACAAATGGGGCTGGGCATTATGTTGTTGAGCTTGCTCGTATTGGTAGCAGACTACAGCTTGCGCGATGCGAACATCATCAAGCTTTTACTCGCTTTGGTATTTGTACTGCCTGCTTTTATTGTGTTTTTATGGAGTGGGGATATGCGGTGGCTTCCCGGTTTGGTTTTGGCCGGAGGCCAGGCATTGGGGGCTCTGCTGGGAGCACGCTATATTTTGTTTTTACCTAAGGCCAATACCTACGTGCGCTGGTTGTTGATAGGCATCCTCATTTTCTCTTCTGCCCGTTTGCTGGGCTTTTTAGACTATCTGAATGGCTTATTCTAAAGTGTAATTTAGCGCCATGGAACAAGGCAGCCGCTGGTTTGAAGATTGGTTCAACACGCCCTATTACCACATTCTTTATAAAGATAGGGATGACCATGAGGCGCAACAACTTATCCGAAACCTAAAAGAAAAGCTCAACCTGCGCACCGGGGACCACATTTTGGACCTTGCTTGTGGAAGAGGCCGTCACGCTATCTTTCTAAACAGCCTGGGCCATAAGGTTACCGGGCTGGACCTCTCCAAGGCCAATATATCTTTTGCCCGGGAATTTGAAAACCAAAACCTGCATTTTCGCCAGGCAGACATGCGTGAGCCATACGGGCAAGGAGAGTATGATTACATCTTCAATTTATTTACAAGCTTTGGATATTTCAGCAATTGGCACCAAAACCAGAAAGCCACAAATTGTATGGCTTTAGCCTTAAAAAAAGGCGGAACCCTTGTGCTTGATTTTTTAAATACAAACAAAGTTGTGCTGGGACTTGTGAAAGAAGAACATCGACAAGTGCAGGAGTTTCTGTTTAAAATAAACCGGAGCATACGAGATGACCGGGTGGTGAAAAGCATTCGTTTTCACCATCACGGGAGGGACCACCACTTTGAGGAAAAAGTACAACTTTTTGGTCTGGAAGAATTTAGAAAGCTGTTTGCCCGAGCAGGTCTCGAAATTAAAGAAACCTATGGCGACTTTGAGCTCAATCCTTTTGATGCCCGAAATTCGGAGCGATTGCTTTTATTTGCGCAACACAAATGATGTCATACGTATACCTTATTTCGGTGGTGCTTCTGGGCACTGTAATTGCTTTTTATGTACATAAAAAGAAAGGAAAAGCTCTTCGCTTTCTGCTTACGTTCAGCGGGGCTTATTTACTGAGTTTAGGTGTTTTCCATTTGTTGCCCGAGATGTACGAGGGACACGACCATTTTATCGGTTTGTGTATAATGGGGGGATTTTTCCTGCAATTGGTATTGGAGTTTTTTAGCAAGGGCATAGAGCACGGACATGGGCATATGGAGCACTTCAAGGAAGGACACATCCCTTTAAGTGTCGTGTTGGCTTTGTATGTGCATGCACTGCTGGAAAGCCTGCCAATAGGAGCGCATACCGACCCTCTAAGCAAACAGGCATTACTTTGGGGTATCCTTATCCATAAGTTACCGGTAAGCATTATTTATGTAAGCATGCTTTTTTTACTAAAAACAAGCCGTTTTAAATTTATATTGTGGATAGCTGCCTTTGCCCTGGTGGCGCCAGTCGGGGTATGGATAGGGGAATCCTTCCCGGTAATTCAGAAGTACCATAAAGAAGTAACAGCAGTGGTATTTGGTATCTTTCTACATATTTCCACTACCATACTCTTTGAGAGCAGTGCCTCGCATAAATTCAACTTCCAGAAATTGATCGTTACCTTACTCGGGGTTACGCTGGCCTGGTTCACTTTGTCCCACCATTGATACTAAATAGGTAATGGCTGTTGCCCATAGAAACAATAAATGGACAACCATAGGGAAAGCACGAACAAGTCTGATATATTCGCATTCGTTATTAAAACATCTAATTCAATCAAATAAATCTAATTCAAATTAACCCTTAAAAAACAAAAAATGGGAGTATTAGTTGGCAAAAAAGCCCCTGGTTTCAAAGCCGCAGCCGTATTGGACGGAGAGGAAATAGTAGAGGACTTTTCTTTGGACCAGTACCTGGGCAAAAAGCATGTGATCCTCTTTTTCTACCCCAAAGACTTCACTTTCGTATGCCCTACTGAACTGCACGCTTTTCAAAGCCGTTTAAAAGACTTTGAAGATCTGGGAGTAGAAGTGGTGGCAGTATCTACCGACACGGAACAAAGCCACTGGGGGTGGTTGCAATTGAGTAAAGATCAGGGAGGGATCCAGGGCATTACTTATCCGGTAGTGGCCGATACCAACAAAACCATCAGTGCCAACTACGATGTACTGGCAGGCTCGTACTACTATGATGAAAACGACCAAATGCAGGCAGATGGTGAAATGGTAGCATACCGCGGTCTTTTCCTTATTGATAAGGAAGGAATTGTACGCCACCAGATCGTAAACGATTTGCCTCTCGGACGTAATGTAGACGAAGCAATGCGCATGGTAAAAGCATTGCAGTTCTTTGAAGAAAAAGGAGAGGTGTGTCCTGCAAACTGGGACGAAGGCAAAGAAGGCATGAGTGCTACGCATGAAGGAGTAGCTTCTTACCTGAGCGTAAACTAGGCAAGTTATACCTTGATATAGAACCCCTGCAAAGGCTTAGCCTTTGCAGGGGTTTTTGTTTATTCAAACAAAAAGTAACTTGTGTTAGATCGGAATGGAATAAAGAGAAAAGAGTTAGCCGGTAACACTATCCTCAAGCCTTAATGGAAATCTTGGCTTGGCTTTTGTTTTAGTAAAGGCATCAATCATTACCTATAAAACATGAAAAAGCAGTTCATCCTACCACTTATTACATTTGTTGCTGTACTGACGGCCTGTACACGGGTTGAGCGGGGAGTACCCGGGCCTCCCGGCCGCGATGGGCTCAACGCAAATGTTTGGGCTTATATTTTTGAAGTACTTCCCAGTGCCTGGAACCAGGCGGGTATTCCTGGCGATCCGGACTTTGGTTTTTTTGCCCTGGCTGGCTTTCCTGACCTGACAGACAATGTGTTAAGCAATGGCGCGGTAAGTGGCTACTACATTTTAAACGATGGCGGCCAGTTGCCCATGCCGGCCATTTTCTACAACAACGGCTATCAAACCAATTACGACTATGTACTCTACCGGGGAGAAATAGAATTTTGGGTGCGGGAAAGCGACAACCAGACTTTTGCTCCTGCTACAAATCAATACTACAAAATAGTGATCGTAACAGGCAATTTTAAAACATTGCCCGACCTGCAAAGTATGACGCTGGAAGAGGTAGAGGCCTACTTTAACATAACGGAGTACCAGAAAGTACGCGTAGAGTAGAGGAATACCTTATTTGCGTGAGTCTGTTTCAGGTTGGTGGCCGGGTTTTACAACTCCAACTCTACGTATAGCGCATAGTGATCGCTAAGTTTTGCCGGAAGTACCCGGTAGTTGAAGGCCCGAAAAGAGTGGTCGTGAAACACAAAGTCGATGCGAAAAGGGATCCAGCCCTTTGTGTAGGTTCGGCTAAAACCCTGCCCGGATTGTAAATAACTGTCTTGTAACAGAGTATTCAGGGTACGGTACGTGTAAGAACTGGGCGTGTCGTTGAAATCACCGGCCAAGATTACCGGGTACCTACTGCTTTCTATGGCTGCGGCCAATGCTTTTACCTGGGCGGTTCTGCGCACAAAGGCATGGTGCAGTCGTTTCAGGATCTGCAATATGTCCTGCTCAATTTCTTCCTGCGACCCTTCCGTTGGGCTTTCCAGGCGTTCGTAATCCTTGTTGTCCAGGCCAACAGAAGCCAGGTGCGCATTTATACAACGAATGGTGTCTCCACCAGCTACTATATCTGCGAAAATAAACTCATTGTTCTCCCGGGCACCGTTTTCGTCATAGCGTATGGTGCCTTGTCCAGCAATGGGGTATTGGCTGTAAATGGCAAGGCCGTAGTTCCGCCCCTTATTAGTCATTTTGGCGTAGTGGTGCGTGTAATCAAGGCGGGGTGTTTTCTCGGTTTGGTAATACTCTTGCAAGAACAACAGATGAGGCTTTTGGGCAGCAATGCTCTTTGCGATTTTCTGAGGTACATCCGGTGCCGGGATCCAGTCATAATGGTTGAACATACGCACGTTAAAACTCATTACCTTGAGCTTATTGGCGGGGTTTACCACTTTATTGCTGCCACTGAATTGATACAGGCCCTGTATATGGACATAGCCTATGCTAATGCATAATACGGAAAGCAATATCCTGCGATCGAACTTAAGCAACCAAAACAACACAAACCCCAGGTTAACAAGTAAGAGTATCGGGTAGGCAAGGCCGGCAAAGGCAAAAACAGAGAGCAGGGTAGGGGGAACAAAATAAGCCAGGTAACTGCAAAGCAAGGCCAGTGCAAACAGCACATTGACCCAATAGACCAAACGCCTGAGCCAAGATCTTTTCCCTGCCATTAATCCTTCCCGATTTTAAAAAGAAAATCTTTTTCTTCTTTGCTTAAGCTGTCGTAACCCGAGCGGGATATTTTATCCAGTATGTCGTCCATGCGTTGTTCTTGTTTCGCTCCCCGAGTGGCTGTTTTTCGTGTTTGCGCATGTTTCGTATTGGTATATACCTTACGGATCTTAGGCTTGGCCTTAAACAGGCTTTGGAGTTGGTTCAACCAGCGCGAAAAACCATCTGTAATGTCATTGCCCTTTAGGTATTGGCGCATAGCCAGGTAGCCGAACAGTGCCCCGCCAAGGTGTGCTATATGTCCGCCGGCATTGCTGCTGGTCATGTTGAGCAGGTCGGCAAGCACAAAGAGCACCGCCACGATCCAGAGCCGGACCTCCAGTAAAAAGAACAGGCGAATGGGAAGGTTGGGGCGGAAGGTGGCGGCGGCTATTACAATAGCCATAATGCCGGCACTTGCTCCCCGGTTATTGCTCAAAGCCCGTACTTCTGTAAAGAGGGGAAAAAGATTGTAAAAAGCAATGTACAGCAAACCTCCTACCAAGCCACCCAGGAGGTAATAGCTTACCAGTTTGCGTGTTCCTAAAAACTCCCGGAAGAGCATCCCTGCAAAGTACAGCATGATCATGTTGAAGAGGATGTGAAAAAAATCCTCGTGGTAAAACATATAGGTAACCAGGGTCCAGGGGCGCAAAACGAGTTTAGACAGGTTAGACGGTAGGGCCAGTACATCCTGAAAAAAAGGACTTAGGTCGCTCTGAAAAAGGCGGCCGAAAACGGTGATCAGAGCCACGAGCAGAAACACGCCCAGGTTCACGAAGATGAGCCGGATCAGGCCATCGCCTCGTTTAAATGAATCTTTTAACTGTGTACCAAAATCTGCCATGCC
The DNA here is from genome assembly GCA_028285465.1 of Owenweeksia sp. GTDB lineage: Bacteria > Bacteroidota > Bacteroidia > Flavobacteriales > Schleiferiaceae > JANQPD01. Next base: position 3,661 of record JANQPD010000048.1, on the reverse strand, counting down.
GCTCAATACTGCTGGTAAGAGTTGCTTTTACGCCAATAGGTGATGAGCAAATAACCAATAAGCATCCCGCCAAGGTGGGCAAAATGGGCTACGTTGCTGTCAGGGTCGTTTTGTATGCCGTTGAAAAGCTCAATGGCCCCGTATATCATCACAAAATATTTGGCCTTAATAGGAATTGCAAAATAAAGATAAATGTAGGTGTTCGGAAACATCATACCGAAAGCGAGCAACACCCCGAAAACTGCACCCGAAGCCCCTACGGTGGGCGTACCGTATTTTAAAACGTATTGTGTGAGTTCGGGAGACCAACTGTACAGGCCACTTCCCCCTGTTTCAAAAAAGTAATTTACAGCCTCTCGTAATTGGGCGTTGTTATACCCTTGCGCATACAATTCACTTTGCAGGTTCATGGCTTCCCAGTAGTTGATGCCCAGGTGAATGACTGCTGCACCCAAGCCCGTAAGCATATAGTAGATGAGGAAGCGTTTAGGCCCCCAGAAATTTTCCAGGGCATAGCCAAACATCCACAGGGCAAACATATTCAGTAAGATGTGTCCGAACCCCCCGTGCATAAACATATGGGTGATCAGCTGGTAGGGTTCAAAGTTGGGTGAGCCAGGCAAGTAAAGACCCAGTGTCCCGATGAGGTTAAAGCCCATTTGCGGACCTATAAAAAAGGTAGCCACATAAAACAAGCCGTTTATGATCAGGAGGTTTTTTATTACATCAGGCAACAGCCTGAAACTGGAGGGGCGTTGATACATTTTCAGTTAAATGATTTGTCTAAATCTTCAAGATTCAGGTTTACAATGGTGGGCTTCCCATGCAGGCTAACATAAGGCGCACTGGTTGCAAATAGTTCATCTACTAAACCGCTCATCTCACTTTGCGAAAGTTTTTGCCCTACCCGTATACTGGCTACTTTGGCCATGGCTGTAGCCATATTCTTCATCTGCTCCTCTTTATTTTGTGCATGGTGGTCTTTCTCCTGCTCGATAAATTGCTCCAGCGCGTGTTGCAATTGCCCTTCTTCCAGGTAAAGCGGAACCCCGTTTACTATGGCTTCATGCTTACCAAAGGCGTCTATGTCAAAACCCATTTCGTGCAGCAGGGGGAATAGGCCCCGCAGCAATTCAAAATCAGCGGGCGCAAAAGAAATGTTTTGAGGAAACAATAGTTGCTGGCTAGGCACACCCTGCTGGCTTAACGCTTTGCTGATCCGTTCAAAAAGCACCCGTTCATGCGCCCTTTGCTGGTGTACCATAATTAAGCCATCCCCGTGCGTACCCATAATGTACTTGCTCCCTACCTGTGTATAGGTTTTTGGAGCATAGCTTTCTTTTTCTTCCTCCAGGGGCAACTCTTCCTGCGGTGACGCTTCCAGATCGGGCAATTGGTTCATTACACTTTCCCATTGTTGGGAAACCGGGCTAATGGGGATAGATCGTTTTGTGGTGCCTGCTGGTGCGGGTTTGCTGTCTTTTGGACCCCTGCTTTTTTCCTGGTCAAAAGGATTAAACCCCGGGTTTACCGTTATGCCGGGTGGTTCTATGGCGGTACCCGGTTTTGGAGCCTTCAGGTTAAACTGTTGGTCTACTTCAAAATCAAGGGTAGGCGCAATGTTGTATTGCCCTAAGGCGTGTTTTACCGCGGTTTTGATAATGGTAAAGATGGCTTTCTCGTCATCAAACTTGATCTCCGTTTTAGTGGGGTGTATGTTTACGTCAATGCGCTGGGGGTCTATCTCCATAAAAAGGAAATAGGAGGGGTGGCTGTTTTCGCTGATCAGGCCTTCAAAAGCCACGCATACCGCTTTGTGTAAATAGTTGTTTTTGATGAAACGGTTGTTGGCAAAGAAAAACTGTTCCCCCCTTGTTTTTTTTGAAAACTCCGGCTTCCCGATAAAGCCTGAAAGTTTTAAAATAGGGGTATGCTCTTCAACGGGTACCAGCTTTTCGTTAAATTTATTTCCGAAAATGTTTACGATCCGTTTGCGCAAGGTTGCCGCAGGGAGGTCAAACAACTCGTGCTTATTGTGATGCAGGCTAAAGTGTACATCGGGGTGGGGAATTGCTACACGCTCAAATTCATCGATAATGTGGCGTAATTCTACCGTATCAGATTTTAGAAAATTACGCCTGGCCGGAATGTTAAAGAACAGGTTCTTCACTTCCAGGTTAACCCCCCGGGCAGTATCGCAATAGGCTTGCTCCAGCACGCGGCTCCCCTCTATGCGCAGGCGGGTGCCCAATTCACTTTGCCCGGTTTTGGTTTTGATCTCCACCTGTGCCACCGCAGCAATAGAGGCCAGCGCTTCTCCCCTGAACCCCTTGGTAGAGAGGGAAAAAAGGTCTTCTGCTTTGCTGATCTTGGAAGTGGCATGCCGCTCAAAGGCCATGCGGGCATCGGTTTCGCTCATGCCCTTGCCGTTGTCGATAACCTGGATAAGGGTTTTACCTGATTCTTCTATGATCAATTGTATGCGGTCCGCTCCGGCATCGATCGCATTCTCAAGGAGTTCTTTTACGGCAGAGGCGGGCCTTTGTACTACCTCTCCCGCTGCTATTTGGTTGGCCACGCTGTCGGGCAGCAGCCGGATAATGTCGGGCATTAATAGGTAATTATCAGGTAAACGATAAAGAACAGGATGGCGATAATGCCGAGTAGCATCCTGTTAGAGCTACCTACCTGCTTGTTGCGTTGTTGGCGCCATTCGTTCTGCATACGTGTGCGAATGCTTTCTTCTACGGCCTGGTGGTTGCCGTCTGCATACTTCTTTTTAAGCTCATCGAGTCGCTCTTTGCGGGCATCGTAGTACAGGGGTTTGTAGTCAAAAGGCCTGGCACCTCGGTGCTTAAAAATTGATGGAAGTTTGGGAGCCTGCATAATCAGTCAACTTTATAGGCAAAAATAAGGTTTATTAATGGCACGACCAGAAAAGAGCGTGTGTACAATATTCCCCGAGTATTAACGCTACAGTGTGGAATAATATTGGCAGGGAAGTATGGAGTCCTTTTAAACAGTTTTACATTAGCGTAAGAAATATCTGAAAAATATATGAAGCTAGCGCGCAGCCTTTTTTTATTTGTTCTTGCCGTGATCTTTATAAGCGGGCATCCGCAAAAACCGCTGCCGGAGGCGGAGAAAGAAGTGGCGACCATCTGGCAGGGAGATACGGCCTGGGCTATGGAGGTACTTAACCAGATGAACCTGGATGAAAAAATAGGCCAGCTCTTTATGGTGGCAGCCTACTCCAATAAGGGAAGCGCACATAAGGACCGGATAAGCCAATTGATAAAGGAAGAACACATCGGGGGCCTTATCTTTTTCCAGGGCAGTCCGCACAAGCAAGCCATGCTTACCAATCGGTACCAGCAACTCTCTAAGATCCCCTTAATGGTGGCTATGGATGCGGAGTGGGGCTTAGCCATGCGGCTCGACAGTACCTTTAAATTTCCCTGGCCGCTTACCGTAGGTGCCCTGCGCGACTCCGCCCTTGCCTATAAAATGGGAGTGGAAATAGCCAGGCATTGCAAACGCCTGGGGGTACACATCAATTTTGCCCCGGTAGTAGATGTAAACACCAACCCGGATAATCCCATCATAAACGCCCGCTCTTTCGGGGAGAACCCGGAAAAAGTAGCCCGTTTTTCGGCTGCGT
>JANQPD010000015.1 GCA_028285465.1 Owenweeksia sp. | reverse complement strand
CACGGGCGTTACCATATGCTTGCCGGTTACGGTACGGACCAGGGACACCGACTGGCGGGCTCTGCCCATCCCGTCGGTATAGGCAATGGCTTCGGTGGCTCGCCCGGATTGGGGGGTTAACTGGTTGAAAGCGGCCTTGGTGGCTGCGGGCACCCGGGCGGTTTTGGTGCGCACAAAGTTCAGGGAGTGGGCGGCGGGAGCTGCGCTGCGCGCCTGGTGGCCCCGGGCAATCCCGGAGGCCAGCGTATCCACGGCGGGGGGAGTGACACGCAGCCGCAACCAGGGGCTTTCGGCCAGGGAACCGGGTACCACCCACGAGTAACGACCGCTTTGGCTCCCTTTGGGCAGCCTCATGATGGCCGTCCAGGGCCGGTATGCGATCGGTGTGGCAACAAGCCCGGCACCCGGGGTCCGGGAAATGGCACATTCCTGGGCCGCGGTACATACCGTATGGGCATCCGGGGTAAGCAGCACCTGCTGCCGGGCGAAGACATGACGCGGACCTGTAGCAACCATCGACAAGAACAACACGGGGATACAGGTTTTCAGGATGTTCATGATGCTTACCTTCAGTTGCCAGCTTGAGAAGAAACGCCAGCTATTTTGCCCGGTCAGCTCCGGGTCATTTCGGGTCGCCATTTCCATGATTTTACCCGTAAGATCAGGATATAAGGTTATCCTTTACACTTTATTTTATGTAGATTTACGGCGTTTTTTATAACAAACCCGACAAATAGGGAAAAGTACCCGTCATTCCCTCCCGGCAGCTGTCGGGATCGGAGCAATCCCGGTCATACTCAAAGGTACCGGCTCTCTCCGGAATCCTGATCCCTGCCTCCGCAGGGATGACTTAAAGAAGTGTTAAGGATGACAAAAACGCGGTCACTTCTATTGCCCATACATTTTTTTTCAATCCTTCATGCAAGTTGCAGACTTGCTTTGCCCGCATTCTTGAGTCGCAAACTTAAGAGATCGGGGGGTATTTGTAAGCCAAACGGATAATAAGCATAACTGGCCAGGTGACAAATGATCACAAAGCGATTTGCCTACCTTGTCCAATGCCTATCTCAAATGATTTAATCACCATGGTGTCTTTAGTTGCAGGAACTTGAATTATAACCTCATATGTTTCATTTACACTCATCGATAACTTAGATCCTAAATGTATCGACAAAGGTTTTTCTGAGTTAAAGCTACTAGCCTTGCGTGATTCTCTGGTATCAATAATTGACCTTTCCGTCAATATTTGACCATCCGATTTTCTTGAAATCTTAAACTTAAAGCCTTCTAAAGAATTCCTTATCGGCATGGTAAACTCACTATTTGTGATATCTGTTCTTTCAAAGGCTACTTCGGGTAGATAAATCCTTGCCTGGTATAGATCGGAAGCTTCACTGGGAGTAAAATCAAAAACGTACTCTTTTGCCTCGTCCAGAAAAAGGAACTCTTTTTTCAGTTCTAAGTTGTCATACCCCCATTTCACACTCGGTTCTACTTTTTTGTTGGAATTTTCACAGCTTAACAAGATTGTAGCTAACCATACAATCAACATAGAGTACTTTATAATTGTAATCATAGTAGTATGAGGTTAAAACTTAAAAACTTGCTGTACGGATAGCACTTTGCATCCTTCCCAAAAAGCCTTTAACGTTATCTGTTATTTTTGTTGCTATACTTCTTCGATCCTGGCTTGGTAATACATTTCTTTTAAAGCCCGGAGTATTACGACTTGGAGTGAAGTCTGAACCTGACTTTCTAAGAACGCTACCAACTAACGAATTACTATTACCTTGCCCGGCATTTGGGAATAATGGCTTATAGGTTACATTGTTATCATAGCTAGCAAAAGCTCCTTCAAGTGCCGAAACAAATTCTTCTTCAGTCATTCCTTCAGGAACAGGAATCATTTCTCGATCTCCAGCTCCAACATCAGTTGGATCAGTTTCTATGGAACCTACCAAATTTCCCCAATCTCCTGTTGCTAAATTTTCAGCAAGATGTTCTGCTGGTCGTTTTGCAGGAAAACCTTCTACTATATTGGTTTCTTCCCCAGTCTCATTATCCCTATATATTACACTTACATGATAAAAACCTGGAACTTCTAATTCAGAGTATGCTATTTCAACAGTATCACCGGTGATATCTGTATAAAACAAAGGATTATTCAACGCATAATTATATGGAGACTGATCAGGATACTTATCATGAAAATTATCTATTTGCATAAACCTGCCAATCACCGGATCATAGTTTCGCGCCATCATGTAATCGAGGGTTAGCCCTGCTTCATCGTCTCGTTCGTGTCCAGTGAATTTGTAATTATCATTCGGGTTGGCGGTGTTGTTGGAGCGCATCTCTAAGCCAAAAGGATAATAGTCACTATAGCCCAGTACGTTTCCATCCAGGTTTACCGTAGCGCGCACGTTCCCAATATGATCTTTCACAAAATACTTACGCCCTTTATGCTCCTGGATGGTGTAGATCTGGCTAACCGAATCCCAGTACCCGGTGTTGCTTTGCACTTCCAGCATTACCGTAACCGTGGTCTGGCCCTGGGCCAGTTGGTAGCAGCCGTTGGCCGGGCTGCCGTATAAGGCAAAACAGATGTCCATATCCCGGTAGTAGCTGCCCCCGGTCTGGTAATTGCCATCTACGTACCATTTGGTGTAATAGATGTAGCCATTGGGTACATAACTGTCATCGGCATCAAAAATCACATCGTCCAGGTTATAGAACCAGGTTTGGGAGGGTGTTACATCAATCACCGGTACGGGCACCAGGTCGTTTGCATGAATATTCATATTCAGAAGAAACAAAAGGATTGCTGCAAATACTACTATCTTTTTCATCACTGGCCCTCCTGGTTATGGGTGCTGTCTGGCTGGGTGGTTTGCATACCGGCCGCGGGCGGACTGCCCCGGCGTTCCCGCACCTGCTCGTTCATGCGTCCCAGGCGCCGCTGGTGGGCATCCCCGGGGTGTTCGGTCTGGTAGCGCTGGTAGGTGTCGGCAAATTCCTCATCCCTGTCTAACGCATAATAAGCTTCCATGCGCAGCCGCATCAGTCGGGCCTGGTGGCTGGCAGGAACCTGCCCG
>JANQPD010000010.1 GCA_028285465.1 Owenweeksia sp. | reverse complement strand
TTTAAAAACAGAGATTACTTCAAAAAAACTATGTCTCATCGAGCGAAGTCGAGATGAGCTAGGTAGTACCAAGCATTGTCCAAGCAACTAAACCCTCCTTGACTACGCTCGGACAAACTTCACTTTTAAAAACAGAGATTACTTCAAAAAAACTATGTCTCATCGAGCGAAGTCGAGATGAGCTAGGTAGTATCAAGCATTGTCCAAGCAATTGAACTCTCCTCGACTGCGCTCGGACAGACCTCACTTTTCAAAAACTGAGATTATTTCACTAACCCGATGCTTCATCGAGCGAAGTCGAGATGAGCTAGGTAGTACCAAGCATTGTCCATGCAACTAAACCCTCCTCGACTACGCTCGGAAAAACACACTAAAACACTGTCTCTATAAATACAGGCAAATCACTTACAAAAAGTACCTTTGCATCTTTCAAAATCAGCATTTGTGCAACGAATTTTAGCTGCGCCATTTATTTTTCTGATTCGTATTTACCAATATGCCATTTCCCCCTTATTGCCGGGAAGCTGCCGGCATACGCCTACCTGCTCCCAATATGCCGTTGAAGCCATACAGCTCTGGGGGCCGTTTAAAGGAAGCTGGCTAGGGCTGAAACGTTTAGCAAAATGCCATCCCTGGGGTACGCACGGTTACGATCCCGTACCTACTCCACACAACAAATCAAAAACAGAATCACATTCCCCATGATCAAACGCCCCGCACGCACCAGCCTTGGTGTTTTATTAGCTATTGCCCTATTCACTGCATGCAACAACCATACAGCCGTCAGTGAAACAGAGGCAGAAACACAAGACAGCCTGGCCAACTGGAAAGCCGATAGCCTGCGCTACCCCGGTGAAAAGCATTTAAAGAACGTACGTATGCTCACCGATGGGGGAGACAATGCAGAAGCTTACTTCAGCTTTGACGGCAGCATGGCTGTTTTCCAGAGCAATTTCAAGGGTTGGGAGGTAGATTGCGACCAGATCTTCTATTTCAACCTGGAAGGGGATAACCTAAAAACAAAAGCCCCGAAAATGTTGAGCACGGGGAAAGGGCGTACCACATGCAGCTACTTCCTACCGGGAGATACGACCATTGTATACGCCAGCACGCACTTAGGTGGAGAAGACTGCCCTCCGGAGCCCGGGCGTGAAGAAGGGTATGTTTGGCCCATCTATGAAAGCTTTGACATTTTCGTTGCCGACCTGGAAGGCAATATTGTGCGCCAATTAACCCATACACCCGGTTATGACGCTGAAGCTACGGTATCGCCCAAAGGAGATAAAATCGTATTTACCTCTACCCGCTCGGGTGACCTGGAGCTTTGGACCATGAACATCGATGGCTCTGATCAAACACAAGTAACTACCGGGCTGGGGTATGATGGAGGTGCCTTCTTTTCTCCGGACGGGGAAAAACTGATCTTCAGAGCTTCCCGCCCACAGACAGAGGCAGAGCAAGCAGAATACAAAGCCCTTTTGGCAAAAGGCCTGGTGAAACCTACGAATATGGAACTGTATGTGTGTAATGTAGATGGCTCGGAGTTAAAGCAAATAACCATGTTAGGCAATGCCAACTGGGCGCCTTTCTTCCATCCTTCGGGGAATAAAGTGATTTTCAGCTCCAACCATACTTCCAAACGTGGTTTTCCCTTTAACCTATACATGATAAATGTAGATGGAACCGGCCTGGAGCAGGTTACTTTTGACGAGGCCTTTGATTCTTTCCCTATGTTTAGCCCGGACGGTAAAAAATTGATCTTCAGCAGCAACCGCTACAACGGAGGCAACCGCAACACCAACCTGTTTATTGCCGATTGGGTTGAATGATATTACCTTACAACAAGGGACAGACTTTGCAAAGACCGTCCGTTTTCTAGAAGTAAAGTATAAAACCCCTTGCCAATATGAGGCTCAATCCATATTTGCTGCTGAACTACCTCCTGGAGGTGTACTAATTTGCCGGTAGCGTCATAAATCTTCAGCCCCGCCTTTCCCGTGAAGTCGGCCATGGCTAAAGTAAACCCACCCACGGTTGGATTGGGATAGATTTGTATGGCATTCATGGTATTGTCTTCAGATAGGCTAAAGCTTAAATCACAGGATACATTATAGTTCCCTCCTCCTGTGTACCCTCCATATTCAGAACCAACAAAGCGAGTGGCATCTGCCTGGCTGAAACATTCCAAGGCAATGGCAAACATGGATATATTAGCAAAGGGATCCCATAACAATCCCTGAGAGCACCCCACTCCTTCAATCCACGCTCCGGAAGAGTTATCGAAGTATATGTGTCTTCTCGGAGTACCCAGCATAACCGTTGTGTCTATTTGACTTACTACCAAGGGGCCAAACGCGTTATGTGCGAAATAGTGTTCCGTAAAAAAAGGCTCTTTTAGGGTATCGCCTATGCTCAGCCCAAAATCATACAACAGCATTTCACTTACAGAATCCTTCGCAATAAAATACCAACGCTCTCCAATGACCCGTAGCCCACCCCGGTAAGTCATATTTCCGGAGCTGCAATTCATTAATTTTATATAGGTGTTGCCCCCAATAAGGGTATCATCTGTACCCGAGCAGTACTTTACTGTATATTTTAAATCCAGATTCCAAAAAAAGGGTTCAGGGCTAAGCTCGTAGTATGCATTTATCCACTTCGCGTTTTCGACATCTTGATTTGACTGAGCCGGTAAATGCATTGAAAAGAAGAGGAATAGAATAAACGGAAGCAAGAAGGATGGTTTCATGATAAGTAAGATTTGACCTTACTTAAATCACGAAAAAAAGATGGCAGTGGTTGGGTTTAAATGCGCACCCTATTTGGTGCATACATAGAGCACTTCTTTTTCCGGCAAGCGGTAGCGCTCAAAAAGTGCCGGGGATAATTTTTCCTGATAGTTGACCTCTTTTACCGTGAAGCCGCCCTTTCTAAGCCTGTTGGGATAGTCTAACCCATGCAAACGCACATGGTCATACTGCCCGAACCTGCGTTTGCGCTCTTCGGGGTCTTCAAGGGTAGGGTCTTCATCTGTAAACTCCAGGTTACGGTCCAGGGGCACTTGCATAATGGCAAACCCTCCGGGCTTTAGTACCCGGCAAAGCTCGCTCATACACTGGATATCGTCCGTTACATGTTCCAATACATGATTGCAAAAAACTACGTCAAAAGTGTTTTCAGGATATTGTATGTCGTGGATATCCATCTTTACATCGGCCAGGGGAGAATCAATATCAGCCGTGAGGTAGTCCAGGTTTTTCATCTTGCGAAAGCGGCCGTAAAAGCATTGTTCAGGGGCTACATGCAACACTTTTTTAGGAGCCGTAAAAAAGTCTGTTTCTTCTTTTAAGTAAAGCCACATCAAACGATGGCGCTCCAACGACATGGAAGCAGGTGCCAGTGCATTTTCACGTTGGCGGCCTTCGTAGCCATAAGGCAGGAGTTTTTTATATGTACGTCCGTCAATGGGGTCTTCATACCTATCCCCTCGGTAAAGCGCTGCGAGTACCGGACGTACCGCATAGCTAAGGCGGATCAGGAGCGGCCTTGGCACGGCCTTCAATGCAAAACGGAAAGCGGCCTTTATCATGCGTTCGCGGTTATGCCCAATGCTTCGTAAATATAATCAAAGGTGGAAAGGATCTCAGGTTGGCCGTTTACAATGGCTACATCGTGCTCAAAATGAGCAGCAGGTTTTCCATCTACCGTATTGATGGTCCAGCCATCTTTTAATTGTTTCACGCGGTAAGAACCCAGGGTGATCATAGGTTCAATGGCCAACACCAGGCCTTCTTTCAATTTTTTCCCCCAGCCTTTCTTACCAAAATTGGGCACCTGGGGGTCTTCATGTAGTTTTTTACCGATCCCGTGGCCGACCAAGTCGCGCACTACGCCAAAACCATGGTCTTCGGCATGTTTTTGAATGGCGTAACTGATATCGCCCAGGCGATTCCCGGCCTTCATTTGCTCGATGCCTTTGTAAAGCGCTTCTTTAGTGACTTGCAAAAGCTTTTTTGTTTCAGGCGCTACCTCCCCCACTTCGAAAGTATAAGCGTGATCGCCATAATACCCGTTGAGTACCGCTCCACAATCAATGCTCACCACATCTCCACTCTCAAAAGGGCGGTTTCCCGGAAGCCCATGTACCACCGTTTCATTCACCGAGATAAGCAATGTACTGGGGCAGCCGTATAAGCCCAGAAATCCAGGTTCTGCACCCTGCTCACGAATATAGGCTTCTGCCATTTCATCGAGCTTTGCAGGAATAGCTCCCTCTTTTACTTCAGCCGCCAGCATACCCAGGGTACGGCTTACTACTAAAGCCGCCTGGCGCATTAGCTCTATTTGCTCTTGGGTTTTGTAAATTATCATCTAAAATCTAAACAAGCCGCGTTTGCGTTTTTTTTTCGTTTGGTCTTCAACCGGATTTTGGTTTCCGCTAATCATCTGGTACACTTCACCCCAGCCTGCAAAGCCACCAACGTTTCGATCGTCAATAAATATGTCGGCATTTATCTTCCGGCTGGCTTTTTGGGCATCAAAGGCTTCCTCGGGATAGCTCCGGTTCACCGCATAAAACTCAATCCCGTGTTCGGCACAAAAATCTACGGCTGCATCCAGCCGCTTTCCATAGCGGTATGTCCAAAGTATCAGGCGGTGACCATCTTCCAGCAATTGCGCTAAGGTTTCAAAAGCAAAAAGCATGGGCTTGCCAATAGCGGGGTACTTATCTTCTACTATGGTTCCGTCAAAATCAACGGCAATAATCTTTGAATCGGTGTGCATCATTTTACTAACAGTGATTTCCCTGTCATTTCTACAGGTTGGTTTAGGTCTAAGATATGTAATATGGTAGGGGCTATATCTCCGAGTACCCCGTCTTTAATTTCTTTAAATGCCGGTTTACTTACCAGGAAGCAGGGCACAGGCTGTGTGGTATGGGCCGTATTGGGTGTACCATCGGGGTTGATCATGCAATCGCTGTTGCCGTGATCTGCTATGATCAAAAAGGTGTAGCCATTTTCCAAGCCTGCTTCCACTACTTCTTTTGTGCAGGCATCTACTGTTTCACAGGCTTTGATGGCTGCCTCCATAACCCCGGTATGGCCTACCATGTCAGGATTTGCAAAATTCAAGCAAACAAAATCCGCGGCCTTTCTCTTCAATTCAGGGATGATCTTATCCTTGATGTCATAGGCGCTCATTTCAGGCTGCAGGTCGTAAGTAGCTACTTTGGGCGAAGGGCACAGCAAGCGTCTTTCTCCATCAAATGCTTCTTCGCGCCCTCCGGAGAAAAAGAAGGTTACGTGCGGGTATTTTTCTGTTTCCGCGATACGGATCTGTTTCTTTCCCTCTTTGGCGAGTACCTCACCCAGGGTCATCTGCAAATTATCCTTTTCATAGATCACCGCAATGTCTTTAAAAGCTTCATCATAACGCGTCATCGTCACATAATGCAGCTTCAAGGTATGCATGTTCTGCTCGTGAAAATCCCGTTGTGTAAGTGCCTGGGTGATTTGCCTTCCCCGATCTGTACGGAAGTTGAAACAAACCACTACATCGCCCTCTTTGATCCGGGCTCCTTCTCCTTCCGGGAGATCAATGCACTTTGGCTTGATGAATTCATCTGACACCCCGGCCTCATACGAGGCTTGAATGGCTTCTTCGGCGGTAGCAAAGCGCTCTCCTTTGCCGTTCACCATCAGATCATAGGCTAGTTTTACCCGTTCCCACCGCTTATCGCGGTCCATTGCATAATAGCGTCCGATGATGGTAGCTATTTTCCCGGTAGTTTTTGCCAGGTGCGCTTCAAGCTCCTGTACATAGGTAATCCCCCCGTGCGGATCGGTGTCACGCCCATCGGTAAACACATGAATAAATACGCGCTCAAGACCCGCATCAGCAGCGGCAGTGCATAAGCCCTTTAAATGGTTGATATGAGAGTGCACGCCCCCATTTGATACCAGGCCCATTAAGTGAACCGCCTTATTCTCCTTTTTGGCCATTGCAAAAGCTTCCTGCAAAACAGGTTCCTTAGCCAATGTACCTTGTTCTACCGCCAGGTTAATCTTTACGAGGTCCTGGTATACAATGCGACCGGCTCCCAGGTTCATATGCCCTACTTCGCTGTTCCCCATTTGCCCATCCGGCAAACCTACCGCCATGCCGCTGGCTTCCAGGCGCGCATGCGGGTATCTTTCATACAGGCTGTCTATGAAAGGAGTATGGGCTTTATCAATGGCCGATACCTCTTTGTTTTTGGCAATGCCCCAACCGTCTAATATGAGGAGTGCAACTTTTTGCACAGATGTACTTCTTACTTAATTGGCGGCAAAGATAAGGAAAGGGCTAAAGGTGAGAAGCCCCTGACATGCTTAGTTGAGCTTATCCAGCAGTTTTTCAGTTTCAGCCATTTGCATGTCCCGGGCACGCCCCTTTTCCAGTGCCTCCAAAGCATACTTACGGGCTTTGTTCAATTGTCCGTCTTTAAAATAGAGGTGGGCAAGGGTGTCTATATAATTAGGGTGTGGTTCTTCGGCTATAGCTGTATGCATTTCATCAATGGCCCGCTTTACTAGTTTGAGGTCATCACTCTCTTCGTAAATTCCCCAACAGGCGCTGTTAAGCAGGCCAGGGCTGGGCGCAGCACCCTCGCTAATGGCATAGGCATAATCCAGTAGCCTGGCATAGGCCTTCCTTGAAAAGTACAGGTTCAGTAAAAGATTCTCTTTTATGTCTTTATTGTCTGAGGGTTTCACTTCGTCTACTACGCTTTGAATGCGCCTTTCCATTTCCGCTATGGTTTCTTCTCCTTTCAGGCTGCCTACTTTTTGCATGATGTAGCGATTTAAAAGATCGTCAATTTCGGTAGCCGGATACTTTTTCTTCAACTGCTCCGCGTGTTCCACGGCCCATGCGATATACTTATGCCCGGTATACGACATGCCTTTCAACACAGACCAGTTCAGTTCCGTACTCAAGTCTTCCTGCCCTTCCAGGTAGGCATTCACCTCCTCGGGAGTAGCGCGCTTGCGCTTCCATTGATCGGAGGTGAAAGAACGTTTATAAAACTCGGGAAAGTCCAGTTTTAAGTGATGCGCGTCCAGGTGCTCAAAGGCCTGTACTTTGCCCTCCACGATTTGAGTACACCATTCCAGATAACCTTCTTTTCCCGGAAAGCCCACCTCTTTTGTCATGAGTTTTCCCTTAGCAGATAGAAAAAGCGTGGTCGGATAGGCTTGTACACGAAATTTCATAGCTACCCAGGGGCCTTCCCCTTTTTCCATGTCCAGCTTATACGCTACAAAGTGTTTGTTGATATAGGTTGCGGCGGCTTCGTCCTGAAAAACCTGGGCATCCAGCATTTTACAAGGGCCACACCAAACGGTATAGGCATCAATCAACAGGGGTTTGCCTTCAGCTGCTGCCTTGTCCAGTGCAGCCTTAAAGTCTCCTTTAAAGAAATCTACGCCTCCGGCAAAGCCCATTTGAGAAACCGCCAGGAAAGCGAAGAGCAATATGCTTTTCATAATCTTTTTGTGGTTTCCTGCAGCGTAGCTTTTGTTTCTTTTCTTCATAACGGTAAGCGGGATATGCTGCATAAAGATACACTTTAGTCAGGACGCTTCAACTTTTCCAAACGCAGTAAGGTACTTTCCTTCTTTAATTCGCGAAGCGCATCACGGGCTATCCAATGAGCACTTTTGCTATCCGTTTGCAAAAGCTCCTCACAAAGCTGTAAACACGCCGCATACAGCTTTGGTCTGCGCTTACCTATTTCACGTAACGCCCAGCTCACGGCCTTTTTCACAAAATTTCGTGTATCCCCGGCATGGTTTTTTAAGAGGGGTAGAAAGGCGGCCAGTTCTTTATCCGGAGCCTGTTTGTAATGAATGGCCAGCTGAGCGACCATAACCAAACCCGCCCTGCGTACATATTCTTCCTCGCTGGGCGTCCATCGTTCCGGGAGTTGCCACGCATAACTCGTTTGCCTGAACAGCTGAGCACAAAGCTGGTCGCATACGTCCCAACTATACAACTGATGCACCCAGGCATCTGCCTGTTTCAATGAAAGTTCCTTTGGGTCTGCGAGCAACGTAGCCAGCAACTTTGCCTCATGCCAGGGTTCCTCCCACAGGTTTAAGGCAAGTGCATGCTGCTTCCCCATTTCTTTAGCCAGTTTACGCAGCTCAGGTAAACGAATGCCCAACACATAACGGGCTTCTATGCCAAAATAAGCCAGGGACTTTGCATGCTCCGGATTTCCCAGTTCCTTAAGCCGGTCCAGGATCTGTTCTACCTGCCTATCCATTTAAAGAAGAGCGTCCGACACGGAGCCCGGCTTCAATTCCCTTGGTTCCTTTCCCACTTCGAACAGCCTGGCACTATGCGTACCCTTAAGCCTTATTTCCCTACCTTCTACCCGCAACCAACTGCCCTCGCGTAAGCCAATTACTTTTTGTGTATTAAAGTGATGAAACTCTTCGACGCGGGTCTGGCGTGTTTCGCCCTGGTGCGTGGAATTGGGATCCGGGTCTAAATAGTGTGGGTTAATATTAAAGGGTACTAGCTGCAGGGCATCGAAACGGGGTGGATATACTATAGGCATATCATTGGTGGTGCCAATGCTTAAACCCGTTAGGTTACTTCCTGCGCTACTGCCCATGTAAGGAAGCCCTTTTTGAACGGCCTGGCGCAAAACTTCAACCAGGCCCAGGTCGTAAAGTGTTTTGAGCAATACAAAAGTATTCCCTCCGCCTACAAAAATGCCTTTTGCCTGTTTTATGGCTTTTTTGGGGTCTGCAAACTCATGGATGCCTGTTACCGCCATACCCGCTTTGGCAAAAGTTTTCCGTGGATATGCTGTATACTCCTCATAGCTAATGCCCCCCGGGCGGGCATAGGGAATAAACAGCAGTTCTTCAGATGAAAAAAATTCCTTTACCTCGTCTATTAAATAGTCCATGTACTCCCCTCCGTGAAGTTTAGAGGTAGAGACAATAAGCAATTTAGAATCTGTACTGGGAAGGTTCATTATGTAAAGCGTTTCTGGTTTACACAGGGAGCAAAATACAGGCTCCTTATGCAGTAGCGTTATATTTTAATTTGGCTTAAAAGTCGGCCAATCTCGTTATTTAATTCAACAAAACATAAACAAAAGCAGCTTTTACTGTTACGAAAGAAAGGCCCGGCCTCAACCCAGTCCTCCTGCTTTTCCGCACTATTTTTACTCCTTGATCAAAGCGGTCCAGATGCTCGTTTTACCGCCCTCATCGTAACGGGTCCAAATTGGCCTGATGACTCCTTTATGTGCATCGATGTGGTTGTAATCCCCAAAAAACACTTTAGGGTTAGGGGTAAAAGGCTTCCTAGATATTTTTTGGTTTCGCCAGCTTTCCCCGCCATCCTCACTTACAGCCAGGTACACATCCGTTTGGGTACTGTCGTGGTTTCTGCGGTCGTAAAACACGCAATACAAAAAACCCGTACTGTCATCCACATCCATCCAGCTAAAAAATTGGTCACGCTCCGTTGCATCGTCATTTACCCTGGTGGGAGTGGCCCAGGTATTCCCCTGGTCAGTGCTTTTGGTAAACCAAACGTCATAATTTCCTTCGCGCTTATCTACCCAGTTTACATAGAGTTCATTCTTATAAGGTGTGTTGCTGTTGTTTACCAGGGTAACCGGCATGCCGTTGGCCCTTTGTAAACCAGGGATCTCAATATCCCATCCACCGGGCTGGTCGGCTACTACAATATCCTCGCTAAGCCAGGTGTTTCCCCCATCCGTGCTTCTGTCAAAATAAAGCTTATGGTCATAGGCCCAACTCACATAAAGATTCCCTTCGCGGTCTACGGCGGGCACCGCTCCCTCCGTGGTTTGATCTCCATCCAGGCAATCACCGGAAAACTGGTTGATCTGCAAGGCTTTTGACCAGGTATCTCCCCCGTCTTCGCTTCGTGCAAACAGTATGTTGGAGTGGTCGTTGCGATTTGCACTGCCGTACTTATCAAACTGTGTCCAAGTAGCATATAGCCTGCCTTTTGTATCAGCCACGGCCCATTGTTTATCCTGGTCTTTAGGGTGGGCAAAGCCCATATACCCACCATTGTTAAATGTTTGCCCTCCGTCTTCGCTACGCTGGCATACGATGCGGTCTAAAATTTCTGCACTAGCCCAATTTTTCCCGGTAGGGTCAGAAAGGTGGAAATAATAGATGTGGCCTTTCTCATCCGAGATCAAAACCGGATCGCCCCATACGCCATAACTGCTTTTAAGCGTATCCGCGGTCCAGGTGCGTCCACCATCAAAAGAATAAAACACCCTGTCCAATATGGCCCCGGCCACTATGTTCTTCGTGTTTTTCTTGTTTACCACGATGGAAGGTTCACAAATGCCTCTTCTCAAATTTTCCGACTGTGCTATCCTGATGTTTTTAGGTTGTGCACAGGCCAGGCATCCTGCAAAAGCAGAAAAAAGAAGCCAAAACTTGTTCATACCGTTTTTGATTTGGGCGTAAAGATAGGCAAGGGCATTATGTGTAGCTTTGCCGGAAATGAAAACTCCGTTGTTTCTTTTCTCCTTAGTTGCCTGGCTTTGTACCGCTACGCATGCTCCTGGTCCCAAACATGATTTCCATGTGGGCATCACCGTGGCTGAGTACAACAACGCTACCGGGCAGCTGGAGATTTACATGAAACTCTTTAGCGATGACCTGCAAGCGGCATTGGAAAAATCACCCTCCGATGCAGAGAGTACGGAAAAATATTTCCAACCGCGTTTCTATTTTGTTGTTGAAGGCAAAAAATATATCCCCGGCTATATTGGCGAAGAGCAGGAAAATGGGTTAACCTACGTCTATTTTGAGGTAAAGCATTTCCCCAAACACCGCGAGGTGAAAGTGTATAATGCCGTGTTTTTTGATATGTTTGAAGACCAATCAAACATCGTAAACCTGGAGATCAACGGGCAAACCCGTTCAGTTTTTCTCAACAAATCACAACCGGCAGGACACCTGTCTTTTTAACCGTATGGACCATTTCAGCAATTACATCCGACTTGGCTATGAGCACATTGTAAACCCGGGAGCACTTGACCATATCCTGTTCGTGCTCGTGCTTATAGCGGTATACCAGCCGCGCTACTGGCTCAAAATGATCCTAGCCGTCAGTTTTTTTACCATTGGCCATTCCCTAACGCTCACCCTGGCCGCTTTTGATGTGATCCGGGTGGATAAGGACCTCATCGAATTCCTGATCCCACTTACTATTTTGATCACCGCCCTTTTTAACCTCACCAGGGCCGGGCAAGACCAAAAGAGCACTTCCAAATACTGGATAGCCGGTCTTTTTGGGCTGATCCATGGTTTTGGGTTTAGCAGCGCCTATGAAATGTTGGTGCTGGGTGACAACAACTACTGGTCTGCTTTATTGCCTTTTAATTTAGGAGTAGAACTTGGGCA
Source organism: Owenweeksia sp. (assembly GCA_028285465.1). Taxonomy (GTDB): domain Bacteria; phylum Bacteroidota; class Bacteroidia; order Flavobacteriales; family Schleiferiaceae; genus JANQPD01. Next base: position 79,514 of record JANQPD010000010.1, on the reverse strand, counting down.
ATTGGCCGTACTTGCCGTAGCGCTGGTGGTAATGTTTGTATTCCAGCAAATCCTCAACACCAAGCACCGCGACTGGAACCTCTTTGTTTCAGGGGCCGGTTTCGGGTTAGCCTTATTTATGTGTATGGAAAACTGGGTGTTTTAACAAAACCATCCCTCATTCCTGAATCAGAGACCGCTTCTATCCATCAAGTTGCCATATAAAATGGTCAACTGCTCCCGGACACTTATATTCGCATTCTTTCGAAATTTTAATCGCTTATGTTGAAGCATTTTTTCTCCCTGACCTTCTTTTTTGCCTCTACCCTCCTTTTCGCGCAAACCAATCAAAGCAAATTCAAGCAACTCAAGGAAGAGCTGCCTACGCCAAATGTATACAGAACAGGAGGCGGGGCACCAGGCCCGTGGTACTACCAGCAACAGGCAGATTACGAAATGCAGATCATGCTGGATGATGTAAACCAGCGGATTTACGGAGAAGAGGTCATTACCTATACCAATAATTCGCCCGATCCGCTGGAATACTTGTGGATACAATTGGATCAAAACAGGCGTGCGCAGGCCTCCAGTACACAGCAGATAAAAAAGGGGAGCATACGCGGTAAAATGAACTACCGGGACCTTGAGTACCTGTTTTACGACTTTGATGGTGGGTTTAAGATCGAATATGTACAGGATGAAAAAGGAACCCCCATTCCCTTCTACATCAACAACACCATGTTGCGCATCAACTTACCCAAACCCCTGCTAAAGGGAGAGCAGTACGTTATGAAACTCAAGTGGTGGTACAACATCAACGACCGGGCAAAGTATGGCGGCCGTTCCGGGATGGAGTACTTTCCGGAAGAAGACAACTACCTGTATACCATTGCCCAGTTCTTCCCACGTATGGCGGTGTATAACGATGTGGAAGGTTGGCAAAACAAGCAATTTCTTGGAGGAGGTGAATTTGCCCTTCCCTTTGGCAATTACGATGTAAAGATCACTACCCCAGCCGACCATATGGTGGGCAGCACCGGCACTTTACAGAATCCCGGAGAAGTGCTTACCGAAAAACAACGCACACGTCTCGAAGAAGCCCGTGTTTCTTTCGACAAGCCGGTTTTTATCGTAACGGAAAGCGAAGCCCGCAAAAACGAAAAGGGGAAAAGCAACGAGACCAAGACCTGGCATTTTAAAGCTGAAAACGTACGTGACTTTGCATTTGCCTCCTCCCGTAAATTTATCTGGGACGCAATGGCCGTGCCCTTTGGAGAGCGTACCGTTATGGCAATGAGCTATTACCCTAAAGAGGGCAATCCCTTATGGGAGCAGTATTCTACGCGTGTAGTGGCGCATACTTTGAACGTGTACAGCAAATACACCTTTGATTACCCCTACGAAAAGGCCATCTCTGTGCATACGGATCGCATCGGCATGGAATATCCGATGATCTGTTTCAACGGAGGCCGCCCGGAAGCCGATGGTACATACAGCACGCGTACTAAGCACGGCATGATCTCGGTTATCATCCATGAAGTGGGGCACAATTACTTTCCCATGATCGTGAACAGCGATGAGCGCCAGTGGACCTGGATGGATGAAGGCCTCAACACCTTTGTACAATACCTGGCGGAGCAGGAATGGGACATCAATTATCCCTCCCGCAGAGGGCCTGCTTACAAAATCGTGGATTATATGAGATCCGAGCACCAAAGTATGATGCCCATCATGACCAATTCGGAGTCTATCCTGCAATTTGGCAATAATGCCTATGGTAAACCTGCCACGGCCCTCAACATCTTACGGGAAACCGTTTTGGGACGGGAGAACTTCGACTATGCCTTTAAGATCTACGCACAACGTTGGATGTTCAAACACCCTACCCCGGCAGATTTTTTCCGTACTATGGAAGACGCCAGCGGAACCGACCTGGACTGGTTTTTCCGTGGCTGGTTCTATACCACCAACCATGTTGATATTGCCCTTAACCAGGTACATGCATTTAAGCTGAGCGATAAGGACCCTACGGTAGAAAATAAGAAAAAGGCCGGGGAGGAAGCTGCCCTAAAACGCTTTATCGGGGATGAACGCAATACGGAAACCCTAAAAGGTAAAACCGTAGTAGACCAGGATGCTTCCATGCGTGATTTTTACAATACGTATGATGCCTATGCTGTGACTGAAGCCCAGCGCAAAGCCTATACCAACTACCTCAACAGCCTTACTGCCCGTGAAAAAGCTTTATTGAGAAAGGACCTGAACTTTTACCAATTGGATTTTGAAAACCTGGGCGGCCTGGTAATGCCTGTAATACTTGAGTTTACTTTTAGCGATGGAAGTACGGAAACCGTGCGTAGCGCGGCTGAGATCTGGCTGAAAAATGAGCAAGCTTTTTCAAAAGTATTTGCCTTTGAAAAGGAAGTGGTAAAAATAGAGCTAGACCCTTTTCTGGAAACAGCGGATACAGATCGGGATAACAATTACTGGCCCGCACAAAATGAGCCTTCGCGTTTTGAGTTGTATAAACGTAAAAGCAGCTACAAGAGAAACCGCATGCAGGAAGCAGGGCGCTAGAAGACCTCCCTGCCATACACATGCATAGGTTGGTAACTTCTGCATTGTTTTCCGCGCATAACCTACCGGCATCATACCTTTGGAATAAGTCCGTTGTACGTAGCATGTTACACACATATTGCAGAAAACTACTTTTCCTTGGCCTGTTGGCTTTGATAGCCTTATGCTCATCTTGTGGGAGTAAGAAAGCCATCGGCAAGCAGGAAAAACAAAAAGAGCTTAAACGAAAAGGGCTCGTTTTTGAACACCAGGAATTGAGTAAGAAAAAAGCCGAAGAGGCGGCTAACAAAGCGATTCCCAAAGACCTCCCCACTTATGGCTATGCCATACGCAACAAGGCGCTTTACGACTTTATAAAAGACTGGGAAGGCACTCCACACAGGATGGGTGGCAATACGCAAAAAGGAGTTGATTGCTCCGGGCTGGTGTGTCAGTTGTATACCGAAGTATACCAAAACCCTTTTCATGCACGCAGGGCTCAAGACATGTTTAAAGAAACCGAACCTCTTTCTATCGAAGAATTACAGGAAGGTGACCTGGTTTTTTTCAAGATCAACGGACGCAGGATAGACCACATCGGGGTATACCTGCACAACCACAAGTTTGTGCATACAAGCGCCTCAAAAGGGGTAATGGTAAGTAGCCTGGAACAGGCCTACTTCAAACAGCGCTTTTATAAAGGAGGTAGAAAAAAGAGTTAGTTACGCGTATAAGCAATACGGGTGCCCTTACCTATGCCATACTTATCGGAATACCCTCCTTTTACTTCCAGCACCAACAAGGCCGGTCCCTCCGAGGGCAAGCTACGCTCATTTAAGGGTTCTGCATTTTTTTGAATGCTCACCACCTCGTTTTGGCTGTTGATAAAGATGATGTCTAAGGAAACGTAGGTGTTTTTCATCCAGAAGCTCTGCGGCCGTTCCACATTGCGAATGAAAAGCATTCCCGTGTGCTCGTCCATGCTTTTGCGGAACATCATTCCATAATTGATCTCTTCATCCGTTTCGGCTAACTCAATATCTATCCGGCTTATGGTATCGTTGTTGGCATCCAAAAAGTAAAGGTCGCCTTCGTCCTGGAACTTAGGCTCATAAGACACGGCATTATTGCTCCTCTTTGTGCCACCCCGGGAGGACTCGGTTCCTCCGGAAGGTAAAAAACTAAAAATCAACCAGGCTAAAAAAGCGATCAGTAAAGCAACCGCTACGATGGTTCTTGTTCTCTTACTCATGTACTCTTCTTTTATGAGCCGTTCCTATGAAATAAATGCCTGCTATAACGAGCGGAATGCTGAGCATCTGGCCTATATTAAGCGTAAGTCCTTCTTCAGCAGCCACCTGGTTTTCTTTGGTGTATTCAATAGCAAAGCGAAAGCCCCATACCAGGATGAGAAAAACACCAAAAATAAATCCCTGGCTCAACGCCAGCCTACGCACCATATAAATGCGGTACAGCACCAAAAAGATCAAGAAGTAGCCAAAGGCTTCATAAAGCTGTGTGGGCGCACGGGGTATGCCCAGCACCTGCACGCTGGCTATGTTTTCCTGAGATTCTTCCCAGCTAACCAGAAAATCTTTGGGGAAAAGAATGTTTTTATTCTCTTTGTCAAAGTCGTTTACATAGGGGCTAATACTGGTTATCAAAAGGCCTTCCAACTCCACCCTTTTTTCTCCTTGTACAAAGTCAAAAGTCATGGTATAGATAGGCAGGTCCAAGCTATCCGTGATCAGGGTTTCACCCGTTTCTTCAAATGCGATGCCTTCAATAAGGTCAAAGTTCCGCAACAGCGATTCCCTGGTCGGATCCGGAAAAACCGTTTGTAAAGGAGAGTTGCCCATATTGCCATAGATCTCGCTGTTAAACCAATTGCCCATACGGATCAACGCCCCGGCCAGCGCTATGGTAATTACCAGGCGGTCGAGCATCCAGAGAGAAGACTTCTTAAGTTCTCTTTTGCAGTAAATGACGATGGCAATAATGATGGCAACCGCGGCACCGTGGCTGGCCAGCCCCCCTTCCCATATTTTGAATATGTCTACCCAGTGTTTTGAATAGTAATCCCATTGGTAGAAAAACACATGCCCCAGGCGGGCACCCACGATAGTAGCTACAACTACATAGGTTACAAGGGTATCCAGTTTTTCCTGTGCCACCCCTTCCCGGGCAAAAATGCGTTTCATGATGAAGTAGCCCAGCACGAAACCGGCGGCAAACAGGAGGCTGTAAAAGCGCAATGTAAAGAAGCCCAGGTCAATGCCTTTTCCTACATCCCAGGTAATGGTCAACAGTTGGTGCATAGCTAAATTTTGCGTGTGAAAGTAAAAACATTTCGGTTTATGGCCTAAGGTTTCGTTTGCCGGGACAGGGCTACCTTTGCTTTTTGATGCAGCCCTTCACTAAACGGAAAACCCTTGAGCTTAAGTACCTTTTTGTACACCTCCCGTGCTTCCTTATCCCGCTTTTGGCCGGTGTATAAGTAGCCCAGCTGTAAATAACTATTGGCAAGGGCATAGGAGGGAGCGGCCTCAGGATATTGCACTGCTTTTTCAAATGCCTTCACAGCTTTAACAGGTTCTTCCATCTCCTGGTATATCCTGCCCTTGCGGTAATGCCATTCTATTCTTTCGGCCTGCTCAGGACAGCAGACTTCCAGCCCCTGTTGGTCCAGGCTTTCCAGTGCTTTTTGATACTGTCCGCCATCAAAGTAAAGCCGCCCTTTTACGAGCGTGAAATTAAACCCGGCTTTGGCTTCAAGCAGCGCTTGTTTGTCTGCCCCCAAGGCAGTGTTCCCTTCCTTCAATATTTTTTGACGATACTCCTCTACCTTCTCCGGTTTGTCCTGAAGCACATGATACCAGACCAGGTAACGGTACGTAGATTTTTTATATGCATTGTTTCCGGGCCGCGCGAGAAAAGACCTGAAGTTTTGATGCGCAAGCTCAGGATCTGAAGAAAGCGCGTATTTACCAAGCAGGTATGAAAGGTAATAAAAGGGCTTTTCCCCCTGGAAACGGTTGCGGTTTTTCAGCAGTTGAACGGCCATACTTACCTGCCCGCGATCTGCTTCAAGCAATGCCTGCAGGTATACCAGGAAACCTTCATGTTTTAAAGGCAGGTTCAGGCTCTGCGGGCTTATCTCATGTGCAGAAAAAAGCTGAAAATTCACGAAGCTGTATATAAATCCGTAGTAGTTCCTCAAAAACCCCAGTTCCTCGCTGGCTGTGGTACGCCAGTAGGCCTTGCGCAACATACGCATGCCCTCATCTACATCCCCGGCCAGGCCAAGTAAAGCAGCTATGGAACGGTAATCCTCGGGTAAACTTCCCAGGGCAGCCTGCAACACACCAAAAGACAAACAGCCCGGGACAAAGGAAGGGAAGCGTTGCTGGTTTTCTTCCAGCAAACCATAGGCCTGGTAAAACTGCCAACCTCCTTTCAGGTTGTTCTTAAACTTGGCGTGCAATACAGCTAAGGCCACTTTTAATTCTCCCAGGAAAACATTGCGCCAGGGCTCTGTTTCAGGTAGTTCTTCTATGCGTTCCAGATACGCTTCAATTGCAGGCAAGCCGGTCTCGAAAGCTTCTTCCTCTGCATGAACGAAAAGGTCCATGCACAGAGTGGCAGCGGCTAAATAGTCTACGGCCCTGTTTTCCGGGTCCGCTTCCCTGGCCTCTGCCAAAACCTTATTGGCTGCGTTAAAGCGGGCTTGTACTATAAGGTCGGGGATAGCTTTTAAAGCGGCACTAAAGTATACCTGCCGGGTTGGACTCGCTTTGAGTTGGAGCACCGAGATAAGGATAAAAAGGAAAGGGAGTATACGCATGATCTTAAACAAAAAAAGGGACCAATGCTGATCCCTTTTGAAAACAAAACGTTTCTTTTATGACTTTGCCAGCTTTTCAAACAAAGCCTGCATTTTTTCTTCTTCTTCGCGTGCCAGTTCAGGATCAACGAGAATACGACCGGAATGCTCATCGGTAATCACCTTCTTGCGGCTGGCAATTTCCAGTTGGCGTTGGGGCGGAATCGTAAAAAATGATCCCCCGGAAGCCCCACGCTCTACCGCTACCACACCCAGGCCATTCTTGGCACTGTTGCGAATGCGTTTATACCCATTTAAAAGGCGTTCCTCAATGTCTTTTTCGTACTCGGCAGATTTCTTGATGAGGGCTTCTTCCTCTTTCTGGGTTTCGGCCATAATGCTCTCCAATTCTCCTTTTTTGAATTCCAGGTGGTTTTCACGCTCGGAAAGCTTCTCCTGGGAGGCAGTAATGATCTCTTTTTTCCCGTCTATTTTGACCTTGAATTCCTTGATGCGTTTCTCGGCCAGTTGAATTTCGAGTTCCTGGAATTCTACCTCTTTGGAAAGCGCATCAAATTCGCGGTTGTTCCGCACATTTTTTTGCTGCTCTTCGTAGCGTTTTATCTTTTCCTGCGCATCTTTGATCAGGTTTTTCTTGCTTTTGATCTCCGTATCAAGTTCTTCAATTTCTTCGGTGAACTTGTTTACCCTGGTTTGCAAACCGGCAATCTCATCTTCGAGGTCTTCCACTTCCAGGGGCAACTCTCCCCTGATATTTCTGATTTTGTCAATTCGTGAATCAATAAGTTGAAGATCGTATAAGGCGCGGAGCTTATCTTCAACGGTAACTTCTTTAGCCATAAAGCTTATAAGTAATTAATCGGGTTTGTATTTGTCTCCGTTAAAAGAACGGCAAAAGTAGGGAAATTTTCCTTTAGCTTTTCAGCGATCAGCTCTTTTGTATACTGTTCATTTTCATAATGCCCGATGTCTGCTATGATCAAATCATTTTCTGCCTCAAAGAACTGGTGGTATTTCACATCTGAAGTGATGAAAAGCTGCGCGCCCACTGCTTTTGCCTGCGTCAGCAGGAAACTACCCGAGCCTCCGCACCAGGCGATTTTCTCTACATAATCATGTACCAAAGGCGTATAACGCACTACCCCGCCAAAAGTATCCTTTAGCGTTTTCAGGAAATCCAGGGCATACATAGGTTCCCGCAGATGCCCGAACATCCCGGAACCCACCTGTGGCCATTCATTTTCAAGGGCATACACATCATAAGCCACCTCTTCATAGGGGTGTGCGGCATGCATCGCGCGTAATACCTCGGTTAGCTTATAGGCGGGCACCACTACTTCCAATTTCTCTTCGTGTTCTATATGGCGTTCACCTCGTTTGCCCACATAGGGGTCTGTGTCCGCACCTCCTCGAAAGCTTCCTTCGCCTTTTACGGTAAAGCTGCCCTCATCGTACGTACCCACCTTGCCTGCTCCGGCAGCAAAGAGCGCATTGCGTAGTTCGGATGTGTGGTTATGCGGTACATATACACACAGCTTGCGAAGCAATTGTTTTTTGGGGGCCAGTATCCGGGGGTGCATTATCCCGAGCTTCTCCCCGATCTTTGCATTTACACCCGCCTGTACATTATCTAAGTTGGTATGGATCGCATAAAGCGCCACATTGTTTTTAATGGCTGCAATAACGGTACGCTCTACATGATTTTTCCCCGTAAGCGAGCTAAGTCCGCCAAAGATGACCGGATGATGGGCGATGATAAGGCCGCAACCTTTTTCCACCGCTTCCTCCACTACCGCTTCGGTCATATCCAGGCTTACCAGGGCTTTAGTTACCTCCGCGTGCCGGTCTCCCACCAAGAGCCCGCAATTGTCGTAGCTTTCCTGGAGGCTTTTTGGAGCCAGGGTTTCCAGGTATTGTGCAATTTCAGCAATTTTCATATTTCCAAAAATAGGGGGCCGGAGTGAAATAAAAAACCCGCTTTTGTTTCCAAAAGCGGGTTTGCTATATACCGGGAAAAACGCCTTAGTTCTTCTCGTCCTGTTCCATTTGCTCTTTCAATTTTGAAAGGGCATCGAGGTCACCCAAAGTAGAACGCTCAGTGTTCCCCTGGATCTTTTTAACAGCCTGTTGGGTAGCTTTCTTTTCCGCTTTTTGCTTCTCAGCAGCTACCGCACGGTGCAGCTCGGTATGCGACACTACTACTCTGCGGCCTTCTTTGTTAAACTCGATCACTTTGAAGTCAACCACTTCGCCCTGCTTGAGGTCAGAGCCGTCTTCTTTTTGCATGTGACGACCGGGCAGGAATGCTTCCACACCGATGTTCTCAAAGAGTACTTCGGCTCCCTTGTCTACAATGCGCTCCACTTTGCCTTCCAGCACACTGCCTTCTTCCATAAGAGTGGCGTATGTATCCCATGGGTTCTCTTCTACCTGCTTGTGGCCAAGGCTCAACCTCCGGTTTTCCACGTCAATTTCCAATACTACTACTTCAAGTACGGCACCAATGGAAGTGAATTCACTTGGGTGTTTCACTTTTTTCGTCCAGCTCAGGTCCGAAATGTGGATCAGGCCATCAATGCCTTCCTCCAGCTCTACGAATACACCAAAGTTGGTGAAGTTACGCACGGTTCCCTTGTGCTTGGATTGCACGGGGTACTTCGTGGTAATGTCTGTCCACGGATCGGGGCTCAGTTGCTTAATGCCCAAAGACATTTTACGTTCTTCGCGATCAAGGGTAAGCACCACTGCTTCTACCTCATCGCCCACATTCACAAAGTCCTGTGCACTGCGCAGGTGTGTGCTCCAGCTCATTTCGCTTACGTGAATAAGGCCTTCTACACCGGGTATAACTTCTACAAAAGCACCGTAGTCGGCAATCACCACTACTTTGCCTTTCACTTTATCGCCTACGCTGATGTTCTGGTCAAGCGCATCCCACGGGTGTGCTTCCAGTTGCTTGAGCCCAAGTTGAATACGGGTCTTATCCTCATCAAAATCAAGGATCACCACGTTCAGTTTCTGGTCAAGTTCCACTACTTCGCTTGGGTGGTTGATACGGCTCCAGCTCAGGTCGGTGATGTGGATCAGGCCGTCAACACCACCAAGGTCAATAAATACCCCGTAAGACGTTACGTTTTTCACTACCCCTTCCAGCACCTGGCCTTTCTCCAGCTTGCCGATGATCTCTTTCTTCTGTTCTTCAAGGTCGGCTTCAATAAGCGCTTTGTGCGATACCACTACATTCTTAAACTCGTGGTTGATCTTCACCACCTTGAATTCCATTTTCTTCTCTACGTAGGCATCGTAGTCGCGGATAGGTTTCACATCGATCTGTGATCCCGGCAAGAAAGCTTCAATGCCAAATACATCTACGATCATACCGCCTTTGGTGCGGCATTTTACAAAGCCATTTACAATCTCTTCGTTCTCGAAAGCCTCGTTCACACGATCCCAGGCCTTAATGGCGCGGGCTTTACGGTGCGAAAGCACCAACTGGCCATCTTTATCTTCCTGCTTGTCTACCAATACCTCTACACGGTCGCCCAGGGCGAGATCCGGGTTGTAGCGAAATTCATTTAAAGAAATAACGCCTTCCGACTTGTACCCTATGTCTACAATGGCCTCCCTGTCGGTGAGGTTGATCACCTCCCCTTCGGTTACCGTATGCTCATCAATCGTGGTGATGGTTTCTTCGTACAGCTGCGTCAATTCTTCGCGCTGTGCTTTTGAGCGGCTTTTCAAACCGTACTCAAATTCCTCCCAGTCAAACGCTCCTTCTTCCTCTGCTGCCGCTTCACTTACGGGTTCGGCAACTTCTGTTTCCTCAGCGTTTGCTTCGGGGGAAGCAGCTTCGGTAGTTTCGTTTACGTCTACTTCGGTGGGATTTGTTTTTTCCCCTTGTTGCGGCACTTCTTCCGCTTTTACTTCTGCGGGGGCCGGTTTCACTTCATCTGCAGTAGCTTCAGTCGCTACTTCCGTCGTTTCAGGTGTTTCTTTCGCCACTTCGGTCGCTGTTTTTTCAGTGGCCGCTTCTCCGGCATCTGATTTTTCAGCTTTGGTTTTGGCTGCTTTAGCCGTTTTTTTTGCTGCTTCCGCCTCGTTGGCTTCTACTGCTTTTTTGTTTTCTTCTGACATGCAGAACTCCTTTGTATCTCTTTATTGGCGAGGGTTGCAGCGCAGCCGACAAAAAGAGAGAACGTTAAATTGTTGATTTACAAACCCTTTTACAACCCAATACTTCTGCTAAAAAGGGGTGCAAAAATACGGCTAATTCTTTAATTACATTGACAAATGTCAATTAAACGCTTTACGATTCGTTATTTTTACAGGCATGAAAAAGATCTATTTTGCCACCAAAGAAGAGAACAACCGGAGGCGGGAGGAAGCTTTCCTGGCCTTGTCCGGTGCGGAGCGGGTGGCGGCTTTCTTTCGCCTGATGAAGGACATGCGTATATTTCCCGGCCGCCCTATGGGCGAAGAAAAAGGCAACTTCATTGTAAAGAAAAAGGGCTGTGGATTTTGAGCAAGAAATAAAAACCTTTATAGCCCGGGCCAAAGAAAAAAAATTGCGCATGATCATGGTCGGGGGAGGTGCAGTTAATTTTCACGGCTATAAGCGCCATTCTGCTGATGTAGACTTTTGGATAGATATTTCACCGGAAAACCTGGAAAAGCTTTTGCTTGTTTTACAGGAAATGGGGTATGCACTGGATGCGCTTCCAACCCAGGTAAAGGAAGGCAAGCAAAATATTTCTTTAAAAATATCTCCTGAACAAGAGCTGGAACTCATCACGGCCTTCAACCCGGGAAAAAGCTTTTCCGAAGCCTGGAAAGATGCATTGGAAGTAGAGCTTCATGGGCATGCCATGGCCAAATACAAGGTATTGGATTTTGATACGCTTATTGACAGTAAATTAAAATCCGGACGACCTAAAGACTTACTGGACGTGCATGAGTTAAAGAGACTACACTAAAAAGTTTCCCCTCAATCATCTACCAGCAAAGCCGCCCGGAACACCCCCGCCTCATCAGCCACTTCCAGCAGGTATAAACCTGGCTTAAGCGCCCGGACATCTATTTGCGTACCGGGAAAGAAGCGCCTGTTCAATACAAGCTGCCCGTTTGTATTGTACACTTTTAACGGGTAGGCCTTGTTTTCCAGGCCTGTGCCCTCTACCCGGATGTAGGCGTTGGCCGGGTTGGGGTATACTTCCAAACCAATTTGTGCAGCAGGCTCCTTTAGCCCGATGTTGTGGCAGCCGCTTTCAAAGCAGCCTTCTCCATCCGTACGTACGCACCACACCTGTTTATAATCCCTGAAATTGACCGTATACTCCGCTGTACCGCCCATAAGCAGGGCACCGCTTTCAGATACCGCCAGGTCGTAAAAGATCCCTACCCTAAGCCCAGGCGTATCCGGGCTATACACCGGTACATGCCACAGGCTATCTCCTTCCAGGCTTACCCCTCTTGCAGAGGCATAGGTTACAAAAGTACTGTAGTCGTCTTCAGCTTCTAGCAACACTAGAGTGGTATCCACCCGCTTTATAGCTAAAACACCTTTACGTAATGCTTTAGCACCATAGGTCTTCTCCCAATACAAATTGCTGTCCAATCCATACTCACCAAGGGTTATAACGGTTTCCCGATAATTTATGCTGCCAAACCTGAAACGGTCAACTCCCCTAGCATAGGCCAGGTAAAAGCTGGTATCCGTGCTTTGCAGCAGCCTGGCGGTACCATCCTGGTGTACAGGGCTTCCTATTGTTTTGCGCCAAAGTAGGTTTCCCGCCCGGTCATACCTAAGTAAGAGGTTATCTCCTGAGTCCGGGTAAAAGTCAATATACCGGTTTGCGTTTACGATTAAAGAACTGTCCGGCATCTCAATGATCTGCCCTCCTAGCTGGGCAATATTTCTCCCCATACGTTTGGGTTCGCCCAGGCTGGTTTCCCAAAGCAAATTAAAGCTAGAATCAAAGCGCGCGACCAAAATGGCTTTTTGGCTGATGGAATCTCCCGCGGGCAGGTGAAAATGCTCCCCCGTAACGGCTATGTCCCCGTTTGCACATACCGTTGCCGAAAAAAACAGGCTGCGCCCCGTAGGATACGCATACCTGCGGCTTCGTACACTATCAAATTGGGGCGTTACTTCCAGCAAATATGAATCCGTGCGGGTATAGCCCACCAGTAAAAGGTTGCCGTTGGGTTTCACTTGAAGCGAGCCCCAGAAACCGCTATACACATCTTCATTCCCGGGAAGCTTAACAGAATCTTCTCTTACTATTGCTCCGCTGCTATCTATACGTAACCACCTTATGCCGTATTGGATGGCATTTGAACGAAAATCAGCCGCCATTACCATATCCTCTCCATCCGTTACCATATTGGTTGCCCAAAACCCTTCTTTATACACTTTATTAAAGGTGGGCTGGGCGTATGCACTGCCCAATACCAATAAACACCCTATGGTTATGTATTTTTTCAAACCCGTGTTTTCACTTTTAGCGTTTTGCCACCACTACTTTTGTATGCAGCAGTGTATGTGTTCCCGATTTTACCTCTATCCCGTATACGCCATTTGGCAATTGCGCGGTAGAAAGGTACGCAATTTGTTCGTTCATATCCCTGGACAGGAGCAGCCTGCCGCCCGGGTCAGTAACCTCTACCCGCATGCCGGGCCCGCGGTACAGTTGCGGGTCTACCTCTATAATAAAGTAGGCGTGAGCCGGGTTGGGGTACAGGCTATTTGCGTAAGCGGTTTGTGTACCGGTGGCATTTGCCCGGATCGCTTTTTTGGCGGCAAGGGCAGGAGGAATCACCATGGGCTCGGTATATTCTACCTCCACCTCCCTGAAGGCCAGCACCGAACGGGCCAGGGCGCTGGAATGAGCTGCACTGAGTCCCATTGTAGCCAGGGCATCTAACTGCCCGCCCGTGCAATGGCAAAGGTCGCCTCCCTCCAATTCGCTCATTAGATTAAACCAGGCGGTATGGTCCCGGTGCTCTTCCCGTTGGTCTTCATCGAGCCCTTCGCTGTTCCCCACCGCTTCCAGGATGGCGGCCGCCCCGGTGGGATTGCCCATCCTGTATTCCAGTTCCGCCCGGCGATACTGGTAATAGGGCAGTTCAACGGCCTGCAACACCGCTTTTGCATCAGCATACAAATTATCCGTAGTGCTTTCGTCTGTTTTATACAGCTCCAGTTTGCGGTCGGCCGCCCGCAGGCCCCGGCTGATGTGGTTGCTATATTCGATCTGCAACAGTTCCAGCGCCCCGAAATTGTCTTTCCCGTCCAGGATATCGTCTACCATTTGCTGGGGCATGCCGGGATGCAGCTCGGTCAGCAGGTCCATCAGGTACGGTTCTTTGGCCGCCTGGGGGTTGGCCATAAAGATGTTGCGCAGCATCAGGTCGGGAAAATCTTCCCGCCTCACCACTTCTTCCAGGGTAGAAAGGCTTAAGTAGGGCGATTGCGCCAGCAAGTCCTGGTAAAGCTGGTAATATTCATGCGCCTCGGTAAATAAGATCTGTACCTGCAGGGCCAAAGTATTGCCCCCGTCTACCAATTGTTCCATCAGGTCTTTAATGGAATCGGCCAGGGCCGCGTACTGCGTAAGATCGGCTGTGGCCGCTGTATAAGAGTAGCTTATGGCCAGGCTGGTATCCCCCTCCGGCCTCACCGCTAAACGGGTGGGGCAGGCGTTGGCTTCAGCATAAGAAACCCCGGCATCAAAAGTATTTACATTTTGGTTCAGGTCCGGCTCCGTACGCAGCCCCGCTGCAGCCGCATGGTGGTAGTAATTCACCGCTTCGCTAAAGGAGTTGTTTACATCATAGGTATGCTGCGTACCGCTTGAAAAGAGGTTGCCCGCCAAATCCTGCGTAAGAGTGAAACTTACACCCCGAGGATCAGGATTACCCTGGTTTTTCCGCACCCCTCCCCGGGCCACGCGCTGCGCCCAGTTGAAGTTGGTGCCTACATATACATCAGTGAGGTTGTTGATGAAGTTATTGCACCTGAATTCCAGGCCCACCAGGCCATTGCTGTTCTTATTCTTGCCCAGCGCTTCTATGGCCACATCCAGCGCGGTAAAGCGGTTTTTAAACACCTGGTCGGCATGTGCCCCGTTCTCGTTAATGAGCAAGCCTATACACATGGCGCCCGGGGGCGCGGTAAAAGCGCTGATGCCGCTCTTTAGAAAGAAGTTTTCGGTAATGGTGAAATTGTGGCTGCTGTTCATATACACCCCATAGGGCAGTTTAACCAGGTTAGACATAAACCCTGCAAGCGGCAGGGCTACAGGGATGATAAAGCGGTTTTTAATAAACTGGTGGCTCTCACCCCCGTTGGCATAAATGCCGTATTTGGCCTTGTTAAACACACAATGCTTTACTTCAGAACCTTTGGCGTAGAGCGTGGTGCTGTTCAGTTTCATCGCGTATTTGTAATGCCCTATAAATTCGGAATGGGTGCACTTTACAGAAGCGTCAAAAAGCAGCATACAGGTTTCGGGCGAGGTGTTCTGGTCTTTCAGGTCCTCATCGCGCGAAAACGTGCAGCTATCGATAACAATCCCCTCCACCCCCCAGATCACCAGGGCCCCTAGCCTGTTTTGTTGGTAGGGGTTGTTGATCTCCTCGTTCTTAACAAAGGTGCAGTTCCTGAAAGAAGCCCGGTAGTCGGGAGAGAAAGGCGAAAGCGGGCTGCCCTTGTAGTCATACTTTTTCAGGATCACATCGCGGATGTTGTTTTCGAAGGTGGAGTGGTTCACGGAAATGATCGCCCCGGAAATAACGGGGGCACACATGATCCAGTCCCCGTTCCCGATGGCATCCGTAGCCCGGGAGATCCTGGAATTTTCCATGGTGAGTTTTCCCTGGAAAGCGTCTACCTGCCTTTTGGTATTGTCGCCCAACACTTTAATGCCTGACCAGAAATGCTCCCCGCTGCTGGTGAGCTCCGCGCAATCTAAAATAAGGTGGGCATTGGGCTCTACCCGGATGGAAGAGGCATTGCTCATCAGGCACAAGGTGCGGATGGTAAGGGTGGCCCCGGACTTTACGGTTACATCGCCCATGGAGCGCGGGCTGTCCCATACCTCGTCCTGCGCTACCGTATAGAGAGGGGGCGCTGTTCCGCTTTGCTGGGGCGCCAGGGCATACGAGAATTTGCCCAGCAAAGTGCTGCGGATGATGCCGATCTGCCGGGGAGAAAAATAGTTTTTTTGGTTGTAGCCCATGATGTTGGCCGGGCAAACATTATTGGGATAAGGCGTAGCGGGCGGACAATGGCAAGGTGCATTTAGGGGGTAACAAAGGGCGGAATCGGTAGCGTAGATGTCCAGGGGCGTATCCGGGATGTTGTCTCCATCTCCCCAGCTGTTGTAATGGAACGTATGGGGCAAGCCCCATAAATGACCCAACTCGTGCAGCAAGAGGCCGCCAAACCATACGGAGGGTTTAAAATTTGCCATAAACACGAATTTGCCCAAGGCCCTTCCTCCCGGGATGGTGTGGGTAGAGCCGTTCTTCATCAGGGTATCCGTAGCCATGATCACCACATTGCTGTGCTTGCGTATGCTTTCCGGTACCTGGGCATAGAGCTCCAGGTCTGTAACAGCCCCGGGGAATACGCTGTTCCGGATGTAAATGATGGTATCAACCACCAGCCTGATCCCTGCATCGGTAACGTTCAGGGCCGTTCCGTTGTACACAATAGGGTCCGGGTTGCTTACGGCGGCGGCCATGTTTTGGAGAATGGGGTTTTCCCCGTTATGCACGGCATTGGAAAAATCAAGGAGGTCTTGCAGGTAATTGTCGGCAAAAGGAGAATGGCCGTTTGCATTTTGCAGGACCACGAACGCCAGGTTTACCTCCAAAACCGCATCACTGGCGGCCCCATAACCAGGGATATACGCAAATGCACTGGTACAGGAAACGGTTTCGGGTGTTGCGGGCAGCGCGGAATCAACGGTACTGCAAATAAATTGAGCGGACAGGCCCTGGGAAAAAAACAGGACAAGGCCAAGGAGTTTTGTTTTCATGAGGTTGTTGTTTGATTAAGTGTATTCAAACCTATTATTAAAATTTCTCGTTTTCCGTTTGTTAAACGTTTAAGATCGTTTAGATGGATTCATTCGTGCTTTTATGCGTGCCTTCGGTTGTATGATTGACAACCAAACGTTTCATGTATTGCTGTTCATTTTGGCTTAACCCAAAACGAACCAAAAAGTCAAGGCTTAATTCTTCAGGCTGAAAAACCAGCGCGTTACTCCGTCTTCGAAGCCCCAGCCGCTCACTCCGTTTCACTTCAGCACTTCTCTGGACTGTGTATCGCTTGTTTTTCTAGCCTTAGAAAAATTAGGCCGATGGGGCTTTGTACAAAAGATATTTCTTTAAACCAACCGGTAGGAATACGCTGGCCAATACATCAGGTTTTCTGGTCTAAATAAAACCGAAGTTTACTCCCCTTGCAATAGCATATATCTTCACACCCCTAAGGCTTCAATATACCGGACTTGTCACGTTGGGTGCATTTTCAAAGAAAAACCTTCCTTGAGTGTACTTACTTTTAAAATGATGTATCCGAACATTCGCTATGCGTTTGCGCCAGGCTAATGTAGTAAAATAAGTTTACATGTAGTATTTTAAGGTTACAATTTCTTGTAATGCTCCGCTGACATTTGATATATGTCAGATTTTTCCAAAGAAGAACAAGCTAAGTTTGGGAGGGAGGTTTCCATCAGGATAGGCCAAAACATCCGGGTGCTGAGGGAATCCAAAGGCATTACCCAAACCGAGCTGGCCAACCGGATCTACAGCGACAGGCAGTACCTCTATAAAATAGAAAAAGCAAAAGTGGGGATAAGCATTATCAAGCTGGCCATTATCGCCAAGGCATTGGATGTACCTATGGAGGAGCTGGTAAAGATGGATTAGTTGATGTCCTGTGTGCTGACCAATACAACTTTCTTTTAAAAACCTTCCAGGTTTCTCAGCGGTACGGAGATAAACCTGGAAGGTTTAGTATCTTTCAAGTTTAGAAGTGCGCAAAATGACGAAAAGACCCGAGCTCAAGAAAGATAAGGACATTAGGGTTCCCACGGTAAAGATCATAGCTTTAAGGAAGAGCTGAAAAAAGCGCTCTGATAGTGATAAAGACAAAAGTGATACTTTTGTAAATGAAAAGCAGGGAAGGTAACGTCTTCCCTGCTTACAGTAGGCTTTAAGCCTGTTCGGCTTTCGTGCTTATGAGACACGCACACTAGGCTAGCATATATTTACAGTATCCAGCCTACTGACTCCCTTCATGAAGGAGATTTCTCATTCTTATGCCCCCTCTATTGGGGGTATTTTTTTGTGGCCTGTTATGTCCTCCCATTCTTTTAGTCCTACATAGTTGTTGCCATCAATAGCCGAATACTTGTGAAGCTCCCCGTCTTGACCTGAATTTTGGCTTATCGTAGCCGAAATGCTTTTGATAGGGTTTGTTACCGATGGCTGATAGCTTTTAAGGGTATCTACTATTTGTCTACTGGTCATGTATTCCCCCTGGTTGAAAAGTATAAACCTGATTTTTTGCAGCCAGGGCCATTTTTGGTCAAAACCAGCTTTCCTCGCACTTGCCTCGATCAGCCCTTTCTCATCAATCTCTTCGAGCAATTTTGTGTACTTCTTCACAAGGGATAGGTAATAGTTGGCCTTTTCCTGATAGGTGGTTACTTGGGATCGATAGAAAGAAGCCAAGGCCTCACGTTCTTCATCGCCTGATATTTCTTCTGGAAATTCCATAATAAACTACTTTTTAAAGATGGTAGTGTTTACTATATTTGTCATACTTTATAAGTAAAAGAGCCCCCGGTCGGAATCGAACCGACTGTTGTTGACATACCAAGGCCAATACACGCCACGCGGGGGCATCCTTAAATATCAAAAGCAACTGACGGCAATCAGTTGCTTTTTTTGTTTGATGAGTTTGGTTACTATATGTACTTATCTTAATTCTCACGCCTCAAAGATATGAAAAACCCTTGACGAAAACACAATTTTTCTTCAATGCCCGTCTATAGTAGACCAAATAAAGCAATTCTAACACTCCATAAATCTCTAATTATCTCTAATAGAGTACTTAACAATATTAATTTAGTAATTTAGACTAGATAAAAATAGAATAAAAAGTTATGAACAATTATAGTGAATAGATTGATATCTAGAAGAACAAGGTTGGGAAACCAGGTTTATCCCCATACCGCTGAAAAACCTGGAAGGTTTGGTATTTTCATAAAAAAAGCCCCGCTTTCTGTGGGGCTTTTTAATGGTATGGAGGTATGCCTATTTAGCGGCAAAGCGCTCTTTAAGCAGAGCAGTAGTGGTACTGCCCGGCCTTTCGATCGGAAAGCCCAGTGCCCTGTCCCAGATAAGACTGGCCAGCGTACCCAATGCCCGGCTCACGCCAAACAACACGGTATAAAAATCGTATTGTGTAAGGCCGTAATGCATCAGCAATTGTCCGCTGTGTGCATCTACATTCGGCCAGGGATTTTTCACTTTACCGGTGGCCTGTAGTATTTCGGGCACCACTTCGTACACGCGGCTTACGATTTGGAAGAGTTCGTCATGCGGCATGTGCTTCAGCGCAAATTCGCGTTGCGCGGTATAGCGGGGGTCTGTTTTGCGCAGCACGGCATGTCCAAAGCCCGGAATTACTTTGCCATCGTTTAAGGTTTTCTTTACATAGTTGGCGATCTGCTCTTTTGAAGGCAGGCCTCCGCCTAATTCGTCACGCATCGCCAGGGTCCAGCGGATCACCTCCTGGTTGGCCAGGCCGTGCAGCGGGCCTGCGAGGCCATTCATACCGGCAGCAAAAGCCTGGTAGCAATCGCTCAGGGCGGAGCCTACCAGGTGTATGGCATGAGCCGATACATTCCCGCCTTCATGGTCGGCATGTATGGTCATGTACAAACGCAGCAATTCCCTGAACTCCTCGTTTTCGAAGCCCAGCATATGTGCAAAATTACCCGCCCAATCCAGCTTGCTGTCCGGCTCAATATGCGCTCCGTTGTGGTACATCCTCCGGTAGATATAAGCCGCCAGGCGGGGCAAACGCGCGATCAGGTTCATGGCGTCTTCATAGGTGGGGTCCCAATACTCCGCTTTGGAGATCCCGGCCCGGTACGCCCGTTGAAACTCACTTTCGGTACGCAAGGCCATAATCCCCGTTACAAACTGGGTCATGGGGTGCGTAGTCATGGGCAGCGCATCAATTACCTTAAATACGTGCGGGGGGATGGTGGCCCTTCTTGCCCAGTTGTTGCTTACCCGGCGTACGGTATCGTCATCCGGCAATTCGTTAAAGAGCATCAGGTAAAAAATACCTTCGGGCAAGGGTTGTTCTCCCTCCGGGTATGCGGGTAGTTTTTCCTGCAGCTCGGGAATGCTGTAGCCACGGAAACGGATGCCTTCCGCTGCATCCAGTTTTGAGGTTTCCGTGATCAGGGCCGGCATGCCGCGCATGCCTCCGTATAATTGGCTCACTTTAATCTCGCCCAGCACTTCATCTCCGTGTGCAGCAACAAAGTCTTTTACATCTTTAAGGGCCGGGCCAACTTTGGTGGCAAAGTGGTCTTTTAATTTTTCCATTCTACTGATAATTTGAAAATATGGTGGATTATTTTAAAAACTTGAAGTTTTTGCCGATGTACCTATACGTGCCTTCCAATGCTTCTTCAATGCGCAAAAGCTGGTTGTACTTAGCCATGCGGTCGCTTCTTGAGGCAGAACCGGTTTTGATCTGTCCGGTATTCAAAGCTACGGCCAGGTCGGCTATGGTACTGTCTTCTGTTTCCCCGCTTCTGTGGCTCATTACGCAGGTATAGCCTGCATTTTGGGCCATCTGCACTGTATTTATGGTCTCGGTCAAACTTCCTATTTGGTTTACTTTTATCAGAACCGAATTTGCGATGCCTTGTTCGATGCCCCGGCTCACGCGCTCTACATTTGTTACAAAAAGGTCATCGCCCACAAGTTGCACTTTGCTTCCAATGGCTTCGGTAAGCTGTTTCCAGCCTTCCCAGTCGTCTTCATCCAGGCCGTCTTCTATCGAAATAATGGGATACTTTTCCGTCCAGGCTGCCCAGTAGTCTACCATTTCTGCAGAGCTGAGCTTGCGGCCATCGGATTTCTTAAAGTGGTACACGCCTTCTTCCTTCACGTAAAACTCTGAGGCAGCTGCATCCATCGCAATAAAGACGTCCTCTCCCGGTGTATACCCTGCTTTTTCGATGGCTTTAATTACGGTTTCTATAGCCTCTTCGTTGGATTTGATGTTGGGTGCGAAACCTCCTTCATCGCCTACATTGGTGCTGTATCCTTTTTCTTTGAGCACGCTCTTGAGGTGATGAAAGATCTCTGTGCCCATGCGCAGGCCTTCACTAAAGCTCTCGGCACCAAAAGGCATTACCATAAATTCCTGGAAGTCTATGGAGTTATCGGCATGGGAGCCCCCGTTTAAGATATTCATCATAGGCACGGGGAGGGTGCGGGCGTTTACGCCCCCAATGTAATTGAACAGGCTTTGGCCGGTTGCCTGTGCAGCTGCTTTAGCTACCGCCAGGGACACGCCAAGAATAGCGTTGGCGCCCAGGTTGGCCTTGTTTGGAGAGCCATCGAGGTTCACCATGATCTGGTCAATCCCCACCTGGTCGGTTACATCCATACCGATGATCTCATTGGCAATGGCATCGTTTACGTTGGTAACCGCCCTCAATACGCCTTTACCCAGGTACGCTGCTTCGTCACCATCTCTTAACTCCACGGCTTCATAGGCCCCGGTAGAAGCGCCCGAAGGCACTGCCGCGCGTCCCATAGCGCCTACATCGGTGTATACTTCTACTTCTACGGTAGGGTTGCCACGGCTGTCTAAGATCTGACGGGCATATACGCCTGTAATTACTGCCATTTTACTTGTTGTTTTTCATTAGTTCTACAAAATCATCAAACAAATAAGCGGAATCGTGCGGACCGGGATACGCTTCCGGGTGATATTGTACACAAAATACGGGTTTATCCTCCAATTTTATCCCGGCCACCGTGCCGTCATTAAGGTGCTCATGGGTTAGCGTTACCCCTTCTGCCTGTTCTACTTCCTGTTTGCTTACTACAAAGCCATGATTCTGCGTAGTGATCTCTCCTTTCCCGCTAAGTAAGTTTTTCACGGGGTGGTTGATCCCGCGGTGCCCATTGTGCATTTTGTAAGTACTCAAACCCCTGGCCAGCGAAATAAGCTGGTGTCCAAGGCATATCCCAAATACGGGTTTACCGCTTTCGATCATATCCTTTACCAGGGCAATGGTCTCCTTCATGGCTGACGGGTCTCCGGGGCCATTGGAAATAAACAGGCCATCGGGCGCCCATTCCAGCATCTCAGACAAAGAGGTATGCATCGGGAAAACCTTTACAAAGCAATCGCGCTGTTCAAAGTTACGCAGTATGTTGCGCTTGATCCCAAGGTCCAGGGCAGCAATCCGCATGCCGCCTTTGCTTTCGTCCCCAAGGGTATACGCTTCCTGTGTCGTTACTTTTGAAGACAGCTCAAGTCCTTCCATTGAAGGCACCTCGGTTAGTTGCTCGCGCAGCGCTTCTATATCATCTGTTTCGGTACTTAAGATGGCATTCATGGCGCCTTTGTCGCGAATATGCATCACCAGGGCACGCGTATCTACATCCGAAATAGCCAGTTTATTATTGGCCTTGAAATAATCGAGCAGGGAGCCATCGCCTCCGTAGCGGCTAGCAAACTGGCTGAAATTACGGCAAACCAAACCGGAAATTTTAATGGACCCGGACTCTACTTCTTCTTCCTTTACCCCGTAGTTGCCAATGTGTGCGGTGGCCGTTACCATGATTTGCCCCAGGTAGCTCGGATCGGTAAATATCTCCTGGTAACCGGTCATCCCGGTATTAAAGCAGATTTCCCCGGTAGCTGTTCCCTCCAGGCCTACGCTCTTACCCCAAAACAAGGTGCCGTCTGCCAAAATAATTACCGCTGGTTTTTTAGACGTATATCCCATAAACAACGCTTTATTCTTTTTGCAAAAAAAAAGGATAAGAAGCACTTGCCCTTATCCTTTCCTGTTTTTTATACCATTTTTACAAGATTACTCTTTGGAGTCATCCTTTTTGGTTTCTTCAGCAGCTGGCTGCTCTTCGGCAGGAGCCTCACTATCAGCAGCTTTTTCGGCTACTACAGCTTCTTTTGTCTCTTCTGTTACGGCTTCCGCCTTTTTCGTACTACTGCCTCCTCTGCGGCTCCTTCTTGTTTTAGATTTAGCAGCCTCTTTACCATTGGTGTAGAGCTCGTTAAAATCTACCAGTTCTATCATGGCCATTTCGGCATTGTCGCCCAAACGGTTACCCGTTTTGATGATGCGGGTATACCCACCGGGCCTGTCGCCTACTTTAGAAGCTACTTCTCTGAAAAGCTCCGTAACGGCATACTTGTTTTTCAGGTAGCTGAACACAACCCTTCTGCTGTGCGTCGTATCGCTTTTGGATTTGGTAATCAAAGGCTCTACAAAGTGCTTCAATGCTTTGGCTTTGGCCACGGTAGTATTGATGCGTTTGTGCTCAATAAGGGAACATGCCATATTCGAAAGCATGGCCTTACGGTGAGAAGCGGTACGGCCTAAATGATTGAATTTCTTTCCGTGTCTCATTACTTTTTATTCCTTGTCCAGTTTATATTTAGAGATGTCCATACCAAAGTGCAGGCCCTTGTTCTCTACCAGTTCATCCAATTCTGTCAAGGACTTCTTTCCAAAATTCCTGAACTTCATCAAGTCGCTCTTCGTATAGGTTACCAGATCTCCCAGTGTTTCTACTTCTGCTGCCTTCAGGCAATTCAAAGCGCGTACGGAAAGGTCCATATCTACCAGTTTGGTTTTCAACAGCTGGCGCATATGGAGGATCTCCTCATCGTAATTGTCTGTTTCGGCAGTTTTGCTGTCTTCCAAGGCAATGCGCTCATCGCTCACCAACATGAAGTGATGGATCAATATCTTGGAGGCTTCGGTAAGTGCCTTTTTAGGATGCACACTGCCATCGGTATGGATATCCAGGATCAACTTCTCATAGTCGGTCTTTTGCTCCACCCGGTAGTTTTCGATGCTGTATTTCACATTCTTAATAGGGGTGTAGATCGAATCGATCGCAATGGTACCGATAGAAGCATTGCTCTTCTTGTTCTCTTCGGCAGAAACGTAGCCGCGGCCCTTCTCGATCACCAACTCCATTTCAAGCTTTACGGAGGGGTCCAGGTTGCAGATCACCAATTCCGGGTTCAATACCTGGAATCCGGAGATGTATTTACCCAGATCGGCAGCGGTTACCTTTTCAAGACCACCCAGGCTTACATTCACACGCTCTTCTTCCTGCTCTTCGATTTGTCTTTTAAAGCGTACCTGCTTTAGGTTTAATATGATCTCCGTAACATCTTCTACCACTCCTTTTATAGTGCTGAACTCATGCTCTACTCCTTCGATCTTAACCGAAGTAAAGGCGAAACCTTCAAGAGAAGATAACAACACTCTGCGCAAGGCATTTCCCACTGTAAGCCCATAACCAGGCTCTAGAGGCCTAAACTCAAACTGACCTTCAGTTTCAGTAGAGTGATTCATGATCACCTGATCCGGCTTTTGGAAGTTTAATATTGCCATAGCAAAAATTAAGTTGAAATTTATATGATTACTTAGAGTACAATTCAACGATCAGTTGCTCCTTGATGTTCTCAGGGATCTGAGCACGAAGCGGATCGCTTAAGTACTTGCCAGATTTGCTGGAATCATTCCATTCCAACCATTCGTACTGGTCTTTTCTCGAAGATAATGCGTCTGCAATTACTTCAAGGGATTTTGATTTTTCACGCACCGCGATCACGTCCCCGGCTTTTACCGAGTACGAAGGAATGTTTAATATTTCCCCGTTTACGGTGATGTGGCGGTGTCCTACCAACTGGCGGGCTGCACTCCGTGATGGCGCTATGCCCATGCGGTATACTACGTTATCCAAACGCGCCTCACACAACTGCAAGAGTACCTCACCGGTAATTCCTTTGGCACGTGAAGCTTTATCAAACATGTTTGCAAACTGGCGCTCCAAAATACCATAGGTGTATTTTGCCTTTTGCTTTTCGGCCAACTGAATAGCATATTCCGATTTCTTTCCTCTTCTGCGGGAAACACCATGTTGCCCGGGAGGATAGTTTTTTCTTTCGAAAGCACTGTCAGGTCCAAAAATTGGATCACCGAACTTTCTAGCTATTTTGGATTTTGGTCCTGTATATCTTGCCATTATGTAGCTATCTAAACGTTGTTTGTTAAACTCTTCTTCTCTTGGGTGGACGGCAACCGTTGTGCGGCATCGGGGTCACGTCAATGATCTCCGTTACTTCCACCCCGCTGTTGTGGATAGAACGGATGGCGGATTCGCGGCCATTGCCCGGTCCTTTTACATACACCTTTACTTTTTTGAGGCCCATTTCGTTTGCACGTGTAGCACAATCTTCTGCTGCCATTTGCGCAGCATAAGGCGTGTTCTTCTTAGAACCACGGAATCCCATCTTACCGGCAGATGACCAGGACACAACTTGTCCTTTGGTATTGGTAAGGGATATGATGATGTTGTTGAACGTAGCGTTGATATGTGCCTCGCCCGCAGCTTCTACTACTACTTTTCTCTTTTTGGTAGCTTTACCTGATGCTTTCTTTGCCATGATCTTTACCTAATTACTTGGTTGCTTTTTTCTTGTTCGCAACCGTTTTACGCTTTCCTTTACGGGTACGCGAGTTGTTCTTTGTTCTTTGGCCACGCAGTGGGAGCCCGGAACGATGGCGAATGCCTCTATAGCAACCGATGTCCATCAGACGCTTGATATTAAGAGAAACCTCTGAGCGCAACTCACCTTCTACTTTAAAGCTTTCACCGATGATCTCCCGGATCTTAGTGATCTCTTCATCGTTCCAGTCCTGCACCTTGGTATCCTGGCTAATTCCGGCCTCGTTCAAGATCTCCGCAGCCCGGCTATTTCCGATGCCGAAAATGTAAGTAAGGCCAATTACACCTCTCTTATTTTTTGGTAAGTCTATACCAGCAATCCTCGCCATAAATGATGTATTAAAATATTATCCTTGTCTTTGTTTGAACTTAGGATTCTTTTTGTTGATCACATAAAGTTTCCCGTTTCTGCGCACGATCTTGCAATCTGCGCTTCTCTTTTTAATTGATGCTCTTACCTTCATGGTTTAGTATCTATACGTTATTCTTCCTTTGCTCAGGTCGTAAGGCGACATTTCAAGCTTCACCTTATCTCCTGGTAATAATTTGATGTAGTTCATCCGCATCTTACCCGAAATATGGGCCGTTACAATATGTCCGTTTTCCAACTCTACCCTGAACATTGCGTTGGATAGCGCTTCAATAATGGAACCGTCTTGTTCTATTGCAGATTGCTTCGCCATTGTAAATACTTACTTCCTTAATTTAAAATGCGCTAGCTGCGCGTCCTTTTAGTTTACCGCTCTTCATCAAGCCATCGTAATGCCTGTTCAGCAGGTAGCTTTCAATTTGCTGCAAAGTATCCAGCACTACCCCCACCATGATCAACAAGCTTGTACCGCCATAGAAATAAGCAAAAGCTGTGTTTACTCCCGCCACCATGGCAAAAGCAGGCAAAATCGCCAACAGCGCCAGGAAAATAGAGCCTGGTAAAGTAATCCGACTCAATACCGTATCCAAGAACTCAGCTGTTGCTTTACCCGGTTTGATACCCGGCACAAACCCTCCGTTGCGCTTCAGGTCTTCAGCCATTTGATTGGTGTTTACCTGGATGGCCGTATAGAAATAGGTGAAGAGTATGATCAGGATGGCAAATACCGTATTGTAAGGCCAGCCCTGGATATCACTAAAAGCCGATACCAGGAAATTTGCCTCACCGTCCTGCACGCCTGAATAGGTCAATATGGTAACCGGGATGAGCATAATGGCTTGCGCAAAGATGATCGGCATTACCCCTGCCGCATTTACTTTAAGGGGAATGTATTGCCTTGCCATGCCTCCGGCATAGGTTCTTCCGCCCGTGGTGCGTTTGGCGTATTGCACGGGGATCTTCCGTACGGCCTGTACCAATGCTACCGACAAAAGGATAACGACATACAGTACGAATATTTCGATAATGAAGAGTACAATATGATCAATTTTTGAGGCCAGCTCCTGCAGGAAGGCCTGTGGTAAGCTTGCGATAATACCCACCATAATAAGCAGGGAAATACCGTTGCCAATGCCTTTGTCTGTAATGCGTTCACCCAGCCACATGGCAAAAATGGTTCCCGCTACAAGTACTACAATGCTCATGCTCCAGAATAAACTGGGATCCATAGTAATGCGCACATTTTGCGCCATAAGGTTGGCGATATAGCCCGGTGCCTGTGCCCCCGTAATGGCTATGGTCAGGAAACGGGTAAACTGATTCAGTTTGCGCCTGCCGCTCTCCCCTTCTTTTTGCATTTTCTGGATGCTTGGTACGGCCATACCCAGGAGTTGGATCACAATAGAAGCAGAGATATAGGGCATTATGCCCAGGGCCAAAATAGAAGCGTTTGCAAATGCACCGCCGGTAAAGGCGTTCAGAATACCCAGAATGCCGCCATCTGCCTGGCTTTGCAGCTGGCTCAAGCTCTCGGTGTCAATACCCGGAAGGACCACGTTAGAGCCTAGCCTGTAAATAAAGAGAAGACCCAATGTTAAAAGGATCTTTTCTCTAAGCTCTTCAATCTTCCAAATATTTTTAATTGTTTCTATAAAACGCTTCATCTAAAATGCTCTTTAAAGAGTTTTTACCTCACCGCCATTGGCCTCAATCGCTGCCTGCGCGGTTTTAGAAAATTTGTGCGCCTCCACGGTAAGTTTGGCACTTAACTCTCCTCTGCCCAGTATCTTTACCAGGTCCTTCTTTCCTACCAGCCCGTTGTTGCGCAGGTCTTCTACACCAACGGTATCTTTTATCTTCTTCGCATCTACCAGGGCCTGTAGCGCATCAATATTGATGCCTGTATATTCCACGCGGTTGATGTTCTTGAAACCAAACTTTGGCACACGTCTTTGCAGGGGCATCTGGCCACCCTCAAAACCAATCTTGGACTTGTACCCGCTGCGCGACTTGGCTCCCTTATGTCCGCGGGTAGAAGTACCTCCGTGACCGGAACCCTGCCCTCTGCCAATACGCTTTGTTGACTTGGTAGCGCCTTCAGCTGGTTTTAAATTATGTAAATTCATCACAAATACTGTTTTACAAGCTTATTTTACTTCTTCTACCTCTATCAGGTGTGCTACGGTTTTTACCATGCCCAGGATCTGAGGGGTTGCCTTATGCTCCACTACCTGGTTCATTTTCTTTATACCCAGTGCCTGAAGCGTTTTCTTTTGGTTAGCAGGCCTGTTGATCTGACTGCGTACCTGTTTTATTTTAAGTGTAGTCATGTAGCCCTAATATTATCCGTTAAACACTTTTTCTACGCTGATGCCCCGTGTGCGGGCAATGGTGCCTGCATCACGCATTTTCAACAGGCAATCAAAAGTAGCTTTTACCACGTTGTGCGGGTTCGAAGAACCTTTGGATTTCGCGAGTACGTCATGTACACCCAGGCTCTCCAATACAGCACGCATCGCACCACCGGCAATTACACCGGTACCGTTTGCTGCAGGGCGCAAGAATACGCGCGCTCCGCCATACTTCCCGCTTTCAGGGTGGGGAATCGTGCTTTTCACCAAAGGAATGCGCACGAGGTTCTTCTTGGCGTCTTCGATCCCTTTTTGAATGGCTTCGGAAACTTCTTTGGATTTACCCAAGCCGTGGCCTACCACACCTTTTTCGTCACCCACCACTACAATGGCGGAGAATCCAAATGTTCTACCCCCTTTGGTAACCTTGGTTACACGTTGTACGCCCACCAACTTATCGGTTAATTCGAGACCGCTTGGTTTTACCCGGGTTACGTTTTTATGTCCTTTAAACATGCTTTAGCTCTTAAAATTTTAAACCACCCTCTCTAGCGCCGTCAGCCAAAGACTTCACGCGCCCGTGATACAAATACCCGTTCCTGTCAAAAGCCACCCGCTCAATACCGGCTTCCTTTGCTTTTTCCGCCAATGCCTTGCCTACGGCTTTCGCTACATCCGACTTGTTTCCGGTCTTTTCAATACTCTTATCCATAGAAGAGGCGGAAAGCAAAGTCTTGCCGTCCAGGTCATTGATCAACTGTCCGTAGATCTCTTTATTGCTGCGAAACACAGATAAGCGGGGCACTTCGGCGGTGCCAAATATCGACTTTCTCACTCTGCTCTTGATACGAGCCCTGCTTTCAACTTTTGTAAGTGCCATATCTTATTATTTACCAGCTGTTTTACCAGCTTTTCTTCTAATGTATTCACCCACGAAACGCACGCCTTTTCCTTTGTATGGCTCAGGCTTCCTGAACGACCTGATCTTAGCCGCTACCATGCCGATCAATTGCTTGTCGTGGCTGGTAAGGGTTACGATCGGGTTTTTTCCTTTTTCAGAGGTAGTCTCTACCTTTACTTCTTTTGGTACTTCAAACAAGATGTTGTGCGAATACCCCAAAGCAAGGTCCAGTTTCTGCCCCTGCGATTGCGCTCTGTACCCTACACCTACCAGCTCCAGTTTCTTGCTCCATCCGGTACTTACACCAGCCACCATATTGGCGATAAGGGCGCGGTGCAATCCGTGGTCGGCCCGGGTTTGTTTTTCTTCGTTCTTTCTTGTAACGCTAAGCTCGGCACCCTCTTGCTTTACCTCTATGGCATCAGAGAGTGTTTGGCTTAACTCGCCTAATTTACCTTTTACGGTTACTTCGTTG
Source organism: Owenweeksia sp. (assembly GCA_028285465.1). Taxonomy (GTDB): domain Bacteria; phylum Bacteroidota; class Bacteroidia; order Flavobacteriales; family Schleiferiaceae; genus JANQPD01. The sequence goes on along the minus strand of JANQPD010000010.1, from coordinate 50,210 downwards.
CCATTTACGGCTACGGTAACACCATCCGGTACGTTAATAATTGCTTTTCCTACTCTAGACATCTTAAATCGCTTAAGTGCTTTCTATTAATAAACGTAGCAAAGTACTTCTCCGCCCACGTTCTCTTTACGTGCCTGTTTGTCTGTCATCACACCTTTGGAGGTAGAGATGATGGCAATACCCAACCCGTTAATTACACGGGGAAGTGTACTGCTGCCGCTGTACTTTCTCAAGCCGGGCTTGCTTACCCGCTCCAATGAACGGATAGCGGGTTCGCTGGAGATGCGATCGTATTTCAATGCGATCTTAATGGTTCCTTGCGGGCCCTTTTCTTCCAGTTTATAATTCAGTATAAACCCTTGCTCGTACAAAATTTTGGTCATCTCACGCTTAAGGCCGGAAGCGGGGATTTCTACCACTTTATGTCCGGCCATGATCGCGTTACGCACGCGGGTTAAATAATCTGCAATTGGATCTGTTACCATGATATCTTATTATTACCAGCTTGCCTTTTTTACACCTGGGATTAAACCATTATTCGCCATTTCCCTGAAGGTTACCCTTGAAATACCAAACTGGCGCATATACCCTCTTGGCCTTCCTGTAAGCTTGCAACGGTTGTGCAACCTAACGGGCGAAGCGTTCTTAGGAAGCTTTTGCAAAGCCTCATAATCACCTGCCGCCTTTAGTGCAGCGCGTTTTTCAGCATACTTGTCGACCATTTCCTGGCGCTTAACTTCGCGCGCTTTCATTGATTCCTTAGCCATACTTATTTCTTAAAGGGTAGTCCAAATTTTTGCAACAGGGCTTTCGCTTCTTTATCGGTATCAGCCGAAGTAACGAAAGTAATGTCCATTCCGGAGATCCTGTTTACCTTATCAATATCTATTTCGGGGAAGATGATCTGCTCTGTAATACCTAAGGTATAGTTTCCTCTTCCGTCAAAGCCGCTTCCCTTGATCCCGTTAAAATCACGGATACGGGGCAATGAGCTCCAGATCAAGCGCTCTAAGAATTCATACATCCGCTCTCCCCTCAACGTAACACGGGCACCCACGGGCATTCCCTTACGCAGTTTAAAGTTAGAGATGTCTTTCCTGGACACGGTAGGCACGGCCTTCTGACCGGCAATACGGCTCATCTCGTCCACAGCGTACTCGATCAGTTTCTTATCCGCGGTAGCCTGGCCCACCCCCTGGGAAAGGCAAATCTTTTTAAGACGGGGAATTTCCATTACGTTTTTGTAACCGAATTCCTCTTTCAAGGAAGGAATGATCTCCTCCTTGTACTTCTTTTTAAGTGTAGGTGCGTAACTCATTACTTAATGATTTCTTGAGTTTTCTTGGAAAACCTTACGAGTTTACCGTTCTCATCTTCTTTTCTGCCCACGCGGCTGGCCTGTCCTGAAGCATCTGTATACATAAGCTTGCTGATGTAAATAGGCGCCTCCATCTCTATGATGCCTCCCTGTGGGTTAGCCGCATCCGGCTTTTTGTGTTTTTTTACCACATTGATGCCCTCCACCAATGCCTTTCTCTTATCGGGAAACATCTTGATCACTGTACCGGTCTGGCCTTTGTATTCGCCACTCAGTACGGTTACCGTATCTCCTTTTTTGATATGAAACTTTGCCATACTCAATTATCCTTTATAGTACCTCTGGTGCCAGAGAAACAATTTTCATAAATTGACGATCGCGCAACTCCCTTGATACGGGACCAAATACACGGGTACCTCTCATCTCGCCTTGTGCATTGAGCAACACACAAGCATTGTCGTCAAAGCGGATATAAGATCCGTCCGCCCTACGCACTTCTTTTTTCGTTCTCACCACCACAGCGGTAGATACCTGTCCCTTTTTCACCGTACCGGAAGGCGTAGACTCCTTTACAGAAACCACGATCTTATCTCCTACCGAAGCGTAACGCCTTTTGGTTCCGCCCAATACACGGATGCACAATACTTCCTTTGCCCCGGTGTTGTCTGCTACTCTTAGTCTTGATTCTTGTTGTAACATCTTACTTAGCTCTTTCTAAGATTTCTACTAAACGCCAGTTCTTAGTTTTACTAAGGGGGCGGGTCTCCATTATACGCACAGTGTCTCCTACGTTGCAATCATTCTGCTCATCGTGTGCGTGAAACTTTTTGGTCAATTTGATAAACTTACCGTAAATAGGGTGCTTTTTCTTGCGCTCTACACTTACCACGATAGATTTATTCATCTTGTTACTGGTAACGATACCAATACGTTCTTTCCTAAGATTTCTAGTCATTTCCATTTTGACAAGCAATTACTTATTGTCATTTAATTCGCGGTTGCGCAGCTCGGTTGCCATACGCGCAATGTCCTTACGGTTTGCCCTCAACACCACCGGATTCTCAAGTGGTGATATGCTATGCGCCATTTTCACTTTGGCATAGTTTACCTTTTGGGCCTGTATTTTTTCTACAAGCTCCTGGGTGGTCATTTCTTTTATTTCTGATGCTTTCATGGCTTTCCCCTATTATGCGCTTACGTAATCTCTACGTACAATAAACTTCGTTTTTACAGGGAGCTTCTGTGCGGCCAGGCGCAATGCCTCTGCAGCCACTTCAGGACTTACCCCGTCCAATTCAAAGATGATACGCCCTGGCTTAACTACGGCCACCCAATGGTCGAGGGCTCCTTTACCTTTACCCATCCGTACCTCAGCAGGTTTGCTGGTGATGGGTTTATCGGGAAAAATGCGGATCCACAACTGCCCTTCCCTTTTCATATAACGCGTAGCCGCAATACGGGCTGCTTCTATCTGCCTGGAGGTAATAAACACTTCATCCAATGCTTTGATACCGAAGCTACCGAAGGCAATTTGAGAACCGCGGTGTGCGTTTCCCTTCATCCTTCCTTTAAAAGTCTTCCTATGCTTAGTCTTTTTGGGCTGTAACATCTTGTTAGCTCTTTATAAACTCTTCTTACTTTCTTTTTCTTCTGCGGTCAGCACCTCCACCGCGTGGGCCTGCGTTTCCGCCTTTCCCTCCGGCACCTTTTACGGTACCCAAAAGGTTGCTCAAGTCACGTTTGCCGTATACCTCACCTTTCATGATCCATACCTTAATGCCAATACGGCCGTAGGTAGTATGTGCTTCTGCGATATGGTAATCGATATCCGCTCTAAAGGTGTGCAAGGGAGTTCTGCCGTCTTTATACATTTCAGAACGCGCCATCTCTGCACCATTCAACCTGCCTGATATCTGCACCTTAATTCCTTCTGATCCCATGCGCATAGTAGCTGCAATGGCCATCTTAATGGCTCTCCTGTAGCTGATACGTCCTTCGATCTGGCGGGCAATGCTGTCAGCCACCAACTTGGCGTCTAGCTCAGGGCGCTTGATCTCAAAAATATTGATCTGCACCTCCTTGTTGGTCAGCTTCTTTAATTCTTCTTTCAGCTTATCTACTTCCTGCCCGCCTTTTCCGATAATGATACCGGGACGGCTGGTCGTAATGGTAACGGTTACCAGTTTAAGCGTGCGCTCAATAATGATGCGGCTTACGCTGGCTTTAGCAAGACGGGCGTATAAATATTTTCGGATCTTGTCGTCCTCGGCAATTTTATCTCCGTAGTTGCGGCCACCATACCAGTTGCTGTCCCAACCGCGGATAAAACCTAATCTGTTTCCTATAGGGTTCGTCTTCTGTCCCATCTAAACTATGCGTTAGTTTCTTCGTTCGTTTCTTCTACTTGCTCAGCTATGCCAGAATCCACAACTACGGTTACGTGATTGCTTCTCTTACGGATGCGGTGTGCCCTTCCTTGTGGAGCGGGTTGAATGCGCTTAAGCATCCTGCCGCTGTCTACATACACCTCTTTTATAACCAGACCGGCTTCATCCATGCGGGCACCTTCGTTCTTCTGCTCCCAGTTGTTGATGGCGCTAAGCACGAGCTTTTCCAACCGGATGCTCGCTTCCTTACCACTGTGTTTCAATAGGAACAATGCTTTCTCCACTTCAAGGCCTCTTACCATATCGGCCACCAACCTCATTTTACGAGGTGAAGTAGGGCAATTGTTAAGCTTAGCCATCGCTATATTTTTCCTGGCCTCTTTAATGGCCTCCGCTCTTAGTTTTTTTCTAGCACCCATGATTACTGATATTAGCGCTTACCTTTATCTTTCTTATTTCCTCCGTGCCCCCTGAATGTGCGGGTAGGTGAAAACTCACCAAGCTTGTGGCCCACCATGTTTTCTGTTATAAACACCGGCACAAAAGTTCTTCCGTTGTGCACTGCTATGGTCTGACCTACAAAATCGGGAGAGATCACAGAAGGGCGAGAATAGGTCTTGATCACAGACTTCTTTCCGCTTTCCACATTCTCGAGCACTTTTTTCTCGAGCTTGTAATGTATAAAAGGACCTTTTTTTAATGACCTGGACATATTGCTCTATTTTTTCCTTCTTTCAATAATATACTTGTTCGACTCCTTCTTCGGGGTACGTGTTTTGTACCCTTTGGCAGGCACACCGTTTCTTGAGCGCGGGTGGCCACCTGAAGAACGGCCTTCACCACCACCCATGGGGTGATCTACCGGGTTCATGGCCACACCCCTGGTTCTTGGCCTGCGCCCTAACCAGCGGTTTTTACCTGCTTTACCGGATATTTCCAAAGCATTGTCGGAGTTGCTTACCGCTCCGATCATCGCCTTGCAGGTAGTTAAGATCATCCGTGTTTCCCCGCTTGGCATCTTGATGATCGCGTACTTGCCATCACGCGCAGATAGCTGTGCAAAGGAACCTGCAGAACGAGCCAATACTGCTCCCTGTGCCGGGCGCATTTCGATACAGCTTATTACAGTACCCATAGGGATATCGGACAAGTACATTGCGTTACCGATCTCGGGAGCCGCCTCTGTACCGCTCATCACGCTCTGACCAACCTGTAAACCGTTTGGCGCGATCATATAGCGTTTTTCTCCATCAGCATAAACCAGCAAGGCAATACGTGCGGTGCGGTTAGGATCGTATTCAATGGAAGCTACCTTAGCGGGGATGTTATCCTTATCGCGCTTGAAGTCAATCAGGCGGTATTTCTGTTTGTGCCCGCCACCAATGTAGCGCATGGTCATTTTACCGGAGTTGTTCCTACCCCCCGACTTTGATTTTCCCTTCACCAAAGACTTCTCAGGCTTGGCTGCAGTAACATTTGCAAAGTCATTTACTACTTTAAAACGCTGTCCCGGGGTTACCGGTTTCAATTTTCTTACACCCATGATACTTAGATATTGCTATATAGATCTATGGTCTCTCCACTTCTAACCTCTACAACAGCCTTTTTATAAGCGCCTGTATTGCCACTCACAACACCATTGCGGGTAAATCTGCTCTTCTTCTTACCAGGAATAATCATGGTACGCACATTTTCTACGTGCACCCCGTAAACCTCTTCAATAGCGGTTCGGATCTGGAGCTTGTTTGCCTTACGGTCAACCACAAAAGCAAAACGATTGTTATCCTCGCTGTCTGCCGTAGCCTTTTCCGTAATTACCGGACGTATTAATATACCCATGATATCTTACCTTAAAACTGTTTCCAATTTATCTAACGAGCCCTCTGTCAAAACAACACTTTGTGCATTCAAAATACCGTAAGTGTTTATATCAGAAGCAGTTACAACGCTAGACCCCTTAAAATTTCGGGACGACAAATATACACTTTTATTTGACTCCCCAAGAACCACTAAGGATTTTTTGTCTGATACACCCAGTGCCTCTACGAAACGGATATAGTCCTTCGTTTTCGGAGAGTCGAAGTTGATGTCTTCAACCACTACAATGCTGTTCTCATTTGCCTTCAGGCTCAGTGCCGATCTGCGGGCAACAGCTTTGAGTTTTTTGTTCAACTTAAACCCATAATTCCGGGGACGCGGGCCAAAAACAGTACCCCCCCCTCTCTGTATGGGAGACTTTAACGAACCTCTACGTGCTCCTCCCGTTCCCTTCTGGCGAAAGTACTTCTTGGTGGTACGCGCAACTTCAGCACGTTCTTTTGCCTTGTGCGTTCCCTGGCGCTGGTTGGCGAGGTATTGCTTAACGTCAAGGTAAATTGCATGATGGTTGGGCTCAGCGGCAAACAAATCATCAGACAAAGTAACCTTACGACCGGTTTCTTTTCCTTCTATATTTAATACAGCTACTTCCATCACTTTGTAATAATTACGATTGAGTTTTTAGGCCCGGGAACCGAACCCTTAACTACCAAAATATTCTTTTCTGAATCCACTTTGAGCACACGCAGGTTTTCGATCATGGTTTTTGTACCTCCCATGCGGCCGGCCATGCGGGTTCCTTTGAACACCCTGGAAGGGTCAGAACCGGCTCCGATAGAACCCGGAGCACGCAGGCGGTTGTGCTGACCGTGTGTGGCCTGCCCTACACCACCGAAACCGTGGCGTTTTACTACACCTTGAAAACCTTTTCCTTTGGAAGTACCGGAAACGTCAACGAACTCTCCCTCTTCGAAAATGGAGACGGATATCTCGTCTCCCAACTTTGCATCGTTGTCAAAACCATCTACTTCGATGGTTTTTTCCTTTGGGGTGGTTCCGGCTTTTTTGAAGTGCCCTACCTGCTGGTTGGCCACATTTTTTTCTTTTTTCTCACCGAAGGCGATCTGTACCGCTTCGTATCCATCTGTTTCGTTAGACTTTACTTGTGTTACTACACAAGGGCCTGCTTCGATAACGGTACACGGCAAATTTTTGCCGTTCTCGTCAAAGAGGCTTGTCATTCCGATCTTTTTACCGATCAATCCAGGCATTTGACCTAATTTTTATAGTTAGTACTTAATTACACTTTTATCTCCACCTCTACCCCGCTAGGCAGTTCCAGCTTCATAAGGGCATCAATGGTTTTTGAAGACGAACTGTAGATGTCCATCAAACGCTTGTAAGAAGATAGCTCAAATTGCTCACGCGACTTCTTATTTACGTGTGGCGAACGCAACACAGTATAAATCCTCTTGTTGGTAGGCAAAGGGATAGGTCCATTTACAATGGCACCCGTGCTCTTTACCGTTTTTACGATCTTCTCGGCAGACTTATCTACCAGGTTGAAATCGTAAGACTTAAGCTTTATCCTAATTTTCTGACTCATCTTAATAATATTAGGCTTGGTTACCTTTTACAGTTGCTATTACTTCATCCGCTACTCCCTTAGGCGCTTCGTCATAATGCGAGAACTCCATAGTTGAGGTAGCTCTACCGGAAGATATGGTACGCAATGAGGTAACATATCCGAACATTTCAGATAAGGGCACTTTAGCCTTGATCACTTTAGACCCGCTGCGGTCACCCATACCTTCTACTACCCCTCTTCTCCTGTTCAGGTCGCCTACTACATCCCCCATGTTTTCTTCGGGAGTAAGTACCTCAAGCTTCATAATGGGCTCCAGTAAAACGGGATTTGCTTTTGGTAAAGCTTCTTTATATGCAAGCTTTGCGGCCAATTCAAACGAAAGCTGATCCGAATCCACGGGGTGGAAAGAACCATCGCTTAAGGTTACTTTGAGGCGATCCAGCGGGAAGCCTGCCAACACCCCGTTATTCATTGCATCTTTGAAACCTTTTTCCACAGAGGGAATAAATTCCTTAGGTACGTTACCCCCCTTCACTTCATTTACAAAAGTCAAACCGGGCTCTTCGCTGTCAGAAGCTTCGACCGTAACGATGATGTCGGCAAATTTACCGCGTCCACCCGTTTGCTTCTTATACACTTCTCTGTGTTGCACGCTTCCACGTACGGATTCTTTATAGGCTACCTGGGGAGCACCCTGGTTCACTTCTACCCTAAATTCACGCTTCAGGCGATCCATAATGATATCCAGGTGAAGTTCACCCATTCCGCTGATTACGGTTTGGCCGGTCTCCTCGTCTGTTTTTACCTGGAAGGTAGGATCCTCTTCTACCAGCTTGCCCAAAGCAATACCTAACTTATCCACATCAGCCTTGGTTTTAGGCTCAATTGCCAAACCAATAACCGGATCGGGGAAATCCATGGATTCCAGTACAATGGGGTTACCCTCCGCACAAAGCGTATCTCCGGTTTTAATGTCTTTAAAACCTACCAGGGCCCCGATATCTCCGGCACCCAAAGCATCAATTTGGTTTTGCTTATTGGCATGCATCTGGAATATACGTGAGATGCGCTCTTTTTTCCCGGTACGGGTGTTCAGCACATAAGAACCTGATTCCAGTACACCTGAGTAAGCACGGGTAAAGCACAAGCGCCCAACAAATGGATCTGTCGCGATCTTGAAAGCCAGCGCGGAGAAAGGCTCATCGTAGCTGGGCTTGCGTTTTTCTTCTTCTTCTGTTTTAGGGTTGGTCCCTTCAATTGCTTCTACGTCCAATGGAGAAGGAAGAATTTCCATCACCATATCCAACATGGCCTGCACACCTTTATTCTTAAACGCAGAACCACACATCATAGGCACTACTGTACCGGCAATAGTAGCTTCGCGCAAAGCATCGAGGATCTCTCTTTCGGTCAAAGACTCAGGATCCTCAAAATATTTTTCCATCAAGGTATCGTTGAATTCCGCTACTGCTTCCAGCAGTTTTTCACGATATTCAGTGGCCTCTTCCAACACATCGGCCGGAATCTCCACTTCCTTAAAAGTCATACCCTGATCTTCTTCGTTCCATACGATGCCTCTGAAATTGATCAGGTCAACCACTCCTTTAAAATCAGCCTCCGCTCCGATAGGGATCTGCAAAGGCAAAGCATGGCTGCCCAACATCTCTTTCACCTGGCGGCAAACGTTCAGAAAGTCAGCTCCCTGCCGGTCCATCTTATTTACGAAACCAATACGGGGTACGTTATAGTTATTAGCCAAACGCCAGTTCGTTTCTGACTGAGGTTCTACACCATCTACCGCAGAGAAAAGAAATACCAAACCATCTAACACCCGAAGAGAACGGTTCACTTCAACGGTGAAGTCAACGTGTCCCGGAGTATCAATGATATTTACGTGATAATCCTGCCCACGGTAAGGCCAGCCGAGCGTAGTAGCGGCAGAGGTAATGGTAATACCACGTTCCTGCTCCTGCTCCATCCAGTCCATAGTAGCTGCACCATCGTGCACCTCACCGATTTTGTGGCTCACGCCACCGTAATAAAGGATACGCTCTGTGGTGGTGGTTTTGCCCGCATCAATGTGTGCAGCAATACCAATATTTCTCGTAAATTTTAAGTCTCTTTTAGCCATTGCTTCCTGAGTGCTTCTTTAGGTTTTTTATTTAAATCTTCCAAAGTGCGCAAAAGCCTTGTTGGCCTCTGCCATTTTATGCGTATCCATTCTCTTCTTTACCGCAGCGCCTTCTTCTTTGCTAGCCGCCAGGATCTCAGCTGCCAAACGGGCCGCCATGGATTTTTCATTGCGTTTACGCGCAAAAGAGATCAGCCATTTCATCGCCATAAACACCTTACGGTCCGGACGGATCTGCATAGGGATCTGGAAGGTTGCTCCGCCAACCCTGCGGCTTCTCACCTCCACGTGTGGCATTACATTATTCAACGCCTCCTTCCAAAGCTCTAAACCATTTGCTTCGCCGGTTTTCTCAGACACCATATCTATGGCATTGTAAAACACACGGTAAGCCGTGCTTTTTTTACCGTCCAACATCATGTTGTTCACAAACCTTGTCACCAGTTCGTCATTGAACCTCGGATCCGGCAATAAAGGACGTTTTTTAGCTCTTACTTTTCTCATCGCGCTATCTCAAAAATTATTTTTTATCCTTAGGTTTCTTAGCCCCGTACTTAGACCTACGCTGGGTACGTCCGCTCACACCTGATGTATCAAGCGCACCGCGTACTATATGGTAACGCACACCGGGCAAATCCTTCACCCTACCCCCACGCACCAACACAATGCTGTGCTCCTGCAGATTATGCCCTTCACCGGGGATATAGGCGTTCACCTCTTTTTGGTTCGATAGGCGCACACGAGCTACTTTACGCATGGCCGAGTTTGGCTTCTTAGGCGTAGTAGTATACACACGCGTGCAAACCCCTCTCTTCTGCGGAGATGATTCCAACGCGGCAGATTTACTCTTCTTCTCTAGTTTGGTCCTACCTTTTCGTACTAATTGTTGTATCGTTGGCATATACCTAAATATATAAGCTATTAAAAATCAGCGGTTACCCTATTTTTAGGGGACTGCAAATGTATAACTATTTGTATTACTGGCAATGCCTTGAGAAAAAATGTTTTAGAGATTTTTCCAGGAGGTTTCGGAGACTTTACCAAAGAGAAATATTGGTGTCCAAAATCTTTAACTTACTAACGCTTCTTCTTTCTTTAATTCGTGTAAAGCAAGGAAAGCCTGATCTGCGTGGTGTACTATAAAAAACAGGTTCCCGCTTCTCTTTAAACCAAGCAAGCCCTCTGTACGCTTTACTTGCTCTCAATATCGTACGGTGTGGCAAAGGTAACTTCGAAAAGACCGCATTTGCTATGCATCCGTTTCGCTAACGCTATTGCTTTGTTTATCAGGGCTGATCTTTTGAAGAATTGCGGCCAGGATCAATCCGTAGAGCACGTAACAAACGAAAAGGATAAAGCCAGGGCGCAATGAGGTCAGGTTGGTGGTAATGGACGTTACTTGTTCCGTATGACGCTCAACCAGCTTCAACTGGTTGTCCATAATGCCATCAAACCCCACGTAGCTCATGAAAATGGCCACCACCATTACATCGGCCATACTCCATTTCCCGGATTTAAAAGCGAGCCAACCTACAATTTTGTTTCTCCTGAAGATTTTTCCGCCCAAAAGGTATAGCTGCGTGCTGATCAATTTTGAGACGGGTAGGATTACACTAAAGGCCAGGATCAGGAAACCCACTGCTTTAGAGTCAAAACGTGCAGACTCCATCATTATACCCACCACTTGCAGGATGCTCTTGCTTCGGTAAAAGAGCATTTGATCTTCATACTCTATGTGTTCGTCCAGTAAAACAAAATCTATTTTTTGAATGCGGGCATCGATCTCTATCATAGGACTGCTCAGCCCGGTGATCAGTACGATAAGCGCCAACAAGACGGACATAAAAAAAAGAGGTTTGCGCAATTCCGGCCATTTATAAGTCACCCCCCACAGCAAAAGAAAAAAGGCCAGTACACTTAATATGTAATAGGTGTAGGTATTGGCTCGCCTGCCCAATGCTTGCGTTTCCTCTGCTACCGCCTGGTTAAAAGCCGCCAAATTTTGCTGATCGTACCGGGTGTATATATCCATCAGCCTGGTAGCAAGGGTATCGTCATAAATCTTATCTGCGTATTCATTGAACTTATCCAGCGCCAGGATCTTCAGCCGCTCCTTGCTTTCTTCGCTGGTAAGCTCTTCCATAATCGTAGCGGTGAAGCCCGGAACTCCTTCATGGAGATTATCCCAATCTACAAATACATCAACTGCCCACCGCTTAAGCTTTCCCTGGATGATCCCTCCTCCTTCTTCCACCTGGCTCTCGGCTTCTTCCACCATTTTATGGAGCAAGCTGCTGACTTGCTGCTCCAACACGCTATCCTGGCGCGGGGTAAGCTCGAAGTCTTCTATCTGCGTCTTGATTATAGACTTAAAACTTTCCCGCCAGTTGTTTACATTAAAAATACCATGCATAATGCTGTTGGCCTCCATATAATCATCCTTCATGTCGGCCCGCTCATTGGAAACATGGTATACCTGGTATCCCCACCAGGCAGTAAAGGCTAAGAAGGGTAAGAGCAAAAGTGCAAAAAGCAATTGCCTTGCGGTAAACGTGCTTTTGGGTTGGTTCATACGTGTATAAAGTAAATGTATAACAACAGAGTTAGGGGAAAATGTTCTGTTTTCATCAGCTTGCCTTTTTAAGAGTCACGCATCTTTATATTTTCATACTCCTTTTTCTTATACTAAAACAAGTGTAACAGATGCGTATTTTAGTAGCCTTAGGTTTAGCCAACCTTGGTTATGAAAATTGTTTTTACGCTACTCATTCTCCTTACAGTTGTTTTAAAAGGTTTAGGACAACAAAATGCTTCTTTCAGCTATACCCAATATTCTGTTGAAGATGGTCTCCCCAGTCCGGAAGTATATCAATCCCTGCAGGATGATGAAGGCTACATGTGGTTTGTCACCGACCGGGGAATAGCCCGCTTTAACGGCCGTAAATTCGAGCGCTTCACTTTTGAAGACGGTTTGAAAGACGTTACTCTTTTTAATCTGTATAAAGATGAAAAGGGCCGGATCTGGTTTTCTTCCTATAACAACGACATCTATTACTACGAAAAAGGCCGGATCAACCGGCATTGCTTATCTGATTCCCTAAAAAAAACACCTTATGTAATAGGTAATATTTATGCAGGAGAAGGTAAAATCACGGTATCTCAAACACATGGTCAATTAACTACATCTGATTACAACTGTACAGATATAAAGACGTATTCCACTTTTGATGCAAGCAGCCCATATTTCGAGATCGTTATTGCCGATCACCCCATTTTTGCTGCTGCTTTTATGTCCTACTATCCTTTAAAGGGTATCCGATTAAAAAGGATCAGAAAAAAATCCGTTGTTTCTGAGTATTTGAAATGCCCTTTTAACTTTGAGAATAGCTGGATATACACCCACCTCCTGGACAGCACTTACTTTTGCATTTCCAACAACTACTTACTTGCTTTTGAACCAGGAGAAAAGTGTGAAGTGTTGGAATTTGATTTCAATCTCAATAATGCGCTTTTTCTCGACAGCAATAGCCTTTGGGTAGGAACCACCAAAGGAGTATACCGTTATAATGCTTCCAACTTGTCGCAAAAACCGGTTGTTTACCTGGCAAATTACAGCATTACCTCTATCTACAAAGATCACGAATCGGGCTACTGGTTTACCACACATAATAATGGGGTTTTATATGCACCTAATATCAACAACAAATGCTTCAGCGCCAGTAATGGCTTGACTAATGAGCATATTGAGGTGGTAACTTCACAAAACAAGCACTTTTACCTGGGTACCTATGACGGTAGCCTTTACAGCCTGCAGCCTGACTCGGAGAAGCTCGAAAAAATACTGAATATAAAATACCATATACAAACACTGATAAGCTGGCCGGACGGAAAGATCGGCTTGGGATTTGGCAGCAATTACGAATATGACCCCCAAACCGGAAGTTTTTTCAGCCTGCCTAAATTATCCTATCTTCAAGATGCCTTATCCGAACATAATATGCTGGTTGTTCATAGAAATGATTCATTGATCCTTATCAACCGGGGATCCTTTGCTATCGATACGGTTATCTACAATGTACCAAACAAAAGCTACCGGTATATTGCTTTAACAACTACCGGAATTTTACTGGGCAGCCGCTTTGGGTTGTATAAAGCTACAAAAGATACTATTCTGCGCATGAGTGGCTTTTATCCCCCACTGGGCAGTCGCATATCCGACATGATCAGTCTGAGCGATTCCGTTTGTGCCATTGCTACCTTAGGAGCAGGGATAGTCATACTTAAAGACGATAAAGTAACGCATCACATTACTGTAGATGAAGGTTTGTCCGATAATTTGTGCAACCGTCTTTTTTTTGACAAAAATCATCTTTGGATGGCTACCAACTCCGGTATCAGCAAATTCGATACTGATTTTTGTCCGGTGCGCAGCTATAACACATCGGATGGATTGGTTTCCGACCTAATATATGATATACGAGTCGACAATGGCTGGGTTGTAGCCGCTACGGATAAAGGGGTTTCTTTTTTCAAGGAGGAACTCATCGCGTATGACAAAAAAGAAATTCCTATTTACATTAAAACGATAAAGATCAATGGGATAGACACCTTGCTTCCATCCAAGGCCGCTTTGAGCCATCGCGAGAACAATTTCCAATTGAGCTTTGATGCGGTCAATTTCAAATACCGTTCCTCTTTATTGTTCCGTTATCGCCTCGCCGGTTTTACGAATTGGACAACCACCCACAACAACGATTTGGAGTACAACTCCTTACCTCCGGGTCATTATCAATTGCAAATTCAGGCCGGTGACGGTCGTGGGTGGTGGTCTGCCAACACCGCTTCTTTTTTCTTCACCATATCTCCTCCATTATGGTACAGGCCCTGGTTTATTGTGTTTTCCATATTGAGTTTAACGGGAATTTTTTTTGTGATTTTTAAGCTTCGTGTCAATTATATAAAAAGGCAACAAGCGGTACTAGACGAGATCAGTTTTTACCAAAACCAGGCGTTGGGTTCTCAGATCAACCCGCATTTCATTTTCAACAGTCTGAATTCGGTTCAGGCTTATGCGGTTAAAAACGACAGCAAGAAACTCATGGCTTTTGTAGCGCTTTTTGCCAAGCTCTTCCGTTCAATTTTCGAAGTGACTTCTCAGAATATGGTTTTGCTGGAAACCGAGCTGGAGCTATTAAGAAGGTACCTGGAATTTGAGAAACTTCGCTTTAAAGAATACCTGACTTACAAAATTGTCGTGGACGAAAGCATCAACACTTTTGATTGCTATCTTCCTCCTCTTCTGATACAACCCTTGGCAGAAAATGCGATCAAACATGGCATATTAGAAAACAACGAACCAGAAAATGGTATGCTAAACATAGAAATTAACCGAATAAACGATCAGTTATTCATCATCGTTAGCAACAATGGGCGGCATTTTGCCGATGACGAAAAAGAAAACATATTACAGGATAAAAGCAGCAGGCCATCTGGCATTAAACTGGTAAAAAAAAGACTGGCCCTGGTGCAAAAATGGTTGGGAAGGGAAACTAAATTTGACATCCTAAACAAACCCGGCTTTACTCAAATTACTTTAACCATACCTTATTTACCCATAAACCCTAAAAATGATATCGACCGTTTTAGTTGATGATGAGCCAGATGCTACCCTGGTGCTTCAATCTCTGCTGACGTTAGATTTTCCAGACATTGAAGTTGTTGCTACATACCACAAAGCTTCAGAGGCTATAAAAAACATCCCGATCCTTAAACCCCAACTGGTCTTCCTGGATATTGAAATGCCAGGTACCAGCGGGCTTGAAGTATTGAAAGCTTTGCAAAAACAAGAGTTGTTCTGTGTGTTTTTTACCGCCCACGAAAAATACGCCCTCCACGCCATTAAGCTGGATGCCCTCGATTACCTACTGAAGCCCTTAGACCCTGAAGAGCTAGCTGAGGTGATCAGCAAAGTACGTTTGAGAATGGCTCGTAATCAAATTCCGGATTATAGCCCCCTCTTAAATAGTCTATACGACCGTAAACTACTGCGTATACCTACCGGCAAGGGCTGGCAAGTGGTTCCGGCCAAAGAAATTGTTTACATCAAAGCCGAAGGGAATTACAGTGTACTGCACTTGCTCAACAACAGCCAGGTAACGGTAATCAAGCTTTTAAGAAAGTTTGAAGAGGAGTTAGAACCTTTAGGGTTCATAAGGCCGCACAATTCTTATCTCATCAACACCCTGCATATTAAGGAATACCTAAAGGCCTACGGGGGTTCTTTTGTGATGCATACCGATGTAGAGATACCCTTGTCAAAAAAGTACAAGCATGTTTTAAAAGGCTTATTCAGCACTTAAGCTTTTATCCTAATTCTTGATCTGTATTCTCGGAATTTGTAAAACCGTTTTCCGTTTAACCGAGCTTGCTCATAAGCTTGTAGCGCCTTACTCCCGGCATTCCTGTAAAATGCTTCAACCTTTGATAAGTAAATGATAAGAGTACGCTTCCAACATAACCTATGTAAGCAGCTTCAATACAAAAGCCGATGCAAGTATACTTCTCATAGATCTTTACGGCACCTCCATTAACCAGGCATAATCACACAAAAATACAGTATATCCACACACTCAATTCATAGACATATACATAAACGGTTGATAGTACTGAAGTACACATGACCTTTAAGGGTAATATAGTTAAGCATATCATCTGAATACGGTATGCCAAATAATTAACAAAAATGAATATGTTATGAAAAATTCACTTCTTTACTCGATCATGGTCGTATTGCTTCTTACAAGCAAGGCTTATTGCCAAAACCTTGAAGAAGGTTTTCTCTATGTAAAATTTAAACCCACCGCTTCCGGAGCTGCCTTTTTCTCGGCAGAGGCAAGCTGGTTAAACGAAGCGTATGGTATGGTGGATCACCGCGAAGCCTTCAAGGGTGCCAAATCTCCCATTTTACAAAACCTCTGGGAGGTACACTTAAACGGCCCTACCTCGGAACTTCAATCGGAACTGCTTATCAAAACAAGTATTGATACGGTATACATCATTCCCTATGATTCTATCTTATCCTGTAGCCAGCCACATACCATCAATGATACCTGGCTGGTCAACAACTGGGGAGATGATGTTCCACTGGCTAATGCCAATGCCTATTGTGCCTGGTCAGTCACGCAAGGGTCGCCGAATGTGAAAATAGCCATTGTAGATACCGAATTCGACTTATCCCATGAAGACCTCAGCAACCAAATCGAATCCGTGTGGGGATCTCCTACTTCTTCACAAAATCATGGAACGATAACTGCCGGGTTTGCAGCTGCCGAAACCAACAATAACAAAGGCACCGCGGCCATAGGCTATAAATCTAAAATGAGAGGGTACTATGCAAGTGGATGGAGCTTGGGACAAGCGGTTTGGCAAGCACACCTTGATGGAGCCGATATAATCAACGTAAGTTGGTCAGGTATTGGCATGGGCTGGGGACAACAGGCCATTGCTGCCGTAGAAGAGATAGTAGCCTCGGGTCAAGTGCTGGTAGTGGCTGCAGGAAACAGCCCTGGCGCTAACCACCATAGCGCCTATGCGAATATACCCGGTGTAATTAATGTAAGTGGCGTGGGGCCAAACAACAACCACGGCACTACGAACCATGCACGCAACAGCCGGGTGGATGTGTGCGCCCAATCAATACACTTATTCGGTGCTTATCCTGGCAACACGTATGCGGGAGGCATGTCAGGCACTTCCTTTGCCGCTCCGCAAGTAGCAGGGTTGGCAGCTTTGATCAGGTCGATAAATCCCTGCTTAACCCCTACCGCAATTGAACACATCATAAAGGCCACTGCCAGCCCTATCAACGATGCCCACCTGTTTCCCGGCCTTATAGGCACAGGGAGAATTGATGCTTACCAGGCGGTGTTGATGGCACAGCAATACGGTGCCCAACCGCCGATTAGCGGAAACCTCACCTGGTTTACCGAACGCTTTGTAGACGGAGACCTCATTATTGAGCCTGGCGCCAGCCTCACCGTAACCGGGAAGGTCTATTTTTCTGCAGGTAGCCGGTTGATTGTAAAGCAAGGTGGAAAACTGATTGTAGATGGAGGTACGCTGACCAGCTCACCAAGCTGTAAGACCTTTTTTTGGAGCGGCATCGAAGCCTGGGGCAACAGCGCTCAACACCAGTTCCCCTTTGCCGGAGGCCCCTACCAGGCACACGTGATCCTGAAAAACGGAGCAACGATCAAAAATGCCGATTTTGGTGTGCGGCTCTGGAGGCCTGGCGACTGGTCAGCCATTGGGGGCATTGTGGAAGCCACCAATGCTAATTTTATCAATTGCCGAAAAGGGCTAGAGTTTGTAAGTTATCAAAACTTTAATCCCTCCACCGGAAATGAATACAGGAACCTTAGCCGCATCCTGGGCTGTAACTTTCGGATACAAGACGATTACCCTGATCTCAATAAAAACATCATGGGCCAAATTACCATGCTGGATGTACACGGTTTAAACATTGCCCAAAACCACTTTGTAAATGAAATAAACACGCAGATCATTAACCGGACACGGTGGGGACACGGCATATATAGCATTAACGCCTCCTATATAGCGCAGAAAAATACTTTTAAAAACCTTTGGGCCGGCATCACCCTGGCCGACCTGACCAACATTTCGAAAGTTCAGGTGGTTGACAACACTTTTGAGGGTTGTCCCTTCGGCTCCGTGGTAAGAAACCACGATTTCGCCATACTCCGGGAAAACCGGTTCAACGGCAATCTTTCTTCGGGAAGCTTCTTCCATCAATCCATAGGGTTTCTGCTTACCGACAACGAATATGAACAGCATATCGATCAGGGTATTTCGGTAGCCCGTGCTATAAGCTTTAACCAGCTTGGCTCATACGGAAATGAAGTATACCGGAACATATTTGAAGAAAATGAAGTAGGGATCAATGCCCAGGGAAGCCTGGCATTCGGCAACCAGGGCCTGCGTTTTAAGTGCAATGATTTCAGGGCAAATCACCATGTAGCAGACATCAGTGTGTCTACAGGGCAAATTGCGGTGAACCAGGGAAATTGCAGCGGTGGGGCAAGTGGCCCGGCCGGCAACTTATTCAGTCAGACCTGCACGGGTTTTCAAACGGATTTCAACCTGCACTCTGCTTACACAGGTTTTGTACAGTATCGCATGCACAGTCCTGCTTCAGAGGCTCGTGTTGCACCCAGCTGCTATACAAACAACAAGATCATTCTATCAAACTGCGGAACAAGCTTTTCCGATCAATCCTGCCTCCCTGTGATCAGCACGCAAAGTGGTTCTGTAGCCATTTACCAAGATAGGCGAGCGGGAAAGAGAAACGCACTCTTTATGCGTGAAAGCGTATTAAAAACTGCGATAAATGATGTAGCACAACTGATCGATGACGGCAACACACAAGCACTTCTGGACCTGATCATGGACAATGGAAACGCTTCTTCTGACATAAGAGATGCCGTGGTTAACATCGCCCCTTATGCTTCTGAAGAGGTGCTCATCGCCACCATACAACGGAGTACACCCCTCGATGCCGCTGATCTTTTTGATGTATTGAGCACCCATTCTCCCCTTACCCAGGAAGTACTTGCGGAACAGGATATATATAGCAGTATTTTAAGTGCGGAACAGCTCCTTGAGCTGGAAGACGTGCAGGAAGGTTATCCTGTTCTCTATACGCTTCAAGACATGCTGGAGGAGTACCGAATAGACCGGGATCTGGCTTTGAACGAGCTCATGCGCTTATTCCTCCACGATACCAACGACAGGTCTCCGCTGGATACTTTAGCCTATTATCTTGAAATGGGCAGTTCTATAGAAACACAGTTGCCCCTGTTGCGTATTTACTGGGAGATGCAAGACTGGGCTAAAGCCGCTACAATGCTCAATAAGATAGCAGACTCACCTGGATATGCAGACGTGCATGAAGTATTGCACTACGTACATACGGCTCTTTCAAATGGAGAAAACCCTTTTGAAATGTACGAGAGCAATGATGCCTTTAGAGCTATTGTTGATCAACTTGCAGATGACTGCACCAAACCGGGCTGTGAAATTGCAAGATCTTTCATCACCCTCGAAACGGATGCTGTTTTTACCTATTGGTTAGATCCCATAAATACCGGTGACATTGGAAAAAAAGCCCCCTCACCTATGGAGCAGGAAAGAGGGGCAAGCACTTATGCTTCTCCTGTGCGGCTATTTCCAAACCCCGCAGGAAGAAACGTTACCCTTGTCGGCGAGGTTTCCTGGCCTTTGACTTACGAGATCTTTTCCATAAATGGAAGCCCGGTAAAAGCGGGTATATTAGTGGATGAAGAAGCCAATACCATCAACACAGAACAACTGAAAAGCGGTCTTTACATTATTCGTGTGAAGTACGGGAATCAAACCTATACAGAAAAACTCATCATTAACTGATCATTTGCGGTCAACCTAATTTTCTAATTGACCTTCGTGAGGCTGTCTCATTTTAGAGACAGCCTCTTTTTTAAGTATCAAGCTTATTTAAAACATTACTACAACCTGTGAAGGCTCCGCGCTGTTTATCGTACTCCAAGAGGGCTTTGTCCGCTTTATCCTGATAGCCGCATAAAAACCGGTTTTTAAAATCAGGTAGTTCTACTCGTTTCTTTGTAGCAGAAGCACACTACCTTTCGGCAAGCATAAACCATATAAAAAAGAAGTATGAGCAACCGCATTATTTCCCCCTCTGAAGCAATGACCGAGGTGAACAACTGGTTAACCGTACGCACCAATCTTAGCTTGGTGAAACAGCTTCTGGATAACGGATACTATTTTCATATCGGCAGCGATTTCGACCATACTGTTTTTGAAAATCAGCAAGCCCATGCTTATTTTGCCATAACGTCTACTCCGGCAGAAGGGGGAACCCTTAGTCTCCAGCTTTCCTTGCTTTTCATTTCAGAATCGCACGACAAGCTAAGAACAGGCGATTTTGAATCCGAGGTATACATTTACCGGGCTCCTTATATCAACGATGGATTTACTTTTAAGATGGACCCTGAAACGGCGGATGTGTTACAGGAACGCTGGGCCGATGAGCATGAGCCTTGGTTGCGTTATATGATTCATGAAAGTGCGGAGGGTATGACCCTGGTTTCGGATGTTCCCACTCAGGATATCACGCATCATTTTGAGCAAAAGGATGAGCTCTTTGTGTTTTTAGGCCTGGGCACGGACATGAACCCGGCCAAGCAGCTACACTTATTGTTTTACGATGGGGATTCCGGCAATTTCCTGAATCTCTCCGTAGATGACTTCACTACCCCCAAGCCTCCCTTTGGCACCAAACAGGAAGATAGTTACCACTTATTACAGCACTATTTTAACCGGTGAGTGCCGCTGATCTCATTAAGTACATTGCCTTGCTTGACTTAACCCTTTTGCTGATAGGTACAGGCTCCCGCTTGTATGCTTTTAAAAAGTTGCATCCGGCTTTCCGGCTTTTGGTGGTTTATTTGCTGTTTGTTTCCGGGGTAGAAATACTAGCCAAGCTTTATGTATACGGGTGGTTATCCGGTTACAATCTATATTTATTGCACATCTATACCCTGGTAGAATTTGTTTTGCTGGCTCTGGTTTACCAATACATACTTTACTTACCCCCCAAAAAAAACAAATGGCTTCGCCTGTATTTCCTGATCGTTCTTATAAGTATTTCGTTTTATGCCCTGATCAGTCTTACTACCTCCTCATTCTCGCCTGAGAACTTTGAGTTGTACAGCAAGCTCTTTGTAAACGGTACCATGATCGCCCTGGCCATTCGTTTTTTTATTTCCAGCCTGAAGAAGCCGGAACGCTACCTCAACCACTTTAACGCTTCGGCCTATTTTAACTCGGGGGCGCTTCTCTATTTTGCCGGGAGCTTTATCATCTACCTTATAATCAATCAAATGATCCAGGCCCAGCTTTCTGAAACCCTATACATCTGGCTCATCAATGTGCTGCTTACCTTTGTCTTTCACCTAGCTTGTGTTATAGCTTTATGGCAGAAGGACAGCCAGCGTACGAAGACTTTACTTTATGGGTAACCACAGCCGTGCTGGCGATGACCGCCCTGGCCCTGTCGGTTATAATCATCTTTAGACTAGCCTTACACCGGGTGCACCAGGAAAAAGAAAAGAGAAGGCAGGCCGAACTTCAACATCAACAAAAGTTACTCTACAACAGCATTCATACGCAGGAGCGTGAACGCGAGCGCATTGCTGGTGATCTGCATGACGAGCTTTCCTCACGCCTTCACGTGTTGAAGCTAAGTCTCTATAACACAAAGTCATCTCCAGATGAGAACAACAAGCTCCTCGATGAAGCCATTGGCCTCTCACGCAGGATTGCCCACGATCTTTATCCCCCTTTATTGAAAGAACTCGGCCTGATAGAAGCCCTGCAGGATTTCCTTCAGCCCCTTGAGCAGAAACTCAGCATAACATTCTTTGCGATAGGTAATACGGAAAATCTCACCGCAAAGCAAACCCTGCACTTGTTTCGCATTAGTCAGGAGCTTGTTCAGAACGCAATAAAGCACGCTGAACCTTCTAAGCTTTCCTTATCCTTAAAAGTTGCCGGAACCTATATAGCCCTTCAGGTATACGACAATGGAAAAGGCTTTAGCCCCAGCCAGGTAAAAACAGGCCTTGGCCTTAACAATGTAGAAGCGCGGGTACAGCTCTTAGGTGGCATCTATAAAATCAAAACTGTACTGGGTAAGGGAACCCGGGTTATAGTACTTATCACTAAAAAGGAAGCAAAAGGTTGAATGCAAACGGTGACCGGAAACAAGCCAAAAACAATATAGTGCGTAAGTACGTAACACATCCGTTTCAAAGAATTATCTTAGAATGCTTTAAGCGTTTTGCACATGACTAAAATCAAGCTGGCCCTGGCAGATGACGAAGCGTTGTTCCTTAAAGGCTTGAGCACAATACTCAAGTCTCATAAAACCATAGCGGTAAACCTTACAGCTACGTCCGGTGAAAGCCTGCTGGCCCAACTCAAAGAACAAAAACAACCCGATATCGTATTGTTGGATTTGCGCATGAAAGGCATGGACGGAGCGACTACTGCAGAGCATTTGAAAAAAAACCACCCTGCATTAAAGATCATTGTCCTCTCCAGCCATTACCGCGAAGCCTTCTTGGGGTATATGATGAAGTTGGGGGTTAACGCCTTCTTGCCTAAAAACATAGCCCCCGGTGAATTGGTCCGGGTTATACAACAGGTACATCTAAAAGGCCTATTCTTTACCGAGAGCCAGCTACAAAGCCTACAAAAACAGTTGGGATCCGGAAAAAAAATGAAATCTCCCAAGTGGAGCATACACACTGAACTTACAAGAAGGGAAGAAGAAGTGTTGCAGCTCATTTGTGAGCAATACACCAATGCTGAGATTGCCGAAAAGCTTTTTATCAGCATCCGTACCGTGGAAGGTCATCGCAACAACCTGCTTCTTAAAACCGGGGCTAAGAACACGGTAGGCCTGGTTATGTTTGCGCTCTTCAATCATTTGATCGACTGGGATCAAAAGTTGATGCAGTTTGGCTTAACCGAATAGTTTTGATGTATTCAGAGGCGCTCTGAGCTGACCTGCTCCATCAAAAAGCACTTTATTGCTATCTTCCAGCTTCATTAAAGCCTGGCTTATGCGCAAAATATTTATTCTTTTATTGGCAGCGGGAATTGTTTCATCTGTAGTATATGCCTTTTCCTTAATCGATCTAAAAAAAGAACTGCAAGGCAAGGGCTTGCCAAAAGGTTTTGTATATGTAGAAGAGGTTATTCCGGACATCGCTCTGGATATGCGTTATTTCACCACCAATAACTTTGTAGGAGAGCCTATAGAGGGATACATCTCTAAAAAATGCATATTAAGCAGAGAAGCAGCCTTGGCACTTAAGCAGGTGCAACAAGATCTCAGCTCCTTTGGTTTGGGCCTAAAAGTGTTTGACGCCTACCGTCCCCAAAGGGCAGTAAACCACTTTGCCAAATGGGCAGAAGACCTGGAAAACACAACAAATAAATCGATCTATTATCCTGACGTTCCCAAGGAGCAATTATTCGAAAAAGGATATATCGCAGCCCGGTCCGGGCATTCACGGGGCAGCACGGTAGACCTCACCATCATTTCGTTGAAAGAAGGAGAAAACCAAGAGGCCCTTTCCATGGGTACCCGCTTCGATTTCTTCGGTCCTCCTTCCTGGCCCGACTACCCGGATATTTCGCTTACAGCCCGTGCGCACCGTAAGCTGCTTCAATTGGTAATGGAAAAACACGGTTTCAAGCACCTCCCTGAAGAGTGGTGGCACTTCACCCTGGTTGATGAGCCTTATCCGGATACTTATTTTGACTTCCCGGTTGAATAACCTACACTTACCTCATAAAAAACCGGCCCCAGAGGAAGCCTCCCGGGCCGGTTTAACAGTATGGCAGGCTAAAACCTGCTTCAGCTTATTTTAAAAGTGTTATGATCTGATCCGCCAGCTCTTCACCAATGCGGTCTTGCGCTTCCAGCGTGGCGGCTCCAATATGCGGGCTAAGCGATAAATAGGGATTCATAAGCACCTGCATGGCCGGGGTTGGCTCATTTTCGAACACGTCCAGGGCAGCGTAACGCAGTTTTCCGTTTTCCAGGGCTTCCAGCAAAGCCGTTTCACTTACTACGCCCCCGCGTGAAGTATTGATAATGGCTGCGTTGTCTTTCATCATCTCAATTTCCTTTTTCCCAATTAAGGTTTGCCCTGCCCCGGAGATGTGTACCGTAACAAAGTCAGCCACTTTTAATACTTCTTCAATAGTTGTGGTGGTAACTTTAGTGGTCAGCTTTTGCCCGTCCGCAAAGGGAATTTCAAGCCCCACCTCCTGCTGCTTATTGTCGGCCGCTACAATGTGCATACCCAGCCCATAGGCCATGCGCGCTACCTCTTTTCCGATGCGGCCAAAGCCTATAATGCCTATGGTTTTACCTTTTACCTCTATCCCCCCCGCATAATTCTTTTTCAATTCCTTAAAGCGGGTATCTCCTTCAAGAGGCATTTTTTGATTGCTGTCAAACAGGAAGCGCACCATGCCAAAAAGATGCGCAAACACCAACTCAGCTACTGAACGGCTGCTGGCTGCAGGCGTGTTAATTACGTGTATGCCTTTGTCTTTCGCGTATTTCACATCAATATTATCCATACCTACTCCCCCGCGACCTATCAACCTAAGCTGCCCGTTCATGGAGTCGATCAGTTCCTTGCGTACTTTAGTGGCTGAGCGCACCAAAAGGGCACTTACCTGGTGTTCCTTCATGTAGTGTTCCAACTGCTCTTGCGCCACACGCGTTTCATCTACTTCAAAACCTGCTTCTTTCAGCTTACTAGCTCCTGCAGGAGAGATGCCATCATTGGCCAGTACTTTTTTCATTTCTATTTGTTGATTCAGCTTAGTTATTTGTCTTTTTATCCTTTTGTACGCTCGAATTCTTTCATTACATCCACCAGGGTACGCACGCTTTCCAACGGAAGCGCATTGTACATGCTGGCCCGGTATCCCCCAACGGAGCGATGGCCGTTTATGCCACTTATACCTGCCTCCTTCCACATTTTATCAAATTCGGGTTGTGAAGCTTCCTCGATGGGTAAAAAACAGGCATTCATGTTAGAGCGGTCCTCTACTTCGGCCGTTCCCTTAAAGAGCGGGTTGCGGTCAATTTCATTGTACATAAGCTCGGCCTTTTTATTGTTTACCTGTTCAATCCAACTTACTCCCCCGTTGTCTTTCAACCATTGCAGGGTGAGCATACTTACGTACACCGGAAAAACGGGAGGCGTATTAAACATAGAGTCTTTGCTGATATGTGTTTGATAATCCAGGTAAGCCGGGATGTCTCTCCCGCTCTTGCCTAAAACCTCATCTTTTACAATCACGAGTGTAGCGCCGGCCGGGCCCATATTTTTTTGCGCACCGGCATAGATCAGGTCAAAATCCGATACATCTACCCGTTTGCTGAATATATCGCTGGACATATCGCATACCATGGAAACATCGGTTTTTGGAAACGCCTTCATCTGTACCCCAAAAATGGTGTTGTTGGAAGTGCAATGAAAGTAATTTGCATCGCTGGGAATCGTATAGTCTTTGGGGATATAGCTATAGTTGGCGTCTTTGGCGCTGGCCACCACATCAACCTCACCGAAACGCTTTGCTTCCTTAATAGACTTATTTGCCCAGGTTCCCGTATCCAGGTAAGCAGCCTTTCCTCCTTTCTTCATCAGGTTATAAGGTACCATAACAAACTCCAGGCTGGCCCCTCCCTGCAGAAACAGTATGGAATACCCTTCCGGAACCTTTAACAATTCACGCACCAGGCTTTGTGCCCGCTCCATCACAGCAACAAAGCTCTTACTGCGGTGGCTGATCTCTATTAACGATAAGTTCAGGTCATCAAAATTGATTACCGCTCCGGATGCTTTACGCAGAACTTCAGGAGGTAATATACAAGGGCCGGCCGAAAAGTTATGTACTTTCATGCTCTATGGATTTGAGGTTTAATGTGCGAAGAATTATAGATTTCTGCCTTCAGGCTGAAAAAGACATGCCTCTTAGAGGCAATACGGACAGATGGAGAAATTTGCTGCTGCAAATCAGTAATTGTAATAAAATTCTGATTTATAGTGCAAAAGTAGCAATTTAAAAAAAGTGTATGGGTTAAGTACTCATTAATTATTTGCGTTGCTGCTGTCGCGCGGAGCAGGAGGACGTATTTGTATGTTTTGCCCACTGTTAAAGCGTATCTCGCTTTTCAATTCCCACCATCCTTTTTCCCAGGACAGACCATCATAACTGAAGTCTGGTCCGTATTTATTGTGCTGCCCTATAAAAGCGGCATCAGGTGGAGAGAGATGGTCCATTATGATCATTTTTTCAGTGGGGTTCCAGTTCAGGCTGGCCGTATGCCGGGGGTGATATTTCATTATGAGGCGCATGGGAGGCTTCCGGTACAATTCATCTTCGAAACGTTCGATGCGGAATACTTTTCCTCCAAAACGAGGTCTGCCCCGCCTGTCTATACGTAGTACCTCTACGATCTTGCGGTTCAATTCGGAGCCCGGTGCATAGCCTAACAATGTATACAGTTCCTCTCCTTCTTTCTTAACCGGGAGTATCTTATAGTACAATGCCCCGGGCCAGCTATCCGCCCTCAACAATTTAAACGTGGCTTTGTCCCCCAATTCCATGAGTCGGTCTTCAAGCACGCTCACCTGGATACGGCCACGGCCATCAAGGGCAGCAACAACGCCAAAACGTACATATTCAAAATCTGCGTTCGGCATTTGCCACGTACAAATCACTACTTTTCCTTTGGGATCGCTCAAGCGGATCATGTTTTTTACCGAATCGAGCGGGTGGGAAAAGCCCTCCTTCGTAGCCAAAAAGTCTACCAGTGCCCTTCTAAAAAGCGAATTTGCCGAATCCCTTCTGGCAAACTCAGGATGTTGCAGAATGTGTTTGCCCGCGTGGCTAAGCAAAGTGGTAATACTATCTGTCGAAGAGGCTGCTTGTTCCTGAGGTACCTGGAAAGCTTTCGCCAAAACAGAAAGGGATAAAAACAAGATCCCAAAAACCAATCTATGCTTCATGTGGAGCAAACGCAAAGCCAAACGGCTTAGTATTAAAGATGTAAGAACTCCTTCTTTTCTTCCAGTTCCTCTTTACTCTCTACATGATCTTCATCGGGCACACAGCAATCCACCGGACATACTTCTGCACACTGCGGGGTTTCGTGGAAACCAACACACTCCGTGCACTTATCTGTCACAATATAATATACATCATAGTCTACCGGTTCCTGTGGCTCATCGGCATCATAAGTACCCCCGCTTTTGGGGCTCACTTTACCTGTTAAACCTGTACCTTCCGAGAAACGCCACTCCTGGGCTCCCTCATATATCGCATTGTTGGGGCACTCCGGCTCACAAGCACCACAATTAATACATTCGTCTGTTATCTTTATAGCCATTGCTTAGATGCTTACTTTTGCGCAAATTTACACATTAGATGCAGGGAAACCTAAGCTTAGAGGCACGCATAGAAGCCTTTTCACTTTTAGGGAAATTTATGCTGCAGCACACCGAAGCCTCAAAGGATGCTGCTTTGCAAAAGCTCAACGACTTTTTTTTAGATGGTTATCATCAGGCTATACTGGAAGCCAGCCTCTTTAACGGCTGGTTTGAGCGCAATCAACTTTTGTCTGCCCTGGAAAGCTGGGGACAAAACCTAAGAAAAGAAAACATAGAAGCCTGGCTACAGCGCTATGCCCCGGGCCACTTCAACCAAAACGGTAATAAAACGGTGGCCATTGTCATGGCCGGTAATATCCCGCTGGTAGGCTTCCACGATTTCGTGAGTGTTTTGTTAACGGGACACAAAGTATTGGTAAAACCCAGCAGCGACGACAAAAAGCTTATTCCTTTTCTGGCCCAGGTGCTGGTAGCTATCGAACGGGAGTTTGCCGGACGCATGCTTTTTGCCGATGGCAAAATGACCGACTTTGACGCAGTAATAGCCACAGGAAGCAATAACTCTGCCCGTTATTTTGAACAATACTTCGGTAAATACCCACATATCATTCGCAAAAACCGCACTTCCGTAGCTGTTTTAGAGGGCGATGAAAATCAAGAGCAATTAGAAAAACTGGGAGAAGATGTATTTACCTATTACGGGCTGGGGTGCCGGAATGTAACGAAGTTATATCTGCCGGAAGGTTTTGATACAGACCGGATCTTCAAAGCTTTTTTCAAGTTCAGTGCAGTAAGTGACAATAAAAAATACCACAACAACTACGAATACCACCGGGCCATTTACCTGATGGAGCAACAGGAATTTTTAGACAACGGTTTTTTGATGCTGAAAGAAAGTGAAGAAACGCATGCACCTGTTTCTGTGTTGCATTATTCCTTTTACAAACAGGAGGCAAGTTTGCAGCAGACCCTCCAAGAGAAAGCAAAGGAGCTTCAGTGCATTGTTGGGAATACAGCACATGCCTTACCTGATGTAGCTTTTGGAGAAGCGCAACACCCAAAGCTTTGGGATTATGCGGATAAAATAGATACGCTGGAATTTTTACACCGTGTTTAGTTATTTTCACCCTTTCAACACCTCTACATGAAACTATTCCGGTTTTTTAAAAGTAAAACCTTCTGGCTAAACCTGATCCTGGCAGCCATCGTACTCAGCCTTTTATTTTGGGGATTAAAAACCTGGCTGGATAGCTATACGAAGCACGGTGAAAATATCACCGTGCCTAATTTGTCACGGCTTTCATACACAGAAGCCAAAAATGAATTGGAAGCATTAGGCTTGGAAGCCGAAATATTAGACACGGCAGAATATGATCCGCAGATGCCAAGAGGAGCCATAGTGGAGCAATATCCCCAGGCTGAAGCCCTGGTAAAAACCGGTCGCGAAATAAAGCTTACCTTAAATCCACTGAAACCCAGAAAAATAGAACTCCCTAATCTGGTAGAAAAGACCAAGCGCAGGGCTATTTACGACCTCGAGTCGAAAGGATTTGAAGTAGGACCTTTGGAATATGTGCCTTTTATAGGCAAAGACGTGGTCGTGGATGTTAAGGTAAACGGCCTTTCGGTAAATCCCAAAGAGCGGTTCGACAAAGGTACCGAAGTAACCTTGATCCTAGGGCGGGGCTTGGGAGACACCCGCATCCGTATGCCCTATCTCAAATGGATGAGCCTGAGTGAAGCGAAAGACAAAATGTTGACTTCGGGACTTAACCCCGGCAGCATACAATTTGATGAAGATGTGTTGGACAGTACACTAGCGTTGGTTTACCAGCAGTACCCCCCTCCTAGCATGGAGCCCACCGTCAACTCCGGTATTTCCGTAGATCTTTGGCTTACCCAGGATTATACCAAAATCCCTAACGACTCGTTACAGTTCCAAACGACAATCACTCCAGATTCTACCTTTGAAAATGAAGACCCAGCTCCTGAATTTTAATAAATGGCACCTTGGGTTAGCCGCCTTTTTTCTCAGTACGCTGGCTTATGGCCAGGTTAAGAAAGTATTGAGTGTCCCTGCCGGGCGCCCTGCCCCTGAAGAATTCAGGCCTAAGGCGTTGGCAAAAACACAGGCTCTGGTAAGCTTGCCTTTTCGGGATGATTTTAGTGCCGGAAAAAGCTGGCCCGATACTGCGCTTTGGCAGGACGCCAAGGTTTTTGTCAACCAAACCCTGGCACAAGACCCACCCAGTATTGGCACAGCAACTTTTGATGGGATTGATGCCTTCGGTTATGCATACGACATTAATTTTACGGGTACCGATACGGCCGACCTCCTAACTTCCCAGCCCATTGACCTTAGCGGAACTAGCGGAGATGTGGTACTTTCCTTCTGGTACCAACCCCAGGGAAAAACACTTGTAGAACCTCCTGAAAATAATGATTCCCTGGCGCTATACTTTTACAACCCGGCACTCGACAATTGGGTCAGCGTATGGCGTACCCAGGGCAGGCAAAGCCTCCCTTTTCAATACGTTGCCCTGCTCGTTGATCCGGCCTTTTTGCAAAGCGGTTTTCAATTCCGTTTTATTAGCTATGGCAACCTGGCAGGTGCATATGACGTATGGCATGTCGATTATATCGTCCTGGACGATCAGAGAAATTTAGTAGATACCATTCTTTATGATGTGGACATAGCTTTTACCGCACCCCATCCTCCTTTGCTCTCCAATTACCAGGCAATTCCCTGGTTTCACTACAACGATTTGCCCGCGGATGGCTTTAAAGATGCCGTGAGTCTCAGCTACATAAGGAACATTGCGCCTGGAGAAATTTCAAATCCCGACCTGGGCGCGTACCTGATACGTCAAACCGATGGAAGCGGCAGTACCGTGCTAAAGCAAGACCCTGATGGGACCGTTAACATTGACGTAGGCCATGCAGACAATACGCACATCACCTTTTCCGTACCACTGGGAACCTATGCCGATCCTTCTTATACCCCTACAGATGAGTTTACCATCAGTACGTATCAGAGTTGGATTGGACAAAGCGACTCCCGGTTTGCTCAGAACGATACCGTACGCTTTACCCAGGAGTTTAAGAACTACTACGCCTATGACGATGGGTCTGCAGAGCGTGGTTATGGCGTAGAAGGAGAGGCAGGTGCGCTTACCTTAGTGAAATACGATGTGTTGGAAAACAGCACACTAAAGGGCTTATACATCTATTTTGTGCCGGCAGGTACGGATGCCACGGCCAACGAGTTCAGCTTAGTGGTATACAGCAACGATGCGGGAGAACCCGGTACGCTTATTTATGAAAGCGACAGCATGTACATCCCCCAAATCACCAGCAAGAATTTCTACCTGCCTTATGTATTGGATACTGCCGGCATAGAAGTGAATGGTTCCGTGTTTATCGGTGTAAGACAAAAAACCATTGCCCGTTTAAATATTGGTTTTGACATCAATCAAAAGCTCACTGCTTTATTTATAGGTAAGGAGGGCAACCTGTTTGAGGAATTTGAAGTGGGTTCTTTGATGATGCGCCCCTTTTTCAACTACTTACCGAAAGACATTTCAGTAGAAGAAAACAATTTGCCCGAAGTCCGCTTTGAACTGTACCCCAACCCTACCCGGGATTGGTTCCGCCTTACTATCCCGGAACAAAGTGAATTAAAACAGTATGTTTATCAAATACGCTCTTTAAACGGGCAGTTGCTTCAACGCGGACAAGCAACAGCGCGTATTGATGTTTCAAGCTTGCCGGAAGGACTTTACCTGGTACAACTCCTTCCACCAAAAAACAGCTCCCTGAGAAAACCAGCCATCCAAAAGTTGATGATCGCCCGTTAATGGAAACAGAATACCACGCAGAAGAAGAAAACGAAGAACTGTTTGAACATCATCGCTTACATGCAGATAAAGGTCAAAAACCACTTCGCGTAGATAAATTTTTAGGGAATCTTCTGCCCAATACTTCACGTAATAAAATCCAGCAAGCCGCTGCCGCAGGCAACATCCATGTAAACGGCCGGCCCGTAAAGAGCAATTATAAAGTAAAAGCGGATGATGTAGTGCAGGTGGTTTTGGCATACCCGCCCAGGGAGATCGAGTTGATTCCCGAAAATATTCCGTTGCAGGTAGTGCATGAAGATCATGAAGTAATCGTGATCAATAAGGAAGCCGGTATGGTAGTACACCCCGGGTATGGACATTACAGCGGCACCTTGGTAAATGCCCTCTTGCACCATTTTCAAAACCTACCTGAAGCTTCGCACGAAACCCGTCCCGGCCTGGTACACCGCCTAGACAAAGACACGAGCGGTATTCTGGTAATAGCGGCTACAGATTTTGCCATGGCGCACCTGGCCAAGCAGTTTTTTGACCGCAGCACGGATCGTACTTATTGGGCCCTGGTATGGGGGGATGTAAAAGAGGAACGGGGTACCATAACCGGCAATATTGCACGCAGCCTAAAAAACAGAAAGGTATTTGAAGTAGCCGAAGAGAGGGGTAAGCATGCCGTAACGCACTACCGTGTGTTGGAGCGTTTTGGCTACACTACCTTGGTGGAATGCAAACTGGAAACCGGACGTACACACCAGATACGGGTGCATATGAAACATTTGGGGCATCCCCTTTTTAACGATAAGGATTATGGAGGAGACGCGATTCTGAAGGGGACCACCTTTACCAAATACAAGCAATTTGTGGCCAATTGTTTTAGCACTTGCCCAAGACAGGCTTTGCACGCCAAAACATTGGCTTTTGAGCACCCCACCCAAAAAACACGTTTGAGTTTTGATTCTGCACTACCTGAAGATATGGCCGGATTAATCGAAAAATGGCGTGGTTACGCACAACATAAATTGGAGTAGCCATTCAATGAGAAAAAAGTATCTGAAGACTTCAGTATCTTTATTAAATGAAAAAACGTAAGGGGCTAGTAGCTTTATTACTTATCACCTTTGTGCTTATCCTCAGTAAGTGCCAACCGGAGCCAAAAATCGTGGAGCATTACGCCAACACCACACCCTACGATTTTTTTGTACCTAAGGGATTTCTTCCACCCAATATACCGGCCGACAACCTTACCACGGTTGAAGGTGTAAGGCTCGGACGCTTTCTCTTTTACGAAAAAAAGTTATCGGGCGATCAAACGCAAAGTTGTGGCAGTTGCCACATGCAAGACGTTTCCTTTGGAGATATGAAAGCCAAATCTGTAGGGATTGCCGGTTTGGAAACCAAACGGCATGCCATGGTGCTTTTTAACCTGGCCTGGGAGGAGTTCTTTTTTTGGGACGGGCGGGCAAAATCCCTCGAAGAACAGGCCTTGGAACCTGTAACAAATCCCTTTGAAATGAATGCGGATTGGCCCACTGTGCTTGCCCGCCTGGAAGCGACCCCGATGTACCCCCCGCTTTTTAAAGCGGCTTTTGGCGATAAAAACATTACCAAAGAACGTGTAGCAAAGGCCATCGCCCAGTTTGAACGTACTATTGTTAGCTACAACAGCAAATACGACAGCATAAAAAGAATGCCTCCCTCTCCTTTACCTTTTGAAGACCCCCTTATTGAACGTGGCTATAAGATGTTTATGAGTCCGGAGGGAGATTGCTTTCACTGCCATGGCGAAGGTGGATACTTGTTAAAAGCAATGGGCGAAGAAGCTTCCTTTCGAAACAATGGCTTAAAACCGGATTGGATTGACGAAAAAGGGCGTTTTGAAGTAACCGGGGCTCCGTGGGATATTGGAAAGATGAAGGTTCCTTCCGTACGCAATACGGCATTCTTTTTTGGAGATGGCAGCTCTGTTGCCTTAAGTGCTCCCTTTATGCACGATGGAAGTATTCCCACTTTAGATAGCCTGATTGAGTTTTACAATATGGGAGGTTTTGATACGGAAAACAGCAATACAGACGTAGATATGGAAGCCAAAGGCAAAGGAAGAGATTGGGAACAGGATCAAAAAGATGCACTAAAGGCATTTTTAGGGAGCTTAACCGATTATAAATTCTTAACGGACACCGCCTACCGAGATCCCTTTGAAGACTGAAGCGCCCCGAAGCCAAAGCATCGCGTACAATACAAAAGGCACATCAACAACAAATCCATAAAGCAAGCTAGCTAAGTGCCCCCTTATTTCTCAACGTTTTAGGTAGTATATTTGTAATTATGAAGAGAGAAAAAGGTCTGACTATACTATTGATTTTGGGTGCTGTACTGGCCCTCACTAAATGTCAGCCCGACCAAAAGATCGTGGAAGACCAATCCAATACCACCCCCTATAACCTGGTTGTTCCAAACGGTTTTCCGCAGCCTATGATCCCGGCCGATAATCTTACTACAGTGGAAGGGGTAAAATTGGGACGCTTTTTATTCTATGAAAAAAAACTTTCGGGTGACCAAACGCAAAGTTGCGGCAGTTGCCATATGCAAGAAGTTTCTTTTGGCGACATCAAGGCTAAATCAATAGGTATCGCAGGGCTGGAAACCGATCGGCATGCCATGGTGCTTTTTAACCTGGCCTGGCAGGAATTTTTCTTCTGGGACGGCCGTACAAAAACACTTGAAGAGCAGGCCCTGGAACCGGTAACAAACCCCATTGAAATGAATGCCGATTGGCCTACAGTGCTTGCCCGCCTGGAAG
Organism: Owenweeksia sp.; assembly: GCA_028285465.1. Lineage (GTDB taxonomy): Bacteria > Bacteroidota > Bacteroidia > Flavobacteriales > Schleiferiaceae > JANQPD01. Next base: position 16,252 of record JANQPD010000010.1, on the reverse strand, counting down.
CTACTCCCATGTACCCTCCCCTTTTTGAGGCCGCTTTTGGCGATAAAAACATTACCAAGGAAAGGGTAGGTAAGGCCATTGCGCAATTTGAACGCACCATCGTTTCGGCTAATTCTGAATACGACCGTGTGAAACGCGAAACCGCTTCGGGTGGCTTACCGTCTACAAATCCTTTCTCCGACCCCCTTGTAGAAGAAGGTTATCAGTTATTCCGAAGCGAAGACGGGGATTGTTTTCACTGCCATGGTGAAGTGGAAACCAGTTATTTACTGGGAGCCTTCGGCAAAGACGCTACTTTTAGAAACAACGGGTTAAAGGCAGATTGGGTTGATGAAAAAGGACGTTTTGAAGTGACCGGTGCTCCTGAAGATATAGGAAAAATGAAGGTACCTACTTTGCGCAACACGGTAATCTCTTTTGGCGATGGCAGCTCCGTAGCGTTAAGTGCGCCTTTTATGCATGACGGAAGCATTCCTACCTTAGATAGCCTTATAGAGTTTTACAATTTTGGGGGGCACAAAACGGCTACAAGCAATACCGACCCCAATATGAAGGCTGCGGGTATTGGCCGTAACTGGAGTCCCAGGGAAAAAGCTGCCCTCAAAGCTTTCTTAGGTAGTTTAACAGATTTCACCTTCCTGGAAGACACCAACTTCAGCGACCCCTTCTTAAACTAAAACTGAACTTTCTTAAGCTTGATTCTTGTTATAGTATAGCGGGCAGTGGTATGTGCACTACCTTCTTGGTATCAAAAAAGGGTTCCTTGAAATAAGAAGAAAGCGCATAGGGGGTATACTGTTTTACGTTGATGAATTCATCGGTAATAAATCCTCCTTTTAAATACAAGATCCCATTGGCAAGCCCGGTTTTATTCCGGGCCTTTTTTATTTTTCCCCTGGTCCAGGGTAAAAAGCGGTCTATATGCGTTACCGCTCTTGACACAATAAAATCATACGTTCCCTTTATCTTTTCCGCTCTTGCATGCTCGGCTTTTACATTTTTCAACTCCAAGGCATCCGCCACAGCCTGCACTACCTTTATCTTTTTCCCAATACTGTCCACCAGATGAAAATGCGTTTCCGGGAACAATATGGCAAGCGGTATGCCGGGAAAACCTCCTCCGGTTCCGATGTCTAATACGTCAAGCCCTTTTTCGAAAGAACGAACTTTGGCTATGCCCATGGAATGAAGCACATGGCGCTCATAAAAATGCGCCATATCTTTTCGGCTGATCACGTTGATTTGTGCATTCCAGGTAGTGTAAAGCGGCAATAAACGCTCAAAGCGAGCGTACTGTTCCTGCTCCAAATCGGGAAAGTACTTTTTAATTAATTCCATTATTTCCAGCTGGTATGTTGGCCTTTAAACAGTGTTCTTACGTGAAAAAAAGCGGTGAGTACGGTACTTATGCATTCAAACACAAAGGTAAACGGCCAGAGGGTAAGCGCCTTGAACCTCACGTACAAAGGAAAACAGATCAGATATTGAAACAACACCTTGCCAAAAAAAACAGCCAGGGTAAAGTCCTTAGCTGCCCATAAGGCAAAGGGAAGCAAGAGGTAAAAAAATAGATTAAATAAGCCGAGCAGGGCCAATAACACTTTTGGCCGGAATGGATAGCGATAAGCCGTGCTCAAATGCCGGGTACGTTGCTTAAACCACAAAAGCCACCCTAAAGGAGCCCTGGAATACATGAAGCTCTCCGGTGAAAGCTGAAGGGCCACTTTAGCCTTCTTTCGCCCGGCCGCCACAAAAAGATCGTCATCTCCCGAAGCCAGGTCTATATGTGCCGAAAAACCGCCTGTTTCCGAATAAAGGGCATCCGTATATCCCAGATTTCTCCCTACTCCCATATATGGGAAACCGCGGTATGCCAGAGAAAAATAACTAACGGCTGTCTGCCAGGCTTCCCAACGACAAAAGGCATTGAGAAATGACCCTTTTCTATGGGAAATAGGTCCATAGCCCAGCACCAGGTTTTTGCCGGCCAACGCAGATGCCATATGAAAGAGCCATCTTTCAGAAGCCGGTCGACAATCCGCATCGGTTAGGATATAATTGGGGTAAGTTGCCTGCTCTATGCCCAGTTCCAAAGCTCCCTTTTTTCCTTTCCCTCTTTTTTCTCCTTCCGTAAGATGCAACACCCTGAGTTGTGTGTAGCGCCCGGTTTGTGCCTTAAGCCATTCCCGCGTACCATCGCTGCTTGCATCGTTTATTACCAGTACTTCAAAACCCTGAGGGTACACTTGATCGAGGATCAAAGCCAGGTTTTGCTTCAGGTTCTCCAGTTCATTCCGGGCGCAGATAAGCACGCTTACTTTGGGTAGTTCGCGGGTAACGATCTCCTGGCGCATATTGCCGAACACAAAAGGAAGAAGCACGCCTAAATAGTAGATAACAAGCCCGGTAGCAGCGGCTACCCAAAAGTAAAGCAGGAGCAACATGCCGCAAAAGTAAGCTCTTTGGGTGTATGCCATATAGCTTACTTTTGCCGCAATGAACTTTCAATTAAAGGCCACAGATAGCGGCAGCAAAGCACGGGCGGGCAGTTTCACTACTGCTCATGGCGCGGTAGAAACCCCTATTTTTATGCCTGTGGGCACGGTTGCTTCCGTAAAAGCAGTTCATCAAAAAGAACTTAGGGAAGACACGCAGGCACAGATCATTTTAGGCAATACCTATCACCTTTACTTACGCCCTGGCACAACCGTTCTGGAGCAAGCCGGTGGGTTGCATAAGTTTATGGGATGGCCCGGCCCAATTCTAACGGATAGTGGGGGCTACCAGGTATACAGCCTATCAGGTACCAATAAAATTACCGAGGAAGGGGTAGCGTTTAAATCGCACATTGACGGTTCCAAACACTTCTTCAGCCCGGAAGCAAGTATGAAAATTCAGCGCAGCATCGGGGCCGACATCATCATGGCTTTTGATGAATGCCCTCCTTACCCAAGCAGCTACCAATATGCTAAAAACAGTATGCACATGACCCATCGCTGGCTGGAGCGATGCGTAGGCTGGTTAGCTGAAAATGAACCCGTATATGGGCACCCTCAATACCTGTTTCCCATTGTTCAGGGATCTACTTTCGAAGACTTGAGAAAACAATCGGCCGAAACCATTGCCGGGTTTGATTGCGAGGGGTACGCCATTGGCGGATTGAGCGTAGGTGAGCCGCACGAAGAAATGTACGCCATGAGCGAACTGGTTTGCAGCCACTTACCGGAAAACAAACCCCGCTACCTGATGGGGGTGGGGACCCCGGCTAATATCCTGGAAAACATCGCACTGGGCGTAGATATGTTTGACTGTGTAATGCCTACCCGCAACGGCCGCAACGGGATGATCTTCACTTCGGAAGGCATTTTCAACATTAAAAACAAAAAATGGGAAGCTGACTTTAGCCCACTTGACCCGAATGGAACCAGTTTTGTAGACAGTGCCTATACCAGGGCTTACCTGCGACACTTGTTTGCCGCAAATGAGTATTTGGGAAGGCAAATCGCTTCTCTGCATAACTTACGTTTTTACCTATGGCTGGTGGAGCAGGCACGCATGCACATTTTGCAGAACACCTTCACCTCCTGGAAAAACGAAATGGTAGTAAAACTGCAAAACCGATTGTGAGTTGACAAAAATCATCGATCGTTATATCATACGGAAATTCCTGGGCACCTTTTTCCTGACCATCACCCTCATTTTGGCCATTGCCATTGTCTTTGATATCTCCGAAAAAATTGAAGACTTTATTACCAAAGGGGCCTCTGCCAAAGAGATCATCGTAGATTATTACCTGAACTTCCTGGTGTTTTACGGCAACCTGTTTTGCTCCATGATCGTTTTCATTGCCACCATTTTCTTTACGTCCCGAATGACCAGTAACACGGAAATAGTGGCCATTCTTACCGGGGGCGTAAGTTTTAAACGCATGATGTGGCCCTATTTCGTTTCAGCCACCATAGTAGCCGGGATAAGTCTGGGGCTAAGTCATTTTGTTATTCCCAGAACCAATATAAGTATGTTACATTTCAAGCATACGTATATAGACCGCAAACAAAACGAACGCTTTAAGAATATTCACCGCCAGATAGAACCCGGGCACATTATTTACTTTGAAAACTACAACAACGAAAGACGTACGGGTTATCACTTTACCTACGAAGTGTTTGAAGACCAAAGGCTAACATCCAAATTAAAAGCAGATTTTATAAAGCTGGATACGACAAAAAATGCATGGCGATTGGATAACTATGTTATACGGAGAATAGCCGATGACGGTACGGAGTCATTGCGCAGTGGGCGTACGCTCGACACTACTTTCAGTTTTAAAGCAGAAGAAATCGTACCTAAGCTCTACAGCGTAGAAATGATGGATACCCCTACGCTGCTGGACTTCATTGAAGCGGAAAAACTAAGGGGGTCTGAAAACCTGGCTTTCTATGAGATTGAAAAACACAAACGCACTTCCTGGCCGGTAGCTACTTACGTTTTAGTGCTTATTGGGGTGAGCATCAGCAGCAAAAAAACCCGGGGAGGATTGGGGTTGAATATTGCCATCGGTCTGGGGGTATGTGTAGTGTATATTTTCTTCATGCAGATCAGCACCACCCTTGCCACGGTAGGGAACTTTTCACCCGCACTGGCGGTATGGTTCCCCAATATTTTGTTTACGTTTGTTGCGGCCTACTTGTATAGTATTGCCCCTAAATAACGCTGTGTATGGACGTACTTTTTTATATTGGCTATGTTGCGCTCGCTTGTTCTTTAGTACTTTATTATAAAAAAAGCAGTCCTTTTGCATTTGGTGCGCTCATTCTTTCTGTACTGGCGTTCGGTATTTACAGCATTCAGGTTTACGATTTTTTACTTCCCTGGGATGAACGTTTTCACGCCCTTGTAGCAAAAAATACAGCTGTGGATTTTCTGAAGCCAACTTTGTATAAAGAGGATTTGCTAAATATGCATACCAGCGCATGGTATAATACGCATATCTGGCTTCATAAACAGCCCTGGTTTACCTGGCAAATGGCGCTTAGCATTCACTTTTTTGGCAGCGACCTATGGGCCATGCGCCTTCCCAGTTTACTCATGCTTTTGTTGATCGTAACCAGCATATATTTTGGAACAAAAAAAATAAGTGCCCCCCTGGCTTTTCCCCTGGCTTTGATGGCCGCACTCCAGCCCGTCTTCTACAATTTGATAAGTGGCAGGCAAGGCATGGAGCATAATGACATTGCTTTTGTTGCCTGGGTAACCTTCTCTTTCTGGGGGGTTATTGAAATGCTGAAAAGTACAGAAAAGTGGCCGGGTATGCTTATGTTGGTTATCGGAACCACAGCGGCTATCCTCACCAAATGGCTTGCAGGAGGCCTGGTTTTTGCCACCTGGTTCTTTTACCTATTGCTAACACCCGGTAAAAAGAGAAAGGATTGGTTGTATATGCTACTTGGCATCTTATTGGTGACTGTGCTTGTGAGTCCCTGGTATCTCTATACTTTTTCTACTTTTCCGGATACTGCCAAGGCAGAGTGGGCCTATAACGGGAAGCATCTGTTTGAAGTGGTAGAAGATCATGCAGGCTCCTGGAAATACCATTTCGAGGTATGGGGAAAAATGCTTAGCCCTATTGCTTTTTTCTTTCTTATTGCCGTGGCCATACATTTCATTTTCCAAAGAAAAAACATGCTCTCATGGTGTTTAATGGCTAGCGTTTTTATTGTGTTTGGGGTGTTTAGCCTGGCGAAGACCAAGTTGGAGGCATATACCTTCTTAGCTATTGGTCCGGCCATTTTTTCTATGGGCAGCGTTTTTAGTAAGGCCATTCAAACCAACTTCATTTTCAAGCGTTTTATGGATCTTATAATGCTTTGCTCTATCGTATTCTTTGTTTTGAGAATAGGTTTCGACCAGGACAACCCATACTTCTTACAATTAAAAAAGGAAAAAGTATACTATACAAGTATAGCAAAGAAGCTGCCTGAAAAAGCCGTACTCTTTAATGTGCCTGAATTCAAGCATATTGAGATCATGTATTATGCAGATTGCATTGCTTATGATCTAATGCCTTCGCAGGAGCAGATAGACCTTGTAAAAACAAAGGGTTATACCCCTGTATTTGTAGACAATGGCAGAGAGGATATACCTTCAGGAATTTCAGAGACGTATATGCTGGTTACACATCCCGATTGACTGTTTTGATGGGCAAGCCTCTCCTGAGACTCCACTTCGTGGTTTTCATTTTTGGTTTCACAGCCATCCTGGGCAACCTGATCAGCTTGCAAGCCATAGCGCTGGTATTCCACCGCATGTGGATCGCAGCGCTGGCCATTCTCGTTTTCCTGTTGGCTACAAAGCGTACCGATTTCAAAATTGATAAAAAAGCCTGGCGCATTCTCTTGGCAGGTATTATCATTGCTGCCCACTGGATCACCTTTTTCCATTCCATTAAGATCTCGAACATAAGCGTAACCCTGGCGTGCGTAAGCACGGGGGCGTTTTTTGGGTCGCTTATTGAGCCCATTGCATTTAAGAGGCCTATCCGTATTCGTGAAATTGCGCTCGGCCTGCTGGTCGTGGTAGGCATTTATCTCATTTTCCGTTTCCAGGGACAGTACTTTTGGGGCATTGTTACGGCTTTACTCAGTGCATTTTTGAGCGCCCTTTTTTCCGTACTCAACGGTGTTTTGGTAAAGGGCAACACCCCTTACCGGATCACCTTCCTGGAAATGACAGGGGGCTTTCTCGCAATAGGAACCTATCTATTTCTCAAAGGGGAATTTACTGCCCAACTCTTTGTGCTTTCCGGCATGGATTGGGCTTTATTGATCCTGTTAGGTGTTGTTTGTACCGGGTATGCCTTTCTGGAAACCGTTAATTTGCTGCGGCATTTGGCACCTTTCACCTTTTTGCTGGCCATTAACCTGGAACCCATATATGGCATTCTGCTGGCCTTTGTATTCTTCAACGAATACGAACAACTCAATGGGTATTTCTTTTTAGGAGCCGGCCTGATCCTCTCCACCGTATTTGTTGATGCATACCTTAGAAAGCGGGAAAAAGGTAGCTAATGCCTTTTTATGCTTATAGGGACTTCTTGCTTCCTACATACTCAAAATTCGTACTTTGGCCCGCACAACAGAATGAACAGCTTTATATGGATTATCTTGATTTTGAAGAACCTATAAAAGAGCTCAAGGAGCAATTGCAAAAAACCCGCGATCTGGAAGCCGAAACCAACGTGGATATGGGCAAAACCATCAAGGAACTGGAGAAAAAGATTACCGCCACCCAAAAAGACATTTTCAAAAAACTCACCGCCTGGCAACGCGTACAATTGTCGCGCCACCCACAGCGCCCTTATACCCTGGCGTATATTGAGGCACTTACGGAGGGCAACTTCATAGAACTGCATGGAGACCGCACGGTAGGCGATGATAAGGCTATGGTAGGCGGTTGGGGTATGCTGGATGGCCAATCGGTTATGTTTGTTGGCCAGCAGAAAGGCATCAATACGAAAATGCGGCAATACCGAAACTTCGGCATGGCCAATCCTGAGGGCTATAGAAAAGCTTTACGGCTTATGAAAATGGCTGAGAAGTTTAAGAAGCCCATTGTCTGCTTGATCGATACCCCGGGCGCTTTCCCCGGGTTAGAAGCCGAAGAGCGCGGACAGGGAGAGGCCATTGCCCGTAATTTGCTGGAAATGGCCGTACTTGAAGTGCCCATTATTTGCATCATTATAGGCGAGGGTGCCTCGGGAGGCGCGTTGGGAATTGGCGTAGGCGACAAAGTGCTTATGTTAGAGAATACCTGGTACTCCGTAATCTCTCCTGAAAGTTGTTCTTCTATATTGTGGAGGAGTTGGGACTTTAAAGAAAAAGCTGCTGAAGCTTTAAAGCTCACCGCTGAAGATATGTACAAAAACAAACTGATTGACGGGATCATTAAAGAGCCTTTAGGAGGAGCGCACAACAATCCGGAAGAAATGTTTGCCATCGTAAAAAAAGAGGTTCTGAAACACCTGGAAAAGCTGAAGGGAATGGATGCGGAGAAGCGCATTACCGCCCGGATCAATAAGTTCAGCAAAATGGGTTACGTAAAGGATTAATCTGAGAAATACAAACAAAACATCCAGAGGGTATTCCTCTGGATGTTTTGTTTGTATGGACTGCCTTTCTTTACAGGATCACCAAACGCCTAGTTGCCAAATAACCATTGGCAAAACCTGCTTTTACTACATATACTCCTTTACGTAGGTGAGCACACTCAATTCTTTGATGCAAGGGCAGTTCGATGCTACGCCCCCGGGCGTCTACCAGCCAAAGCTGGGTGGGGGGTACTTTTCCAAAGTTTAAACTGAAACAATGACTGGCGGGATTAGGATAAACAGAAAAACGGGGTATAAGCGGTTTTTCCTGCAGACCAATCGAAGTTCCGCTTCTAATGGGAACCACTATATTGACATTACCCGGCACGTCCGTATTAAAGCTCAGGCTTGCCTGGTAATCACGCGATGAATCAAAGTTTATCTTAATGGTTTCCGTAGCTCCGGGAGCCAGGAGAATAGAAGTAGGTTGTCCCTGTGCAAACCTCAGGCTGGTATCACTGAGAGCAAAACCATTCAGGTTAATATTGGCAGTACCCTCGTTGTACAATACAAAATCGTAAACATACCGTCCGGCCAGGCGAGCCAGATGAATGGTGTCGTCCGATTGATATAATTTTTTTACCAAGGGCCTGCTGTTGCTGCTGCTAAAGCTGTAAATACGCTCTTCCAGTTGGGGATAGTCTACAAATGGGTTACGTGCCGTTTGCAATGCTGCAATGGCGTTGTTTCTGGCATGGTCTACGTTATCCGGCAGATAGGTACGATGCCAATTGCGCAATACGCTCTCTTGGCCTGCAAAAAAGTTCTGGTAATCCTGGTAGCGAAGCACAAAATACATCATCGCGCGGGCGGTTGCCCCTTTTTGTACATCTCGGGGTTCAAAGCTGCCTCCACCGCTTTTAGAGCCTCCTACATTCCAGCTTGGGTTGCTTACTACACCAAACGGGTCATTTCCCCTACGGCTATTTGAAGTATTGGTGGTAGGGAAAAGATGGTGCAGGTCGCTCCGCATCGGTTCATTGCTGTTGAACTTGCCCTGAGGAAAAGTATGCTCCGTATTGAACTGGGGAGATCCGTTTTGTGCTGCGCTACGGCTAGCATACCCGGTAATGGTAGTACCCGTATACACACATTCAAGGGTGTTCACACTCGCTCCCTGTCCATTTGTTTTCTGATTGTCGATGGTCATAAACATATGATCGCGAGCTGTATTATACCCCAGGCTGTTATAATTAGAAGCGAGTTTTGCACTTAAGGCGGTTTTCAAAGACTGGTCGCTGAGGTTTTGCGTGCCGTTGTAATAGGTATTGCTAAAAACTCCCTGCCCGGTAAGCGTTACGCCCACATGGCCAAAGCCGCTGTTGGTTTTTACGACCAGGCTCATGCCATACGCTATGTTGTGGTTGGGTTCGAAATGAACAACCACCTGCTGCGTATCCTGGGGCATCAACAAAAATGCAGTATCTGAAACAACAAAGGGCAGGCGGTCAAACCTGGTGAACAGGTCTACGTCTTCTACCGTAATGGGATAAATGCCCGGATTATATATCTTCAGTGTTTCGCTGCCGGAAGATAATTCATCTGTTTGGGCAAAATTGAGCACATTATTTACTACTTCAATGTTTTGCGCCTGTGTGCCTCCTAGAAAAGAAAGGAAAAAAAGTGTGAATGCTTTTCTCATTTGTTGTATAAAATTGCGCCATCGGTTAAAGGGGCGGCAGCACGCAAAAATACCTGGGATTCCCCGGTATTGGCGTTAACCCATTGTAAAAAAAAGCCTGAACTTACCAGGTAATTGCCACTAAGCGCATCCATAAAAAGGGCATCGATCGGAAAACCAGCTAGAAGCACAGGTTGCAAATTACTTTGAGGGCTAAACCTGTATATGCCTGCCGATCCATACAATATAGCATGACCCTTGGGAGTAGCCAGCACTCCTTTAAAGTTCTCCGGAATTTCAAACAGCTTGGTCAGGCTCATATCGTTGCGCCTGAAATAATATACACTGCTTATTCCTCCGGAATAGTCCAGGATCAAACATTCCGATTTACTGAGGGTAGAGATATCCCTGCTTCCACCGGGTAGAAACAGGCTGCCTGTAGTAGCTCCTGTACCTTCATTGATCAACAGAAGTTCGCGCCCGGTGTTGCCTTGCTCATTTACGCTTGCCAAACAAAACAATACGTCCTCATAAGCCGAAAGTTGGATAGGCTGCCTGTTTGCGGGTAAAGAAATACGCTTTTTAGAGCCGCCGGTAGCATTGAGTTGCTCTATAACGCCCTGCCTTTTCAACAGATAGGTTTCTCCCTCGGCCTGTACCAGGTTTTGGAAGCCTTGATCGAAGCTGCTTGCTTCCTCCCTTCTGAAAACCTCTTCCAGGCTCCCTGCACGCAATCCTCTCAGCTCTCCTCCGTTCTCTAATGCATAGAGCAACTGATACCTGGAATTAAAGCAAAGTTTACGAAAAGGCTTCTCTAAAGATAAGGGAATGAAAACCCGGTTGGTGTCTGCCAGATGCAAACGTCCGCCTACTTCTAGAGCCGCAAAACCAGTGATCTTCTTCTCCAGCCCTGTATAAATAAGTGTTAAAAACGCGCTGCTCCCCGCTTCTCCGTTTTGGGCGCTTACCCGGATGCTATACCGGCCCGATTCAATGTAGCGATCGGTAACGTAGATCTGGTATACAAAATCGGCCCCGGTTTTACTCAGCCTGTTTGTAACAAAAGGAATTTCCCTGGCTCCCTCCAATACGGTTACCCTGACCGGCTCTTCATAGTCCTGTACGGCAAACCTGAAAACCAAAGTATCGCCATAGCGTAATCTTTGATCATTTTCAACCGATAGCGTTATCTGCGGATACACCTTTTCCTTTTTACAAGCTGAAAAAGTTACCGGCAATAAAAAAGACGCGCAAAATAGTTGTTTTATTATCCGCATGCTAAAACCTAAATGATACCTTTACAAGTCCGTTTTACAGGAACTTGATTGGTAGCAAAAGTACATGGAACAAACAAGAAATCAGCAAAATAGCCCGGCAAAACAAAGCAAACGAAAAGTGGTAACCTTAGAACAAGGTCGTATTCCCCCACAGGCCGTAGACTTTGAAGAAGCCGTACTAGGTGCTATGCTCATCGATAATTCTGCCATCAACCAGGTGATCGATATTTTATCGCCAGAGAGCTTTTATAAAACAGAGCACCAGCTGATCTATAAAGCAGTAAAAGAACTCTTTGGCGCCAGCCAACCTGTAGATATTTTAACCATTGCCAACCAATTGCGCAGTGAAGGAGAGCTTGAGGCTATAGGAGGTGAGTATTACCTGATCCTACTGAGTCAGAAGGTATCCTCCTCGGCGCACAGCGAGTTTCACGCGCGCATTATTGTACAAAAGCACATCCAGCGTGAAATGATCCGGGTTGCAGGAGGCATAATGACCAAGGCCTTTGATGAAACCACCGATGTTTTTGAATTGCTGGATGAAGCGGAACAAAGCCTTTTTGAAGTAGCACAGGGAAATATTTCCAAGAACTATGAAACAGCACAGGACCTGATCAAAGAGGCCATTCACCGCATCGAGGAAATCTCTAAAAAAGAAGGGTTGAGCGGGGTACCTTCTGGTTTTACCAAAGTAGACCGGGTTACGGCTGGCTGGCAACCTTCAGACCTGGTTATTCTTGCTGCCCGCCCCGGTATGGGGAAAACCGCTTTTGTATTGAGCATGGCCCGCAATATGAGCATTGATCATCAGAAGCCAGTAGCGGTATTCTCCCTCGAAATGTCTTCCGTTCAGCTTATCACCCGTTTGATCTCAAGCGAAACCGGGCTGGAATCTGAAAAGTTACGCAAAGGGAATTTGGAGGACCATGAGTGGGAGATCCTGATGAGCAAGGTGAAAAAGATCGAAAAAGCGCCTCTTTTTATTGACGACACCCCTGCCTTAAGCGTATTCGACCTACGTGCAAAATGCCGGAGGCTGAAAGCCACTCACGACATTCAGGTGATCATAATTGATTACCTGCAGCTTATGACAGCCGGAGGACAGGGTAAAAATGGCGGCAATAGAGAACAAGAAATCAGTACCATTTCACGTTCACTTAAGAGTATTGCCAAGGAATTGGACGTACCCGTAATTGCGCTGTCTCAGCTCAGCCGTGCCGTAGAAACCAGGGGAGGCGACAAGCGCCCTATGTTATCGGACCTGCGTGAATCAGGCGCTATTGAACAGGACGCAGATATTGTGACGTTTATATACCGTCCTGAATACTACAAAATTGAAGAGTGGCAAGATGGTACGCCATGTAAAGATCAGGCTGAATTTATAATTGCCAAGCACCGAAATGGGGGCCTGGAAAACATACGACTGAAGTTCCAGGGCCACCTCGCCAAATTTTCCGATTTGGAAGAAAACTTAGACTATGGAGAACCCGTTTACCTCGAATCAAAGATCAATGACGATAACTTTCTCGGTCAGTCGCAAGACTTCAATGATGAACAACCTTTTTAGACCTTTCCTGCTTCTTCTTTTTAGCTGTCTTTTTTTTTCGCTAAAGGCCAATATGCTGCTTATCCCTATGAGCGAAGACAGTCAAAAGGAGCACTTAAAGGCATATGGCATTGCTTATTGGGTGCTGCAAAAAGGGCAGGAAGTAGAATGGCTACTCAACTATCGCGGGGGAAGTTTCCTGGCTCCTTTCTCAGACCGTTTACAGGCAGAATGCCTGGTGCGGAATGTTTCTTATGAGGTGATCAGCGATGCACAAGCAGAGGCCATTCGGTTGCAGATCAGCAGCCCTGCGGTAAACCAGGAAGTGGTAAAGCTCCAACAAGCACCCAAAATAGCGGTATACTCCCCTAAAGGCAATCAACCCTGGGACGATGCCGTAACCCTTGTGCTCACTTATGCCGAAATTCCTTATGATGTAATTTATGACGAGGAAGTACTGAACGATATGTTGCCTTTATATGACTGGCTTCACCTTCACCATGAAGACTTCACCGGCCAGTATGGCAAGTTTTACGCAGCCTTTCGAAATGCCACCTGGTACATCGAACAGAAAAAGAAAGCAGAAGCAGAGGCCCAGCGTATGGGGTTTGAGAAAGTAAGCGAGCAAAAACTGGCTGTAGCACAAAAGATAAGGGAATATACGATTGGGGGAGGATTCACTTTTGCCATGTGCTCGGCAACAGATAGCTATGATATTGCGCTGGCGGCCGCAGGTATTGACATTTGCGAACCGATGTTTGACGGGGACGGTACTACCCCCAATTATAACAATAAGCTGGATTACAGCCCTTCTTTTGCCTTTCGTGATTTTTCTTTGGTTACAGACCCTTTGAAGTATGAGTTCTCCAATATTGATGTGACTGAACTACATGTGCGCACGGTAAAACCGGAAAACGATTATTTTACCCTTTTTGATTTTTCGGCCAAGTGGGATTTGGTTCCCAGTATGCTTTGCCAAAACCATACGAATATTGTAAAAGGGTTTATGGGACAAACCACGGCTTTTAACAAGAAATACCTGAAACCAAACGTATTGGTAATGGGAGAGTTAAAGAGTGCTAATGAAGCCCGCTACATACATGGGGAGCTGGGCAAGGGCACCTGGACTTTTTACGGAGGTCATGATCCGGAAGATTACCAACACCGCGTGGGGGATCCCAAAACCGAGCTCGAGCTCTATCCAAATTCTCCGGGCTACCGTCTTATTCTCAACAACATTCTTTTTCCGGCAGCAAAAAAGGAAAAGCAAAAAACCTAGTTAAAAAAGCGCCAGTCAATACCAACACGCAATACCCTGTCCGGCAAGGGATGAGAAGGTGCCGCGTAATAGCGATAACCGGAAAGCCCTGCATTCACGTGTTCGTATTTGAAGTAAAAGCGAGCTTTCTTAAGCTGAAAGTTGGCAAATGCATTAACCAAAGGATAATTTCCAATAGAGGATTGATTAGCCACGTAAAACGCTCCTGTGGCAGGCATGTAGGAAGGGCTGTTGTATTCCGAAAAATAGTTTACTTCAGCACCAATTAAGCACTTTAATTCCTTTCGGAAAACGGCAAACTCAAAGTACAACGCATTTCTGCTTACCCATTCCGGCAAAGGAAGTGCGTTCTGTTCATCGAGTACGTTTTGGTAAATGACCTGGTTGTCCAGGTGAAGAAAATCCCAGAACGTGAAGTTTTGTTTTAACCTGATCTCCGTTATAGAAATCAGGGAAGCATTCTGTTGTGGCAGTGCTTCTTCGTTGAAATAGACATAGTCATTCAGGAAAATGTTTTTTGCTTCTATACCGTTCCCTTTTCCCCATTTCAGCCCGTAGCTAAGCACATTCTCCGAAACTTTGCGAAAGGCATTCCTCCAAATAAAATGATTGGAACGGTAAAACTGTGTTTTAACATCGGGGAAAGCCAGGTTCAGGCTATAGCCTCCGTATGCCTTCAAGGCCTTATACAATTGAACACTCCCCTTCCCGCTAAGCCTCAGGCTTTCCCGAAGCGGCCCTGTTATGATATAGTCCAGCCTTCCTTCTACATCTGCATAATTTTTCACCCTTCCTCTTAGCTCCCCTAAAACGCCCAGGTTATGGCCTGAAATTGAAAATTGCTCCCCGCTATAGTCAGAATAAGTGTGCCTTACTCCCGCAAGTACGTTCAGGTTAGACTCTTTGCCCACATTCCCCTGTAAATAAAGGGTATTATCCACCTGTATGAATGCATTGCTATCCTGGAAAGTGCCATCGGTAAAATAGGAGTTGGTGTAAAAAGTGCCTGCCCCTCCATCCCTGTACGTTTGCTTAAGCTGCTGGTAATTAAACCTGTGTCCTATTTTTAGATATGAAGAAGGACTTACGCTTATTGTATCACCTTGTATAGAATCGTTTTCTTTAACAGGCCTTGGCCATTGCAGGAAATTGATGGCGAAATCATTATACAAGCTTCTCTTTCGGTGCTCCCTTGTAGCGTCCGACAGGTTAACCGGCATCAGGACCCGTTGGGGAAATTCATTTGCCTCAAAAAGAGAGTCACTTTGTATACCTCCATTCTGTTCCAGGCTTAGTTTTTCCTGTAAAAAAACAGATCTTACCTGTAAACCATCTTTGGGCCTGAAATAGTTTGAAGTAGCCACGAACCTGCTCCCCTGGTTGGCTTCATTGTCGTACAAGCCAATAGAATTTAAGCGCGTATAGCCAATGCTGGCGTTCCAAAAGGGATTAATGTTTTGCGCGTGGTTAATGCTAAAGACTTGCCCTCTGTCATACCCCATTCTATAACGTGCTTCTGTAAGGGGTGAGAGGGTATAAAAAAGCTTAAGCTCTTCAATGTTTTGGCTTTGAGGCTCAAGCCCGAGAAAGGTATAGATATCCCAGGGAGAAGTGCGCTTTTGGTAGGTAAGAGGGTTTAATGCCGCTCCTATATTGCCTAACCTTACATATTCAAAGGGATTAGCGGTAGTAAAATCCCATTCGTAATAGCTCTCCAGGCTATTCAGGTTGGTATCAATAAATGTGTATGAATCTCCGTTCAGGTAGGTATACTGATGGGAAAAAACCGGTTTTGCGTTACGCAAGGGAAGTTCCTGTGAAAACAGTTGAAAAGCAAGTAAGACAAAAGATAAGAAAAGGCTTTTCTTCATAGAATAGGCAAGCATAACAAAAACTCGACCAAACATAGGCAAAAAAAAAGCCCCCTAAAAAGGGGGCTTAAAATTGGCAACGACATACTCTCCCAGGTGTTACCCTAGTACCATCTGCGCAAGTGGGCTTAACTGCTCTGTTCGGAAAGGGAAGAGGTGATCCCCACTGCAATAGTCACCATAAAAGTTAAATATTATAACATATTGAGAAGGTAAATACATAAAATGATCTAGATTAGAAAGCTAACGGGTAATTAGTAATACTCGGCTATGACATTACTGCCTTTACACCTGTATCCTATCAACGTCCTCATCTCGAACGACCCTTAAAAGAAATCTCATCTTGGGGCGAGTTTCGCGCTTATATGCTTTCAGCGCTTATCTCTTCCACACGTAGCTACCCTGCGATGCAGCTGGCGCCACAACAGGTACACTAGAGGTGTGTCCAACTCGGTCCTCTCGTACTAAAGTCAGCCCCCCTCAAATTTCTAACGCCCGCAGTAGATAGAGAC